>CAYVZH010000009.1:0-66369 GCA_964456025.1 uncultured Ruminiclostridium sp.
ATTTTTCAAACCCGTCGTTTGTGCCTCGGCAATCGCGGCAGGACGCCGCAAGGAGCAAGTACAAACCGCCGCACGGACGCGGCGGAAGAAAAGTTTGCTCCCGTTCTCGGCACAAACTTCTTCCAGAGGAAAGGAATGATTTAATTATGGCAATCAAGCTCAATGATACTTATTTAAAGGGCTTTGTTTCGGAGGACGAGTATAAAGGGATCCAGCCCGCGCTCACCGCGGCGCACAAGACCCTTACCGAAAAGAGCGGGCTTGGGAACGACTTCCTCGGTTGGGCAAGCCTTCCGAACGACTATGACCGCGAGGAATTCAAGCGGATCCGGGCGGCGGCGGAGAAGATCAAAAAGAACAGCGAGGTTCTGATCGTGATCGGGATCGGCGGTTCTTATCTCGGCGCGCGGGCGGCGATCGAGGCGCTTCGCTCGAGCCTTTACAACTCGCTGAAGAAGGACACGCCCGACATCTATTTTATTGGAAATACGATCAGCCCCACCTACTTGAACGACGTTCTTTCGCTCGTTGAGGGTCGGGATTTTTCGGTCAACGTGATCTCGAAATCGGGAACGACGACCGAGCCGGCGCTCGCGTTCCGCGTGTTCCGCGAGCTGCTTGAGGAGCGCTACGGGGCCGAGGGCGCGCGGGAGCGCATTTTCGCGACGACCGATCGGGCGCGCGGAACGCTCAAGGAGCTTTCCGACAAAATGGGCTACGAGACCTTTGTGATCCCCGACGACGTCGGTGGACGCTATTCCGTGCTGACGGCGGTCGGCTTGCTTCCGATCGCGGCGGCGGGCTGCGACATTGAAGCGCTGATGAGCGGCGCGGCAAAGGCGGCGGCGGAGCTTTGCGACCCCGATCTTACGAAAAACGATTGCTATAAATACGCCGCGATCCGGAACATTCTTTACCGGAAGGGAAAGAGCGCGGAAATGCTCGTATCCTACGAGCCGTCGTTCACCATGATGGCGGAATGGTTCAAGCAGCTTTTCGGCGAGAGCGAGGGCAAGGACGGAAAGGGACTTTATCCGACAAGCGCGACCTTCTCGACCGATCTTCATTCGCTCGGGCAGTTTATTCAGGACGGCTCGAAGCTTCTGTTTGAAACAGTCGTAAGCTTCGGAAAGCCGCAGAAGGACTTTTTCGTCAAAGACGATCCCGAAAACGGCGATGGGCTGAACTTCCTTTCGGGACAGAATATGTCGGTCGTAAACCGGAAGGCGTTTGAGGGAACCATTCTCGCGCATACCGAGGGCGGCGTACCGAACCTCGTGCTGGAGGTTCCCGAAATGAACGAGGCAGAGCTTGGATACATGATCTATTTCTTTGAGAAGGCCTGCGCGATCTCGGGTTATCTCCTCGGCGTGAATCCGTTCGATCAGCCCGGTGTGGAAAGCTATAAAAAGAATATGTTCGCTCTGCTCGGAAAGCCCGGCTATGAGGACGCAAAGGCGGCTTTAGAGGCGAAACTCGGTTAACGGAGCGGCAGCTCTTAACATAGACGGGGATTCCCGAAGCCTTTTGCCGCGCGTCGGCGGGAAGCGCTCCGGAAATGCCCACGAATCAGAATACGGAGGATACTTCAATGGTTAAACTTATTTCAGGGAAAAAGGGTTCGGGAAAGACGAAGCACTTGATCGAGGCGATCCATGCCGCCGAAAAGGAGAGCAAGGGGAGCGTTGTCGCGATCCAGTACGGCTCGTCTTTAAACATCGACATTTATCATAAGATCCGCCTGATCAACGTCGAGGACTATAAAATCAAGGATTACGACGATATGTTCGGCTTTGTCGCGGGGCTTCTCGCGTCGAACTATGACACGACGGATATTTTCGTGGACGGAATTTTACGGATCGTCGGGCGCGACCTTGACGAGGTTGGGAGAATGTTCGACCGGATCGCTTCCGTTTCCGAAAACGTAAACGTTGTCTTTACGATTTCCGCGGATGAGGCGGATCTTCCGGATTCTATAAAAAAATATCTCTGATCGGGCTTGACAAAATGCGGTATTTATGATATAATCTAAATCGTGCCAATTTCGGCGGGCGTAAAACGGCGAAAAATGTGCTTTACGCCGCTGAATCATAAATATTGCTTGTGAAAAGGGAGGTGCAATTATGGCAGTTCCGAAGAGAAAAGTCTCTAAGGCGAGACGCGATAAAAGACGTTCGCAGGTTTGGAAGATCTCCGCTCCTGTATTTTCGCGTTGCACGAACTGCGGCGAGCTGAAGCTCCCTCATCGGGTATGCGGAAGCTGCGGCTATTACAAGGGCAGGGAAGTTATCGCGCAGAAAGAGGCGTAATTTTACGTGACGAAAATCATACTGATATGCAATGAGAAACCGCACAAAAATCAAGCAAAAGCTTTGATATATGCGGTTTTGCACAGATTTTTTGTCTGCGGTTTCCATTGCAGATCAGTATTAGGCGGCACCCGAAAGCGGGCGCCGCTGTTTTCGTATCGGTAGTAGTTTTAAGGAGGGCGTATGTCCGTAAAAATTCTCTCCGTAACGCCGCGCTCCCCCGCGGCGAGGGCGGGGATCCGAGCGGGGGAGGAGCTTGTCGCGATCAACGGGAATCCGATCCGCGACGCGCTCGATTACGGCTTTTACTCCTGCGATCGGCGGCTTGAGCTTACGCTTGGAACCCGGACGGTTGTCCTGAAAAAGAAGGACGAGTATGACGAGCCGGGGCTGAATTTCGAGAGCTTTTTAATGGATCGGAAGCAGTCCTGCCGCAACAAGTGCGTTTTCTGCTTTATCGACCAGCTTCCGCGCGGAATGCGGGAAACGCTTTATTTTAAGGACGACGACAGCCGTCTCAGCTTTTTTCAGGGCAATTATATCACGCTCACGAACCTGAGCGATCCGGACATCGAGCGGATCATTCGCATGAAGCTGAACGTAAACATCTCGGTTCATACGACGAATCCCGCCCTGCGGGTCAGAATGCTGAACAACAAGAACGCGGGGAAGGTGCTCGATTACCTGCCTCGGCTCGCGGCGGCGGATATTTCGATGAATTGTCAGGTCGTGCTTTGCCGCGGACTGAACGACGGGGCGGAGCTTGAAAAAACGCTTTCCGACCTGACCGCGCTGGTTCCCGCGGTGCAAAGCATTGCGGTCGTGCCGTTCGGCGCGACGAAATTTCGGGAGGGTCTCCCCGAAATCCCGCTTCATGACCGCGTTTCGGCGCGAGAGGCGGTCGGGCTGATCGAGCGATTCGGTGAAAAAATGCTGAAGAAGCACGGCGAGCGCGTGGTTTATCCCGCGGACGAGCTTTTCCTGACGGCGGGGCTTCCGATCCCGCCCTATGAATATTACGGCTCGTTCGATCAGTACGAAAACGGCGTGGGAATGTGGGCGTACCTCCGCGAGGGGTATTTATCCTGTCTGGACGAGGTGGAGGACGACGGCGAGGCGATCGAGCGCTCGGTCGCGACGGGGCTTCTTGCCGCGCCGCTGCTGCGGGAGCTTACCGAGGAAACGACGCGCCGTTTTCCCTCGGTAAAGCTCCGTGTTTTCGCGATCCGCAACGACTTTTTCGGGGAAACGATCACGGTCGCGGGACTCGTTACGGGGCGGGATTTGATCGCGCAGCTCCTGCCCGAAAAAGAACGGCTCGGAACGCGCCTTGTGATCCCGAAAACGATGCTGAAGGCGGACGAGCCGGTATTTCTGGACGATACGCCGCTGTCACAGGTCGAGACCGCGCTCGGCGTTCCCGTGTTTCCCGTCGGGGACGAGGGCGAGGAGCTGATCGAAGCACTGCTGGGCTGAGGGAGGCGAACCGCCTCCGGCAATTCCGAAACCGTCCTCCGAATGCCGAAATCTCGGCACGCGCGGCGGGATTCCGGAACGGTTTATGAAAGAGAGAATCCAATGAATACGAATTTCGGTTTTTCCTATGTGGGACTGATCTATGTGCTGATGCTGTTTCTGCCCAACCTGCTCTGGACAAAAAATCAGCCGAAGGATTACGAAAAATACGTCGTAAATGAGAACCGCGTCTTACTGCTTCTCGAGCGGATCGGGGAAGTCCTCACCTGCTGCTTTGCACTGATCTTTTCCGATTTTAATATCGGGGAGCCTTCGGCGCGGATGATCTGGCTCGGCGCTTCGTTCCTGCTCATGATCGGGTACGAGGTCTACTGGGTGCGGTATTTCCGGAGCGAAAAGACTATGCGGGATTTTTACGCCTCTCTGCTCGGGATCCCTGTCGCGGGCGCGACCCTTCCCGTCGCGGCGTTTTTCCTGCTCGGCGTTTACGGTCGGAATCCTTTTCTGATCGTTTCGACGGTCATACTGGGGATCGGTCATATCGGGATTCATCTCGGTCATAAAAAGGAAGCGGAAAACAAAAGCTCGGGGCGCTGAACCCCGGGCTTTTGTTTTTATTATTCCCGCGACTGCTCGATCCGGTTGCGGATATCCTGCATACGGTAGTCGATCGAGTTGATCGCTTCGGCACAGAACTGAAGCTCGCGGGCAATATCCTCCGCGTTCTCAATGTTCTGCTTGTACCGCATTTTATGCTCGAGACTTGCCCAGAAGTCCATGGCGATGGTACGGAACTGCGCCTCGACCTTCATCATTTTTTTACCGCTCGAAAGGAAGATCGGGATCCCGAGGATCAGGTGAAGGCTTCGGTAGCCGTTCGGTTTCGGATTCGCGATATAGTCCTTTTTCCGGATCAGGGTGATGTCGTCCTGCCGCACCAGAAGCTCCGCAAGCACGTAAATATCCTCGGGGAAGGAGCAGATCACGCGGATCCCCGCGATGTCGTTCAGCTGCTCCTCCATGTTCTCGATCGTCGCGGGGATCCCCTTCCGCTTCATTTTTTCGACAATGCTGAGGGGATCCTTGACGCGGGTCTTAATGGATTCGATCGGGTTATAATTATGACGGAGCGAAAATTCGTCGTTCAATACGTTCAGCTTGGTTTCGATCTCTTTCAAGGCGCATTCGTTTTGCATGATCAGCTCGAGAAAAGGCTGCGCGGTCTCGAGAAGCTGCTCCGCGCCGCTTCCCGAGCCGATAAGGTGTTCAAAGGAGCGTTCCCGATTCGGGACAAGCTGTGTTGACGGTTCATTCATAAGCGAGGCCTCCCTTTCCGCGCGGCGTCCGGTGTCGTCGTTTTTCGCTATTATTATACCACCGCCTGTACCGAAAAGTCAATGACGCTTCCCTGTAAATCGCGTAAAAAGATGGTGAATATTTCCAAAAGTTACAAAATGTAATAATTGGAAAATTTTTGTAACCGCTTTGTAATAAATTTTTAACCACTTTGTAATTGCTTTTTCGAAAAATAGGGGGTATAATAGAGACAGATAAAGGAAATTCGGCTTTCATACAAAGCAAGGAGGTTTTGATATGAAAACAAAAATGATTGGTTTTATTATGGTTCTGATCGGCGCGGCGGTGATCGCGAGCGGGATCAGCGTTATGACGGGCGCTTCCGACAGCGGCGTTCCCGAAACGGTTTACGAGGTACAGAACGCCGAGCTGAAAACGGGGAAGTATTATCTGAACGCGAACCCCGCGCGCGGCTGTATAGAGATTTTCGAGGACGGGACGTTTGTGCTTACGGGCTTTGAACGGCAGGAATACCGTTTCCGTGAGTGGCCGGGGATCGCCGAGACGGACGAGGCGACGGGACAGATCACGCTGACCGATTATTATTTCCTTGGCACGAATCTGGACGGCGGGGCGCATTTTACGGAAAAGATCCGTTTCTATCCCGAAAACGACAGTCTCGAATATGACGGCGACTATTATTTCTACGAGGGAACCGCTTGATTTTTGTGCAGGCGTACTCCTCCCCTAAAATTGCTTATATCGAGTAATCCTTCCATAAAAACGGCGCTGCGGGTTTTTGACCTGCGGCGCCGATTTTTTTGAATTTTAATCCGAACTCGTCGGGAGAGCGGAAAACTTCCGCTCTCCGAACGGCAGTACTGCACAAAAAGACTCAGCCGAACCGCCTCGGGTTCAGCTTTTTCATCTCGTTCGCGCTGTAAACGACCTCGGCGTAGATCGCCGCGACAACGGAGTAAAGCTCGGGCGGGATATGCTCTCCCGAGCCGAGCATGACGAGAAGCGCCGCCGTGCTGTCGTCGCGGTAGATCGGAACGCCGTTTTCGTCGGCAATGTTCACGATCCGCTGCGCAAGCTCGCCAAGCCCCGACGCAACGACCACGGGCGCGTAGTTCAGGCTCGGATTGTACTTTAAGGCGACCGCCGCCTTTTGACCGTAAATTTTACGCTTGGACATTCAGACCCGACCTCCTTTCGATCAGTTTCGGGAAAATTTGGGTGAGATTATGCGGCTTTTTCAGCACGCCCGTTTCAAAACGGTTGATCGAATAGCCTGTTCCCGCCGCGATCCGATGGATTTTGTTGATCATCTGGTCGATATTTTTTCCGAAGCTCGGCGGGTGGAGAAGGCTTACGCTGATCGAATTATCGCCCGCGTAGACGTCCACCTCGAATCGTCCGAACGCGTCCACGTCGAAGGTCAGGAACATATGATAGCGCTTTGTGCTGCCCTCGCTTTTTTCTGCGGCGGATTCGTCGTCGTTATCGACCCACAGTTCCCCGAACGCGCGGGTGTCCTCGATCTGGATCGGGAGGATAAAGTGCGAAAGCGGGGTCATGACGCCCGGGGCGTTGATCATGCTCTGGAGAAGATTCGAGGCGTTAAAGCTGTCGATGGATTTCAGGGCGGGGTGGTTGATATTTTTGGAGACGAATTCGGTGAGCGCCTGAATCGAGCTGGACTGCCGTGCCTGC
Organism: uncultured Ruminiclostridium sp.; assembly: GCA_964456025.1. GTDB lineage: Bacteria > Bacillota > Clostridia > Oscillospirales > Ruminococcaceae > Ruminiclostridium_E. Next base: position 6,798 of record CAYVZH010000009.1, read on the forward strand.
GCCGCCTCGGCCTGATCCGCTCCGCGCGGGAAAAACTGCTCGGCGGGGGGCGGCTCGGGGGCGGTCTCCGCGCGTTCGGGGAGGGTGCCGTTCTCGGCGAGAACGGAAAGCGATTCGTCCAGCACCTCGTACACGCTGTCCCGGAGAGGACCGTCGGGCATGGCGTCGAGGAAATTGTTTAAAAAGGCGACGAGATCCTCGATCGTCCCGATCTGCTCCATCTGTCCGACGATCACGTCCTGGAGTCCCTCGTCCGAGATCAGTCCCGTCAAGAGCGCGGTCATGATCGTCCGCTCGTCCTGCGCCCCGCTGTGGAGGGCGGTTATGTAGTCCGAAAAGTCGGGAACGTCCAGTCCCGTCTCGAGAAGATACCCCTCATCGGTCAGATTTTTATTCATGTATTCCGAAAAAACGCGGAAATTTTCACTATCTTTGCCGAAAATCAAGTTTTCTTTGTCAAAAAAGGAATTTTCTACTTGATTTTTTTCTCCGTTTATAGTATAATTAGAAAAAGGTGTTGTCTGGCTGTCCTGATTTCGCTCCGCTGTCGGTTCCGGCAGAGGCGCGGACGGATTCTCGGGACGGTTCGGAAGCCCTTCCTCAGGACGATTCGGAAGCGCTTCTTCCGTTTCTCTCGTTTTCGCCTCGGTCATGACGGGTTCGTTCACGGGTGCGTAAGACGAGCCGCTTTGAGGACGATTGGTCTGTGCTTCGCCGTTCTGTCCGTGTAAAAGCTTGGCGAGAAGCGATTCAAACGCCGCCGAAAGCTCGCTTCGCATTTCGTAGGACGGGATCTGCGTCAAAAGCTGCCCAAAATATTCGCGGAGCATGGAATCGTTGGTGTTGTACTTTGAAATATTGTGGATCACGATCGGGAGAAGCGTTTGTGTGTGGCTGTCGTTCAGTAAGCTTTCGGACACGTCCTTCAGAAGCTCGGAGGTCTCGTTCCGGAGCGCGGTGAAATTCGACTGCGCCTCGCCGGACGACCAGCGGAAGGCAAGTTCGGTAAGATTTTCGGAAAGCGCGCGGTTCGGCGAAAAGTATTCCGCGAGGAATTTCAGGTTCGAGGACAGCGCCGCGGTGATCTCGTTCCGGTTTTGAGAGAAGTTGATCGCCTTGAGCATATTCCCGATCGCTTCCTTCAGGTCGGGGTTCGCGTCCGTCGCCGCCTCGCGGAGGAGATCGTAGAAGCGGTCGTTGATGAACATGGTGTTCTGGTTTTCCTGCTCGAGGATTTCGTCCAGAAGCCGGTCGGCGGGGATATAAAGCGAGCTGCTGAGATTTTCGAGTTCGCCCGCAAGCTCGGTATAGCCGTTCAGCTTTGCGGTCGTGAGGAGATCCGCGTTGATGATATCCTTAATGGTTTCGACCGCGAGCGCCTGATTTTTGCTTACCGTTACGGCAAGCGGGATCAGATCCTTTTGCCCCATGGTGGTCTGGGCGTTGTTTCCCGCGTTCTTGTCGGAAACGACCTGAAGCTGTTCGGGGCGCTGTGAGCCGTCTACGGTAAACTGCTGTTCGCCGCCGGAGGAGGATCCTCGGTTATTGTTCAGCGTGGTTGAATAGCTTTTTCCTGTGGCGTCGCCGATCTGAGGGATTTGAGGCATGACGATTTCTCCTTCCCGATACTTGGTATAATCTCATATTATCATAAATTTTTATTTTTTGCAATTCTTTTTCATAAAATATCATAATTTTTTGCCGCGCGAAGGATCGTGCGGAGAAAGGAACGGTTAAATTATGGCAAAGGTAGAATCCGGCATGGAGGCAATGGTCGACGTTTACATTTTTGAAACGACCGGACTTCTTGAACAGCTCGACGAGATCCTGCTTCGGACGGAGCAGGCAAACGAGTTCACGGAGGACGATATTAACGAGATCTTCCGCATCATGCATACGGTGAAGGGCTCCTCCGCGATGATGGGCTTTGAAAATCTTCAAATGCTCGCGCATAAGGGAGAGGATATGTTCTTTATTATCCGTGAGGCGCCCGAAAAGATGACGGACGTAAGCTTCGTTTACGATCTCGTATTCCAGATGTCCGACCTGTTTAAGGCGGAGATCGAGGCGATCCAGAATAACGACGATTATGAGGCGACCGACTTTTCCGAGATCATCGCAAAGCTCGAAAAGGGCGCGAAAATGCTGAAGGGCGAGCTGGACGAAGCGGAGAGCGAGGAGAGCGGCGGCGCGTCCGCGCAGGAGAGCGAGGCTCCGTCGGGCGGCTGGGGAAGCGACTGCATGACCGTCCGCGTATTCTTCGAGGACGGCTGTAAGATGGAGAATTTGCGCGCGCTCATGCTCCTGAACAGCGTAAAAGAGGAAGCGGAGGTTCTCGAATATACTCCGAGCGACATCGAATCGAATCAGGATTCCTCGAATGTCATTATTGATCACGGATTTATTATTACCTTCCGCGCGCACGATAACGACGCGGTTGTTCGCCTGATCGGCGAGTCGATCAATATCCAGTCCTACGAGGTTATCAGCAACAATCATAAAAACGAGAAAAAAGAGGCGGAGGAAGCGGCTGCGGCGGAGGTTGCCGCGTCGGCGTCGGCAGCGGCACCGGCAGCGCCGGCAGCAGCGGCAGCGCCCGAGCAGAAGGCGGCGCCGGTTCCGGAAAAGAAGAAGCCGGAAAATAAGCCCGCCGAAAGTAAGGCACCGACCGGAGGCAGCGGAAAACAGAGCCTCATTAGCGTAAATCTGTTAAAGCTCGATCAGCTTCACGATATTGTCGGCGAGATCATTACGACAGAATCCATGGTCGTTTCAAACCCCGAACTGGACGGAATGCGGCTTGAAAGCTTCTCGAAGGCGGCGCGCGAGCTGAAGAAGCTCACGACCGACTTACAGGATACGGTTATGTCGATCCGAATGGTTCCGCTGACCGGCACGTTCCAGAAAATGAACCGTATCGTCCGCGATATGAAGGTAAAGCTCGGGAAGGACGCGGAGCTTAAGATCGAGGGAGATACGACGGAGGTCGATAAGTCGATCGTCGATAACCTGAACGACCCGCTGATGCACCTGGTAAGAAACTGCATGGATCACGGGATCGAGGATACGGCAGATGAGCGGATCGCGCTGGGGAAGCCCGCGAAGGCGACGGTTACGCTTTCGGCGACGAATTCCTCGGGCGAGGTTATTATCACCGTTGCCGATGACGGACGCGGGATCGACACCGAAAAGGTGCTCCGCAAGGCGGAGTATAACGGTCTTCTCGTAAAGCCCGCGAGCGAATACTCCGAGCGCGAGATCCAGAACATGATCCTCCTCCCCGGCTTCTCGACGAACGAGGTCGTGACCGAGTACAGCGGCAGAGGCGTGGGCATGGACGTTGTAAAAAAGAACATTGAAAAATGCGGCGGAAGCCTTGTCGTAGAAAGCCAGAAGGGGCAGGGAACGACCTTTATCATCAAGATCCCGCTGACGATGGCGATCATTGACGGCATGGAGATCTGCGTAAACGACGCGATCTTTACGGTTCCGATCTCGGTTATCAAGGAAAGCATGCGCGTCCAGAACAATCAGCTGATCCATGACACGCAGCGCGGGGAAATGATCATGATTCGCGGCGACTGCTACCCCGTTCTGCGGCTTCACGAAAAGTTCAATCTTCCGACGGAGGTCACGAATATCGAGGACGGGATTATCCTCCTGATCGAAACGGAAAACGTGAATGTCTGCATTTTCGCCGATAAGCTGATCGGCGAGCAGCAGGTCGTTGTAAAGCCGTTCCCGAAATACCTTTCGCAGTATAATATCAAAGGCGAGGGACTTTCCGGCTGTACGATCATGGGCGACGGAAGCATTTCGCTGATTGTGGACGTGAATACCCTGGTTGGATCACGCTAAACGAGGAAAGGACGGTCAGAAAAAATGGCAATGGATTACAAGGAGCTGCTCGCGAAGCAGGAGGAAATAAAAAAGCTGAAGCTTGAAGAAAAAAACGAAAAGGAATCCGCGCTGACGAAGGTTCTTACTTTCCGTATCGGTGAGCAGATCTACGGCGTTGAGATCTCGAATATTGTGGAGATTATCGGCGTTCCGCATATTACCTCGGTTCCCGGCGTACCTTATTATATAAAGGGCATTATCAACGTCAGAAGTAAGGTCATGCCGATCATCAGCACGAGAATCCGTTTCGGACGGGAAGAGATCCCCTACGACGATCGAACCTGTACCATTATTATAGGGATCGACGACGTTCAGGTCGGGATCATCGTGGACAGCGTTCTTGACGTTCTTGATGTTCATAAGAAGAACATTGCGCAGTCCCCGAATCAAAACGGCGTAAACGACAATAAGTTCATCAAGTACCTGCTCGAAATGCCGGACGGCGTAAAGCTGATCCTCGATGTAAATAAGTTGGTTTACGAGAATGACCTTCATTTCCTTGACGCCGAATAATCGGAGGAGAGCAAAGAGTTATGCCAACAATTGCAATGACGGACGCCGAATTCAACCGGCTCGTAGGGTATGTGCATGAAAATTACGGGATTGATCTTTCGCGCAAGCGTGTGATGATCCAGGGGAGACTCGGCAACCTGCTCGCGAGCCGCGGGTTTTCGGATTATAATTCTTTTTTAAATATGGTGTTTTCGGATAAGAGCGGGACGGAGGTCGTAAACCTCATGAACCGCCTTACGACGAATCACACCTACTTTCTCCGCGAACCGGAGCATTACGAATTTTTGCGGAATACCTTCCTGCCCGCGCTTGAAAAAAAGAAAAAGAATAAGATCATTTATCTCTGGAGCGCCGCCTGCTCAAGCGGGGAAGAACCGTATACGAACGAGATCGAGCTGCTCGAGTATTTCGGCGCGAACGCGAAACAGTGGGATACGAAAATCCTTGCGACGGATATTTCGACCCGTGTTTTAGCGAAGGCACAGCAGGGAATTTACCATAAGGACAGCATGAAGAACCTGAGCGAGGACGTAAAGCGGAAATACTTTACTTCAGTAGGAAACGACTGCTTTCAGGTAAAAGACGAGGTTCGGAAGCTGGTCGTGTTTAAGGTGTTTAACCTGATGGAGACGATCCCGTTCCGGAAAAATCCGTTTGATCTGATTTTCTGCCGGAATGTAATGATCTATTTCGATATGCAGACGAAGATCGACCTTGTGAACCGTTTTTACGACGTGATCGCGCCCGGCGGCTACCTCTTTATCGGGCACGCCGAAAGCGTTCCGCGCGACTCGACGAAGTTTAAGTACATAAAGCCCGCGATCTATCAAAAGCCCGAGTAATTTCGGCTTCCTTTTAATGCAGGCGTAAAAACCGGCGGGAGATCTACATAGGACGGACGCGTCTGCGTTATGCGGAATGTTCCGGATACCGCGTAAGCATTGTGTTTGCGCGGTTCCTTTTAACGGGAGGATTTTCGGCGCGCACGCCTGCACAAAATAAAAAAGACATATTTACGGTATTCCGACAAAGTCACGTTACCGTTCGTGCAGAACAACAGAAGAAAGGATACGCATAGTTATGCCAAAAAATATCAGAGTTTTGATCGTGGACGATTCGCCGTTTTTTCGGAATTATTTACAGTCGGGGCTTTCCAAGTACAGCGGTCTGGAAGTCATCGATACCGCGTCGAATACGAACGAGGCAAGGGAAAAGATTCTCCGCCTGAATCCCGACGTGGTGACGATGGACGTGGAAATGCCGGGAATGAACGGGATCGACTTTCTCCGTTCCTTCCTTCCGACGCACCCCGTTCATGTCGTTATCATAACCTCCTCGGCGGCGGGCGCGTTCGACGCGATCAGCGCGGGCGCGGTGGAATTTATGCGAAAGCCCGAGGCGAACGAAAAGGAACAGTTCATTGCGCGGCTTGCGTCTACGGTTCGCTTCGCGCAGCTCGCACGGATCAAGACCGCCGCTCCCACTGCTGCGGCTTCCGCTTCTGCTGCTTCCGCCGTGCCGCGCACCGAAGCCCGCGCGGATCCGATCATTGTTCCGGGAATTCCGCGAAAGAATATGATGATCGCGCTCGGCGCGAGTACGGGGGGAACGGACGCGCTCGTCGAGATCGTCCGCCGTTTCCCCGCGAACACGCCGCCCGTCGTGATTACCCAGCATATGCCGCCGACCTTTACGAAGATGTTCGCCGAGCGGGTGAACCGGATCTGCGCGATGAGCGCAAAGGAAGCGGAGGACGGCGACCGCCTGATCACGGGGCGGATCATTATCGCCGCCGGCGGGCTTCAGATGCGGGTCATGCGCGATAATAACGGCTATTTCATTACGAGCCGTCCGGGTCCGAAGGTCTCGGGACACTGTCCTTCGGTAGACGTCTTATTCGACAGCGTCGCGGACGCGGCGGGACCGAACGCCGTTGCCGCCATTCTGACCGGAATGGGCGAGGACGGCGCGAAGGGACTGTTAAAGCTTCATAATACGGGCGCGTTTACCGTAGGGCAGGACGAGGAAACCTGCGTGGTATACGGAATGCCGGCGGTCGCCTTTAAAAAGGGTGCGGTTTCGGTGCAGCTCCCGCTTCAGGAGATTGCAAAGCAGCTTTTATTAAAGGTACGGTGATCTGTGAATAAAAAGAATGTCTGGCAGTTTTTGAAATTCGCGCTGGTCGGCGTGTCGAACACGGCGGTCAACTATCTGGTCTATATCCTTTTTGTCGCGCTCGGGGCGCACTATGTGGTCGCGAATATTTTCGGTTTTTTGATCAGTGTGCTGAACGCGTATTTTTGGGGGAGCCGCTTCGTTTTTAAAGAGGACGAATCGAAGGAAAGACGGGTATGGTGGAAGGTTCTGCTGAAAACGTACGCCTCCTATGCGTTCGGTCTGGTTCTGAACACGGTGCTTTTGGTGCTGTGGGTCGATCTGATCCGGATCGGGGAATACTGCGGTTTTGTGAATGACCTTCTCGGGGGGGTTCACGCGGCGCTCCCCTTCCTTCCCGAAGAGATGGACGCGCGTCGGATTTCCGAGTTGGTTGGACCGATCCTGAACATGATCGTCACGATCCCGATCAATTTCGTGATGAACAAGTTCTGGGCATACCGTCAGAAAAGCCTTCCGGCGGAGCCGCGGGAGGCTGCACAAAAAAAAGAGGAAGGAATTTGAAAAAATCCTAAAGTTTTCCGTAAAGCGGACGATATAATATATAAGGTAGATACCGCTCGGTATCGGCTGAATTTTTAGAAAGGAGTGATTTTTATGATGAGTGTAGGAAGAGTGGCGGAGACCTCCGCGATGACGGCGGCGACCGCTCCGAAGCCCGCAGAACGCGTTTCGGAGGAGAAATCGACGACGCTTGCGTCCGAGCATACCGACAAATTCGTGAAATCCGAAACCGGTTTTACCCCCGCTTATACCAAGGCGACCGTAACCGACAATCGTTCCAACCAGAAGAACGATCACACCACCGACGACAGCAAGTCGAAGAAGAGTGAAAAAACGGATTCTGCGAAGGCTGCGTCCAAATCCGTTCGTCAGATGAAGAACGAGGGAATGAAGGACATCGTTGCGAAGATGATCGGCGGACAGGCGAGCGGTACAAAGGCCACCTCCTCGATCGACCAACTGCTCAGAAGCTACGGCTTAGAACCGCTGAAGGCGGATTCCGAGGATTTCTGGGGCGCGGAAAAGACCGCGAACCGTATTCTTGATTTCGCGAAGGCACTTGCCGGAGACGACGAGAAGGCGTTCGAAAAGATGAAGAACGCGGTTGAAAAGGCATTCGGCGAATGCGAAGGCATTTGGGGCGGAAAGCTCCCGAGCGTATGCTATGAGACGAAGGACCTGATCGCGAAGGGCTTTGACGAATGGGAGAAGGAGATCGCGGCGAAGAAAGCCGAGAACAGCACTTCTGCCGCAGAGAAGTAATACTGTTTTACGACCTGAAAGTGTAAAAAAATTCAGACAAAATCTCGGAATGACGGATTTTGTGCGGGATTTTTGTGTACATAGTGGGCGTGAAATCGTATACGTCACTTTTTGCATTGCTCAAAAAGACCGTACGGGAAACTGTGCGGTCTTTTTTTATCCGAAATTGTTTATTCGCCGCTTGGCGGGAAAGAAAACATTATGGCTGGGAAACAAATCATACTTACCGTGAATGTAACGACATATCCGGCACAGGGGGTTGAGGGCAGCCTCGCGGGGGCGGTCATGATACCGTTTTCCGCCGAGGCGGTCGGAGACTATTTCACGGGGAAAACAATATTTAACGGCACCGATACTCAGATATCCAAAGACGGCAAATTCTCCCTTTCCGCGCGGTATTTGCTGGAGGGGACAGACTGCGCGGGTGTACGGTGCAGACTGTTCATCGAAAACGTCGGAACGTCGCTCGACCGCTGCACTCCGACCATAATCACGGACAGCCGCGCGCTTGCGTTTCTTGAAACCGCAAAACTATCGTCGACCGCAGAGTGTGTGGAGAACGGTGTTATTGTCAGAATATTCGCGGAGTGATATGCACGATCTTTTTCAAAAAACTCTCATTTTTCGGGAGCGCTTCTCAACAATGAGGCGGTGGAAATCGCCGAAAAAGCATGATATACTGTACTTATCGAAAGAAGGAGGTACAGCATGAAAATAACGCTGGATAAAAATTTGAGGGAACTCCGTCTCGCGGCGGAAATGACGCAGGAGCAGCTTGCCGAAAGCCTTTCGGTTTCGCCGCAAACGGTCAGCAGGTGGGAGACAGGCGTTTCTTACCCCGATCTCGGTTTACTGCCGACCATTGCCGCGCTGTTTGAAGTGTCCGTGGACGAGCTTCTCGGCGTGGATCCCGCGGGGAAGCGGGAGCAGATCGAGAAGATCGTGCGGGAAAGCCGCCGCTTCAACAACGAGGGAAAGTTCAAGGAGAGAATCGCGTTTCTGCGGGAAAAGCTTGCTGAGTTTCCCGACAGTATTGATCTGATGCTCGAACTTGCGGACGCGCTGTTCGACGTGCAGAGCGAGGAGGCAAACCGCGAGGCGCTGGCGCTTTGCCAAAAGGTGGACGGGAAATCCAAGCAGCTCGCTCAGAATTATTCCTGTAAGCAGCTTATGGCATTTTTGTACAAGCGGCTCGGCGACGAGGAGAGCGCCGTAAAAATTGTAAACGACGAGCTTCCGTCGATTTGGGTCTCAAGAGAGGTGATCGCGCCGAAGGTATATCCTTGGCAGACGGCGCAGGCGCAGCGGCAGGGGAATCTTCTGCTGTTCGCCGATCTTCTTTTCCAGACCTTTATGAATCTTTCGCATTGGGTCGGCTCGACGGAGCAGAAAATCGAAATGGCGGAAAAGGCGGTTCGGATTTTTTTCATTGTCGCGGGGGAAAATGCCGATTTTTACAATGAACGGATCTCGTCCGGCTATCTGAGAATGGCAGAACTGTACGCCGAGCTTGCGGACGCGGAAAAAACGTTGGAAAACCTTGAAAAAGCGGCGGATTACGCCGAGCGGTACGAAAACCGCCCCGAAAAGTATGATGTGTACTGGCTTTCGCTTACCGCGGTGAACAAAAAGAAGGATATTCTCAAAAACTCCGAGCTGGATCAGTACCAAGCGGTTTTGGAAGCCATGGAAGCCGACCGATTTGATTTTCTGCGCGCGGACGAACGTTTTGCTGCGATCGCGGGGAAATTGCAAAAAAATAATACATAAAACAAACCGCCCGACGGAAACCCCACGGGCGGTTTTGTATTTGGTTTTTTGGATCAAGCAAACACCTTGCCAAAATCCTCTTTGAGTTTATCCGAAATATCCTCGATGATGGGAGCGACACTCCTCTGCGGGAGCTGTTCCTTGTCCTTGTTCAATAATCTGTCTATGAACTCAAAAAATTCTTTTTCAAAGGGCATATAATGCTCCTTGATCAGCGCGGCAAATTCGGCGTCGCCTTTTACCGCCCGGGACGAATCCTGTGAACGCTCGTAATAATAGCGATACATATCTTCCAAACGGGCGACGATCGAGCGGGAGGATTCAAACAGACTGCCGCCCGAATTTTTCTGCGCGAGCAAATATTCGGAAACCGTCGAATAGCCTCCCGGACGTGTGTCGATCGGCTCGGTCTGGATCAGATCGGACTTGGAACAATAGCCCAGATACACCAGATCGGCGACAAAATTACAGTATTCGGCGCTATTCTGAACACCGTGATGCGTCGTGCCTTCGCGGGAGACCCACGTATAGGGAACATACCGCTGCATATTGGAAAGATCGTGCCGTGAAAGGAGCCACGCTTCCTGTTCGGCGGTAAGCTCATGCGTGTATTCCTTCGGATCTTCGAGCTCAAGTGTTCTTCTCCGGAACTCGAGGGCTTTTTCAGCGGCTTCAAGCTCAAAGCCCGCTTCTGTGACCCACTTTTCGGGCGCTTTTTTCAGAAGATCGTCCTCTGCGACCGTTTCCGCGAGGATCTCGCCGAACGACTGATCCGCGTTCTCGGTTTTTCCTGTGCTTGAAATGAGAGAGGGGAACGGGGTGCTGCGCGTGATGCTTCCGATCATCGTGAACTCCTTTCAATATAGCAACGGTCAGCTTATTATAAATTATATCGTTTTAAATTCCCGAAAATTGAGGGATTTTTCGGAAAAACAGGGTAAAGGAAGAAATTTTGTGGAAAGCGCCGATTCTGTCCGTTCGTTTTTGGTGGTATTTTCTTTATGCCCGTCTTTATTTCTTCGCGTTTTTCGCGTAATTCCACGCATCGCGGCACATTTCCTCCAGCCCGTGCTTCGCCGACCAGCCAAGCTCATTTTTCGCCTTATCCGGTACGCAGTAGCATTCCGCCCCGTCGCCCGCTCTTCTCCCGACGATCTCGTACGGGATTTTCAGTTCGTTTACGCGCTCGAACGCCTCAATGATCTCCAGCACCGAGTAGCCGTTGCCCGTGCCGAGGTTGTAGGGGATCGCGCCTTTCTTCTCGCGGACGCTCTTCAGCGCGGCGAGGTGTCCCGCGGCAAGATCGACCACATGGATATAGTCGCGGATACATGTTCCGTCGGGGGTCGGGTAGTCGTTTCCGAATACGTTCAGCTTTTCCTGCTTTCCCGTCGCGACGTTGATGATGATCGGCATGAGGTTGTTCGGGATCCCGTTCGGGTCTTCGCCGATCTTCCCGCTCGGGTGCGCGCCGATCGGGTTGAAGTAGCGCAGGAGCGCAATGCTCCATTCGGGGTCGGAGGCGCAGAGATCGCGGCATATATCCTCGATCATCAGCTTGGTGCGCCCGTAGGGATTGATCACGGAAAGCGGGAAATCCTCGCGGACAGGAACGGTTTCGGGGATCCCGTAAACCGTCGCCGACGAGCTGAAGATCAGTTTTTTGCAGCCGTGCTTTATCATCGTATTGAGCAGGACGAACGTCCCGCCGAGGTTGTTGGAGAAATACATAAGCGGCTTTTTCACGCTTTCGGCAACCGCCTTATAGCCCGCGAAGTGAATGACCGCCTCGATCTCGTTTTCGGAGAAGATCTTTTCCATGTCCGCCTCGCTGCACATATCGGCTTCATAGAATTTGAAATCCTTCCCGCTGAGCGCCTTGATCCGCTCGATCGCTTCGGGCTTCGAGTTATAGAAGTTGTCCAGCACGACGATCTCCTCGTTCGCGCCGAGCAGCTCCACACAGGTATGCGAGCCGATATAGCCCGCCCCTCCCGTAATTAAAATTGCCATTGAAGAAACTCCCTTCTGTTTTTATTTTATTCAGGTGTGCCTGCTTAAACCGAAAAGCATCAACTTGTCGATAAACCTTTTAGAGAAATATAAATTTTTTTCAATAAAATTTACGACCTGACAGCCGCAAAGTTGAAATTGGTAAAAATGGCGATGGGAAAAAGGATTCCAAAGGAAAAAGTTTCCTTTGGCGGGGGGTAAGGGGGCAGAGCCCCCACATTATTTTTTCTTTCTTTTTAAATTATAGAACCGCTTCCTTATGTCTGGTGACGTGACAGCCGATGTTGACCGCCACGGGAAGACCCGCGATGTGGGTCGGGGCGGTCTCGATATTGACGTAAAGCGCGGTGACCGTTCCGCCGAAGCCCTGCGCGCCGATCCCGGTCAAATTGATCTTTTCGAGAATTTCCGTTTCCATTTCGCGGTAAAACGGGTCGGCGTTCCGTACCGCGAGATCGCGGCAAAGCGCCTTTTTCGCGAGATACGCCGACTGCTCAAAATCGCCGCCGATCCCGACGCCCGCCGTGATCGGGGGGCAGGGATTGCTCCCCGCGATACTTGCCGTTTCGACGACGAAGTCAATAATATCCTCCCGCGTCGCGGAGGGAGTGAACATCTTTAATCGGCTCATATTCTCGCTCCCGAAGCCCTTCGGCGCGACTATAATTTTTACGTTTTCCCCGTCCGTAATGCTCGTATGCAGGACGGCGGGGGTGTTGTCGCCCGTGTTCACGCGCCGAAGCGGGTCTTTCACGACTGAAAGGCGGAGCAGTCCCTCGGTATAGCCCTTGGCGACGCCCGCGTTGACCGCCTCGTTCAGGCTCCCGCCGACAAAATGTACGTCCTGTCCGATCTCGAGAAAAATGACCGCCATGCCCGTATCCTGACAAATGGACACGTTCAGTTCCTTTGCGCAGTCAATATTTTTCACCAGATCGGAAAGCACTTCCTTACAGACGGGGCTTTCCTCGCGGGGGATACAGCCCTCGATCGTTTCGCGCATTCCGTTCGGGAGCGTAAGGTTCGCTTCCTCACAAAGCTTTGCGACCGTATCACGGACGACCGAAACGTCAATCTCTCTCATCTTCGTTTTCCTCCTTGTAGGATTGTTCCTCGTTGATCTCCTCGTCGCGGAGCAGACGGAGCATTTCGGTTTTCAGCATTTTTACCCGTTCGGTGTTGAATTGCAGCAAAGAAATGCAGACATAGGCGCGGACGATAATCGCCGTCATCGAGATCATCAGCGCGGTCGTAAGCTGAAACCCCGCGATAAAAAGGATCCCGTAGGTAATGACGCAGAAGTCGATCAGAAGCGTCGCGATCACGCCCCAGAAAAACGCCCAGCTCCCGCCCGGCTTCCGGATACTCCCCTTTGCGCCCGACCGCTCCAGACCTTTTATGAGCAGAAAGCGCAGGCAGGTATCGCAGAAATCCTTTTTATAGGAGTGGTAATAGCGGAGGGTGTATTCGTCCTCGCCGTCCTTCGAGAGCAGGTACAGCGGTTCGCCCTTCAGCTTATAGAGCGCGCGTTTCTGCTGCGCCGCGAGGACTTTGTCGAGTCTTGCGCGGAGCGCGTCGATCGAAAGCCGGCTCTCCTCCTCGTATGGAATACGGATAAATTTTTTCATGCCGTTCTCCTTCTTTATAACTTATGTCAGGCGTCCGGGGTGCTTGTTCCTATTTTTAAGGCGTATGAACAGCTCTGCTCTTGAACCGTTTTTCCTTACTGGATCAGCTTCCCGTCGAGGTATACCGCGTGCGGCGGACGGGAAATGTCGTAAAACGAACCCTGCCACAAAACAAAATCCGCGTCCTTCCCGACCTCGAGACTTCCGACCCGTTTATCGAGCCCGCCGACCCGTGCGGGATGAATCGTGATCGCGGCGAGCGCCTCCGCTTCGGTCATTCCTCCGCGGATCGCCAGCCCCGCCATTACGGGGAGGTACTGGATCGGGTTTTCGGGGTGATCGGTGCAAAGCGAGACCTCGATCCCCGCCCGCATCAGGAGCGCCGCGTTCCGGATATCGGCGTTCGACAGCTCGGGCTTACAGCGGTCGCCGAAGATCGGTCCGACCACGCAGGGAACGCTTTTCGGCAGCTCGTCCGCCACAAGATAGCCCTCCGTCGCGTGGATCAGCACGCAGTCCAGCGAAAATTCCTCCGAAATGCGGATCGCCGTAAAGAGGTCGTCCGCGCGGTGACAGTGGAAATGCGCCTTGATCTCCCCCTTTAAAAGCGGGATCAGCGCTTCGCACTTCGCGTCGTAGTCGGGGCGGGTCGTTTCATCGTCCGTCCCCTTGGTGCGCTCGTATTCCTCCGTGTCCTCCATGTACCGTTTCGCGGCGGTAAGCTGCCCGCGGATCAGCGCAGCGGTCGCCATACGCGTAACGGGGGATTCGTCCCGATCGCGGTAGACCGATTTCGGGTTCTCGCCGAGCGCGAACTTCATCGCGCAGGGACTTTTCAGAACGCGGCTTTCGACCCGCTTTCCGCCCGCGGTCTTCATGGCGAGAAAGGTTCCCGCGATCGCATTTGCGCTCCCCATGCCCGTCAGTACCGTTCCGACGCCGCCCCTTGCCGCCTCCCCGAAACAGCGGTCGAGCGGGTTCACCGCGTCGATCGCGCGGAGCTGCGGGGTGACGGGATCGCTTTCCTCGTTCCCGTCGTCTCCCTCGATCCCGAGACCGTCGCCGAATATTCCGAGATGACAGTGCGCGTCCACAAAAGCGGGCGTGACCGTCATTCCCTTCACGTCGAGATCGCCTTCGCCGGGCGTTTCCTTCAGCCCGCGCATTTCGCCGAGCGCGGTAATTTTCCCGTCCCGAACCGTAAGAAAGCCGTTTTCGATCGGCGGGAGGGTGACGGGGAGAATTTTTGCGTTGTATACGATCATGCGCGAAGCCCCTTTTCAATTTCAAATGCAATGTCCCGATCGACCCCGTTCGCGTCCACGACGAGGGTCGCGCGCTTGCGGTAAACGGCGCGGCGGGTCTGATACAGCTCGGAAAGCTGTTCCTTGGTATTGCTCATGACGAGCGGACGGCGGGTGTCGTTCTCGATCCGCCGATAGCAAAGCTCAAAGCCCGCGTCGAGGAAAACGATCGTTCCCGTTTTAGCTGCCGCCTCCGCCGTGTTCGGATTGATGACCGCGCCGCCGCCCGTCGCGACAATGCAGTTTTCGGGCATTTCTCGGATATACCGCGCCTCCGCCTCGCGGAAATACGGCTCTCCCTCGTCGGCGAAGATCCGGGAGATCGGTTTTCCCTCTTTTTCCTCTATGTAGCTGTCGAGATCGACGAACCGCCGATCCATTCGTTTCGCGAGAAGCCGCCCGATATGCGATTTTCCGCAGCCCATGAATCCGCAGAGATAGACGTTTTTCATACGAGCGCCTCCATGTCGGAAATGAGCGTTTCGAGATCCTCCTTCCGGAAGCTTGCGCCGTGCCAGATCTCCTGCGCCGCCGCCGCCTGAAGCACGAGCATGGCCATACCGTTCATGGCTTTCGCGCCGCATTCCCGTGCCGTTTTCACAAGAAGCGTCTCTTTCGGATTATAGACCGCGTCGAACACAAAGCGGACGTGCTTCAAAACCTCTTCCCCACAGGGAGAAGCGTCTGTTTTCGGGAACATTCCGACGGGCGAGGCGTTAATAAGCAGGTCGAACTCCTCCGATACCGATCCGAGCGGGCTTGGAATGATCTTCACCTCGGCGTTCGGGGCTTTTTCGTGAATTTCGTTCACGACCGCCTCTGCCTTCGGGCGATCCATGTCGAGCGCGGCGATTGTCAGCGAGCCGCCCGAAAGCGCCGTTTCGATTGCCATCATGCGCCCCACGCCGCCGCAGCCGATCAGAAGAACCTTTGACGCAAGGCTCGCGCCGAGCAGGTCAACGGATTTCGTAAAGCCGAGCACGTCGGTGTTATAGCCGACCCGTTCATCGCCGTTTTTCACGCAGTTTACCGAGCCGTAACGCTCCGCGCCCGCGTCGAGACGGTCACAGTAGCGGATAATATCCACCTTGTGCGGAATGGTGACGTTAAAGCCGTCGAGCGCGGCGAGTTTTCCGTATTGATCGGGGAGCGTTTCGGGGGAAATTTCAAGCGTTTCGTATCCCGCCTCCTGCCCCGAAAGAGAGAACAGCCGCGAGTGGATCTGGGGAGAAAGGGTATGCCCGAGCGGGTACCCGATCAGCGCGTATTTTTTCATCTGTGTAATGTTTCCTTTCTTTTTCAGAACTTAGCGATCCATGGCGTTCGCTTCCGCGCCGTCAAGGGTCTTTTTCACGAAGCCGACCAGCGTTTTTCCCGGGCCGCATTCGGTGAAGCGGGTAAAGCCGTCGTTTTTCATGGCGAAAAGCTCGTCGGTAAAACGAACGGGCGAGCAGATGTGACGGGAGAGAAGCCCGGCCATGTCCGTCAGGTCGGTAAGCTCTCCGCCGAGTACGTTGGAGTAGAATTTCACCTTCGGCGCGGAAAAGGACGTCCCCGCGATCTCGGCGGCGAATTCCTCCGCGGCTTCCTTCATATATTCGCTGTGGAAGGCGGCGGCGACGGCGAGCGGGACGATCCGCTTTACGCCCTTTGCCGTAAGCGCTTCGGAGGCTTTTTCGATCCCTTCTGCGCTCCCTGCGATCACGATCTGCTGCGCGGAATTGTAATTGACGGGGGTAACATAGCTTCCTGCTGAGCAGAGCTCAGCGCAGACTGCCTCAACCGTTTTCGCGTCGGGTGTCAGTACCGCCGCCATTTTTCCGCCGTTTTTTTTCGCCGCTTTTTCCATGCACGCGGCACGTTTTTTAATGAGTGTGTAGCCCGTTTCAAGTCCGACGATTCCGGAGAGTACCATCGCCGCGTATTCGCCGAGGGAATGCCCCGCGACCGCGCCGAATTCTCCGCCCTCGTTCCTGTATTTTTCCGCGCAGAGAAGCGACATGGTAAAGATCGCGGGCTGTGAGATCTCCGTGCGTGAAAGCTCCTCCGCCGAAGCGGTAAACATGGTTTTTTTCAGGTCGAAGCCGAGGATCTCGCTTCCTGTCCCGAAAATCGTTTCGTAAGCGTCGGGGTTTTCGCGGTAAAGCTTTTCCCCCATGCCGGGATACTGCGATCCCTGTCCCGAAAATAAAAGTGCGTCTGTCATGCTGTCGTTCCCTTCTAAAAAGCTGAATTTCGCCGAAAAAGGCGTTAAAGACGGACGAAGCGGAATGCTTTGTCCAAAAAAACATTGACAAATACGGGTAAAATTGGTATAATGAATAAGTAGCGCCGAGAAAGCGGACACCCGTGCGATTTGCGGCGAAAAGTTCTGTGCCTTCTATTATAACCGATTTCCGGAATAAAATCAAGGAGAAAAGTGAATGCGAGGAATAAAAATTTTAGGAACAGGCGTCTATCTTCCCGAAACCGTCGTGACGAATGACGATTTCACGAAAATGCTCGATACGAGCGACGAATGGATCGTGTCGCGGACGGGGATCCGCGAGCGGCGCTTTTCGACGAAGCTCCCGAATCACGAAATGGCAAGGGAAGCGGCAAGGAACGCCCTTTCGGACAGCGGACTTTCTCCCGAGGAGATCGACCTTATCTTAGTCTCGACCTGTTCTCATGAATTTTTTTATCCGAACGCCGCTTGCTTGGTGCAGGAAGCGATCGGGGCGGTGAATGCCGCGGCGTATGACATCAACGCGGCTTGTACGGGCTTTATTTGCGCGGTGGACATCGCGAGCCGCTACCTCGAGGACGGGGATTACCGGAACATCCTCATCGTCGCGAGCGAACGCCTTTCCAATCACCTTGATTTCGAGGATCGCTCCTCCTGCGTCCTGTTCGGGGACGGCGCGGCGGCGGCGGTTCTTACGCACAGCGAAAAACCGCTTTACTCCTACCTGAACGCGAAGGGCGACCCGTTCCAGAGCCTTTACTGCCATATCAACGGGAAGCCGAACTGCCCGTTCCGTGAGGAGGGTTCGTATTACGACTTCATGGATAACGAGAAAAAGAAAAACTACCTCCAGATGGACGGAAAGGCGGTCTATAAATTCGCCGTGGACGCAATGGCGACGGCAATGGACAAGGTACTCGAAAAGGCGGGGCTTACCGCGGACGACGTGGATCTTGTGATTCCGCACCAGGCAAACGTGCGGATCATTCAGACGGCGATGAAGCAGATGAAGCTTCCCGAAGAGAAGGTTTATATCAATATCTACGACCGCGCGAATACCTCGAGCGTTTGTATTCCGACCTGCTTGGACGAGCTGAAAAAATCGGGACGGCTCCGCGAGGGAATGCGGATCTGTCTGGTGGGCTTCGGCGCGGGACTTACGAGCGGCGCGGTTCTCTATGAAATTTAACTTTTAAAATAATGAACGGCAAAGCGGCAATTATGTGAAAGGATCAACGGCTATGAAAACAAGAATCACGGAGCTTCTCGGGATCAGGTACCCGATCTTACAGGGCGGAATGGCGTGGATCGCGGAGAGTACGCTCGCGGCGGCGGTCACGAACGCGGGCGGTGCGGGCATTATCGCGGGCGGAAGCGCTCCCGCCTCTTATATCGAGGAACAGATTCACCGCGCGAAAACACTGACCGACGGGCCGTTCGGGGTCAACATCATGCTGCTTTCGCCGAACGCGGACGATCTCGCGCAGCTTGTGATCGACGAGAAGATCCCGTTCCTGACGACGGGCGCGGGAAATCCCGGAAAATATATGGAAAAATGGCTTTCCGCGGGGATCAAGGTGATCCCGGTCGTACCGAGCGTTGCCCTTGCGAAGCGCATGGAGCGCGGCGGCGCGGCGGCGGTTATTGCCGAGGGAACCGAAAGCGGCGGACATATCGGCGAGAATACGACGATGTGCCTTGTGCCGCAGGTCGTGGACGCGGTAGAGATCCCCGTTCTCGCGGCGGGGGGAATCGCCGACGGGCGCGGGATTGCGGCTTCGTTCATGCTCGGCGCGGAGGGCGTACAGGTCGGGACGCGGTTCCTCGCCTGTGAGGAATGCCAGATCCACCCGACGTACAAGGAGCTTGTGATCGGGGCGAAGGACACCGACAGCATTGTCACGGGACGTTCGACGGGTCACCCCTGCCGTAATGTCAAGACGAAATTCGCGAAGAAGCTTCAGACCTTCGAGAAGGACGGCGGAACGCCCGAGGAGTTTGAGGAGATCACGGTCGGCTCACTCCGGAAGGCGGTTCAGGACGGGAATCTCGAGGAAGGCTCGTTCCTCTGCGGCGCGATCGCGGGCATGATCCGCGAGGTAAAGCCCGCGAAGGAGATCGTTGAGGAAATGTTCGGGCAGGCGGAAAAGCTGCTCGGAAAGTAAGTTTTTTGAGAGTTGGCTAAACTTCTAAATTAAAAATAAACGAACGAAAGGGAAAAAGACATGACGGCTATTATTACGGGATCGGGTCAGGGAATCGGCGCGGCGGTCGCGAAGCGGCTCGCGAAGGACGGCTTTGACATCGCGGTCAACGACCTGAACGAGGAAAACGGGCGGCGCACTGCCGAGGAATGCCGCGCGCTCGGCGTAAAGGCAGACTATTTCAAAGCGGACGTATCGAAGCTTTCCGAATGCGAGGAAATGGTCAAGGCGATCAAGGAAGAATTCGGCTCGATCGACGTACTTGTCAATAACGCAGGGATTACCCGCGACGGCTTGCTCGCGCGCATGAGCGAGGAAAATTATGATCTTGTGATCGCCGTGAACCAGAAGAGCGTATTCAATATGATGAAAACGGTCGGTTCGATCATGATGAAGCAGCGCAGCGGGCGGATCATCAACCTTTCGTCAGTGGCGGGTCTTCATGGGAATCCCGGTCAGTTCAATTACAGCGCCTCGAAGGCGGCGATCATCGGCATGACGAAAAGCGCGGCGAAGGAGCTCGGCTCCCGCGGGATCAACGTGAACGCGGTCGCGCCGGGATTTATCCGCACGCCGATGACCGACGCGCTTACCGACGCGCAGAAGGAAGCAATCCTGAATCAGATCGCGATGAAGCGCTACGGCGAGGTCGAGGAAATCGCGGGCGTGATCTCCTTCCTCGCGGGGAAGGATTCCACCTACGTCACGGGACAGGTTATTGAGATCAGCGGCGGTCTTTCCATGTGAGAAAAAACGCAGGACTGCAATTAAAAAATAAAAACAAAATAAAAGAAAGGCAGAGCAAAGGGAATGAGCAGGGTTGTGATTACGGGCTTGGGCATCGTAAGCCCGATCGGAAATACGGTGGAAGAATTTTGGGAAAACATCAAGGCGGGAAAGCACGGCTTTACGCTTGAGGAATGGTTCCCGGGGCAGTCGGAGGAGCGCAACGTCAGCGCGCGTGTCAAAAACTTCGACGACAGCGCGATTCTTGACAAAAAAGCGGCGAGAAGAACCGACGTTCTGACCCGTTACGCGCTTTATGCCTCCTTAGAGGCGCTGAAGGACGCGGGGACGGATTTTAAGGATCTCGATCCGTACCGCTGCGGCGTTATTATCGGCTCGGGGATCGGCGGGATCCAGACCACCGAGGAACAGGTTCAGACATATCATAATAAAGGCGAAGCGCGCGTGTCCGTTTTTACGATCCCGATGATGATCGGGAACATGGCGGCGGGGACGGTCGCGATCAAGACGGGCTTTAAGGGCGCGAATTACTGCACCGTTTCCGCCTGCGCTTCCTCCGCGCACGCGGTCGGCGAGGCGTTCCGCGCGATCAAGAACGGGTATCTCGACTGCGCGGTCGCGGGCGGAACGGAGGCCTGTCACTTGGGCTTCGCACAGGCGGCGTTCAACAATATGCACGCCATTACGCGCAGCACCGATCCCGACCGCGCGTCGATCCCGTTTGATAAGGATCGCTCGGGCTTCGTGCTCGGCGACGGCGCGGGGATTCTGATTTTAGAGGAATACGAGCACGCGAAAAAGCGCGGCGCGAAAATTTACGCCGAGATCGCGGGTTACGGCGCGACCTGTGACGCGTATCACGAGACAAGTCCCGATCCCGAGGGGCTCGGCGGCGCGAAGGCAATGGAGCTGGCGGTACAGGAAGCGGGCGTACCGGTCGAGACGATCAATTACTGTAACGCGCACGGCACCTCCACGGTCATGAACGATAAGACCGAAACGGTCGCGCTGAAGCTTGCCTTCGGGGAACAGGCGCGGAAAATGGCAATCAACTCGACAAAATCCATGACGGGACACCTGCTCGGCGCGGCGGGCGCGGTAGAAGCGATCGCGACTGTTTTGCAGATGAAAAACGATCTGGTACACGCGACGGTGGGTTCGAAGGAAGCGGGCGAGGACTGTGACCTCGATTACTGCATGGGCGGGAACCGTGAAATGAAGATCACGGGCGCGATCAGCAATTCGCTCGGCTTCGGCGGGCATAACGCGACGCTTTGCTTCCTGCCCGTCAACGAATAACCAACTTTTCGGAAAGGACAGAATTTTATGCAGTACGATAAGCTTTCGGAAGCGGTCAAGGAAATGGTTTCGATCATGAAGGAAAACCAGCTCGGTCGTCTCCATGTAAAATCCGGTGAATTAGAGATCGAGCTTGGTGAGAGTATGGAGGGGCATTTTGCGGGACATACCATTATGACGCACCCTGTTGAGCTTCCGTCTCCGCAGGAGCTTCCTGCCGAGGAAAAGCCGCAAAACGGGAGATACATCAAGTCGCCGATCGTCGGGACGTTCTACGCCGCCTCCGCGCCGGGGAAGCCCCCCTTCGTGAAGGCGGGAAAGAGCATCAGCAAGGGAGACGTTGTCTTTATCATCGAGAGCATGAAGCTGATGAACGAGGTAAAGAGCGAGCTGGACGGCGTTGTCGCAGAGGTTCTCGTCTCCGACGGCGAGGCGGTCGAGTATGACCAGCCGATCTTACGCCTCGAATAACGTGGCGGAAAGGAAATGTTTGAAAATCGAAGATTTTTCAAACCCGTCGTTTGTGCCTCGGCACAAAACTTCCTCCATAGGAAAGGAAAATCAGAAGAATGAAAATGAACATAGAACAGATCAAGGAAATCATTCCGCACCGCGATCCGTTCCTGCTGATCGACGAGATCGAGGAGATCGAGGAAGGAAAGCGCGTCGTCGCGCTCAAGCATATCCGCGCGGAGGATTTCTGGTTTAAGGGGCATTTCCCCGAATATCCCGTCGTTCCGGGCGTATTGATCCTCGAAATGCTCGCGCAGGCGGGCGCGGTCGCCATGCTCATGCTTCCCGAAAATAAGGGGAAGATCGGCTTTTTCGGCGGGGTAAAGGAAGCGAAATTCCGCCGTCAGGTCGTTCCGGGCGATACGCTTCGGCTCGAGGTCGAGATCGTGAAGGTGAAGGGCCCGGTCGGGATCGGAAAGGGCGTCGCGACGGTAAACGGCGAAAAAGCCTGCTCCGCCGAGATCTCGTTTGCGATTAAGTAAGCGGGAACCGGCAAAGTAGATTGATTCCAAAAGAAAGGACGTCGCGCTGATGTTTGACAAAATTCTGATTGCGAACCGCGGAGAGATCGCGATCCGCATTATCCGCGCCTGCCGCGAGCTTGGGATCGAAACGGTCGCGGTTTACTCGACCGCCGATAAACAGGCGCTCCACGCGCAGATCGCCGATCAGGCGGTCTGTATCGGCGGCCCGCGAAGCACCGAAAGCTATCTGAATACCCGCTCGATCCTTGCCGCCTGTGAAATTACGGGCGCGAAGGCGATCCACCCGGGCTTCGGCTTTCTTTCGGAAAACGCGCGCTTTGTGCGGCTCTGCGATCGGTGCGGGATCAAGTGGATCGGACCGAACGCGGACGCGATGAAGGCGATGGGCGATAAGGCGAACGCGAAAAAGGCGATGATCGCGGCGGGCGTACCCGTTGTGCGCGGCTCGGAGGGCGTCATTAACGATCTGGGCGAGGCCAAGCGGATTTCCGCCGAGATCGGCTATCCCGTTCTTGTCAAAGCGAGCGCGGGCGGCGGCGGACGCGGGATCCGGAAGGCAAATTCGGAGGACGAGCTGGAAGCCGCGATCACTGCCGCGAAGCAGGAGGCGCTTCAGTTTTTCGGGAACGACGACGTATACATTGAAAAATTCATCGTGAATCCGCGTCACGTCGAGATCCAGATCTTAGCGGACGAGCACGGGAACGCGGTACACTTAGGCGAGCGGGACTGTTCCTGCCAGCGGCGCAATCAGAAGGTGCTTGAGGAAAGCCCGAGCCCGATCATGACCCCCGAGCTTCGGGAGAAAATGGGCGAGGCGGCGCTCCGCGCGGCGGAGGTCTACGGCTATTACAACGCCGGCACGGTCGAATTCCTCGTCGATAAGGATCGGAATTTCTACTTTATGGAGATGAACGCGCGGATTCAGGTCGAACACCCCGTTACCGAAATGGTTACCGGGATCGACTTGATCAAAGAGCAGATCCGGATCGCGCAGGGGCTTCCGCTTTCGTTCAAACAGGAGGATATTTCGCTGACGGGGCACGTGATCGAGTGCCGGATCAATGCCGAAAATCCGAAGAAGGGCTTTTGTCCCTGCCCCGGAAAGGTCAAGTCGATCCATATTCCCGGCGGCTTCGGCGTCCGGATCGATACCGCGGTTTATCAGGGGTACGAGATCCCGCCCTATTACGACAGCATGATCGCGAAGCTGATCGTAAAGGGACGCGACCGCGCGGAAGCGATTACGAAAATGAAGGTTGCGCTTTCCGAAATGCTGATTGAGGGGATTCAGACGAATATTGACTTCCAGCTGGGTCTCCTTCGGGACAAGGAGTTTGAGCGCGGCGTTTTCGATATCGGTTTTCTTGACCGGAAGCAGAACCTGATAAAATAAAGGCAACGTGGAGGCACAATGGCACTCGAGGATTTATTTAAGGTCGTAAAGGATCGCTTTAAAGAGGATAAAAAAGCGGAAAAGACATCGGGCGGCGTGGAGATCCCGAAGGATCTGCTGTTTAAATGCCCGCGCTGTGACACAGTCATATACCGCGACGATTTTGAGAAGAACAAGCAGGTCTGCGCGGCGTGCGGGTATCACGCGCGAATCCCTTATCGGGAGCGACTCGAAATGACGGCGGACGCGGACAGCTTTAACGAATTTGACGCCGAGATGAACTCGGTCAACCCGATCGACTTCCCCGGCTATCCCGAAAAAATCGCGGATCTTCAGAAAAAGTGCGGCATGAAGGAAGCCGTCGTGACGGGAACCTGTACGATCCGCGGCTATCGGACCGTGATCGGGATCATGGACAGCAATTTTATGATGGCAAGCATGGGGTGCGTTGTCGGGGAAAAGATCACGCGCGCCTTTGAATATGCGACTGCGCACCGCCTTCCCGTCGTGCTGTTTACTGCGTCGGGAGGCGCGAGAATGCAGGAGGGGATCGTTTCGCTGATGCAGATGGCGAAAACCTCCGGCGCGATCGCGCGGCATAACGAAGCGGGAGAATTGTACATTACCGTCATGACCGACCCGACGACGGGCGGCGTGACCGCGTCGTTCGCGAGCCTCGGCGATATTATTATTGCCGAACCGAAGGTGCTGATCGGCTTTGCGGGGCGGCGGGTGATTCAGGATACGATCCGTCAGCAGCTTCCCGACGATTTCCAGTCGGCGGAGTTTATGCTTGAAAACGGGTTCGCGGATATGATCGTCGAGCGGAAAAATATGCGCTCGGTGCTCGCGAATCTGATCCGAATGCACGGGTATCCCAGAACGAAGGAGAACTGATTTTTTGTGCATTGGCTTTCTGCGAAAGCCGAACGCTGATGTTCCGAGGAACTTTGATGTTCCGGGGAACTTTTTCCGAAGAGAAGGAGTAAAATAGGGTTATGAGTAACTTTACCGCGACCGAACGGCTTGCCGTGATCCGAAATAAGAACCGTCCGACCGTACGCGACTATATTCCGGCGATTTTCAACCATTTTCTTGAGCTTCACGGCGACCGTCATTTCGGCGACGATGCGGCGGTTATCGGGGGGATCGGGACGCTGAATTCCATTCCCGTGACGATTATCGCGCAGGTCAAGGGGAGAAATCTCGAGGAGAATAAGCGCTCGAATTTTTCCATGCCGCACCCCGAGGGGTATCGGAAGGCACTTCGGCTTGCGAAGCAGGCGGAGAAGTTCCACCGTCCCGTGATCTGCTTTGTGGATACGCCCGGCGCGTTCTGCGGGATCGAGGCGGAGAAGCGCGGACAGGGCGAAGCGATCGCGCGGAACCTGATGGAATTCATGACGCTGAAAACGCCGATCATCTCGATCGTTCTCGGCGAGGGAGGCAGCGGCGGCGCAATCGCGCTGGCGGTCTGCGACGAGCTTGCCATGCTTGAAAACGCGATCTACTCCGTGATCTCGCCGCGCGGTTTCGCGTCGATCCTCTGGAAGGACGCGAGCCGGGAAAGCGAGGCGGCGGAGCTGATGAAGAGCACAGCCGAGGATCTCGTAAAATTCGGTGTCTGCGATAAAATTATCCGCGAGCCGGCGGGCGGCGCGCATAACGACCTTACGCATACCGTGATGAACGTTTCGGATTATTTGAACGAGGCGGTGCCGCGGCTGATGAAGGTAGAGGAAAGCGTCATGCTCGAGCGGCGATATGAGAAGTTCCGGCGGATCGGAATGTTTCAGGAGTAACCTGTTTGTGTTAAAATTGCACAAATAAGTGAAAAAAAACTATGGAATATAGCATAAAAGTTAAAAAATAAAAAAAAGTGAGATTTTTTAAAAAAAGCTATTGATTTTTTATACTGTATCATTTATAATGTTAAGCGTTGAGGTTTATTTCGGGCGGAGATCGCTGAGCCTGCCCGAATCCCGGGAGCATTCCGGTATCTGCCGGAACGGCTCTAAAAAATAAATTCGTACGGAGGAAACGAAAAATGATTTTTGAAAAGGTTAAAAGCATTATTGTGGATCAGCTTGACGTTGACGAAGCGAAGGTAACGATGGGCGCGAACATTCAGGACGATCTCGGTGCGGATTCGCTTGATATTGTCGATCTCGTTATGAGCTTTGAGGAAGAATTTGATCTCGAGATCCCCGATGATCAGGTCGAGAACATCAAGACCGTCGGCGACGTCGTAAAATACATCGAAGAAAAGACCGAATAATTCCGTAAAGCCGCCTTGAGCGCTTTTCGGACGGCGCGGGAGGTTTTTTCGGGGAAGGCTGCCGTTTTTCGGGAAAAAGAAGGACGGACGGGGAATTTTCGGAAAACCTCTTGACATTCCGCGAAAAATCGGGTATAATACAAGTAATATCAATATTTTAAATGCGAAGATAGGGAAAAAAGCAGTCTTTTGCTTCCAGAGAGCCGTCGGGCGGTGCGAGACGGTAACGGGGGACTGTCATAACTCACCCTTAAGCTGTCGGCTGAAATCCCCCGGGAGAGTAGGTTGGAACGGGTTCTCCCGTTACAGAGAGACGCATTGTCAGATGCGGCAGAGTGGACGTTTACCCGTCACAAAGAGTGGTACCGCGAGGAATTTCCCCGTCTCTTAGTTGAGACGGGGTTTTTGTTTCACTTAGTCCGCAAGAAAGGAAGCTGTTTGAAAAATCGAAGATTTTTCAAACCCGTCGTTTGTGCCTCGACAAATCCGCTCGGCACAAACTTCCTCCATAGGAAAGGAATGGTTTTGATTATGGACACGTCAAAGTACAAAAAGAATTATTTTATGCCGCCGATGAGCTGCACCCGCTGGGTCACGCGCGAAAACATCGAGAAAGCGCCGATCTGGTGCAGCGTCGATCTGCGCGACGGGAATCAGGCACTGATCGTCCCGATGAGTTTGGAAGAAAAGCTTGAATTTTTCAAGACCCTCGTAAAGATCGGCTTTAAGGAGATCGAGATCGGCTTCCCCGCCGCGAGCGAGACGGAATACGAATTCTGCCGCGCGCTGATCGAGCGGAACCTGATCCCCGACGACGTCACGATCCAGGTTTTGACCCAGTCGCGCGAGCACATCATCAAAAAGACCTACGAAGCGCTCGAGGGCGCGAAAAACGCGATCGTGCACCTCTACAACTCCACCTCCGTCGCGCAGCGCGAGCAGGTGTTCCGCAAGGATAAGGCGCAGATCACCGAGATCGCGGTCAGCGGCGCGAAGCTTTTAAAGGAATACGCGGAAAAGACGCCCGGAAACTTCCTTTTTGAATACTCCCCCGAAAGCTTTACGGGAACGGAGCCGGAATACGCACTCGAGATCTGTAACGAGGTATTGAAAGTATGGGAGCCGACGGCGGAAAAGAAAGTCATTATCAACCTCCCCGTTACGGTCGAGCTTTCGCTCCCGCACGTGTACGCGAGCCAGATCGAATATATGTGCGACAACCTTTATAAGCGCGAAAACGTGATCGTTTCGCTTCACCCGCATAACGACCGCGGCTGCGCGGTGGCGGATACCGAGCTTGGACTTCTCGCGGGCGCGGACCGCGTCGAGGGAACGCTGTTCGGGAACGGCGAGCGCACCGGAAACGTCGATATTGTAACGCTCGCGCTGAATATGTTCACGCACGGGACAGACCCGAAGCTTGATTTTTCCGACCTTCCGTCGATCGTGCGTGTGTATGAGCAGATGACCTGTATGCACGTCGGCGAGCGCCAGCCGTACAGCGGATCGCTCGTTTTCGCGGCGTTCTCGGGGTCGCACCAGGACGCGATCGCGAAGGGCATGAAGTGGCGCGCGGACGGGAACGACCCGTATTGGACGGTACCGTATCTCCCGATCGACCCGAAGGATCTCGGGCGGCAGTATGACGGCGACATTATCCGGATCAACAGCCAGAGCGGAAAGGGCGGGATCGGCTTCCTGCTTCAGCAGAAGTACGGGATCAATCTCCCGCTGAAAATGCGCGAGTCGGTCGGCTACGCGGTCAAGGACGTTTCCGATAAGCAGCACCGCGAGCTTTCGCCGCAGGACGTTCTGGACGTCTTTATGGGACAGTTCGTAAACGTCGATTCGCCGATCAAGCTTCTTGAAGCGCATTACGTGCAAAAAGAGGGAAGCTTTGAGGCATTGGTCACGCTGGCGGTACGCGGGGAGAAAAAAGAGCTTCGCGGCGAGGGGAACGGACGGCTTGACGCGGTGGCTGACGCGATCCGTCACGCGTTCGGGATCGAGTTTTCGGTGCTTTCATATACGGAGCAGGCGCTTGAGGAAGGCTCGAAATCGAAGGCAATGTCCTATATTGAGCTTTGCACGGCGAACGGCGTGATCTCGTGGGGCGCGGGGTTACATACCGACATCGTGGTTTCCTCCGTGCTGGCGCTGATCTGCGCGATCAACCGCAGCGGAATGATGAACGAAAAGTAAAATCAGATAAAACCGCCGTTAAGCGAATGGGGAAATCGGTTCGCTTGACGGCGGTTTGTTTATTTTGTCGGTTTTGTCTTTGCCTTTTTGTGCAGGTCTACGAATCGGCAAGGGAACGGTTGACAAAACCATTCTACTGTGATAGAATGACATTGTGATCACATTCTATCGAGATAGAACACGCAAATTCCATTCTATTATAATAGAACAGAAAGGACTGTCCTGACATGAACGAAAAAATCAAGCTGTACGACTCCGAACTGAAGGTGATGGAGCTTTTATGGGAAGGAGAGATGTCCGCAAAGGCGCTTGCCGAAAAGCTGAAGGAACGGGCAGGCTGGAGCAAAACAACAACATACACGGTCATCAAAAAATGCGTGGATAAGGGCGCGGTGTCACGTACCGAACCGAATTTTCTCTGCCGTGCCGAGATCACCCGTGAAGAAGCGCAGGCTTACGAGACGGAGGAGTTGCTCGACCGTATGTACGGCGGGCGCGCCGACTGTCTGATCGCCGCGCTGATCGGCGGGGGGCGGCTCTCGGCGGAGGAGATCGCGTCCCTGAAAAAAATCGTGGAGGAGCTGGAATGAACGGAGAAGTCGGAATGATCGGGTTATTCGAACGAAATCTTGCCGCGGGGCTGCTGATTCTGGTGATCCTGCTGGTTCGCGCGGTGTTTTCCGAAAAGCTTTCGCGGCGGGTGATCCTTCCGCTTTGGGGGATCGCCGCGTTTCGGATCGTGCTTCCGTTTTCGCTGAAGCTCCTGCTTCCGTCACGGTCTCCTGTGATCCCGAAAGCGCTTGTCATGGCGGTGCCGGGCGGCGGAGAGGCGGGCGTTGACCTGTTCCCGACCGCGTATACGGCAGCTGCAGCGCTTGTGTTCGGTGGGTTTCTTTTGGCGCATTTCCGGAGCCGGCGGGTCTTGTGCGAGGCCGTCCCCTGTACTGACAGAGCAGTGCTCCAAACCGTAAAAAGCGGGTCAAAACGGCATATCCGCGTTCGCGTAAGCGACCGGATCATCGCGCCGCTTACCTGCGGGCTGTTTCGCCCGACGATCCTGCTCCCGAAAACGATGACGGAAACGGGAGAGGAGCTTGAGCTGATCCTCGCGCACGAGCTGACGCATATCCGGCGGGGCGACCTGTTTTATAAGCTTCTGCTGGTCGGGGCGGTAAGTCTCGGGTGGCTGAATCCGCTCGCGTGGGTCATGCTGATCCTTGCGAACCGCGATCTCGAATTTGCCTGTGATGAAGCCGTCCTGAAAAAATACCCCGCGCGAAGGGCGGAGTACGCGCGAATGCTCATACGGGCGGAAGAACGAAAGAACAACATTTTTGCCGCGGCGTTCAGCGGGAACGCCGTGAAAGAAAGGATTGAGAGAATTATGAAATTTAAAAAAGCAACGATTTTCGGCGCAATTGCGGCTGCCGCGCTTGCGGCGGTCTCCATGGCGGTTTTTGTTTCGGCGGACGAGGCGAAGCAGACGAACGTGGGTTGGTATATATGCGACGAGAACGGGACAAAAGCCGTTTCCGAAGAGGAAGCGAACGCGGCAATGGACGACGGGAATGCGCTCGTATACCGTTTTGAGACGAAAGGGGAATTTATTTCCCACACTGAATGCGGGGTCGTTACCGGCGATGGAGAGACGGTTACGGTTTCCTTTCACGGAGACGGGGAAGATCTCGATAATTCCGATGTCGTTTACTATATGATCGACGAGGACGGAAGCGTTGAGGTCATAAAAGAATCGGAATACGAGAAGATAAAAGCGATCCAAGAGCAGCTTGCCGACGGCGAAGCCGTGGCGACAACGGCGGTCGCTCCCGCTGTGGAAGTCGAATAAAAATTCCCTTTTCTAAATGAAAAATTCACCCCCGATCTCATTTGAGGTCGGGGGTGAATATTTATCGGATATTTTTCTTTCGGAAGACGCACATTCCTCCGACTGTCGCCAGAAAAACGATCCCGAGCGAATACCCGATCATCGGCGCGGCGCGTTCCGTGAATGAGCCGACGTCCCTTCCGATCGGCTCGCCGTCTTCCGCAAACGTGAGCGAAGACGATCCCATTCGGAAAAGCTGTCCCGTGGGAAGAAGGTCGCTCAGCGTTTCAAACGTTTGGCGCAGCGTTCCGCCGATGTAATCCGGGTTCTTTTCCGTGACGGTCTCCACGCGCGGTTCGCCGTTTTCGCCGATCTCGTCGGGATAGGTGACCCTCATCGGCGTTAAGTACTCCGGCTCCGCGAGCTCGATCAAGATCATGGAAGAACCGATCGCCAGCGCCAGCGCAAGACAGATCGTCGCCGTAACGCAGATCGATTTTCCGGAAACAAGCGTTCCGAGCAGGGTGAAGATCGCCGAAAGCGCGGCGATCGCGCCGATACAGATCAGGACGCGGGATACGACTTCCTCCGTCGGGACAGTCCGGCAGTATCCCCGCGCAAGTCCGAGCGCGAGATCGGTCGAAAACTGTACCGCGAAGATCATCAGTCCCGCCGTGAAACAGGTCAGCAGATCGGAAAGACAGACCGCCGCGCGGGAATGCCCGACGATCAGCTTGTTCCGAAGTCCGCCGTCGGAATATTCCGTTCCGAGGAAAAGCCCCGCGAAAACAGCAAGGAGCAGGACGATATTCGCCGTGTTCTCAAACAGGCTTGGCTCAAGCGGAACCTGCGTGCGGCGGAAGGGAACGTTCCAGAGGAGATTGAAGATCAGCGCCAGAATTTCGAGCACAGGGGAAATCATTACGCAGACCCAGAACGCCCTGCTTTTGAACAGGCGTATCAGGTTCGCCTTCATCAGTCCGCTCATTTCAGATCCCCCCTTTGGAACGTCGGAACGCCGATCAGGATCGCCGCGGCAAGGACTCCCGCCGAATACAGCAGGAGCAGCCCGCCGTGCGCGGAGTCATACTCCTCCCACATGGAGGATACCTGGATCATCTGCCCGCTCGGCAGAACGTCATACACGACCTCCAGCACCTTCCGCGTTGTTCCGTTTCCGATATAGGTCGGGTTTTCTTCCTTCGTTTCTGTGTCATACCGGATATTTCCGTCTTCGTCGACGTACATCATGCCCTGATAATATTCGGGTTCCCGGAGCCGCGTTGCGATGACCGACGCGCAGATGAACAGACCGAGCGAAAGAAGCGTTCCGATCACGATCGCCGAGGAGCGGCTTTTCACCAGCATGGCGATCAGCACGACCAGCGCGATCAACGCGAACAGGGCGATATTCTCGATCAGAAGCCGGAAAAGAAGCTCCTCCGCCGTCAGGACATATCCTCTTCCGGCGATCGGCCCGAGTATCACTATGGGCAGCAAAAAGCTCAGGCACATCAGCTCCGCCGCCGCGCAGCAGACGATCAGGTTCGAGAACCAGACCGCCGCGCGACTGTTCCCGACGATCAGCTTGTTGCGGATCGTTCCGTCGGAATAATCCGTTCCGATAAAGAACGCGGTAAAGATCGGTCCGAGGATCATCACGGCGCTCACGGCCGTGAGCAGGTCGTTATCAAGCGCCCGGTTGGATCCGTCAAATGTGGAAAGTACGCCCGACCCGAAAAGAAAAATGATCAGGATCCAGAAGAAGAGGCTTCGGAAAAGGCGGACGAAATCCGCCCGCAGGCAGTTACACATATTCCCCACCCCCGATCAGATTCATAAAATAGCTTTCTAAGCTTTCGTCCCGTTCGGTAAGCGAGCGGATCTCGCAGTTTTCCTCCGCAAGCGCGAGCGAAAGCGCCGTTACGTTTACCGAGGCGAAAATATCCGCGGTCGTTTCGCTGAGAATGCTGTATTTCATGTCCATTCGGTCGAGCACTCTTGTCAGCGCCTTCGTGTCGCTCACTTCGATCCTTACGCACTTGCGGCAGGCGTTCTCCAGCTCCGCCGCGCCGATCTCCTTGACCATATGTCCGCGGTCGATAAAGCCGTAATGCGTCGCGAGTCTCGACAGCTCGTCAAGGATATGGCTCGAGATCAGGACGGTGATCTGCCGTTCGCGGTTGAGCTTTAAGATCAGCTCGCGCACCTCGATGATCCCCTGCGGATCAAGCCCGTTGACCGGCTCGTCCAGCACGAGAAAATCGGGATTCCCCGCGAGCGCGACCGCGATCCCGAGCCGCTGCCGCATACCGAGCGAGAAGTTCTTCGCCTTTTTCTTCCCCGTGTCCGACAGCCCCACCAGCGCGAGCAGCTCCGGGATTCCTTTAAAGGAGGGCATTCCGAGAACGCGGTACTGCTCCTTTAAATTGTCCTCCGCCGTCATGTTCAGGTAGATCGACGGCGTTTCGACGACCGCGCCCATGCGCCGCCGCGCTTTTTCGATCCCCTTTTCACCGCTCTTTATGCCGTAGAGCGAATATTCCCCGCTCGTCAGGGGCTGTAACCCGCAGATCACGCGGATCAGCGTCGTTTTCCCCGCGCCGTTTTTCCCGACAAAGCCGTAAATGGCACCCTTCGGGACGCGCATGGTGAGGTTGTCGAGCGCCTTTGCGCTATGGTACGATTTTGTCAGCGCGTTTACTTCAAGCGCATATTCCATAAGATCAGTCCTTTCTTTTGTACTCATTTTCGATGAAAAAGTGTCGAAAATCAGTATATGTACGGAAAAACCCGTTCGTTTTACAAGATCATTGTACAACGAACGGGTTAAGAAAGCGGTAAAGAAAAGAGTAAAGAAAAGGTAAAGATTTTTTACGGCTCATCTTTCGGATCGGACGCCTCCCGAAGCTTAAATCCGATCCCCCAGACGGCTTCAATATAGTCCTTTCCGCTCTTTTCGCGGAGCTTTTTCCGCAGATTGCTGATATGCACCTTCAGCGAGCTTTCGACGCAGTCGGGCGTTTCAAGGCTGATCCGGTCGAGCAGGGCGGATTTCGGGATTACCTGCGCGGGGCTGCGCAGCAGAAGCTTTAAGATCGCGTATTCGGTTTTTGTGAGCTTTACGGCGTCCCCGCCGACGGTCACCTCTCTCGTTTCGGGATCCAGCGTAATCTCGCCGAAGGTGAGCGGCGCGGCGGTCTTCGGCGCTTCGCGCAGCCGCAGGGCGATCCGCGCGAGAAGCTCCTTTGTGCCGAACGGCTTCGTGACATAGTCCGCCGCGCCGTTTAAGAGCAGCTCGGCTTTTTCGTCCGCGTCGGTTTTCGCGCTTACGACAATAACGGGGATCTCGCGGATCGCGGGGAGGAGCGCCTCGCCGCTCTGTCCGGGGAGCATGAGGTCGAGCAGGATCAGATCGGGTCGGCGGCGTTCAAGCAGGAGAAGCGCTTCCGTCCCCGAATAGGCGCGGAGCACGGTGTAGCCCTCCCGCGTCAGAAGCTCCTCCGTCAGGTTTCCGATCGAAACGTCGTCGTCGATAATCAGAATGGTTTTCATCAATATTTTTCCTTACATTCGGGGGATCCTGTATTATTCAAAGCTGTCCTCTTCGTCGCGCTCTTTAAAAAGCTGAACGAGCGTTTCCATTTCCTCCTCGGTAAGCGATACGCCCTTTCCCATTTTTTCATGATCGGGCGACCAGTCGCGAATGTCGTATTTCGCGGGCTTGTCGTTAAAGCTCACCATATTCAGCTCCTTTGTCCAGCCGCGCGCGCTTTCGGAGATCACGCCCAGTTCTTTTACGATCTCGAATTTGAATTCTGCCATATCCGTGGTACCGTTCCTTTCTTTGAGGGATCGTATACGATCCCTGTTTTTAGCTTTTTTTCGGAAAATTTCGATTCCTTTAAAAAAAGGTCTTTTTTTTTTTGAGAAAATATGATATAATAGTATTACTTGGAAAAATCGTATCCATGATCGGTTTCCAAAATCAATCATATCCGGAAAGAAAAACCCCGAAATTTTCCGTTTCCATACTATTATATCCGAAAAGGGTGGTTTTGTCTATATGCGAAATATAAAAATTCCCGCTGTTCTGACGGCGTTTCTGTTCATTTTTGCCGTATTTTTCTCCGATTTTGCCGCCGTTCGGGCGGACGCGGCGTTTACCCCCGATCTGAATCCGTACAGCGAGGGCTATTATATGGTAAATCTCGACCTCGGAACGGTAATTGCCGCGAAAAACGAGCATGAACGCTGTTATCCCGCTTCGGTCACGAAGATCATGACCGCGGTCGTCGCGCTTGAGAACTGCTCCGATCTTCAGACCCCCGTAAAGGTCACCTATGACGCGACGAACGAGTTCTGGGAGGGTGATCCGAATTTTGAAGGCGCGGCGACCGCGGGGATCGCCGTGGGACAGACGAATCTCACCATGGAGGACTGCCTTTACGCGCTCATGGTCTCCTCCGCCTGCGAGGTCGCGAACGTCATCGCCTATAACATCGGCGGCGAAAGCATTCCGAATTTTATCGAAATGATGAATCGGAAGGCGAAGGAGCTGGGCTGTACCGATACCCATTTCAGCAATCCGCACGGACTTTGGCAAAAGGACAACTACTCGACTCCCTACGACCTCTTCCTGATCGCGCAGTACGCTTACGAAAAGCTTCCGCTGTTTATGGAGATCTGCAACACGACGGAGTACATTCTCCCCGCGAACACCTATAATCCCGGCCCGTATACGATCACCTCCTATAACTCCCTGATCCGCAACATTTCGGATAATCCTTATTATTATGAATACGCAAAGGGAATAAAAACGGGGAGTATCAACGTATACTGGGACGAGAACGGTGTGGAGCAGCCGGGATTCATGAATTTCGTTTCCACCGCCTCGATGAACGGCTTTACTTATATGCTCGTTACGACGAACGCGCCGTATTACGAAGAAGACGGAACGCGGACAAACGGGCATTTCAAGGATCATATCGCGTTCTACAAATGGGCGTTCCGCACCTTCGACATCATGGAGGTCTTAAGCGAAAATACCGCGATCGCGAGCGTCGCCGTCGATATGGGTGAAAACGCGGACGTCGCGGTCTTAAAGCCATCCTCCTCCTTCTCGACGCTCGTCCCGACAAGTCTCGACCCGAAGGACATCAAGCAGGTCGTGACGATCACCGCCGAGCGAAACGACAATAACGAGGTCGTCGCGCCGATCGACAAGGGGCAGGTCATGGGAACGCTGGAGCTTTACCTGTACGGCGAGCTTCTCGTGACAAGAAGCCTGGTCGCGTCGCAGCGGATCGAGCTTTCTCAGTTTGAGTACACCATGCGTATGATCAACAGCATTTTCGACAAAAGCTGGTTCAAGCTCTGTATCGGCGCGCTCGCGGTGCTGATTATCGCGGACGTGATCCTCAACGCGATCCAGAAAAGCAGGATCGCGAAGCTGGAAGCGCGGCAGATGCGGCGCGGGAACGTGAATCGGCGGCGGTAAGGAATGTTAAAAATAAAGATCATCGCGCTTGGAAAATTAAAGGAAAAATACCTTTCCGACGCAATGCACGAGTATGAAAAACGGCTTTCGGGCTTTTGTAAATTAGAGATCGCCGAGATCGAGCCGGAGCGGCTTCCCGACGATCCCTCGTCGGCGCAGATCGCGGCGGCTCTCGAAGCCGAGGCGGAGAAAATATTTGCGAAGATCCCGCCGGGAAGCGCCGTGACCGCGCTTTGTATCGAGGGCAGGGAGCTTTCAAGCGAGGAGCTTTCCAAAACGGTCGGGGATCTTTGCTCCGGCGGCACGGGTACGCTCGTTTTCATTCTCGGAAGCTCCTACGGGCTTTCCGAGCGGGTCAAGAACGCCGCCCGCTTTCGCCTGAGTCTATCGAAAATGACCTTCCCGCACCAACTGGCGCGGGTCATGCTCGCCGAACAGCTTTATCGGGCGTTCACCCTCTTAAATCACAGAAAGTACCATAAATAATGTATCGAATCTATCTTTATAAGGCGGGGCTGTTTGCCTGCGGAACCGCCCTTCTGGTTCTCGGAATCATCATTGCCGTGCAGCGGGAGCTGCTGCTGACGCCGCTCGCGGTGATCGGCGGGACAGTTCTGCTCCTGCACGGACTGCACAGCGGGATCAGCTTTATCACCAAGCAGGGACAGCTCAAGGGAAAGCGGAAAAAAGCCCTTCTCTTTGAGGCGGTCATCAATACCGCGCTCGGGATCGTCGTCCTGCTCCTTCCCCGGCAGACGTTCCGTTTGTTCGTTTTCGTTTTCGCGCTTTATGTTTTGCTGAACGCCGCGTCAAAGCTCGCGGATTTCATTATTCTGAAGCAGAACCGCCTTCCCGGCGGCTGGTTCGACCTGTTCGCGTTTACGGTTTACGCG
The DNA here is from genome assembly GCA_964456025.1 of uncultured Ruminiclostridium sp. Classification (GTDB taxonomy): domain Bacteria; phylum Bacillota; class Clostridia; order Oscillospirales; family Ruminococcaceae; genus Ruminiclostridium_E. The sequence continues at coordinate 42,936 of CAYVZH010000009.1, forward strand.
GTTTTAAGCGTGATTTTGATCGCGTCCCGGATCCGGAACGATGCGTTTCTGATCGTTTCGGGCGTGTACTGTATCCTGTTCGGCGGGTCGCTCCTGCTTGATTTTCTTTATCAGATCTTCCCGCAAAGGGCGAAAAATAAGCTGAAGCGGAAAATACGGATCTCTCTTCCCGTTTTTGTGTCCACCTTTATCCCGCTCGGGACGCTTCGGCGGATTAACGAGCATCTTGCCGCGAACGACGAGCTGCCGAAGCTCGACCTGCCCGAAAAGGGGGACGGAGAGCCGTCCGACCTCGAGGTCATGGTGCACGTTTCCAACAACGGGGCGGGGAAGATCGGACATCTCGACCTTTTTATCGACGGAGAGGTGATCTCCTACGGGAACCACGACTGGAGCAGCCACAAGCTTTTCGGCGTATTCGGCGACGGGATCCTCTTTACGGCGGAAAAGGAATGCTATCTCGATTTTTCGGTTACACACGACCGGAAGATGATCTTTTCCTACGGTTTCCGCCTTACGGAGGAACAGCTTTCCGCCGTAAGGCAGGAGATCGTAAAGCTGAAATCCTTCGCGATCCCCTGGAAGCCGCCGTATCAGGTTGCTTCCGAAAAGGACAAGGACGCCCGTCTCGTCGATTATCACGATTATTGCAGCAAGCTTTGGGCGGGGACGCACGCGGATTTCTTTAAATTCAAAAAAGGGAAATTCAAAACCTATTCCATTTTAAGCACAAACTGCGTACTCCTGACCGATGCGATCATCGGGAAGGCGGGCGCGGATATTGTATTTATAAACGGGATCGCTTCTCCGGGGATTTATTACGATTACCTCGAGAAGCAGTACATGACGCAGAACAGCATGGTGATCTCAAAAACCATATACGACCGCAAGTCGGTCAGACGAAAAAAGAGCCTGTCTTCCCAGGAAGACAAGTTCTGAAAAGGAAAGGAAGACAAAAAATGAGTGAGGTTTATCTTGACGATCGGTTCAAGGGGGTCATGCTCGGTCTCGCGCTCGGCGACGCGTTCGGCTACCCGATCGAGCTGATGGATTACGATTCGATCTGTACGCGGTTCGAGAAAAGAGGCTGTCTCGACCTCGCGGTGTCGAAGCGGACGGGGACGGCGCTTTTTACCGACGATACCCAGCTTTCGCTTTTTACCGCTGACGGCCTTTTGTGGGCGCACAGCGCGGGCGCGGACGACGGACGGGCGAACTATGAGGACTATATTTTCCTCGCGTATCAGATCTGGCTTTACACCCAGACGAAAACCGTCGCGGGGAAGGAATACGCCTGGCTTTTCGACCCGAATCAGAACCCGTATAAGCTCCGCCTGTTAAAGGCAAAGGGACTGTATAAAAAGCGCACCTCCGACACGAAGAACATCGACGCGCTTTTAAAGATCCGGAACATGGCGTACGGAACGCCGGAGCACCCCCTGAACGACAACAAGGACAACGGCGCGGTAAAGCGCGTCGCGCCCGTCGGACTTTATTTTTACAATGATACGAAAAAGGCGTTCGACATGGGCTGCCGCGCGGGCGCGATCACGCACGGAAGTCCCGTCGGATATATCGCGGCGGGCTGTTACGCGGCGATCATTGCCGAGATCGTAAGCGGAGCGGAGATCGAGGACGCGGTTCGTACCGTGATTGAGCTTCTCGGCGGCGTTTCGGACGGCGAGATTATGAAGAAAACGCTTCAGTACGCGCTGGAGCTTGTGAATAACGAAAGCACCGAGCCGCTCGACGCGGTGAAGAAAATGGGCTACGGCTTTGAGGCATACGAGGCGCTCGCGATTTCGGTTTACTGTGCGGTGCTGCACTATGAAAGCCCCCGCTTCGCGATCCAGCTTGCCGCGAATCACGACGGCGCGAGCGATACCTGCGCGTCCATGGCGGCGGCGATGATGGGCGCGTATTACGGGGAACAGGGCTTCCCGAAGGGCTGGACGGATAAGCTCCAGTATAAAAATCTGATCTCGTCGCTTTCCGAAAAGCTGATCAAGGCGGTCTGCGCGGGCGACGACTACGCGGTAGACGACAGGGAAGAGGATTGAGACCTATTCCGATATTTTTTGGTGTAGGCGCGAAAAGCGCCGCGTCGGCGTAAAGGGGGGCTGGATATGCCGCGGGATTCCGGTCAGAAGCGAAAGCTTCTTGTCCTTGCGGACATCTTCCGAAACGAAACGAACGAGGAGCACCCTCTTTCCGTACCCATGCTGATCGCGCGCCTTTCCGACGCCGGAATCGCCGCCGAGCGCAAGAGCCTGTACAGCGACATCGAAACGCTTACGGTCTACGGAATGGACATCGTCAAAACGGGCGGGTCGAAATCAACCGCCTATTACCTCGCCGAGCGGGATTTTGAGCTTCCCGAGCTGAAGCTTCTCGCGGACGCGGTCGCTTGCTCGCGGTTTATTACCGAGCGGAAATCGACCCAGCTGATCCGGAAGCTCGGAAAGCTCGCGAGCCGTTACGACGCGGGCGAGCTGAACCGGAACGTCGTCGTTTATGACCGCGTCAAGAACGGGAACGAGCAGATTTATTACAATATCGACGCGGTGCAGCGGGCGATCCGCGAGAAAAAGAAGATCCGGTTCCTGTATTTCGACTATGACCGCAGGAAAACCAAGAAATACCATAACGGCGGCGCGTATTCGGAGGTCTCGCCTTACGCACTCTGTTGGCGGGAGGACAACTATTATCTCGTCGGCTATTATCCGAAATACGAGGCGGTCGCGAACTTCCGCGTCGATAAGATCGAAAAAACCGAGGTGCTCGACGTTCCGAGAAGCGATCCGCCCGAGGATTTCAGCCTCGCGGAGTATACGAAAAAGCGCTTCGGAATGTACTCGGGGAACGATGTGCGCGTAACGCTTCGGGTGCATAATTCTCTTTCGGGCGTGATCTTTGACCGATTCGGGCGGGACGTTCCCGTTACCGCCGACGGAGAGGAGCATTTCCGGGTCAGTCAGGTCGTGACGATCAGCCCGATCCTGTTCGGCTGGCTTTTTCAGTTCGGCGGGAAGGTCGAGGTGATCTCGCCGGAGGAGGTCCGGGAGGAGTACCGAAGGCGGCTCGGAGAGGTTCTGGGGCAATATTCCGGCGGGGAACACCCAGCATAGGAACCTGTTGATACAGATTCAAAAAAAGCAAAAGGGAGGGGCAGTCATGCTTTACACCATCGACGTACTGATCGATAAGATCAAGGCGTGCGAAAAACAATACGATCTCGCGAAAATTATTTCCGCTTATGAATTCGCGAACGAGGCGCACATGGGCGTAAAGCGAAGCTCGGGCGAGCCGTATATCACGCACCCGATCGCGGTCGCCTGTATCCTCCTTGAATACTGTATGGATACCGATACGATCTGTGCCGCGCTCCTTCACGACGTGGTGGAGGATACGGACACGACGCTCGACACCCTCAGCAGGAAGTTCAGCCCCGAGGTCGCGAACCTTGTGGACGGGGTCACGAAGATCGGGCAGGTTCCCCTCAACACCAAGGAGGAGCAGCAGGCGGAGAATATCCGGAAAATCCTGATCGCGATGTCGAAGGATATCCGTGTCATTATCATCAAGCTTGCCGACCGTCTTCACAATATGCGGACGATCATGTTCCGCCCGCCCGAGAAGCAGCGGAAAAAGGCGCTTGAAAACATGAACTTCTACGCCCCGATCGCGCACCGTCTCGGTATGAGCGCGGTCAAGGAGGAAATGGAGGATATTTCCATTAAAATCCTCGACCCCTACGGCGTAAAGGCGATCGAGGAATTCCTCAGCCGCAACAAGGAGGAGCGGCTGAGCTTTATCGACGTGATCCGTGAACGGATCGGCGAGCGGATCAGCGATATTGTCCCTCCGCCGATCATCGAGGGACGGGTCAAAAGCATTTATAGTATCTATAAGAAACTTTATACCAAGGGCAAAAGCTTTGACGAAATTTACGACGTTTACGCCGTGCGCGTGATCGTCCGGTCGGTGATCCAGTGCTACAACGTGCTGGGGATCATTCACGATATGTTTAAGCCGATCCCGTACCGCTTTAAGGACTATATCGCGACCCCGAAGCCGAACCGCTATCAGTCGCTCCATACGACCGTTATCGGGCGGGAGGGGATCCCGTTTGAGGTACAAATTCGTACTGTCGAAATGCACAACACGGCGCAGTACGGGATCGCCGCGCACTGGAAATATAAGGCGGGGATCACGGGGACGACCGCGGGAGAAAAGCGCTTTGACTGGATCCGTCAGATCCTTGAGCAGCAGCAGGAGGGCGATGACGTTGAACAGATCGCGGACGCGATCAAGGTCGATCTCGCGCCGGACGACGTCTACGTTTTTACCCCGAAGGGCGACGTGATCACGCTCCCGCTCGGTTCGACCGTGATCGACTTCGCGTATGCCATTCATACGCAGGTCGGGAATAAAATGACGGGCGCGAAGGTCGGCGGAAGAATGGTGCGCTTCGACTACGAGCTGAAAACAGGGAACATTGTCGAGGTTCTTACGACCTCCTCCCCCTCCTACGGGCCGAACCGGAACTGGCTCGAGATTGCGAAAACGAGCGAGGCGCGCGGAAAGATCCGTGCCTGGTTCAAGCGCGAATGCCGCGAGGAAAATATCGCCGAGGGACTTGCCGCGCTTGAAGCGGAGTTCCACCGCGCGAATATCGTCCCGACGGTCGAGTTTTTAAAGGACATTGCCGCCATGCAGCGGTTCGACAATGTGGACGACTTTTATGCGGCGATCGGTTACGGCGGCGTCAAGCTCTCGAAGATCATGCAGCGGATCAAGGATCTTTACAACAGCCGTCAGGTAACGGCAGAGCCCGAGAGCGAGGAAGACGTGCTCAGCCGCACCATCGAACAAAAGCAAAAAAGCGGCGTGATCGTCGAGGGGATCGACAACTGTCTCATCAAATTCGCGAAATGCTGCAACCCGCTTCCCGGCGACCGCATTATCGGCTTTATCACCCGCGGCTACGGCGTATCGGTGCATAAGCAGGACTGCGTAAACGTCATCAACTCCGACCCGCAGGAAAAAGAGCGCTGGATCAATGTTATGTGGGCTGTGACGGGATCGAGCACGTATTACAGCGCGACGATCGACATCATTACCGACAATATTTCCTCCGCCCTTTCGGACGTGACCGCCGTAATCACGGGCGGACGCTTTCCCATGCGGCACGTTTCGGCGAACCAGCTCAAAAACGGGAACGGAAATATTCTCGTGACCGTGGAGGTCGCGAGCGCGGAACAGCTGAACGCCCTGATCGGGAAGATCCGGAAGGTTCCGGGCGTGATTTCGGCGGAGCGCACGCAGATCCAGTAAAAATGTCGTTTTGTATTAAACAAAAATCACGTTAAAGCGTTGACATTCGCGGGAACGTGTGATAAAATAAAGGCAGCAAACAGAAAGGAGCAATTCTTATGGAGAAAAAAATCCCTTATAAAATTTATCTGGAGGAGAACGAGCTTCCGAAGCAGTGGTACAACGTCCGCGCGGACATGAAGAACAAGCCCGCGCCGCTTCTCAATCCCGGAACACATCAGCCGATGACGCTCGAGGAGCTGAGCGGCGTGTTCTGCACCGAGCTCGCGAAGCAGGAGCTGGACGATACGACCCCGTACGTTGATATTCCCGACGAAATTCTCGAATTTTACCGTATGTACCGTCCCTCTCCGCTGGTACGCGCGTACTTCCTCGAAAAGGCGCTCGGAACGCCCGCGAAAATTTATTACAAGTTCGAGGGGAACAACACCTCCGGCAGCCACAAGCTCAACAGCGCGATCGCGCAGGCGTATTACGCGAAAAAGCAGGGCTTAAAGGGCGTAACGACCGAAACGGGCGCGGGCCAGTGGGGCACGGCGCTCTCGATGGCTTGCTCGTATTTCGGGCTGGACTGTAAGGTATTCATGGTAAAATGCTCGTATGAGCAGAAGCCGTTCCGCCGCGAGGTCATGCGCACCTACGGGGCGAACGTGACCCCCTCGCCCTCCGATACAACGCAGGTCGGCAGAAAAATGCTTGAGCAGTTCCCCGGAACGACCGGCTCGCTCGGCTGCGCGATCTCCGAAGCGGTCGAGGCGGCGGTCACCCACGAGGGCTACCGTTATGTGCTCGGCTCGGTTCTGTCGCAGGTACTGCTTCATCAGACGGTGATCGGACTGGAGACGAAAACGGCGTGTGAAAAATACGGGATCAAGCCCGATATTATCATCGGCTGCGCGGGCGGCGGCTCGAACCTCGGCGGACTTCTTTCGCCGTTCATGGGCGAAAAGCTTCGCGGCGAAGCGGATTACCGCTTTATCGCGGTAGAACCCGCCTCCTGTCCCTCGCTGACGCGCGGCGTTTATGCGTATGATTTCTGCGACACGGGCGCGGTTTGCCCGCTCGCGAAGATGTACACCCTCGGCAGCACGTTCATGCCCTCGCCGAACCACGCGGGCGGACTTCGCTATCACGGCATGAGCAGCGTTCTGTCGCAACTCTACGACGATAAGCTGATGGAGGCGCGTTCGGTTGAACAGACGTCGGTATTCGAGGCGGCGCAGCAGTTCGCGAGAGTAGAGGGGATCCTCCCCGCGCCGGAAAGCAGCCATGCGATCCGCGCGGCGATCGACGAAGCGCTGAAGTGCAAGGAAACGGGCGAGGAAAAGACGATCCTGTTCGGCTTGACGGGAACGGGCTACTTCGACATGGTGGCGTATCAGAAGTTCAACGACGGCGAGATGAGCGATTATATCCCGACGGACGACGAACTGAAGGTCAGCATGGACAAAATGCCGAAGGTAGACTAATACTGATTTCCGATAAAAGTGTAGACAAAAATCCTGCGCAAAGCCGCATAAATTCAAGCCTTTGCTTGGATTTTTGTACACTTTTAGATCGGAAATAAGTATAAGACAGTATAGAGCAAGGCGATCCCGATCGGATCGCCTTGTTTTTGTTTTTTTGAGAGATTTATAAGAGAAAATATTTATTTTTGGGGACTTTGTCCCCAAACCCCTACTTCCTTTCGCCGCCGAAAGGAAGCGAAAGGCAATATTGTGCCGAAAAGAAAACTGCGAAATTTGAGTTACCCCTTGATTTCCTTATTCAGCGATCAAGCGCCGCTTCCGCGAAAGCACCCTGCATAATACTAATTTCTGCCTAAAAGCGTAGCAAAAAAATCTGCGCAAAAATCATATACGCAAATTTTTGCTTGATTTTTTAAACGCTTTTTTGACAGAAATTAGTATAAAATAAATATTTTTTTCAAAAATGCAACCAAACCCCGAAAAATACGGTATTATATACAGAGGGACAACTTAGGAAAGGGGGAATCGGCGTGGACGATCAGGCGATTATCGAACTGTATCTGAGCCGCGACGAGGACGCAATCCGCCGGACGGAGGAAAAATATTCCCGTTATCTGACGGCGATCGCCCTCAACATTTTAAACAACCAAGAGGACAGCCGCGAATGCGTCAACGACACCTATTTCCGGGCGTGGAACACGATCCCGCCGCACCTGCCGCAGCGGCTCGCCTACTATCTCGGGAAGATCACGAGGGGGCTTTCGATCGACCTGCTTCGGAAAAAGACCGGGAAGCGGCGCGGCGGAACGCAGTACGAGCTTTCGCTCGAGGAGCTAGAGGAGTGCGTTCCCGCGGGGAGAGATCCCGCGAAGGAGACGGAAACGAAGCTTCTCGCGCGGTCAATCGGCGCGTATCTGAGCGAATGCGGCGAGGAAGCGCGGAACGTTTTTCTCTGGCGCTATTATTTTTGCGACAGTATCCGCGACATCGCGAAGCGCTGCGGCGCGGGCGAGTCCAAGATCAAAAGCCTGTTGTACCGCACCAGAGCGGGACTTCGGGAATATCTCGAACGGGAGGGATTTTCGGTATGAATGCGGAAAAGATCAGCGAATCCATCGGCGAGCTTGACGAAAAAATCGTTTCGCTTGCGGCGGAGCGGAGAGCGGAATGTTATAAGGAAAAAAAGACAGGCGGAAACCGGGGTCGGAGGATCTGGATCTCGGCGGCTTCCGCCGCGGCGTGCCTTGGGATCGTGGGCGGGATTTTCGCCATGAGCCGGGGAAGCGAGATCTCGGCTTCGGCGGAAACGCTTGCGAAGGCGGTTTATCCCGAAGCCGCGCCCTATCCGGACGAAAGCCAATATTTCGGGGGTGACGGAATCTTCGACGGTTATGCCTTCGATAAGGTCTATGAGCCTTGGTCGGAGCAGAAGAAGGCGCGGTGGGAAGCGGCGGAGCAGCTCGGCGATCTTTCGGCGTTTTATCAATCGACTGTTCAAACCTTCCTTTCCGGCTCGGGGAGTGAGAACCGCGTTTACTCGCCGATCAGCCTGTATTCGGCGCTTGCCATGCTGGCGGAAACGACCGGCGGCGAAAGCCGCGAACAAATTCTCGCCCTGCTGAACATGGAAAATATCGAAGCGCTCCGTGAACAGGCGAAAAACCTCTGGGCGGCGAATTATCGGAACGACGGCGCGACGACGACAATTCTCGCGAACTCGGTCTGGCTGAACCAAGGGGTCGATTTTGTGCAGAAAACGGTGGATCGGCTCGCGGACGATTATTACGCCTCCTCCTATCGGGGCGATCCGGAATCAGAGGAGATGAACCAACTGCTAAGGGACTGGCTGAACGAGCAGACGGGCGGGCTTCTCGAAGAAGCGGTGAAAAATACGGAGCTTTCGCCCGAAACGGTCATGGCGCTTTATTCGACGGTCTATTTCCGCGCGAAATGGGATCAGGAATTTCAGGCGGAAGACAATGACGAGAAAATTTTCCACGGCGTAAGCGGCGACGTGACGGCGGAATTCATGAACGCGACCGCTCTCCCCGGCGGTTATTACTGGGGGGAGGACTATGGCGCGATCCGACTTTGGTTTGCGGACAGGGACGGAATGTGGCTGATCCTCCCCGACGAGGGTAAAACAGTGGACGACGTGCTTGCATCGGGGGAATATATCGAAATGATCGAAAGTCGGTATCCCGACAAGCTTTGGGAAAACACCAAAGAGGCGATCGTGCATTATTCTGTTCCGAAATTTGACGTTTCCTCGGAGATCAATCTGAACGAGGAACTGAAAGCGCTTGGCGTGACGGATATTTTCGACGCGGGGACTGCCGATTTCAGCCCGCTCGCGGAGAACCCGGAGGAGCTTATGCCTTACGTCAGCAGTGCGCGCCACGCCGCGAGAGTGGCGATCGACGAGCAGGGCTGCACCGCGGCGGCGTTTACCGAAATATCGGTAACGGCTGGCGGGGGAGGGCCGTCTGACGAGATGGATTTCGTGCTGGATCGTCCGTTCCTGTTCGTGATCGAGAACGATACGGACGGGATCTTATTCGTGGGTACGGTGAATTCGCTTTGATGGAAAGAAAAAAAGCAGTGGGAAACCGCTGCTTTTTTTATGGGGATTTTTTTGTAATTTGTAACAATTCCCTTAAATCGGAAACCGTCGCGATCTGCCCGAAATCCTCCGTTTTCCCGCTCCGGTTCACCCATACGGCGGCGATTCCCGCGGCTTTCGGCCCGAGAACATCGTCCCGAATCGAATCACCGACAAACAGGACCTCCCGCGGGGAAAGACCGACGTCGTTCAGAATCTTTCGGTAAAAATCGGGATTTGGTTTATAGCATTTCAGATTTTCCGACGTATATACGCCGTCGGCGGCGATCCGGTTCCGCGTCATGACCTGCTCCAGCACGTCGTTGTCGGTGTTGGAGGCGATCAGCACCTGATATTTTTCCCGAAGCACCGAGAGCGTGTCCGCGGCTTCCGGAAAAGCCTTCCGCGTATACGCGCCTTGAAGGATCGAATCGGAGTCGGCAGCCGCGTCCCGCTTTATGTCATAACGGCGGTAAAACATTCGGATCCGCTCCCCGAACAGCGCCCGCTCGGTGCGGAATTGGGATTCGGGCGCGGTATGGATTCGGTAAAATTCCGTCCATTCGCTTCGGAACGCGGTTTCATCGACCGAAGCACCGCCTGCGCGAAGGTAGGACAGGATCGTTTCCTGCGCGGAACCGCCCGATCCCGTATCGAAAAGCGTTCCGAACGCATCGAATAAAATTGCCCGCATAAAAAACACCCTGTTATGCCCTTTGATCAAAACCGCCGCTTGGCGTCGGTTCAGACTGTATCTGCTGCAGCGATACGGTTCCTTTTGCGCTTTCTCCGTATGCGTTTTTTAAACGTGCCAATTCATCATTATAGATAGATGTAAATACCCTTGCTCTTGCAAACTCCGCTTCGGTGCTGATTGCGTTCCAGTTTCCCGTAAGGGGATGATAAGACAGCGTTTTATTTCCGTTTGAATCCCAGAACATACAGGCGGCGTTCATCTTTCCGCCCGTTTTCTTCATGCTTGCTTCATAAATGGCTTTTCTGTCGGGAGATACGGTTTCGCCGTGCCGCATACATAATTCCCTGTAAGCGGCGTCGTCCCGTTTTCCCGTGGCAAATTCCTTTTGAGCGAGCTCTTTTATGGCTTTCTCAAAATCTTCCTCCGACATCGCGGGCTTATCTCTTTTTGTCATGATATTATCCCAGTTGGGCTTTGTAAAGCTGATGTTGACAGGCTTAAAACGCAGCGCGAAATTTCCGTAGTCGCATTCCGATAAAGGGTCGCTAGTGCCTTTCTTGCTGCCCATCATTTGCTGTATGAGACCAGCGTATTGTGAATAATTGTCTCTTGTAATCTGCATGATACCGCCTCCTTTATGCCGTGCGGGCAAAGCCGAATATACCTATAGGTTATATCGTCCGTGCTGCCGTAAAACTTTAATCCGAATCGCGAAAAATATACCGTTTGCCTCTCCTGCCCCGCAATTGTACAAAAGCTCTTGCAATTTTTTCCAAAATCGTGTATAATAGAAAAAATGTCTGCAAACCTCACCCCGAGGGAAAGGAAGGAGAGAATCCTATGCTGATCGTACAAAAGCACTGCGGCGGGATCCGCTATTCAAAGGAGTTTTTCGACACGCTCGTAAGCGAGACGGTGACCTCCTGCTTCGGCGTCGCGGCGCTGAACGCGGCGAACCGCGCGGAGGCGCTTTTTACCCATGTCCCGATCCTGAAAAGGCTCTACGGCGCGGGAAAGGGCGTTTCGGTCGATATCAGCCGCGGAAAGATCCGGATCTCCCTTCATATTTCGGTCGTTTACGGGACGAACGCCGCCGCCGTTACGGACAGTATCCGGCATAAGCTTCGTTTTGTGATCGAGGAGCAGACGGGGCTTCCCGTCGAGGACATCGACGTTTATATCGACGATCTCGTAAATTGAAAATCCGTTTTGAGCGGAATTGTGAACTTGTCTTCATAAGATTTGTGCTTGTATTTTTGTGTAAATTCTTTTGAGGACGAGGCAAAAATTTGCAGGAATCCTAACGGATTTCAAAAATTTTTAACGAAGTCATCGGAAGAATTTGCCGAAAAGATAAGCACAATATCTTACGAAGACATGTTCTGATAAAGGAAGTGTATGGATTGGTAATCAGCGGCAAGCTGCTCAGAGACAGCATTATTTCCGGCGCGAACAACATGGCGAACCACAAAACAGAGGTGGACGAGCTGAACGTGTTCCCCGTTCCGGACGGCGATACGGGGACGAATATGACCATGACGATCTCGAACGCCCTTCCCGAGCTTCGGCGCATGGGCGACGATATTTCGGTATCCTCGGCGGCGGAGACCGCAGCTTCCGCCATGCTTCGCGGGGCGCGCGGAAACTCGGGCGTGATCCTGTCCCTTTTGTTTCGGGGCATTTCGCGGGGACTTTCGGGGAAAACGACCGCTTCCGGCGCGGAATTTGCCGCCGCGCTCACGCGGGGGGTCGAATCCGCCTATAAATCCGTCATGAAGCCGACCGAGGGAACGGTTCTCACCGTTTCGCGCGAAGCCGCGGAGGCGGCGGTCGCGAAATCGGCGGAGACCGACGAGCTTTCCGAAATTTTCCTTGCCCTACTGAACGCGGGTGAGGAATCTCTGAAGCGCACGCCGGAGCTTCTTCCCGCGCTGAAAAAGGCGGGCGTTGTGGACGCGGGCGGAATGGGCTTCTTAACGATCATGCGGGGAATGTACGCGGTGATCAAGGACGGGGAGATCGTTTCAAGCAATGAATCCGAGGAAAAGCCGCCCGTTGTGATCTCCTCAAACGCGGCGGGAAGCTATGAAACGGAGATCGAATTTACCTACTGCACCGAATATATCGTCATGAAAAAGGAAGGCTGCGGCGACGCGGTAAAGCTCCGCGCCTATCTCGAAAGCATCGGGGACAGCGTGGTGGTCGTGGACGACGACAATATCATTAAAGTGCACGTCCACACCGAGCACCCCGGAAACGCGATCGAAAAGGGGATCACCTTCGGCTCGCTCGTCAACCTCAAGATCGAGAACATGAAGGAGCAGCATAAGAATCAGACGGAAAAGGTCGCGCTCGAACAGAAAAACAAGCCCGCGCCCGTTCGTCCCGAAAAGGATTACGGCTTTGTCGCGGTGGTGAACGGCGCGGGGCTGGAGGAAATGTTCCTGGAGCTTGGCGCGGACAGTATCGTGCGCGGCGGGCAGACCTCGAACCCTTCGACGGAGGACATTCTTGAGGCGATCGGGCAGACGCCCGCGCGCACCGTTTTCGTCCTCCCGAACAACAAGAATATCATTATGGCGGCGGAACAGGCGGCAAGGCTCGCCGACCGCGACGTCGTGGTGCTCCAGACCCGCTTTATCCCGCAGGGGATCGCCGCGCTTGTCGCCTTTGATCCCTCGGCGGACGCCGAGACGAACAGCGCGGCAATGACCGAGGCGTTCGACCGCGTTGAAACGGGTATGGTCACCTTCGCCGTCCGCGACAGCGAGGTAAATGACCGGAAGATTCGCCGCGGGGACATTCTCGGCATGGAAAACGGGCGGCTCACCGTCGTGGAGCGCGACCTTGAAAAAACACTCTGTAAGCTGGCGAAGCGGCTCATGAAAAGCGACGCGACCTGCGTGACCGTATTCTACGGCGCGGAGGTTTCCGAGGAGGACGCCGAGCGCGCGTTTGAAGCGCTGAAGGCAAGGCTTGGGAATGACGTTGAGATCGTTCTCGCGAACGGCGGACAGCCGATCTATTATTATATTGTTTCGGTGGAATGACGAGAGGTGACTAAGCGGGAGGCACGAGGCGCTGACTATGGCTGATTATGGAATCGAACGGCTCGATATTGCCGAATATGAAAAATGCAATAATATTTGGGATATGGCTTCCGACCCGCATACGGAGCCTTTCCGGAAGGAAATAGAATCGGGGAACCGCGTAGTCTTTATATACAAGGTAAATGGGGAATTTATCGGTGAAATTGCTTATGTCCTTGAAATGAACGATCCCGACTACACGATTCCGAACCGGAGAATATATCTTTCCCGCTTGATCGTAAAACAGGAATATCGGAACAAAGGGATCGGCGGTATTCTGATTGATTTTATGATAGATACGATCGGAAAAATGGGTTATAAAGAGATTTCTATCGGTGTTGATAAGGATAACGCCGCGGCACTGCACCTTTATCAAAAAAAGGGATTTACCACCGTGATATTTTCCGGAGCTGATGAGTACGGTGAATATTATAAGCTGATGAGATCATTGTAAGTACGGTACGAATGTTCGGGCATATCCGAGGTAATAAGCAAAACCGGAATGGAAACGTGTCGGCACGCCTGCACAAAAAAGAAAGGAGCCGCGGTATGGAGCCGAGCGACGGTCTGACCTATTTAAAAGGCGTCGGGGAAAAGCGCGCGAAGCTGTTTGAAAAGCTCGGCGTTTTTACCGTCGGCGACCTTCTGACCTATTATCCGCGCGATTATATTGATTTTACCGATCCCGTCCCGATCGCGGAGCTTGATCCGGAAGAGCCGTGCGTTTTCGGCGGGGTCGTGACGAAAAAGCTTCACCCCTATATCGGGCGGCAGTATTCGATCTATAAGGCGGTCGTTTCCGATTCGACCGAATCCGTTCTGATCACCTTTTTTAACAGCGAGTATGCTTTTGCCCGCCTGATCGAGGGGCGGGAATATGTGTTTTACGGAAAGATCCGGGGGACGCTTCTGGCGAAGGAATGCGCTTCCCCGCTTTTTATCGACGCGTCTGAGACGAACCGCCTTGTCCCGAAATACGGGCTTACGAGCGGGCTTACTGTCCGGCTGATCTCCTCCTGCGTGAAGAACGCGCTTTCCGCGTGTACGGTCGAGGAGCTTCTTCCCGAGTCGATCCGGAATCGGTACTGCCTCCCCGGCTACCGCACCGCGCTCGAATGGATTCACTTTCCCCGGGGCATCGACGAGCTGACCGAGGCGCGGAGAAGGCTTGCTTTTGAGGAGCTATTGGTGCTCCAGCTCGGCTTAAAGCTGATGAAATCCCGAAGCCGGAGCGCGACCGCCTGCACCATGGAGGAAGCCGATCTTTCCGACTTTTTTGAACAGCTTCCTTTTGCCCCGACGGACGCGCAGCTTCGCGCGATCCGGGAATGCACCGAGGATTTTCAGAAGGACGTCCCGATGAACCGCCTGTTGCAGGGCGACGTCGGGAGCGGGAAAACCCTGGTCGCGGCGGCGCTTTGCTGCTTCGCGGCGAAAAACGGGTTTCAGTCCGCGTTGATGGCGCCGACCGAAATTCTCGCGAAGCAGCACTATGACACTCTTTGCGGCTTTCTCGAGCCGCTCGGCGTTCGGGTCGTACTCCTCACGGGGAGCAGCAAAAAAGCTCCCGTTTACGAGCAGCTCGCAAACGGGGAAGCGGACGTCGCCGTCGGGACGCAGGCGCTCATTCAGTCCGCCGTTCTCTTCCGTTCCCTCGGGCTGGTCATTACCGACGAGCAGCACCGTTTCGGGGTGCTCCAGCGCTCGGAGCTGGGCGAAAAGGGAATGGCACCGCATACGCTCGTCATGTCCGCGACCCCGATCCCGCGCACGCTCGCGATGATCATTTACGGCGATCTCGAGATCTCGGTTTTGAACGAAATGCCGAAGGGGCGGATCCCGATCCGTACCTACGGGGTCGATACCTCCTACCGCGAGCGGCTGTACCGCTTTATCCGAAAGTACGCCGAGCGGGGGTTCCAGTCGTATATCGTCTGTCCGATGATCGAGGAGAACGCCTCCGAAAAGGCGAGTGCGGCGGCGTATTTCCGCGACTTAAAGGAAAATCATTTTCCCGATCTCCCGATCGGACTTCTCCACGGGAAAATGAAGCAAAAGGAAAAGGACGAGGTCATGCGCGCATTCAAAAACGGGGAGATCACGGTGCTTGTTTCAACGACGGTGATCGAGGTCGGCGTAGACGTGCCGAACGCGGTCGTCATGGTGATCGAGAACGCGGAGCAGTTCGGGCTTTCCCAGCTTCACCAGCTTCGCGGACGGGTCGGGCGCGGCTCGGAGCAGTCGCACTGCATTCTCGTCACGGACAGCAAGACCGCGTACACAAAGGCGCGGATCGACACCATGGTAAAAACGGCGGACGGCTTCGAGATCGCGAACGAGGATCTCCGCCTGCGCGGCCCGGGAGACTTTTTCGGCTCAAGACAGCACGGACTTCCCGAGCTGAAAATCGCGGACATCGCCTCCGACGCGGATCTTTTGCAGGAAACGCGCCTGCTCGCGGCGGAAATTCTCGAAAAGGACGCGCGGCTTGCCCTGCCCGAAAATATGGGCTTACGCGTGCTGGTGGAGCGGCTGTTCCGCGATACGCCGATTGGTTGATTCTTGTTTTTGTGCAGGCGTGCGGGTCGGCGGTATTGCCTTAATTATGCGGCTTTGCTTTGACCGCAATGAAAATCCCGCCAATGAGTACGAGCGCCGAGATTCCCAAAAGAAGCGGGGAAGCGGCACTGCCGTTCGGGGCGTCATTTCCCACCGAGGGGAATTTTCCCGTGGTTTTTTCATTTGTCGCAGCGGATTCGTCGGCATTTGCCGAAAAATTCCCGTCAAAGGAAGGCGGCGCACCAAATTCTGCCGGGAAATTGCCGTCAAAGGAGGGCGGCGCACCGAATTCCATTGGGAAATTTTCGTCCATAGAGGACGGTGTGCTTCCCGTTTCCCCATTTTCGGACGGTATTTCCGTATCGTTCGTATTTGCGGAAGAGAACCCGGGTTTTTCCCTGTTTCCGCCGCCGAAGCCCCCGAAATTCCCACCGTGATTCATCGACCCCATATCGGAGAGCGTCAGCGCCGAGGTATCGATCAAGGCGGAGCTGTCCGCTTTCTGTCCATCGGAGGTGGAGGGAATCGAGCCGTCCAGCTGTCCCCGGACGCTTTCCGCGCGGAGCAGGCAGAATTCTCGGATTGCGGAAACGCCCGTCTCGAATTCCTCATAGGTGCAGAATTTCGTCGGATCTTTTTCGACGTACGGCGCGATCAGCGCGGTCGTTTCCTCGATCAGCGCGGCGAAGTCCGTCCGGTTCACGAGCTCGGCGAGAACTTCGTGATAAAGCGCGGTATATTCCTCGCTCTCAAAGATCCAGGCGAGCATTGGACGGTCGCTCAGTTCTCCCGAAACGGGCGTGTCGATCGGCGAATTCACTTCGGAGGAAGCGTTTGACCCCTGAAACGTGCCGAACGCGAGGTTATAGTCCCACGGGATCATGGACAGCCGTCCGTCCTCCTCGTAAAGATAGTAGTTATGAATGATCGACCCCGTGTAGCTGTCGCCGTTGCGGAGAAAGTTATGCACCGCGAAATAACGGATCACCTCGTCGGTATTTAATACCGCGCTTGGATCGCTATTCTGCGATAAGATTTTCAGGGATTGGATCAGGCGGCTTTTGTCCGCGTCGGATACGTCCGTTTTCGCGTTCCCGAAAATATTGGAGTAGCTTTCGGGATCGTCGTCGATATATTGCAGCCTGACGTCGCTGCTTCCCGTTCCGCCGCCGTCTCTCATTCCGCCGCGCATTTCTCCGCGAAATCCGTCTTGCATTTTGCCGTTTTCGGATCTTTTTCCGCCGAAGCCGCGAAACTCGTTCTGCGGCGAAAATTCCCGATCCGATTCATCGGTTTCGCCGTTCATAAAATCGCTCAAGTCGAAATCCTTGCCGTTTCCGCGCCCGCCGCCGAGATCCGTGCTGTCGGGCTTATACAGGTCGCCGTAACCGCTCCCGTAATTGCGCTGAAGGAAGGATTCCTCGACGCCCTCGACCGCGAGATACAGCCCCCAGTTCTCGCCGTTTACCGTGAGATACGCAAAGCTGCAAAGCGGGGCGTCCGCGCCGAAGCGATCCATGAGCGTGTAGGCGAGATAGTCCTTCATAAAGGTGTTGTCCTGAATGAGGTTGTTCAGGCAGAGCTTATCCAGCCCGTGATAGCTGCTTGTGCCGTCGTATTGGTCGAATTCGAGCTTAAAGCTGTACCGACTGCTGCCGAGGCTTGCCACGGAGCGAAGGGAGGTGTTTCCCTTTCCCCGAATGCCGACGTTTTTGAAGGCTTCTCCGTCGATGACGACGGTGCAGGGCGAATATTCCTCCCGCTCACAGGTTTCGAGAAAGCCCTCCCAGTCGTCGGTCACGATGTCAATGCTGTGCACTCTGGATTGGTCAAAAATACGGTTCTCATAGCCGATCACACGGGTGGCTGTTTCGATCCCGAGCGCTTTCCCGCTGCAGAAAAGCAGCGCGAGGAGAAGGGTCGCCGCCGTAATGACCGCGCAGAGCTTATCAATATTTTTTCGTGCAGACATGATTTCCACCCTATCCCATATAATCGCCGTTATAGCTTACGAGTACGGCGCTTTGCACGCCGTCCATTTCCGCGAGAGTGTTCACGAAATCGGTATTCTCGTCCTTCAGGCGGATCTCGAGATTCAGCTCGACAAAGCCCTTCTGCGCGGTCTTACTCTTGACCGTGCAGCGCTCGGTGTTCTTTTCGAGGAATTCCCTCGCCCGTGTTTCGCTTTCGTGTCCGTCACAGCGGATCACCGCGATATACGGATTCCGGGAGGATTTCCGATTCACGAACACGAGCAGGATCACGCCGATGATGACGCTTCCGACAACCGCGAGCGGGATCATGCCCGCCGCGAGAACAATGCCCGCCGCGATCGACCAGAAGAGAAAGGCGATGTCGAGCGGCTCCTTGATCGCCGTGCGGAAGCGCACGATCGAAAGCGCACCGACCATACCGAGCGAGAGAACGACGTTGCTTGTTACCGCGAGAATGACCACCGTCGTGATCATGGTCAGCGCGATCAGCGTTGTTCCGAAGCTCGCGGAATACATCACGCCCGAATAGGTCTTTTTATACACGAAAAAGATGAACACGCCAAGCCCGAACGCGAGGAGCAGCGCTACCGCCATGTCGAGCAGGCTCACGCTCGCGATGTTTTCCAGAAAGCTTGATTTAAAAATATCGTTGAATGTAGTCATTGTTTTTCTCCTTTATTTTTATCCGTAAATGCGGCAGGCGGCGTATTTGGAAAACGCGCCCTCCCGCCTGTTCAGTGATACCGCGTCCCGAATGATGTCGGGGAGGAATTCGTCCCACTTGACCTCCAGAATGACTGCCCGCGTGACGGGGACGGTCACGCAGGAGGGATTCAGAAAATCGGTGCCGGAAAGCCCCGAGCGAATGTCATAGTCGATCGTCACGCGGACGTTTCCCGCCGGGAAGATAAACGGCTCCCTCGTATAGTCCACGATCGTTTTCGGGCGAAGTCCCTCCGTCGTCATTTTGGCGGAAAACTCGCGGAGCAGCGGATCGTCGGTCTCCCCGATCCGCGGAGGCTCCCCGCGCAGGATCGCCTGCGTTTGTTCTATGGTAAGCGGGGCTGTCCGCTTGGCG
Organism: uncultured Ruminiclostridium sp.; assembly: GCA_964456025.1. GTDB lineage: Bacteria > Bacillota > Clostridia > Oscillospirales > Ruminococcaceae > Ruminiclostridium_E. The sequence goes on from CAYVZH010000009.1 coordinate 61,761, forward strand.
CAAAGACTGTTTTGCTTGCTCTTTTTTTCGAGGCGGATATAGGACAGATCTCCGTTATAACAGCGAAGCCGGAATTTTTCCCGCCGATCCGCTCCGTCCACCTTTTCGCGGAGCGCCTTATCCGTCGGATCGTCGAAATAAAGGCTTCTGATCCGGTATTTTCCCTCGATCGCGTGCGGGTCGGAAAGGCACACCGCCCGAAGCCGCTGTCGGATCGCGATCATGTCGGAGAAACTGATTTCGTGCTTGATCTCATGTCGGAAATTCATGCGGCCGCTCCTCCTTTCGTTTTTTCTTTTTGCTTTTTTAATAATACTTTTCCTCTGTGAGGATTGTGTTTCCTGCGGAAAACACGACGGGTTTGAAAAATCTTGGATTTTTCAAACTTATTATACAGATTTACGCTGAATTGGCGCTGAAAATACGTGAAAAGAGGGTTGCGGAAAAGTGAAAAAAAGAAGAAAATCGGATCACGTTTATTTTTCAGCTTGAATTCAGTAAAATATTATATGATAGGAAGGGAAGGGGGGATCCCGGTGAAGATTCTGATTATTGAGGACGAGCGGGTTCTGGCGGATTCGCTGGAGGTCATGCTGCGCTCGAGAGGCTTTGAAACGGAAGCCGTTTACGACGGCGAAAGCGGCGAGCAGTACGCGCTTTTGAATATTTACGATCTCATTATTCTCGACGTAATGCTTCCGAAGCAGGACGGCTTTCGGGTCGCGGAGCGGATCCGGCGGGAGCGCTGCGCGGTGCCGATCCTCATGCTGACGGCGCGGTCGGATATTGAGGACAAGGTGAGAGGACTGGACGCGGGGGCGGACTATTATTTAACGAAGCCGTTCGATTCGCGGGAGCTTCTCGCCTGTGTGAACGCCCTGCTCCGCCGTCAGGGGGATCAGATCAACGAGCTTGTGTTCGGGGATACGCGGCTCGATCTCGACAGCGCTTCGCTTTTGTGCGGGGAGGAGAGCGTCCGGCTTTCCTCGCGGGAATTCGAGGTCATGCGAATGCTGATGACGGCGGGAGAAAAGCACGTTTCCAAGGAAGCGCTCCTTACGAAGGTGTGGGGGTACGATTCAAACGCGGTCGAAAATCATGTGGAAGTCTATGTGGGATTTTTGCGGAAAAAGCTGACGAGTATCGGCTCGGACATACGGATCGAAGCCGTAAGACGTCTGGGGTATCATCTGGAGTGTAATGTATAATGCTGAAAAAGCTGAAGATCAAATTTGTCGCCGTGATTATGACGATCGTCACCGTACTTTTCGGGGCGGTTTTCGGGCTGGTCATGGCGCGGACAACAGAAAGCATGGAAAAAGAAAGCGTTCGCATGATGCAGTCGGCGGCGCAAGGTCCGCCCCGCTTTGCGCCCGGCGAAGCGCGCGGTAAGATCAGGCTTTCTTCCTTTACGGTCGTGATCGGCGAGGGCGGGGGATATGACGTATTCGGGGACGGGCATTATGACCTTTCCGATCGGGCGCTTCTGGACGAGCTGGTGAACGCGGCGCTTTCGGACAGCGGGCGGGTCGGCGTGATCCGACAGTATGACCTGCGCTATCTGAAAACCGAATCGGGCAGGTCACAGTGCATTGTTTTCGCCGATATATCCGGCGAGAGGGCGATGATCGGCGGGCTGATCCGGAATTTCGTCGTGATCGGGCTGATCGGGTTCGCCGCCTTTTTCGCCGTGAGCCTTTTGCTCGCGAATTGGGTCACGAAGCCCGTCGAAAAAGCCTGGAACGAGCAGAAGCAGTTTATCGCGGACGCTTCCCATGAATTAAAAACGCCGCTGACGGTCATTATGACAAACGCCGAAATGCTCGGCGACAGTATATACAGCGAGGACGAGAAGCAAAAGTTCACCCGGAATATCTCGGTCATGTCCCGGAGAATGCGGAGCCTTGTGGAAAGCCTGCTGGAGCTTGCGCGGGCGGACAGCGGCGCGGGGAAAGCGGTATATAAACCGCTGGATTACAGCAAGCTCGTTTCGGACAGCGTGCTGCCGTTCGAGCCGCTGTTTTACGAGAAAAACAGGGAGCTGATCTGCGACATTGAGGAAAATATCCGGGTCGTCGGCGATCCGGAAAAGCTGAGCCAGGTGGTGAATATCCTGCTCGACAACGCGATGAAATACGCCGATCCGAGCGCCGCCGTCCGGCTTGCGCTGAAGCGTCGGAGAACGCACTGCCTCCTGTCGGTATCGGGAAAGGGAGAGCCGATCTCAAAAGCCGACCGCGAGAATATTTTCAAGCGCTTTTACCGGATCGACAAGGCGAGAAGCGGCGGGCAGAGCTACGGGCTCGGGCTTTCGATCGCGCGGCGGATCGTCGGCGAGCATCACGGGCGGATCTGGGCGCAAAGCGAGAACGGAAGCAATATTTTTTATGTTTCGCTGGAGCGTACCGAAAAATAATCATTTATTCGGGGGGCTTTTCAATGGGGGAATGGATCGGGCTGTGCGCGGTTCTGGCAGTGATCGCCGCGGTATTGGCGGGAAAAATTTATTTTATGAGAAAGTCCGCGCGGGAGATTCGGGAAAGGCTCGGCGAGATCCTTTCCGACGATACGAACGCGCTGATCGGGCTTTCGGGCGGGGACAGAGAGCTTTGCCGCCTTGCCGACGCGCTGAACGACGAGCTTCGGCGGCTTCGGGAGGAGCGGCTTCGCTATATGAACGGGGATCGGAAGCTGAAGGAAGCGGTGGTGAATATTTCGCACGATCTGCGGACGCCGCTGACCGCGATCCGCGGGTATCTTGAGCTGCTCGAGCGGGAGGAGATGAGTGAAAACGCCGTGCGCTACCGGAAGGTGATCTTTGAGCGGGTCGAGTCGCTTTCGCTCCTGACCGAGGAGTTTTTGCGCTATTCCGTCGCGGCGTCGGGCGAGCGGGAGCCGCGCTATGAGGCGGTCGAGCTGAACCGCGTGCTGGAGGAGCATTTATCGGCGTTTTACGGCGTTCTGTGCGAGCGGGGGATCACGCCCGAGATCGTGATCCCGGAGGAAAAGGTCGTCCGAAGGCTCGACCGGCGGGAGCTTTCCCGCGTTCTGGAGAATATTACGAACAATGCCGTCAAATACAGCGGCGGCGATCTGAAGGTCACGCTGGATACAGCGGGGGAGATCACGGTCTCGAACCGCGCCGACAGGCTGGACAGCGTGAGCGTGGAGCGGCTTTTCGACCGTTTTTATACCGTTGAAAACGGTTCCGGATCGACGGGACTGGGGCTGTCGATCGCGAAAACGCTGACCGAACGCATGGGCGGGGAGATTCGGGCGGAATACGGTGGAGGGGTTCTGACGATCCGCGTTTGTTTTCCGAGTGAAGAAACGCCGCTGCCGGAATGAAAAAAGAGAGAAAACAGAGAAAACGAGGGGGCGCTTGTCCTGCGGCTTTCTGCCGCGCCCCCTCGTTATGTTTTTTTCTTACGGATCCGCCGTAAATTCTCCCGAGCGGCTGACATAGCCGCGTTTTCCGTCCAGAATGACTTTTGCGAATCCGTCTTCCGCGAAGCCGTCGGCCCAATCGAAGCAAGGCTCGATCAGATAAGAGCCGTCCTCCGCGATAAAGCCCCATTTTCCTCCGATCTGAAGCCCCCGTCCGTCCGTTACGCAATCGACCGCGACGCACGCCGTCCCGTCCTTGCCGAAGCGATCCGCATAATCGAACCGAAGCTCGATCGCGTACGTCCCGTCGGTCTTGATGTATCCCCATTTTTTGCCCGATTGCACGCGGGCAAGTCCGTTCGCGGCAAATTCGTCCGCGTAGTCGAACTGCGGCTCGACGATCCATTCTCCCGCCTGATTACGGTAACCGTATTTTTCCTCGGAAAAATCAAAATCCGCCGTCGGGAGATCGCTTAGAGAAAGAATCGATTCTTCCGTTTCGATTTGTTCTCCTCCCTGTCTGCCTGTGCAGCCCGACAGAAGGAGGATCCCCGCCGTGACCGCGGAGATCAGCTGCTGCTTGTTTTTTTTCATGTATTGCCATTCCTTTCCAATCACTTGACGGCGCGGACTTGAACACGCCGTCAGGTTTACCGATCGGTTCCCATTTTACGCCGGATCCGGAACAAAAGCTTGATTTCGGTTGCGGAAATTCGGTTTTACTTCCTTGATCCGTGATTATTTTAGCAGATCCCGTCGGCGAAGTCTTGCAAAAATCCGACAAACTTTTTTGCGCTGAGCGCTTTCGTACATATAGTGCCTGTGCATGGAAGAAGTTGACGGGTTTCGGGGAAATTTTCCGGTTCGGGCGCGCCGTTCCGTTTTCCGACGTCAGTATATCATGCGACATCGTGTCAGGGTCAATGATGGATTTGCATGAAAAGAAAGGGAAGACCGCTGTCTGTTTTGTGCAGTTTGCTGCTTTCCGCGAACGCGCGGAGCGGCAAACTGCACCAAAAGCAGCGCTTTATACTAATAACCATTTGATTTGTGGATAAAATCCACAAATCAAATCCTTCGGCAAAGCCGAAGGTGCGCCGATAGGCGCAGGTTATTTACGTTCAATACAATAACCGAGGGAGCGCAGCTCCCTCGCCCTGCCGCAAAGCGGCAGGGCATTTAAAAACCGAATAAATCGGTTTTTAAATGGTTATTAGTATTA
>CAYVZH010000010.1:0-65625 GCA_964456025.1 uncultured Ruminiclostridium sp.
TTTTCCGCAATCTTTTCATCGACAATAATCTGTCAAAATCCCCCTTTTCTCCCCGAGAAAAGGGTCGATTTTTTCATAATTACGAAAAAAACGGTCATGAAATCCGAAACCGGCATTTATTTTCGGGGATTTTCGGGCTGGAAAATCCGTATAACGCGTGCTAAGATAAAGACAAGCCCATACAGGAAAGGAATGATCGTATTATGGCTATTTTTCAGAGAAGCAATGCGGAACACGGCGCAGGGCATGGTGCGGAGCACGGCGCGGAGCGCGGCGCCGTCAATAAGGTCGTCGAGCTTCCGATCTGTTCGATCTCCCCGAACCCCGCGCAGCCGCGCGTGATCTTCGACGATTACGAGCTTTCCCAGCTCGCGGTCAGTATCCAGCAAAACGGAATTTTACAGCCGCTCACCGTCCGCAGGCTCGAAAGCGGGATCGCCTACGAGCTGATCGCGGGGGAACGGCGGCTTCGCGCCTGTAAGCTGTTAAATATGTCGTATGTCCCCTGTATCATCATCGAAACGACCAACCGGGACAGCGCCATTCTTGCCGTCGTCGAAAATCTCCAGCGCTCAGAGCTGAATTACATGGAGGAAGCGTACGCGATCAAAAACCTGATCGACTATTACGGACTGACGCAGGAGGAGACCGCCGCGCGGCTCGGGATCGCGCAGTCCACCATTGCCAACAAGCTGAGGCTCTTAAAGCTCAGCGACGAGGAAAAGGCGATGTCGTTGCGCTTCGGGCTGAACGAACGGCAGGCGCGGGCGCTTCTCCGGCTCGGTCCCGAAAAGCGAAAGCCCGCGATCGAGTACATCAGCGCAAACCGTCTCAATACGGCGCAGGCCGACCGCTATGTGGACGAGCTTCTGAGCGAGAAGCCGAAGCCGAAGATCCGGAAGCGCTGGGGCTTCCGAGCGGTAAACCTCTACATCAACACGTTCAACAAGACGATCGACGCGATGAAGGAGGCGGGGATCAACTGTGAGGCGAGCAGGAACAAGACCGAGGAATTTATGGAGTATATCGTGAAAATCCCCCTGCGGTGAGGGCTTTCTTTTGGTAACTTATCAGAAGATCTGCTTTAGAAATTCTTGATTTTATTTGTTTTTAACAAGAATTGCGGCCTGACAGCCGCAGAGTCGGAAATCAGGAAGAATTGCGATGGGAAAAAGGATTCCAAAGGAAAAAGTTTCCTTTGGCGGGGGTTTGGGGGCAGAGCCCCCTCGGCATATTTTTCTTTTTAAGCTCTCTTTACTTAAAAGAAAAAAGAAGCAATCATAACAAGCAGCCCGACGATCACCGCCGGCGAGCGGAGCATTTCCCCTCCCGCGCCGCGGGCGGAGAGGGATTCGCGCGAGTGAAGCGCGAAACAGCCGCGCCTTGCCGTAACGACCACCGCGATTATACCGAACGGGAACATCAGATTCAGCACCGCCGAAAACACGTCCGAAAGCTCCTGCGTTTCGGGAATGGCAGCAGGCAGATAGGTCGAAACGCAGACGAGCAGATTGTTCGCCGCGTGGAGGATTACCGTCGGGCGGATCGAATTCGCGCGGACGGCGATCACGGCATAAAAGAACCCGAGAAGCGCGGCATAGGCGAACTGGTCGAAATTCCCGTGATACAGCCCGAAGATCAGTCCGCTCGTCACGGCGGCAGCGAGATCGTGAAACCGCCGGAGCGGCTTCAGGAGGAGATCCCGGAACAGATATTCCTCCGCGAGCGGGGCAACCACGCAGATACAGAGCATGAAAATACCGAGCTGTAAAGGATTCTGCGGCTTCATTCCGCCGAACACCTCCGGGATCTCTCCCGTTCCGAAAAGCCGGTCGAGGATCCCGTTAATCAGCTTGGTCAGGATCGTACCAAGCGAGCCCGCCGCGACGCCTGCCAAAAAAAGGGCAAAGGAGTCGCACGAAAAACGCGCGTAGGAGCCGTCCGGCACAAACGCCGCCCGCTCACGCCGGAACATCGCGCGGATCAGCAGGATCGGGAAAACGTACGCCGAAAGCTCGTTTAAGAGCATGAGCGCGGTGTAATAGCCGTCGGTATCCTTCTCGACGCGAAGCCCGAGAAGCGAAAAAAGCAGCGAAAAAAGGATCGGCGCGGCGACATTGTTCAAAACAAGAAGCACCATGGCGATCCCGTATTTATATGCGGTTTCTTTTAGGGCAGGACTTCGCTCTTCCCTGAATTCGGTCATCGGCGACGTTTGAATCACTCCTTTCGTGTCATACTGTTTCACGACCCGAATGTGTACAAAAATTCAAGCAAAAGCTTTGATTTATGCGGTTTTGTGCAGAATTTTTGTCTACACATTGGGAGTGAAACAGTATTAGGAAAAGATCATTGTACTCAGCAGGTTTGCCAGCGCCCCCGTATACGTGTCGATCATCAGAAGCACCGCGACCGCCATCGGAACCGTCAGCAGGAGCATTTTCACCTTTTTCCCGTTCCCGATCTCGTCCCAGACCTTCGGGACGCGGTAGCGGCGGATCTGCTTCAGCTTGATGAACAGGTGGACGATCCCCGCGAGCCCGAGCAGAAGCGCGCTGATCGTATAGACCGCGAAAACGACGATCATCAGCATATCCCCGTCGGGGATCTCGCCCTCCGCCGCGCCCGAAAGAAGGTAATCCTGCACCGAGGGCGTGGCGATCAGGAGGGCGATCCCGCCCGAAACGCTGTTTACCAGAATGTGGATCACCGTCGTCGGGATCAGCGAATCGGTCACGTCCGCGATATAGCCGAGCGCGATCCCGATCGCCGCCGCGTAAAAGCACTGGCTTAAATTCCCGTGGAAAAGGCCGAAGAAGATCCCGGTAAAAAAGATCGCAAGACCGTTCCCGTAGGGCTTCAGCGTCCGAAGCAGCGTTCCGCGGAACACAAATTCCTCAAAGATCGGCGCAATGACCGCCGCGAATAGGAAAAATGCCCAGGCGGTTCCCATGTTCGGCGCAAGCATTTGCGTGATCGGATTCATGGATTCGGTCAGGTCGCTGTCCTTCGTGGCGAAATAGGTCACCGCGACCGTCAGAAGGTTCAGAAGCTGTCCAAGCCCGTATACGGCAGGGAAGTTCCCGACCGCGCGGGCGCATTTTTTCGGGACATGGTACAGCGCGCGCAGCTTTTTGCCCCGTTCGCCGAAAAACCCGAACATTCCCGCGCTGATGACGGCGGGGAGGAACTGTAAAAAAAGGAAAGAGACCGTTAAATGGAGAAGATAGAGCGCATCGGGAGAAAGACGTTCCCCGCCGAGCCGGTAAAGCAGCTCCAGCGAAAGGCTCGCGGGAACGCGGAGAAAAATAATGACCGCCGCGAAAACGCCCACCTTATAGGCGGTCTTTTTATATTCGGGAAGCAGGGAAACCACCTCCACCGATTCGGATATTCTTTCTTCCATGCGCTTTTCCTTCCTTGTTTTTTGTTTAGACAGAATTTTAAGAGAAAAAATATATTACCGGGGGACGCTGTCCCCCGAACCCCCTGCAACCCTTTGAAAAGGCTTGACCTAAACTTTAATATTGCTTTATTGGGATATAATAAAAAGGAGAAAGTTTTTTACAATTAGACAAGTTTAGGAAAAATTCGACGAATAGTTAAAAATTCCTTGCTTTTAATAAATTTGAAAAAGCGATATTGCCTTTCGCTTCCTTTCGGTGTCGAAAGGAAGTGGGGTTCGGGGCGCGACAGGAGGTCGCGAGGTAAGCGCCCAAGGCGCCGCACGGACGCGGCGCAAAACAAAGCGCTTGCCAACGAAGCTCCCCAAAATAAATATATTTTCTCTCTTTTTTCTCTTATAATCTCTCAAAAACTTACTTTTTCTTTCTCAGTTTATTTTTTTCCCAATGCTCGATCACGCGGGTATCGGCGCGCTCGACGGCGAGACCGTCAGCGGGGACGTTTCCGGTAATGGTCGAGCCGGCGCCCGTCGTCGCGTTCGCGCCGATCTCGACCGGCGCGACGAGGTTCGTATTACAGCCGATAAAGGCATGATCGCCGATCACGGTACGGTATTTATTGATCCCGTCGTAATTTGCCGTAACGCAGCCGCAGCCGAAGTTCACCCCGCGCCCGACGTCGCTGTCCCCGATATAGGTCAGGTGTCCCGCCGAGGTATTTTCGCCGATCTCGGAGTTCTTTACCTCGACAAAATCGCCGATCTTGACCCCCTCGTGCAGGATCGTACCGGGACGAAGGTGGGCGAACGGGCCGACCTTTGCACGGTCACGGATCTCGGCAGAATACGCCTGTACCGCGTTTAAAACAACGCCGTTCCCAATGCGGCAGTTCTCGATCACACAGGACGGGCCGATCACACAGCCCTCACCGATCTCGGTCGTTCCCCGAAGGATCGTATTCGGGAGGATCCTTGTATCCCGCCCGATCTTTACGTCCTTCCCGATGATGACGCCGTCCACGCTCAGGAATTCCACCCCGTTCGCGAGGTGTTCCTCAAAAACGCGGAGCCGCGCGACCTCGTTCAGCATGAGCAGCCCCTTCCGATCGTTCGCCCCGAGGACGAGATCGGGATTTTCCGCGGTAAAGCATTCCGCCCGTCCGCCCTTTTCGCGGATCAGCGCGACCGTATCGGTCAGGTAATATTCGCCCGTGATCGGGTTCGGCGAAAGCAGCGAAAGCGCGTCCGAAAGCGCCTTTCCGTTAAACCAGTAGACCCCCGCATTCACCTCGGCAATGGCTCTCTGCTCATCGGTGCAGTCCTTCTGCTCCACGATCGAGAGGAATTCGCCGCTTTCGCCGCGGACGATCCGCCCGTAGCCTGTCGGGTCGCTCAGCTCCGACGAAACGACGGTCACGGCGTTCCCGTTCTCCTCATGAAGCCGAAGCGCGTCCGTGATCGTCCGCACATCGACGAACGGCATATCGCCGTTAAACACAAGCACGTTTTCGCTCTGTTCGATTAGCGGGAGCGCCTGCCGCACGGCGTGACCCGTGCCCTTCCGCTCGCTTTGCAGATACGTCTGTAAAAATCCGCGGCGGGAAAGGTAATCGGTGACCTCCTCCGCGCCGCTCCCGATCACGATCCCGATCTCCTTCGGAGAAAATCCCGCGCCCGTTACGCTGTCGAGGATCCAGCCGAGCATGGGCTGCTCCAGCACCTCGCAAAGCACCTTCGGGTGAGCGGATTTCATGCGTTTTCCGTCTCCTGCCGCTAAAATGACCGCACACTGTTTCATCTGATAACCGTTCCTTTCCTCTTGGGATCACGCTGTTTCCCTTTATCATTACTATTCCCGCCGAAGGCGGAATATACGGACGTTCTTCGCCCCGTTATACGAAAAGCAACACGCGCCATGCGTATTGCTTTTGTTTTTATTCCCCAAGATACGCCTTTTTAATGCTCTCGTCGTTGATCAGGTCGGACGCCGCGCCCGAAAGCTTGATCGTTCCCGTTTCGAGGACATACGCGCGGTCGGCGATCGAAAGCGCCTTTTTCGCGTTCTGTTCTACCAGAAGAACCGTTGTTCCGCCCGAACGGATCTTCTGGATAATATCGAAAATCTCGTTTACATAAAGCGGCGAAAGCCCCATGGATGGCTCGTCCATCAGAATGATCGACGGCTTACTCATCAGCGCGCGCCCCATCGCGAGCATTTGCTGCTCACCGCCAGAAAGCGTTCCCGCGATCTGCGTGCGCCGTTCCTCAAGGCGGGGAAAACGCTCGTACACGTTCTTCAGCGACTCGGCGACCTCCGCCTTATCCTTCCGCGTATATGCCCCCATCATGAGGTTTTCGTACACGGTAAGCTGCTGAAACACGCGCCGCCCCTCGGGAACGTGCGCCATACCCATGGAAACAATCTTATGCGCGGGAGTTTTGGTGAGCTCCTTCCCGTTAAAGAGAATGCTCCCGTGCTTCGCGGGGATCAGTCCCGTCACCGTATGGAGAATGGTCGTTTTTCCCGCGCCGTTCGCGCCGATCAGGGCAATGACCTCCCCCTGTCCAACCTCAAAGGAAACGCCGCGGATCGCCTTAATGACCCCGTAGTTTACCTCGAGGTCGTGTATTTCAAGCATTGCCATCGCTGTTTTCAGCCCTTTCTACTTACTCGCCCAGATAAGCGGTAATGACCTGCGGATCGTTTAAAACCTGCGCAGTCTCACCCTGCACCAGAACCTGTCCGAAGTTCAGTACCGTAAGCTCCTCACAGATCCCGCTTACAAGCCGCATATCGTGCTCGATCAGAAGGATCGTCATATCAAATTTATCGCGGACGAAGCGGATCGTGCTCATCAGCTCCTCCGTCTCGTTCGGGTTCATGCCCGCCGCCGGCTCGTCAAGAAGCAGAAGCTTCGGATCGGTCGCGAGCGCCCGCGCGATCTCAAGCTTTCTCTGCTTTCCGTAGGGGAGGTTCGCGGCGGTAATATTCGCCTCTTTTTCAAGTCCCATGACCGTCAGCAGCTCCATCGCCCGCTCGTTCATCTGCTTTTCCACTTTAAAATACCGCGGGAGCCGTAAGATCCCCTCAATCGTCGTATAGCCCATGCGGTTATGAAGCCCGACCTTTACGTTATCGAGCACGCTCAGCGCCTTAAACAGGCGGATATTCTGAAACGTGCGGGCGATCCCGGCTTTATTGATCGAGATCGTATTCATGCCGACGATATTTTTCCCGTCGAGAAGCACCGTCCCCGTATCCGCCTTATAAACGCCCGTCAGGAGGTTGAACGCCGTGGTTTTTCCCGCGCCGTTCGGTCCGATCATGCCGTAAAGCTGTCCCTTCCGGATCGTCATGTTCAGGTCGTTTACCGCCTTTAAGCCGCCGAAGGAGATCCCGAGGTGCGTTACCTCAAGCATATTTTCGCTCATGCGCCCGCGCCCCCTTCCGTCGCTTCCGTTTTCTTTTTAAACAGCTTCGCGCGGATCGTGTTTTTCAGCGACTCGCGCAGCCCGATCGCCTTCGGGCTCCAGTTAAAGAGCATGACCGCGATCAGTACGACCGCGTACACGAGCATTCGGTAATCCCCGATAAAGCGGAGCCGCTCGGGTAAAATGTACAGGATAATCGTCGCGATGACCGAGCCGCGAATGCTCCCGATCCCGCCGAGTACGACGTATACGAGGATCATGATCGAGGCGTTATAGTTGAACTTGTCCCCCGCGGAGGTCAGCGTGGCGTAGTTATGGGAGTAAAGCGCGCCCGCCGCGCCCGCGAGCGCCGCCGAGATGGTAAAAACCATGAGCTTGTATTTCGTAATATTGATCCCGACGGATTCCGCCGCGATCCGGTTGTCGCGGATCGACATGATCGCCCTTCCGTCGCGGGAATTTACCAGATTCAGCACGATAAACAGCGTGATTATCACGAGGATAAACCCGACCGTAAAGGTCGAATCCTGCGGCGTTCCCGTAATTCCCTGCGCGCCCTTGATAATGACCTTTCCGTCGGATTCCAGCCCGAGCGCCATCGTGTTTTCAAGCGAAAAATGAAGCCCTCTCGAATCAACGCCGAGATTGATGACATTTACGACATTTTTAATGATCTCCCCGAACGCAAGCGTTACGATCGCGAGATAGTCGCCCTTTAAGCGGAGCACCGGAATTCCGATCAGGATCCCGAAGATCGCCGCCGACGCCGCGCCGATCAGGATCGCGAGCGTAAAGCGAAGCGGAACCGCCGTGATCGTTTCCTCCATACAGCGGGAAAAGACCGCGCTCGTATACGCGCCGACGCACATGAAGCCCGCGTGTCCGAGGCTAAGCTCTCCGAGAACGCCGACCACGAGATTCAGCGAGACCGCCATCACGATATAAATGCAAAGCGGAACGAGATAGCCGCGCATCGAGCTGGAGAGATTCCCCGTCCCCTGTAAAATCATCATCACGGCATACGCGGCGATCACGATCCCGTAGGTGACGGATTGATTGATCAGATTCTTTCTTTTGTTCATGGAACGCCCTCCGTAAAATCACGACCCCGAAAACGAACGGGAACCGCGGGATTTCACCCTGTAATAATAAATCAACCTTATTTTCGGTACACTTTTCATCGAAAATCAGTATCAGACCTTTTCCTGTATGTTCTTTCCGAGAATTCCCGTCGGCTTTACAAGAAGAATCACGATCAGGATCAGGAATACGATCGCGTCCGCCATCTGCGAGGAAATATACGCCTTTCCGAGGATCTCGATGATCCCGATCAGAAGCCCGCCGATCATCGCGCCGGGGATTGAACCGATCCCGCCGAATACCGCCGCGACAAACGCCTTGATCCCGGGCATGGTTCCCGTATAGGGGGTAAGCTGAGGATATGCCGAGCACATGAGCGCGCCCGCGATCGCCGCAAGCGCGGATCCGATCGCAAAGGTAAGCGCGATCGTTCCGTTTACGTTGATCCCCATGAGCATGGCGGCGCCGCGATCCTCCGAGACCGCCTGCATAGCCTGTCCCGCCTTGGTTTTCTTAATAAAGAAGGTCAGGCCGATCATAATCACGATACAAGCCCCGATCGTCGCCAGCGCGATCGGCGTAATCGTAAGCTCGTCGCCCGCAAGCTCGATCGGCGGCGCGCTGATCACGGGGGTAAAGGTCTTTGCGTCCGCGCCGAAGATTAAGAGCGCGATATTCTGAAGAAAATAGCTGACGCCGATCGCCGTGATCAGTACCGCGAGCGACGAGGACGCGTTCCGGAGCGGGCGGTAGGCGATCCGTTCGACCACGACGCCGAGGACGGTACAGAACGCCATCGCGATCAGAAGCGCGAGAACCGCGTTCATTCCGAAATTCGCCATACAGGTAAACACCGCGAAGCCGCCGATCATGATGACGTCTCCGTGCGCGAAGTTCAGCATTTTCGCGATCCCGTAAACCATGGTATAGCCGAGCGCGATGATCGCGTAAACGCTCCCGAGACTCAGCCCGTTAATAAAATATTTTAAAAAGCTCATCATAGGAGAAGGCTCCTTTCTGTCCCGAATTATGCCCGCGCGTCGGGAGCGGGAAAAGATCAAATCACCGGTATACCCGCGGTGAAAAGCGGCTCAAAGCGCTCCCGCGGATATACCGCTGATTAAGGCAAATTTTAAGCGTTCGCCTTAACCGCGCAAACCGCCGACGCGAAATCCGTATCGGCGGTTGACTGTTCGGTAGAAAAATCGGAAATTACTGCATCGCCTTGTAAGAGCCGGTCATTTTGCCCTCCGCGTCGGGAGCGATCTCGATCACGACCGCCTTCGGCGCCTTAGAAGGCTCGCCGTCCGCGTCCCAGGTGGTGTTGTCGCCGGTCAGACCGTTAAAGGTGATCTGCGTCATCGCCTCGGAGATCTTCGAGCACATATCCGCGGTACTCATATCCGCGGTAACGCCCGCTTTTTCCGCAGCCGCCTTGATGATATACATCGCGTCATACGCGTCCGCCGCGAACTGGTTCGGGGTTTCGCCGAATTTCTCAACATACTTCTTTACAAACGCAACGGTCTTATCGTCGGTCGCGTCCGCCGCGAACGGGGTAAGGAGCATAACGCCCTCGGTCAGGGTCACGTCGAAGTTGTCGAGCGAAAGAATTCCGTCCATACCGTCTACACCGAAGAACTTTGCGTCAAGACCCAGCGTCTTGGACTGGGACAGGATCAGGGAAGCTTCCTGATAATAGATCGGGAGGAATACGAGATCCGCGCCGCTGTCCTTCGCCTTCTGGATCTGTACCGAGAAGTCGGTCTTGGAGTCGTCGGTAAAGGCTTCCGCCGAAACGATCTCAAACGGCTGATCCGCCGCCTCTTCCGCGAACTTCTCATAAATACCGGTGGAGTAAATATCCGAGCTGTTGTAGATGACCGCTACCTTGTTCGCGAGAGCGTTCATGCCGATATAGTCCGCCGCGCCGACGCCCTGGTTCGGGTCGGAGAAGCATACGCGGAACGCGTTACTGTACTTTACGCATTCTACCGCGGAGCCGGAAGGCGTGAGCTGGAACATATTGTCCTTGTGCGTTTCCTCAACGACCGCCTGGCAGGGCGAGGAGGTAACGGTTCCCATCAGGATCTGCATTCCCCAGTCCTTTAAGTTATTGTATGCGTTTACCGACTTTTCGGGATCGTGAACGTCGTCCTCATACTTGAATTCAACGGTCATGCCGTTAATGCCGCCCGCCGCGTTGATCTCCTCGACCGCGATCTCCGCCGCGTTCTTAACCGCCTGCCCATAAACCGCAGCGCCGCCGGTGATCGGTCCGATTCCGCCGATCTTCAGGGTATTGCCGCCTGCCGAAGAGCCGCCGTTCGAGCCTTCGTCGGAGCAGCCCGCGAATGCCGTCAACATCGCCATGGCGCAAAGACCCGCGCCGAGCTTTTTCAGTAATGTTTTCATTCTGATCTTCCTTTCTTTCTTTGCTGTTTACACATGAAAAATCGAGCTTTTTCGCCCTATTTATGGTGGACTTTTTCGTTGAAATTATTTCTCCGAAAAATCTCCTGTTTTAAGAATATAGTATTTGCATTTTTTTGTCAAGAGCAATTTAGGAGAAATGAACGCCCCCGAACCCCGTTTTTTTGGAAAAATGCCACAAAAAATGAATGAAGCAAAAGTAAAACTTGCAGAAGGGGCATTTATTGCTTTACGTGAACGTCGAGCTGGTTGTACGGGATCTCGATCCCCTCCTTGATAAATTCGCGGCGGACGCGCTCGAGCGTATTGAAATAAACGTCCCAGTAATCCTCGGTTTTTACCCACAGACGGACGGTCACCGCCACGCAGCTCTCCTTACAGCTGCTCATGCGGATAAAGGGCATTTTCCCTTCCTCGCGGAGGATTGCCGCGTCGCCCTCGATCGCGGTTTCGATCGCCCGGATCGCGCGCGTATGATCCTCGTCGTAGGAGATCCCGAACTCGAGATCGACCCTTCGGGTCGGAAGCTCGGAATAATTCACGACGACCGCGCTTGCGGCGATCCCGTTCGGGATAAAAATCGCCTTATTATCGGGCGTTAAAAGCTTTGTGTACAGGATACTGATCCCCTCGACCGTTCCCTCGTCCCCGCCGACGCGGATATAATTCCCGACGCGAAACGGCTTCGCGAACAGGATCAAAAAGCCGCCCGCGAGATTGGAAAGACTGTTCTGAAGCGCGAGACCGATCGCCACGCCCGCCGTACCGATCACGGTAATGATCGAGGTCATCGGCACGCCGAGAACGGTCAGCGCGACGGTAACCACAAGCACGTACAAAGCGATCTTCACCGCCGAGCGGATAAACCGGTTCACCGTAAGGTCGAGCCGGGAGCGATCCATCGCCTTTCCCATCAGCTTTACCGTAATGCGCGAGGCAATAATCCCGATGATCAGGATCACGACCGCGATCAGAATGGTCGGGACGCTTGAAACAAAGCGGTTCCAGATATTTTCGAGGAACTGCTCAAAACGGCTCAGGCTTTCCGCCGGCTCGGGAATGGTGAGGAGCTCCGTTTCCTCGGCAAGAAGCAATAAAAAATTCATATTTATGACCATTCCTTTCTTTCCTTTGGGTGCAGTTCTGCGAAAACCGCAGTCCTGCAATTAAAAAATCAACTCATAAAGCACCGGAACAAGCAGCGCGGGCAGCAGGTTCCCCGTTTTAAACTTTTTCCCGAACGCGAGGTTCACGCCGACGCAGAAGATCAGCGACGAGCCGACGAACGAGAGATTCGCGATCAGCCGCTCGCTCATCAGCGGCTCAAGCAGCTTCGCGAACAGGGTCAGAGCCCCCTGATACACAAACAGCGGGGCGGCGGAAAACAAGACCCCCAGTCCGAGCGTCGAGGCGAACACCATCACGATCACAAGGTCGAGGATCGCCTTCGCCGCGAGGATCGAATAATCCCCCCGAAGCCCGTCTTCCAGCGCGCCGAGTACTGCCATCGCTCCGACGCAGATCACAAGCGAGCTTGTCACAAAGCCCTCGACAAAAGTGCTGTCGTTTTCGCGCTTGGTCTTCCGCTTGATCCATTCGCCGAGCGCGTCGAGCCGATCCTCGATCCGAAGCGCCTCTCCCGCGAGCGCGCCGAGGACGAGCGAGAAGATCAGGAGCAGGGTCGCGTTTTCCTCCGCCGAAAATCCGCTGATCGTCCCCGAAGCCCCGATAAACATCGTCGAAACGCCGAGCGCCGACATCAGAATTTCGCGAAAGCGCGGCTTGATCCCCTTTTTGAGCAGCATTCCGAGCAGTGCGCCCGCAATGACCGCCGCCGTGTTGATGAGTGTTCCCATGACCGTTCCACCTATTATATGTATGATACTGATTTTTGATAAGCTTTACGGCGGGAACACCGGTTCCCGCCGTAAACGCCGTTTTCTTGAATGATACGTGAATTATACGCAGCCCTGCGCCTTCATCGCTTCGGCAACCTTTAAAAAGCCCGCGATGTTCGCGCCCGCCATATAGTTCCCGGGCATGCCGAATTCCTTCGACGCGTCGTCGCAGGACTTGAAGATCGACTGCATAATGCCCTTCAGCTTTGCGTCAACCTCCTCGAACGTCCAGCTCATGCGGATCGAGTTCTGCGACATTTCGAGACCCGAGGTCGCTACGCCGCCCGCGTTCGCCGCCTTTGCGGGACCGTAGAGCATATTGTTCTTGAAGTAAACCTCGATCGCTTCGGGCGTGGAAGGCATATTCGCGCCTTCGGCAACTGCGTAGCAGCCGTTTTTCGCGAGGATCGCCGCGCTTTCGCCGTCGATCTCGTTCTGGGTCGCGCAGGGGAGCGCAATATCGCACGGAATCGTCCAGATCCCCTTGCAGCCCTCGGTATAGGTCACGTTCTTATGGGAAGTTCTCGCCGCGTATTCCTTGATTCTGCCGCGCTCAACCTCCTTGATCTGCTGAACGAGCGCAAGCTCAATCCCGTCGGGATCATGGATATAGCCGGACGAATCGGAGAGTGCGACAACCTTCGCGCCGAGCGCGGTCGCCTTCTGCGTCGCATAGATCGCAACATTTCCGGAGCCGGAGATCACGACCGTCTGATCCTTAAAGCTCTTTCCGTTCGCCTTTAACATTTCGTCGGTGAAATAGCAAAGTCCGTAGCCCGTTGCCTCGGTACGCGCGAGCGAACCGCCGTAGGTCAGACCTTTTCCGGTGAGAACACCGTGGAACTCGTTCTGAAGTCTCTTATACTGTCCGAACATATAGCCGATCTCGCGTCCGCCGGTACCGATGTCCCCCGCGGGAACGTCGCAGTCCGCGCCGATATGGCGGTAAAGCTCGGTCATAAAGCTCTGGCAGAAGCGCATAACCTCTCCGTCGCTCTTACCCTTCGGGTCAAAGTCCGAGCCGCCCTTCGCGCCGCCCATCGGGAGGGTCGTAAGGCTGTTCTTGAAAATCTGCTCAAAGCCGAGAAACTTGATGATCCCGATATAAACCGAGGGGTGAAGACGGATCCCGCCCTTATACGGGCCGATCGCGGAATTGAACTGAATGCGGAAGCCGCGGTTTACGCGGACCTTCCCGCTGTCGTCCACCCACGGAACGCGAAAGATAACCTGACGCTCCGGCTCAACGATTCTTTCAAAAACGCCCGCTTCTACGAGGTCGGGGCGCTTTTCCGCAACGGGTTCGAGGGTCTCGAGAACCTCGGTCACCGCCTGGATAAATTCCGGCTCTCCCGCGTTTCTTTTCTTCACGGTTTCGAGAAGCTCGGCTAAATACTGATTCTTGATTGCCATGGGAATAGTCCTCCATTCAATTTCTTAACGGTCTGCCTTTTTTCTTCGCCCTCCGGCGCCGTTGTCGGGAGAGCGCTGTTTTCTTACTTTACTATTTTACCACATTCTTCCGAATTTTGCAATATTTTTTTTAAAAAATTTCGTTTTTATTTTTGGGGCAGGACTGCCGCTTCGGGCGTTCTTGTGAAATAAGGAGAAATTTGACAAAACAGCGCTTTTCGTGTTATATTGATACCAACGAAAAGAACCGTTCTGGAAAGGAGCTTCCTATGGCATTCGGATCTTTGGTCTTTGCGGGAATCGTATTGCTCGTGCTGTTCCTCGGCTTTTTATTCCTCGTCGGTTTGATCCTTTTGATCGTCGGGATCGTCCGGAAGAGAAAACCGAAAAACGCGGGGAAAAAATCGCCGGTCGTCTGCATCGTTTCGGGCGCGGTTTGTCTGCTCGCGCCGATCGGTACGGCGATTTGCCTTGTAATCAGTCTCGTCGTTTCCCTTTTCTCCGGTCGCTTTGGAGGTTCGGATTTCCGGAACGTCACCGAGGGTTGGCGAAAGGGCGGATACGTTTCGGATACGAAGGCGAAGTGGGAAGCGATCAACGGGCTTCTGACCGCCGCCGACGCGGGCGACCGCGATTCGTTTGAACGAATGTTTACGCCGCGGCTTCAAAAGAAAGGGAATTTCCGGGAAGCGATCGACGCTTTTTTTGAGTCCTATCCGAACGGGCTGTCTCTTTGCGAGCTGGACGGCGGGTACGGTATGACCACGGGGTGGCAGGTAGAAACGGCAAGCACCTCGTACACCTGTTTTCTCGACGGGGAATGGTATTATATGGGGCTTGAGATCTGTTTCAGAAATCCGGAGTCTCCCGACGACGTCGGCGTGACGTTTTTCTGTATCGAAAATCTCGAGGCATACGCGCTTGACCGCGATTACGGCAAGGACGAATTTGTCGCCTGTGAGATCAAGAACGAAAGCGAGGTGACCGCGCGTCTGATCAACAGGAGGGGATATCTGTTTACCCCGACGCCCGACCGCTCGATCACGGTCGAGCAAATGAAGAGCTATCTGGAAAAATACGATGATCTCGACGATTTAGCCGCGCGGATCGGAAAGCCGAATGCTTCTAAACAATACAGCAACAGCAGAGGCGCCGATTATTGCTACGAGCTTGTCCCCGAAAACGGCGAGCCTAGATACGCGTGTATCGACGCGGATTATATTGGAGGGGAAAATTATTGGTATCATATCTGTTCGGACGTCGAAAAGCTGGATTGATACTCGCAATGAAAACCGCAGACAAGACCCCGTGAACAATTTTTCAGCAGCAATTCGGGCATTTTCCCGATCGGAAAGGACGATCTTATGAAAAAAATGATTCCCCTGCTCCTCTCGGCATTTTTATGTTTTTCTGTTTTCACCGTTTTCGCAAGCGCGGAGTACGCGGAGGACGAGATGATCCGAAGCTGGCATATCTGTAATTCGGTAGAAACGGCTTATTGGCATGGAATTCTGACAACCGCTGTTTTGAAGACCGCCACGGTAAAGGATCAGACGGTCGCGGTCGGCAGAAACGAATCGCTGATCGTTCCGAAAAATGTGACCTTAGTCTTAAAGCGCGGCGCCCGGATCGACGGAACGGTCTATATCCATAAAGGCGGAAAGCTTCGGATCACGGATGGGAATCTTTCCGTTTCCCCTTCGGGCGCGGTGATCTCGGACGGGACTCTTTCGATCGGGAAAAAGGCGGAATTTACTGTTGAAAACGGCGGGGAGGTCTTTATCGGAAAAACGGGAAGGTTCATTCTTACGAGCGAGGAAAACCTGCGATTCGCGGATATGGCGACCGTTGTCTGCGTCGGGAAAACAAACGCGAAAAACGAAAAGATCGGAAAAAATCTGATCGCCGTTTATGTAACAAAAAACGGAGAAACGACCCTGTCGGAAGACCCCGAAGCGGAGCTTCCGAATGCGGAAATGTACGATTTGGATTTTTATATTTCAGACCCGTCAACGATCAATTATTTTTTCGATAACGGGGTATGCTTCAGAGCGATCAGAGACCCTTGGTATGACTATATCGGAAAGGTTCGTATCTGTACGGCAGTCGGCTATACCTTTGATTATCTGTTGGAGAAAAATCGGGACTTAAATCCCCCGGGCGTAGGCACGCATTATTGCGAGGTGGAGATCGTCGAGATCGACGGAGAGGACTGCTGGCTGGGAGACGACGGTTATGAACCCGTCCCCATTCTGCCCGTTTCGTCCGAGCTTGTCGATCCGTATGCCGCCTAAACCAAAATCTTCCATAATATAAGAAATTGCCCCCGAAGTCCGTAAGACTTCGGGGCCTTTCTTCTGCAATAAATGAAAAGCAAATTCTCCCCATTTCTGTGGAATCCGCCGATTTTAACCGCCGCGCCGCCAAAAAAGCCCGAAAGCTCTTGACGTACCCTCTTTTTTCATGTATTATTAAGATGTATGCCATACTTACTAAAGGAGCATTTTCATGTCTTCTGTTAAAATTGCCGCTTCCGTGCTGAATTCCGACCTTTCCGCGCTCGGAAAAACGGCGGAGCGGATCGCCGAAAGCGGGATCGAATACCTGCATTTCGACGTCATGGACGGCGAATTCGTCGAAAATATCACCTACGGGAGCGCCGTGCAGGCTTGTATCGGGAAAAGCTGCCCCGTCGCGATCGATACCCATTTAATGGTACAACACCCCGCGCGGCAGATCCCGCTTTTCGCGGCGGCGGGCTCGAAGATCATTACTTTTCACCTCGAAAGCGAGGGAGAACCCGCCGAGCTGATCGAAATGATCCGTTCCCGCGGGATCCGCGCGGGAGCCGCCCTCAAGCCGAATACCCCCGCCGAAGCGGTCTTCCCCTATCTGACCCGGCTCGATCTCGTGCTGGTCATGACGGTCGAGCCGGGCTACGGCGGACAGGGCTTTCTCCCCGAAATGCTCGGGAAGATCCAAGCGATCCGGGAGGAGGCAGACCGCCTCGGGAAAGAGCTCGACATCGAGGTGGACGGCGGGATCAACGAGAGAACCGCCCCCCTCGTGCGGGAGGCGGGCGCGAACCTCCTCGTCGCGGGAACGTATCTGTTCCGCGCGGATTCCCTTCGCGCGGCGGCGGATCGGCTCCGCGGATAGTGTCAACAAGCTCTAAAACAGCCCCCCGATCTTTTCCGCGGCGCTTTCCCCGCAGATCAGCCGGCCCCGTTCCGCCGCCGCGCGGATCCCGAGGTCGTCGGTAACGGTTTCTCCGTATTCGCCGATCAGGTGCTTCGCCGCCTCGGTCTCGCGCCGATCCCCCGAAAGGATCAGGCGGTAGCTTCCGTCCTCATAGGCGTAGACCCTTGTTTCGGCATTCCCGCAAAAGCGACAGAGCCCTGCGCAAAGGCGCACCAGAAGCGAAAAGCTCTCTACCCGTCCCATGACCTCGTACCGCGTATCGGGCGCTTCGCTGATCTCCCTTCCGGGGACGGTCTCTCCGATATTCGCCCCGAGGCTCGACACATACAGGATACAGCCGCCGTCCGCGCGGGGGAACGCCTCGAGAAAGAGCCGCTCCGCCTTATAGCCCGAAAAAAGCTTCATGCGCTTTAACAGGCGCGCAAGTCCCCGCTTTGTTTCGGCCGTCCTCGCGCAGAGCGTTTCGGCGCAGAGGGAATATTCCCGAAGCTCTTCTTCCGAAAGCGTGATTTTTACCGTGTTCCGGCTCAGTGAATCGTACCTCATAAAAACCTCCTCTTCCCGTCTCCGGAAAACCGGAGAACGGGGAAAGCTATCATAAAAACAAAGGAAAATAGTTTGAAAAATCTGCGATTTTTCAAACCCGTCGTTTGTGCCTCGGCAAATCCTCTCGGCGCAAACTTCCTCCATAGGAATGGAGTGATCATAATTATGTCCGAATCGAAAAACGAGCTGCTCGACAAGTTCGACAGCAATACTCATGCGCCCGTTATCGCACCGAAGCGGACGAGAAAGCAGAAATCCGTCTACGCGGATCAACTTCTCTGCCTGCTCCCCCTGCTCGGGCTCGGGATCTGGAGAAGCGGGGCGCGCGCGCTTGTGATCGCCGCGGTTTCCGTCCTCGTCTGTATGCTTTCCGACCTTCTCTTCTGCCGCATGACGAAAAAGACCTATAACCCGAAGGATCTTTCGACCTTCGCGTCGGGGCTTTGCATCGCGCTGATGATGCCCGCTTCGGTAGGCTATGGGATCGTCGTCTGCGGCGCGTGTCTCGCGATGGGGATCAAGCATATTTTCGGCGGAAAGGATAATTACATCTTTAACCCGACCGCCGCCGCGATTGCCTTTCTCATTATCTGCTTCCCGCAGGAAATGCTGCTCTATCCTGCGAACGGCGTCCGCCCCGATGTTTTCGCGGGGGCGGATACGACCGCGCTTGTGTCCGGAATCGAAAGCTATCTCATGAAGATCGGAACGGCGCCTACCGTTTCATTCCGCGATCTTCTGATCGGGAATTACGTCGGGCCGCTCGGTACGACGCAGTTCCTTGTTCTCGCGGTCTGCGGCGTGTGCCTGATCGCGCGGCGCTCGGCGTCGCTTCTTGTGACGGTTTCGGGGCTTGGCTCTTACTGCGCGCTGACCGCGCTGTTCCCGATTTATAACAGTATCGGGGACACCGTCCTGCTTGAGCTTACCGGCGGGTATCTCCTTTTCGGCTTTATCTTCCTCGCGAGCGACCCGCAGACGCTCCCGAAAACCGCCGCCGCGAAGATCCCTTACGGGATCCTGATCGGGGTGCTCGGCTGTCTGTTCCGCCATTTCGGAAAGGTCGAAGGCTCGTTCCTGTTCGTGCTCCTGATCGCGAACGCGCTTTCGCTGAATCTCGATACGCTCTGTGCCTCTGCACTTCTGAAGCTTAAAAACGCTGCCGCCTATCTGCTCCGGAACATGGGGCGGTACGAAAAGCTCCGCGAAACGGCGGGAGACGATTCCGCCCGAAAGCACCTTTCCGATACGATGGAAATTATTGTTCCACCGACAAACTATAATATGCCGCCCATCGACGGGAAAGTTACGAAAATTAAGCGCAGAAAATCGAACCCCCTGGCGCGTCTGGTCAGCTTATGCAGAATCCGGCTGAAAAAAGAGCTGAGTGTGCGGAAAAGCAGGAAAAACGGCGAACGAAAGTAAAGGATAGAACCAATGGAAAAGAAAATCAGCCTGAAGGACGGGCTTTTTAAACAGAATATCGTTTTCATGAGCGGGCTTCTGACCGCTCCCGTGATCGCCTGTACGACGACGCTCCCGAAAAGCCTCGCGGTCTGCCTGGTTTTTTCGCTCGTTTCGTTCTTAACGATCACGGTCTGCCGCGCCGTTCCGCGGAAGATCGCCTATACCCTGCGCGTGATCCTGTATTCGTTCGCGGCTTCGGCGTTTTATATCCCCGTTTACTTTTTTACGCTCGCCCTGTTCGGAAAGGCGGTCGTCGGCTCGGCGGGCGTTTATCTCCCGATCCTTGTCACGAACGGACTGATCCTCTCCAAGACCGAGACACGCTTTTACGGCGAGCCGATTCCCGATATGATCCTCGATACGGCGGTGTTTATCCTCGGCTTCGACGGGGCGTGTATCCTCGTCGGCGCACTTCGGGAAATTCTTTCGGCGGGGACGCTCGGGGGGAACTATCTCCCGCTCCCGTTTACGATCCCGGCGCTTGAAACGACCTTCGGCGGATTCCTTTTTGTGGGAATCCTCGCGGGGCTTTTCCGGGGAATCTACAATCACCGGAAGGCGCAGCTTCTCGCGCCCGAACCGGAGGACGGCGAGGAATCCCTCGCGGAATACGCCGAGGATATGGGCGAATTCCTCGCCGGAGGACTTACGGGGCGGAAGACGGACGCGGATAAGCCCGAGAAGATCAGGATCTATCACTCCGGAAAAAAGAAAAAACGTCCGCCCGCGAACCTGCTTGAGGTGGAATTTAAGGATAACAGCTCCGTTGTAGAAGAATTTGCCGCGATCGTCGCGGGGGCGGCAGAGCTTGAGGCAGCGGCGGACTCGGAAGGGGAGAACCCTGCACCGCAAGAAGAAACGGAAGAACAAGCGGAAAACAGCGAAAGGGAGGGCGAGGACAAATGAACGTATTTTTAAGCTTCGTATCCGCCGCGCTCCTCGCGGTCTTTGTCCAGAACTCGGTTCTGGAGCGCGCTCTCGGCGTCAACGTCCTTTTATACGCCTCGCGGAAAAAGGAACACCTCCCCGGCTTCTTCTTCGCGATCACCTATGTCACGACGATCTCCTCCGCGATCGTCTGCGGGCTTGACAGGCTTCTGAGCGGGTGGGAATATTACGCCGCCGTTATGCCGATTCTATATATAACGGTCGTAAGCATGGTCTATATCCTGACGCTCGTGGTGATCTGGTGGTTTTTCCCCCGTCTCTTCCGCTCGCTCAAAAAATACGTTCATCTTTCGGTTTTCAACTGCTCGGTCATCGGCGCGCTCTTTCTGGGCGGACAGCTCGGCGGCGATCTCCCCTCCTATCTCGGCTACGGCTTCGGGACGGGGGTCGGCTTTCTCGTCGCGGCGTATCTTCTCTATATCGCGCGCGACCGCCTTTACTCGCCGCTTGTGCCCGCGGCGTTCCGCGGATTTCCGATCATGACGGTCTATGTCGGGATCCTTTCCCTCGCACTGTACGCGTTTACGGGGTATTCGACGGCGGCGAGGTGACCAATACTATTTCACTTCCAATGTGTAGACAAAAATTCTGCACAAAATCCATTTATCCAAGATTTTGTTTGAATTTTTGTACACATTTAGGTCGTGAAATAGTCAACTTCCTTTTGCGAAACGAAAACTTTTTTGCAGGGTATTTTCGTTCCCTTTCTCTATGCTTCTTCGTTTTAAATAAGGTTTGTGCATTTTTTGTTCCTTTGGCTGACCAAAGGAACCGAAAGTTCACCTCGGCAAAAGCTTTGCTTGCGCCGCGTCCGTGCGGCGCCTTGGGCTTTTGCCTGCAAGCCTCCTGCTTGCCCTCTGCGCTGTTCTCAACCCGTTTGTACAAAGAAGAAAGGTAAGAGAAAAGAACAAGGCTCGTTTCTTTTTAAATCCTATCTTAATTTCTCCAAGCTTCCCCCATTGTACAATCAAGTTTGAACTGTGCAGTCCTCAATTGTACTGCACAAAGACACAGAACACCCCCCTTGCAGTCAATCAAGAGCGACGGAGGTATTCGGTTCCGGCAGAGATCGGTAAAAAATAACAGGAAATTGCCGCTGTACGGATTTTCTTCCCCGGGTTTATTATAACTCCTCTCGGCGCTTACTCTGACCGCTTTTTTCGTCCCGCAAGTTTAAAAGATGAAAAAAGAGTTGAGGAGAAGCGACGAGAGGCGACTTTCCGCCGCTTTGGTCGGTCAAAGCGGCAAAAATAAACAAGCTTTCGCTTCCTTTCGCCGCCGAAAGGAGGCAGGGGTGTGGGGACGGCGTCCCCACAATAAAATAATTTTTCTCTTATTATCTCTCTTATTTCCCACAAAAAGAAGGTGAATCCCATGAAAAACCGCAGGCGCTACGGACGGAAGATCAAGCGCAGCAAGACCAATCTCTACAAGCGAAAGAAAACGCCGGCGCAGAAGGCGTTCGGTACCGTGCTGCTCATTATCGGGGTCTGCGCGGCGGTTTTTCTCGGCTACTGTCTCGGGAAGCCGCTTCTCGAATTCCTTGAGAAAGCCGCTGAAAGGGAACAGCCGGAATGGACGCCGCCCGTGACGTCCACGACCCCCGCGGAGACCGAGCCGGACGGAACCGACGCGCCGGACGCAGCCGAAACGGAGGAAACGAAGCCTGCGGCGGAAGAAAAAACCAAAGCGATCACCGCCCCGAGCACCGCGCTTTTAAACTCCTCGTCTCTCTCGGCGTTCGCGGTGCGGGCGAAAAACGACGGCTACAACACCGTGCTTTTCGAGCTGAAGGACGAAGGCGGCTGCCTGCATTACGCTTCGCCGACCGCCGCCGCGATGAGCGAGGAGCTGATCCTCTCGCCGCTTACCGCCGCGGAAATTTCCGAAACCGTCCTGAACGCGGGACTGACGCCGATCGCCGCCGTTTCCGTACTCTCGGACGACGCGGGCTGCCGCGCGAACCCCGATCTGAGCTATAAGATCGTGGGCGAGAACGTTTCCTGGCTCGATTACAGCGGCGATATGCCCATTCGCCACGTCAACCCCGAAAGCAAGGCGGCCGCGGAGTATCTGAACGCGATCGTCGGCGAGCTGAACGACGCGGGGATCACGGTTCTCCTGAAAGACCTCGCTTTCCCCGATTTTCAGCCGTATGACCGCAGATATATCGCGGAAAAATATTTTGAGGAGAGCCGAAGCGCCCTTCTCGCCGCGCTCGTCCCCGAGAATGTTCCCGTCGAAATGCTTGCGGAGGACGTTTTAGCGGAAAATTACGGACGGACGGCGGAGCTTCTGCGCGAGCGAAGCTTTACCAGCCGTGAAAACGCAAGTATCGCGGTACGGATCCGCCGCGAAAGCTTCCCGACCTCCGAAGGCTATCCCGCCGACGCGGCGGGGCTGATCGAGGATCTTCTCGCGCGGATCCGCTTAAAAACCGGCGCGGTCACGGTCATTCCCGTGATCGAAAGCGGCGGCTTCTCGGCGGCGGAGCTTTCCTCGATCCAGAAGCTTCTGACGGATCGGAGCTATATTATCGCATAAATTTAATTTTCGGAAATATTCCGAGATCTTTCGACAAGCTGTCACCGGAGAAACAGAAAAACCGCTTGATTTTTTCCGGAAAATATAGTATACTAAGAACATGTCTTCACAAGAGAATTGCACATCTTTTCGGAAAAATTGCCGCAGACTTTGTCAAATTTCCTTGAAATCCGAAAGGATTCCCGCAAAAATTTTCCGCGTCTGCAACAATTTTTCTCCGAAAATCCGCACAATCCTCTTATGAAGACAAGTTCCAAGACGATCTCATATCCAGAGATTTTTCGGGCGGCACGCCTGCCCTAAAAATAAAACCCGAAGAAAGGAGTAATGATTCATGATGAAAAATGCGATTGCGGCGGTGCGGGAGGACTGCGCCGGTTAATCCCGCGTTCCTCCCGAAGAATGAAGAAAAAACCGCTTCATTTCAGGAGGAAACATGAAAAATCAAAATGATTACGGAAACAGGCGGCTGAATCTGCCCTTTTCCTGTAAAAACTGCGGTTATCCCGTAACGCCCGAGGGGGCGGGAAGCGGACACCGCAACCACTGTCCGAACTGTCTGTACAGCCTTCATCTCGACGAGCTTCCCGGCGACCGCGCTTCCGACTGCGGCGGGCTGATGGAGCCGATCACGGTGTGGGTAAGGAAAGGCGGCGAATGGGCGATTCTGCACCGCTGCAAGCGCTGCGGAAGGATCGTCTCGAACCGGATCGCGGCGGACGACAGCCCGGTAAAGCTGATGAGCATCGCGCTGAAGCCCCTTTGCGAACCGCCGTTCCCGATCGAACGGATCCGGGAACTGACCGAAACGGAGGACACGTCCGAAACAGACAAAATCACAAAAACCGAAGAACATACGCGCCCGACAGGCGCAAAAGAAAGGAACAAGACATGACCGAAGCAATGACATTTTTAGCGGCAACCGCAGAGGATTCGACCGCGGCGGCAAGCGGCACCTCCATGCTGATGACCTTTATCCCGCTTGTGCTGATGCTGGTAGTTTTTTATTTCCTGCTGATCCGTCCCGAGAAAAAGCGGGCGAAGAAGATGAAGGAAATGCTCGATAATTTACAGGTCGCGGACGAGGTCGTGACGACGGGCGGCATTATCGGACGGGTTCTGAGCGTAAAGGACGATACCGTCCTGATCGAGACGGGCGGCGACCGTACCCGGATCCGGATCCTCAGAAGCTCGATCGCCGAGAACCGCACTACGCATGACGATGTGGAATCGGTAACGATTAAGAAGTAACCCCCGAAGAACAATCGGGGAGCGGTAAAAAACCGCACGGAAGCCTGCGCGGTTTTTCCTTTTTTCGTTATCTCCTTCCAAAGATTTTTAAGCACAAAGGGGCTGTCTATGACTGTTGATGATCTGCAAATCGTGAATTACTGCCACCATAGCTGTACTCCGCTGCTGAATATTATGCGTCTGCCGAAAAAGGAAGCCTTTGCGCTCGCGCGTGAAATGGCAGTACAAAACAAGGAAACTACCGCGTTTTACAGATTTGCCGATTTTGAAAATTATTATCCCGAACGCCTGAAAACGGACAGGCTGTTATACGACCGCTTTATAAAGCTCGGAGGGAAGCCTTTACAGGAGCACCCGCTTTCGTTTGTGCTGCAGGGAAGTGATTTTCTGAACGGCTGGTTTGACCGCGGAATCGTCACAACAATACCATTGAACCGTATTGATTCAGATTATATCAGCTTTACCTATGGAGACAGCATGACTACACTCAAAATAAACGGTGAATTTACGATGCTTACCAAAGATATGCTTTTAAAGGCAATATCTGATTATGACGGCACGCCGGAGGATTTTTTGACGAATGCTGATCATCAGTACCGTTATATAGAAGCGCAAGTTTGGAACGACGATTGTTTGAAAGTATAATCGGGCAGTGATAGCATGAACGATCTGATTTTGACAATTCCCGCAAAGGAGCACGAGGCGCAAGTAATGGCATTTCGCGAGGAAATGCAAAGAAACCGAGAGGGCTTTTACGGGTGTTCCGGGCTGAATAATACGTCCAATTATGATGATTGGCTTGATTTTGAAGGACGATTTATGCGCTTTGGCTGGACACCGTCAACGACATATCTCGGCATTCGTGTCTCTGACGGTCTGCTTATCGGAATGATTGACCTCAGACATGAACTCTCCGGTTTTTTGCTAAAATATAACGGTCAAATCGGATATAGCGTTCGACCCTCGGAGCGTGGAAAGGGGTACGCCGCTCTTATGCTGTCGCTTGTACTCAAAGAAGCAGAAAGTTTTGGATATAAAAGAGTTCTTGTATGCTGCAACAAGGCAAATTCCCGATCTGCCAGAGTGATACAAAAGTGCGGCGGCATACTTGAAAATGAAGTTATTCACGAGTACAGTCCTGTGGATAGACCTGATATTATCCAAAGATACTGGATTGACATAGACAGCGGTCGGAAAACGAATATTGTTCCGGAAAAAATTGAATGATAAAAACCGTCATATATTGGACGGAATGAAATTAGAAAACAACCCCCGAAGCACAAGCTTCGGGGGTTTCACTATTGCAATTCAAATCAATACTTTCGGAAGCTCTGCACCAACAGCACGGGCAGAATCCAGAAAAGCTGATACGCCATGATGACCGTCGGGGAAAAGACAAGCGTTTTCGTCGAAATCGCGAAGATCACGCCGAGTACCGCGGCGAGGAATACCCCCGCAAGCATGACCGTCTGGGAAAGATTTACGTCACGGATCAGCTTTTTCGCCGCGCAGATCGCCCGCGCGAAGCCGCCGAAGCTCCCGTTTCCGGAAAACGCGCCGCAGCCGCTCGAGGTATACCGGGTGCACTCGTTAAAGTGCTCGTGGAGATTGCTTCCGATGATCTTGATGGATTCCGGCTCAAGATCGAACAGGTCGGCGATCTTTCCGACCGTAATGATCGAATCGACCGATTTCAGCACGAGCGAAACGCCCTGTCCCGTAAGCTCTCGAAGGCTCGCGCGGATCGACTCGTTCGCCGTCAGGCGGATAAAGAAGATGATCGTAAGCTCGCCGCCGACCGCGAGATAAACCGCGTCCGAGCCGTTCCGGCAGTATTTCGCGATCGCGCTCAGCTCGGGGACCTTGATCCCGTGGTGCTTCATTTGTTCGCGGTTCCCCATGATGAGCCGCTTATTTCCGTACCAGCCGAGCACGCCCATATTGTCCTCACAGACGCAGCCCTCGATCTCCTCGAGAAGCTCCTCCTTCCCGCCGATCATCTCGAAAAACAGGCGGGAGAAGATCGAGCCGGTCTTGATCGAAAGGCTCGCGGCGAGAATGATCGCCTGATCGAGCGAGATGTTATTGACGGAATTTTGCAGGCGGCAGGGCTTCAGGTTCGTACATTCCACGCTCGAAGCGGGGAAGATGGACGAAACGTCCGTCATGACCGCGTTCGTGTGACTGAATTCCTCCGCCGTCCCATAGCCGAGAATGGTGCTCCCGCTTTTTAAAAGCGACTTTGTCGCGCGGCTCAGCGGGCGGTTTACGATCAGCATGATCGAGAGGGGGGAGAAAATGCACAAAAAGGCGTTCAATACCGTAACTGTCCAATAAATGTTGTTCTGCATTCCTTCGTCCGCGTTCGGGATCAGGAATACGAGCAGCGAGGTGATCACCCCAAGCACCAGCGAGAGGAACACCAGCACACGGGAGATCCGATCCGCCTTATCCTCGCCGTAGCTTTTTTTCAGGAAATCGGTTAAGTACTCGGTCTTCCGCATGACCGCCAGGACGGGAAGCTCGCTCACCACGCCCTTTGTAAACGCGCCGACCGCCGTTTCATCTTCACAGAGCTCGGCGTAATACCGGCTCCCCTCCGCGCAGGTAAACCGGAAATTTTTCCGCGCGCGGGAGATCATTTCAAGCTTTCCCAAGGTGTTAAAGAGCAAGCCGAGCAATGCGGCGGGGATCATAAGATAGGCGCGGCTTCGCTGGAGATAATCGGTATTGACGAGGTTCAGAACGCCCGCCAGCAGGGAGACCGTCGAGGCGACCGCGCAAAGGCTGTCGCAGTCCGCTTTTTTCTTGAAAAGCTTTACGATCCCGCTCCGAACCGCCGCCGCGCAAAGGAGAATCCCGAGCACGCCGCCGATCAGGTTGAAATAAATAAATCCGTCGGTGTTATACCGCTTATCGAGAAAGTCGATCTCGGTACCGAAAAGGTTAAAGACGAGCGTCGCGCCAAGCTCCTGCGCGACCGTCACGCCGCAAACGATCACCGAGAGGATCAGGAGTAGGATAAACCGCGTCCGGAGGCTTTTCTGCGTTTCCTCCAGGTCATAGCGGATCTGCTCGCTGTTCTCGTCCTCTTCCTCCGGCTCCGTGTCGTCGTCGAAATCGTAATCGTCGGAATCGTCGTCGCCGATGTCCTCAAGGACGAAATCGGAAATTTTCCGCTTTCGCTTCGACGAAAGGTATTTCATTTTCTGCTCCGAGATCACGGGGTTTTCGGTCGGGATCTCGCCCGTCTGCGGCATTGCCGCGAGGGACGGGTCAAATCCGACGGGCGCGGTCGTCGGCTGCACCTGTTCAAGCTGCGCCGTGACCGAAACGGGAGACTGAGTCTGACGGTCGTCGAGCCGTTTCCGCTCGATCGTTTTATTGATGGATTCGACGATCGGGTCGGGACGAACTGCCCCGCCCAACTCGACCGTGCTTTTTTCAAAGACCGAATCCTTTAAGACAAAGGTTTTTTCGAGGTCGACCGAGGGCCGCTCGCGAAGCGCCGTCCCCGGCATGATTACGGTTTCCCCGCTGATGATCTGGGTGACGGACTGATCCGAAGCTTTCGCGTTTTCCCGCGCGATCCGCTTCAGATCCGTCCCCGCGACCCCGACGGTATCTCCCGAAAGCTGCTGTGCCGGGATCGTGTCAATGATCTGTGAAAGATCACGCACCCCGTCGTCGTAGGGATTGATCGCCGCGAGAAAATCGTCGGGATCCTCCATTACGCTTTCCCGCTCGAGAAGCTTCTGCGCGTTCTCCCGCACCTTCCGATCCCGGATCGAACGCTCCAGCTCGAGTTCCGCCGTCGTCGGCGGGGCGGGCTTTTTCTCCGCCGGCTCCTCGATCTTCGGAAGCTCGATCGGAACCTCCTCAAATACGATGTTCTTCGTCGCGAACTGCCGCTCGGATTCCTCCTCCTGCTTCTGCTTTTCCGCCGCTTCCTTTTCAAGCGCCGCGCGCTCCTCCTCGTCGGACGCGGCAATCTTTGCCGCTTCCTCCTCCTTGCGCTGCCGCGCTTCTTCCTCGAGGCGCTTCCGCTCGGCTTCAAGCTCTTCCTCACGGCGGCGCTTCGTTTCGGCGCGGCGCTCCTTCTCGGCGATCAGCTCCCGCCGCGCGCGCTCCTGTTCCTCGAGGAATTTCTGCCGCTGCTCGCGTTTTTCGCGTTCCGCCTGTTCTTGCTTCAGGCGCCGCGCTTCCTCGCGCTTGCGCTCCTCTTCCGCCATGCGTTTCCGCTCTTCCTCGATGCGCTTCTGCTCCGCGGCGGCTTCGAGCCGCTTTTTCTCGGCAAGATCGGCGCGCTCCTTTTCCTTTTGAGACTTCGCGCGGTCTTTCGGCTCTGCTTTTTTTATTTTGTCACGCGGCGGGAGGATCCCCGCCTCGCTTAAAATCTCGTCTACGCTTAAAGTCCGCGTGTTGCCCGTGCTTTTTTTCGGCGGACCGCCCGCGGTGTTTTTCTGCTTTTCTTCCAGCTCGGCGAGAATATCGTCTAAGTCAAATTCCGGCATATTACCGACCTTTCCTTACCCGCAAGGGCTTTGCTTTCTTCTGTGGCGTACGATCTCGTACATCAAGATCCCGGCGCTGACCGAAGCGTTCAGGGAGTTGATCCTCCCGTACATATCAATGGAGAGGATCGCGTCACAGCTTTCCCGGACGAGCCGCCCGAGCCCGTTCCCCTCCGAGCCGATCACGAGCGCGATCGGGCCGCTCAGCTCCGCTTCGTAAAAGGGCGTTCCGTCCGCCTCCGCGCCGTAGACCCAGACCCCGCGCTTTTTCAGCATTTTGATCGTATCGGTGAGGTTCGCGACCCGCGCGACCCTGATCCAGCTTGCCGCGCCGGCGGAAGTCTTGAATACCGCCGCCGTCAGTCCCGCGCTCCGCCGCTTCGGGATAATGACGCCGTGCGCGCCCGCCGCTTCGGCGGTGCGGAGGATCGCGCCGAGGTTATGGGGATCCTGTATTTCGTCGGCGAGGATCAGGAACGGAGGTTCGCCGCGCTCCTCGGCGATCCGGAACAGCTCCTCCGGCTCGACATATTCCGCGGCGCATAGGACCGCCGCCACGCCGCCGTGCTTTTCCGTCCCCGTAAGGGTACGGAGCTTTTCCTCGCCCGTATCCTTCACGACCGCGCCGTTTTCCTTCGCGAGCGCGGCGATCCCGCCGAGCTTCGCGCCCTTTAAGAGATAGACGGTGTCGGCCGCTTTCCCCGCGCGGAGCGCTTCGGTCACGGCGTTCCGCCCGTAAATGATCTGTTCTTCCATATTGCTCACCTAAGTAAATCCTGAATTTTTTGCTTGCCCCTTTGCCGAAATACTGCGTCATAAAACCTTGAAATATGCGCATATTCCTACGGTTTTATTCCTTGTCTTTCAACAAAGGCTCTGCGCAAAATTCTTCAAGATTTACTTAGGAGAGCAATAAATTCCTCTGAAAAATTCATTCTAAAATTCATTATACCATATTTCGGGGGTAAATTACAATAGTTTTGAAAAATTTCCCTGATTTTGGCAGGGGGCGGGTTTTCCGCGTCCACTCCCTTTTGCGGGAAAGATGTTATTAGCTTGACAAATAGAATAAATCCTGTTATAATGAATTCGGCGCAGCACAAGAAAAGAGAGGGCGGTCTTATGACAAAAAGGAAAAAAATACTCATCGTCACGTTATCGGCGATCGGAATCGCGATCATAGCAACGATAACCGCTTTTTACTGCTCGGTAACCAATCAGCCCGCGGAGCCGATTGAAACGATTTCTGCCCGAAGCAAGGCCGCTGCCTATATCAAGGAAAAATACGGCGACAGCCCCTTTATTCTGTCCGCCGATCCGGTGTATTCGGGCGGCTTTCTGTTTGACAGGGGGAGACTCCTCGGCGCGGTCGTTCACTTTAACGGCTTTGACGCGC
Source organism: uncultured Ruminiclostridium sp. (assembly GCA_964456025.1). Taxonomy (GTDB): domain Bacteria; phylum Bacillota; class Clostridia; order Oscillospirales; family Ruminococcaceae; genus Ruminiclostridium_E. Next base: position 29,527 of record CAYVZH010000010.1, read on the forward strand.
TAGTCGCCGAGGATCAGATCACCGACAACCGACAGTACGGCGAGATCGTCGCCGCCTTCACCGAAAAATACCTCTCCGGAAACGAGATATACTCCGAGGTTACGGAATGTACCGTATCGTTCGACTTCGGCGTAAGAGCCTCCTCCATGAATTACAACGATTTCAACAGCCGTTATTTTGACAGCGATATTTCGGAATTTCTCGGCTTAACGAATCCCAAGCTCATCGTCACGCTTGAAGGGCGGGGATTTCACGAAAAGAGAGCGGAAACGCCCGCGCTGCTTTATGAAACGCTTGAACGGATCTATCGCTCAACGGGGGGAGAGATCCGCGTTTACGCATATGTTTACGACCCGGAGGCAGACCTGCCCGATATGCTGCTGGAATATAACCCGAACAGCGCTCTGCGGTATCCCCCGAAAAGATACGATGATTATATGGAGCTGATCGCGGCGGGAAGCATCGACAGACACGAGCTGACCGACGAGATCGTCGTGCAGCGGCCGTCGTTTTACGAGATTGACGCGTTTACCGCGATCTCGGACAACGACATTACCTCACACATTACCTCGGAGCAGGATTTTTTCTTTGCCCCCGCGGATTTTTCCGAGAACACGACGGTTTACCGCGGAAGATACAAATATGACGACCACGCCGAGGAGAACGTGCTCACCATAAGGGAAAACGGACTTTACTGCGGGATCAACACAAGACTGCACGATTTTATTCTTCGCCTTGACAGAGAGCATTATGACATAACAGACAATACGATCGCCCTCAGAGTAACTTCTCCCGCAACAGCCGAAAAATGGGTTGGAAAACGACTGTATATATCCTTTGGTTACGACGGCTACGACAGCGACGAATACCATTGGTACTATATGGACGACAAATACCTCTACCTCTATGTGCCGTATCTCTGTCCGGACCTCTCTGAGTTTAACGACGGGCGCGGGGTGTATATTGCCTTTGCGGAGATTGACGAATGAAACGCCGCCCCCTGCACCTTTGGGAAAAACGAAAAGGCGGATCTGCCGCGCAAAATCGAAAAATGCCACGCAAAGCAGCAAAATTCTCCGAAATGCCACGGCTGCTTTCTTGTAAAGTAAGGCTCGGTTTGCTATAATGAAGCCATCAAAGGAAGAAGGCGCACACTTCCCGCGGGAAGCGAAGTCCTCCTTTAAGAAAGGAAAGGTGGCAAATATGACATTTGCAGAAAAATTAAAAAATATCCGCAAGCATGCGGGAATCTCACAGGAGCAATTGGCCGAAAAGATCGGCGTGTCGAGACAGGCGGTCACAAAATGGGAAACGGGAACGGGGATCCCGGACATTGAAAATATCATGGCGATCTCCGCGCTGTTTGACGTGTCGATCGACGAGCTTCTTTCCAATGAAAAAACACAAAAGGAGCAGGCGGATTTCCTGTTCGAGAGCATTACGGAATATGACATTGACGAGCCGAAGCGCTATGATATGAAGTTCGGCGGCGCAAGCCGGCTTGTGATCCGGGGATATGACGGAGAAAAGCTCCGTGTGCGTCTTGCCTCGAATACCCTGTCCACCGTTCAGAATGACTTTAAGGTCAAGATCGACGACGTACGGAATCGGATCGATGTGGACGTGATCCGCAAAAACGACGTGACGGAAGCGGCGGCAAAGGAGGCTGTCACGATTTTTGTCAGCCTGCCGAGCCCCTACCTCGGAAAGATCGAGGCGGCGGTCAACGCCGAAACCGTTGAGATCGGTTCGCTGGAATGCGAGAGCATTGAGCTGGACGCAAAGATCGGGCACCTGATTTTAGACGGCGTGGTCGGTACGGTCGAAATAAACTGCAATCTGGATATGAATATCGAATGCCGCACCCTCAGCGGCGCGGTGGAGGTCAACCAGCTTTCGGCGACCTCAAGAATCTCCGTGCCAGAGGACGCCGCCTTTACCGCGCTTGTCAAAGGGGTCGGCACCAGCATTTCTTACGAGAGAAACGGAAAGTCCGCCGAGCCCTTCTGTACGCCCGATGCGGACAATGTGATCGAGCTGAACGGAATGAAAAGCGAGCTGATCATCTGTACGGATCGGAAATAAGCGCCGCTGTCTTCCCGACAGGGAACGCGGCGTATTACCGCGATCCTGCTTCATCGTCAAATTCGACCGTCCGCACCCATTCGCCGCCGATCTTTTCGATCGTATACCGCGCGCCGATCTCCGAGTTTTCAAAAATAAGATTGCCGACCTGTGTTTTGAATTCCAGCCTGTCGGGCGATTCGGAAACAAGATACACGGGATAAAATTGATACCAGTCATCATGGCGAAGCGGTATTGTGATTTCCTCGCCTTCATACTCAATATTGGATTCACGCTCAATATCGATCAGCAGTTCAAGGTCAATGCCGTAATCCCGCGACATTTCATAAAGCTTATAAATGCTTAGGAAATTCTCTTCGGGCTCGTTCGGCGGAGCGTCGGTTTTTGTAAGAACGGGGGTTTCGTGGTTTTTACGATCACCCGCATATAACAGCCCGTTCGTACTCCCCACCAGCCATTCCGCATACATTTGATCGGGATCGTTGATATCCAGCCAAAAAAGCTCTGCTCCGGCCTGCCCGCTTATCTTGAAAGCAAGCACGTTTTCGCTGACTCTGTAAAACCCGGTGAACCGCCAATTCGCGTCATTCATCAGAAACGCTTTTTCCGAATCGTCTATAATAAACAGAGGAAAGCTTCCTCCGAAAATAGCTTCACCGTCCCATGTCCCGAAAAAATATTCTCTGAAAAGGTCAAAATCATCGGATTCCTGCCATTGATCCATATCGACGCAAATTTCCCCGTCGTCAATTTGATAACCGATCAGTTCAAGCGCCGAGAAATCCGTTTCTTCGGAGGGTTCCGCCATGGTGTCCGCCGCGGTGGTCGTTGTGACAGGCGGTTCGTCCGCCGATGTTGACGGAGAAGTTTCCGCCGCCGCGGTCGTTGTGACAGGCTGCTCGTCCGCCGATATTGACGAAGAGGTGTCGATCGTGGTTGTTTGTTCCGTGCTGTCATTGCTGCCGCAGGCGGCAACGGAAAAAAGCATGGCTATGGCAGTCAGAAGCACAGGAAATCGTTTCACGGCAAGCTCCTTTCATATAAGTGCAAATTTCCAAAACCCGCGCGGTGCGGACGTTCCGCCAAAAACGGAACGCCCGCCGAACCTCGCGGGTTTTTCCGTTATTCCGCGTCGGCGGACTTCACCGCCTGCACCAAAATAAAGTCGATCTGCCCCGCCGAAACGTCCGCCCTCACGCACTTTACACGCACCCGATCGCCGACCGTGTAGACGGTATTCGAGAGCGTTTCCGCAAGCATGACCCCGCCGCGAAGCTCATATGCCCCCGCGGGGAGCGAGAGGGTATCGACCTTCCCCTCGACCGTATTTTCCAGCTCGACGAAAAACCCGCTCGCGATCACGCCCGAAATGAATCCCTCGTATTCCTCGCCGACGTGTCCGCGCATATATTCCGCCATATAAAATTTATCGCAGTCACGCTCCGCCGAGACCGCGACCAGCTCGGTCATGCTTGCCCGATAGGCGGCTTCGTGCGCGAATTTCTTATATTTCCGCTGTACCTTCTCGATCGGCGCGCCCGAAACCACGTCACTTAAAATGCGGTGGATCGAAAGATCGGCATAGCGGCGGATCGGGGAGGTGAAGTGGCTGTATTCCTTCATCACAAGCCCGAAATGCCCGAGCGGCTCCTCGCTGTACTTCGCCTTCATCATGGTGCGCAGGACGAGGTTCCCGATCACCTGCGCGCGCGGGCTTTCCGCCGTCCGCCGGAGAAGTCCCGCGAGATCGGCGGCGGTGCTTTTTTCGGAGATCCCTTTCGGATCCTCGCCGAGATTGACGAGCGTCTGCTGAAGCTGTAAAAGCTTATCCCCGTCGGGCGCTTCGTGGACGCGGTAAACGAACGGGAAGCCCTTCTCCATGGCAAGCTTCGCCGCGCAGTTATTCGCGCAGAGCATAAATTCCTCGATCATTTCCTCGGAAAAGCCGCGCGTGCGCTCCTTGATGTCCACGCAAACGCCATCCGGGTTGCAGATGATCTTGCTTTCGCGGGAATTGATCTCCGGCGCGCCGCGCCCGATCCTGTTATTCTTTAAAATTTCGGTCAGCTCGCAGAAAATCGGGATCGCACCGCTTACCTCGGCATATTTTTGGCGGATCGCCTCGTCCGCCGTCCCGTCGATGAGCCGGTTCACCTCGCTGTAAACGCCCTGTACCCGCGAGCGGATCACGCTTTTCACAAAGCGGAAGGAGACGATCTCCCCGCTTTTGCTCAGCTCCATTAAGCAGGAGAATGCGAGCCGCTCGGTATTCGGGTTGAGCGAGCAGATCCCGTTGGAAAGCTGCTTCGGGAGCATGGGGATCACGCGGTCGGCGATATAAATGCTTGTCCCGCGGCGGAACGCCTCTTCGTCGAGCGGGCTTCCTTTTTTGACATAATATGATACGTCCGCGATGTGTACGCCGAGGGCATAGCCCGTTTTCGTCCGCGCGATATGGATCGCGTCGTCAATATCCTTCGTATCCGCGCCGTCAATGGTAAAGATCGGAAGCTCGCGAAGATCCTCACGCGCGGCAATTTCCTTCGCCTTGATCCCGTTCGCCTCGATCTTTTCCGCTTCGCCGACCGCTTCATCGGGAAACGCGAGCGAGACCGCCTTTTCCTCCAGATACGCGTCCACCGAAACCCGCGCAAAATCGGAGCTTCCGTACACCGATTCGATGTCTGCCGTGATGTCGCCGTGATGCTCGGCACGCTCGTGAACGGTAAATTTTACCTTATCCCCGTTATGAAGCTCGTTCCCGTTTCGCTTCACGATCCGAAGCGGCTCGGCGGAAAAGCTGTCGGGGCGGAGCCGAAGCGTCCCGTTCACGTCCGCGACCGTCCCCGTCAGAACGCCGTCTGTCTCCTGCTCGATCAGGACGACCGCCGCGCTGTCCGAGGCGTGGGTCTCGTCGCGGGTATTCGTCACGCGCGCGAGAACCGTGTCTCCCGGGATCGCGCCGAGAAGATCCCGCCCGCGCACGAACAGATCCTCGCCCGTTTTTTCGTTGCGGATAAAGCCGTGCGAGGCGGCAACGCGAACGACCGTCCCCGTAAAATAACGCTTCAGTCCCTTCAGGCGGAGCGTCCCCTTCGCGCGGGCGACCGTTCCGTCGCGCTCAAGCGCGGACAAAACGCCCAGTACGCGCTTTTTATCCTTTTTCGAGATCTTCATCGCCGAAAGCAGCGACCCCTCGCTCATTCCCTCTTTTTTCGCCTCCAGTAAATGACGGACGATCTCTTCGCGATATTTGTTTTTCATGGACGTGACCCTTCCTTTCCGTTGTCTTCAATTTCTTTACGCCGTTCCGATTCCCCGATTGCGTCAATTGCCTCGCAGGAAAATTTCACCTCGCCAAGCAGGCTGTCGTAAAAATCCTTAGCAGCCTTTTTCCGAAGCGCGGCAAGCTCCGCGCCCTTTTTCGTATAAAACCTGTCATAAATTTTTTCAAGCTTCCATTTATATTCGCGGAAAAAAGAGGTCGTCCGAAGCTCGTTCCCGCCGCTTCCGCTCCCGTCGCAGACAGTCCCGTCCGCGTTCAGCGTATACAACGGCTCGGAAACGATCCCTTTATACATCAGCGTGCGGGCGATCCCCATCGCGCCCGCGGCGTCGAGCTTATCCGCGTCGAACAGGATCTTTTCCTCGGCCGTTTGCGGCTCGTTCCCGCTCCGATAGCGGTGGGTCAGGATACAGCGCGCCACTTTTCGGGCAAAATCCGCGCCGAAGCCGCTTTCCGTCAGGAACCGCTCCGCCTTTTCCGCGCCGACGCGGGCGTGGCAGAGCGAAGGATCGCGGTATTGCTCCTCCCGTCCGATGTCGTGGAGCAGGCAGGCGCAGATCAGCACGTCGTAATCGACCCCTTCCTCCTCCCGCGCGATCCGAAGCGCATTATTCAGCACGCGGTAAACGTGCTCGCGGTCGTGCGCGCTGTCCTTCATGCAGGAGAGCATAAACTGCTCGATCTTCTCGTAAACCTCTTTTGTCATTTAGTTCTCCCTATGTTTTTTTGTACAGGCTTCCCGCCGATTTTATTTATTCGGACGATAAAGCTTCGTTCCCGCCGACCGCCGCACCAGCGCCCGTCCCTCCGCGACGCTTTTCAGCTCTCCCGCCCCGACAAAGGCGCAGAGCGCGTTCCCGATCGCGGTCGCCTCGCTCGGCCCCGCAACGACAATTCTCCCCGTCTTATTCGCGGTCAATTGGCAAAGCAGCGCGTCCTTCGATCCGCCGCCGAACAGATACAGCTTCTCATAGCGGCGGTCGGTGATCCCTTCGAGATCGGTGAGCGTTTGCGCAAACGCCGCCGCAAGCCCGTCATACACCGCGCGGAGCAGTCCCGCCGTCTCTGTCGGAACGGGCTGTCCGGTTTTTTTCAGGTGCTCGGTAATTTTTTGAAGCATTTCTCCCGGCGCGGCGAAGCTTTCGTCGTTCGGGTCGATTTTTCCGCCCTCATGCGTGCCTGCCGCAAGCGATTCCATTTCCGCGAAGCTCATCGGCGTTCCTTTTTCGGCAAGGTCGCGGCGGCATTCCTGCAAAAGCCACATTCCCATGATATTTTTCAGCAGCGTCACGGTTTCCCCGTGTCCGCGCTCGTTCGTAAGCCCCGCGCGAAACGCCTCCCCACTGATGACCGGGCGGGAAAGCTCCGTCCCGAACAATGCCCATGTGCCCGTACTGATAAAAATGAACTCGTCCTCCTCCGCGGGGACTGCCGCGACGGCGGCGGCGGTATCGTGGCTCGGGACGGCGATCACGGGGATCGCCATTTTCCGCCGTGTAAATCCGGGCTTTAAAAAGCCGTACCGCCCGCCCGTCCGAAGGAGCGGACAAAAAATTTCGGAGGAGATCCCGAGCGTGTCGAGAATCTCCCTGTCCCAGCTTTGCTCCGCTGGGTTCAGCAGGGAAGTGGTGGACGCTTCGGCGATCTCGTTGTGAAACTCCCCCGTCAGGAAATGCGCGATCAGGTCGGGCATCATCAAGAAGCGGACATTCCCCGAAAGGCTTTCGGGACGGGCTTTTTTGAGGGCGTAAAGCTGGTAGATCGTGTTGAACCATTCGGGCTGGATCCCCGTTTTTTGGTACAGCTTTTCCGCTCCGCCGAACAGCGCGTTGACCTCGTCGTAGACCGCCGCCGTCCGGCGGTCGCGGTAATGAGCGGGCTTTTCAACAAAATTCCCCGCCTCGTCCAGAATTGCGAAATCGACCCCCCAGGTGTCGATCGAGACCGCGCCGTAGCCGTACGGCTCCGCCTTTTCGAGAGCGATCTTTACCTCGGCGAACAGCGCGTCGATGTCCCAATAGAGGAGCGTTCCGTCCACCGTGATCGGCGTGTTCGCAAAGCGGTGTACCTCCGTCAGATCAATGCGATCGTCTTTCAGCTCTGCGATCATTGCCCGCGCGGACGACGCCCCGAAATCAAATACCAAAACCGACATAGTCAGCCCTCCTAAAATTTTATCGTAAGATGAACAAAAGAAACTTTTCGGCAAGCTTTTGCTTGTGGTTTTTTGGAGATCAGTATAAAATCCCCCTATTGAAAAAATAGCCCCGTATTCTCATACGAGGCTATTTCGATCATTTTCGCTTACTTTCTCTTCTTCGCTACGAGAACCGCGCCGCCCGCTACGATCGCAAGACCCGCGATCACCGCTACGTCAGCGATACCGGTTTCGGGAGAGCCCTTCGACGAGTCGGTCGCAGCCGCTACATCGCCCGCAGCGGGAGCCTGTGTCTCGGCAGGAGCCGCTTCGGTTTCCGCAGGAGTCGCATCAGCAGGAGCCGCGTCGTCTAAGCCGTATACGTCAAAAGTGATCTCAAGCTTCGACCATTCGCCGATGTCGCCCGGATCAATAACCGCTGCGCTTGCATTCGCCGGATCCTTTGTAACAATATCTTCCTTGGAAGCGTCAAAGCTTGCCCACTGGTTGTAAAGATTGGTTCTTCTTCCGTTATCCTCATCGTTCGTGAAGGTGTTTCCGCTGATCGCGATCTCCGTACCGTCCACCTTCAGCGAAGTAACATCAACGCCGAGCGTCGGATATTCGCCGTAGATCTGTACGCCGAGTACCGCAATGCCGTTACCGGTCGTAAGCTCGAGCAGATCGCCGGTATCCTCGTCTACCCAGCCGTCAACGGTGTAGCCCGCCGAAAGATCGATCGAAACAGTGTATGTACCGTTGCCGTCGAGCTTGGCGGTCTGCTGAAGCGCGCTCGTAAGACCCTCGGGATCGCCTTCTTTTCCCCAGAAGGAAACCTTCCAGTCATTATCCGCAACACCGATAATGAATACACCCTGTTCCACGGGTTCTGCCGAAGCGCAGATCGTCGCCGCAGAAGCCGATACCGCCAGCGCAAGCGCGCCGGAAAGAATATTTCTTACCTTCATTGATTTTTCCTCCAAAAATTCGTTTCATGCTTTTTCATGGGAGCAATCGAAAATGCTCCACTTTTATTATAACGAAAGTTCCTACCGGATTCAATTGACAAATTGCACAAAAAACAAGACTTCATTAAGGAGATAGCGCACAAAAAAGTGTCATGCAATTGCGTTTATTGTTCTTGATTTGTACTTAGATTGCATTTAAACCGCGGTCGATGTCCGCCAGAATATCCCCGATCGCCTCCAGCCCGACGGAAAAGCGGATCAGTCCGCCGTCGATCCCCGCCGCGGCAAGCTGTTCCTCGGAAAGCTGACGGTGCGTCGCGGAAGCGGGGTGAAGCACGCAGGTGCGGATATCCGCGACGTGAACCTCGTTTGAGGCGAGGTTCAGGCTGTCCATAAAGCGGACGGCGTTCTCGCGCCCGCCCTTGATCGAAACGGAGATCACACCGCTCGCCCCAAGAGGGAGGTATTTCTGCGCCAGAGAGTAATACTTATCCCCCGGAAGTCCCGGATACATCACCGCCGCGACCTTTTCCGAAGCCCGGAAGCGCTCGGCGGCTTTGACCGCGTTCCGACAGTACTGCGGCATACGGACGGCGAGCGTCTCCAGCCCGAGATTGAGCAGGAACGAGCTGTTTGCGGCGGGGTAACAGCCGAAATCGCGCATAAGCTGCATTCTCGCCTTGGTCAGATACGGCGCGGCGGGGTAGTCACGGGTATAAACGATCCCGTGATAGCTTTCGTCCGGCTCGGTCAGGCAGGGGAACTTCCCGCCCGTCCAGTCGAACTTCCCGCTGTCCACGATCACGCCGCCGACCTGAACCGCGTGTCCGTCCATGTATTTGCTGGTCGAATGAACGACGATGTCCGCGCCCCATTCCATCGGGCGGCAGAGGATCGGTGTCGCGAAGGTGTTGTCCACAATGAGCGGAACGCCGTTCGCGTGCGCGGCGCGCGCCCATTTTTCAATATCGAGCACAGTAAGCGCGGGGTTCGCGATCGTTTCGCCGAAATAAAGCTTTGTCGTCGGCTTCGCCGCCTTGCGCAGGGTCTCCTCGTCCGCGTCCGCGTCCACGAAAATGCACTCGATCCCCATTTTTTTCAGGGTGAAGGCGAAAAGATTGACCGTCCCGCCGTAGATCGAGGAGGACGCGACAAAGCTGTCGCCCGCCTCGCAGAGATTCAGAACGGAGAGGAGGGAAGCCGCCTGTCCGCTCGAAGTGCACATCGCCGCCGCGCCGCCCTCGAGATCGGCAATTTTCTTTTCAACCGCGTCGGTCGTCGGATTCGCGAAGCGCGAATAGATCAGTCCCGCCGTCGGATCGTCGAAAACGTGCGCGACCGCGTCGGTCGAATCGTAAACGTAGGTCGTGCTCTGGACGATCGGGACGACGCGGGGTTCTCCGTTTTTGGGCGCATAGCCCGAATGTAGGCATTTTGTTTCGTTTTGCATTTTTCCTTTCCTTTCTTTAAAGAAGATTAAAGAGATATTCATCAAGCGACCTGCGCTTTACACTCATTCCACCTTCGTCTTTTTCCCGACCAGAAGCGAGACTGTCCCGCCGACCGCAAACATAAGCAGACCTGCGAGCGTCGCAAGATTCAGCCCGAAGCCCGCGGGGAATACCGCGAAAACCGACCCTGCCACTAAGCCGAGGATCACGCTGAAGGTCATCAAACGGAAGCGCTTCATTAAAAACGTCACGAGCCGCGCGCCGAGAATGATCCCGCCGACCGCGCCGACCGCCACCGGAACAAGCGTCAGAACATCAAGCTCCTTGATCGCGCCGATCACGGGCGCGTATGTCCCGAGCGTCACCATGACGAACGAGCCGGAAACGCCCGGAATGATCATGGCGATCGCGGCGACAAACGTCGCGAGCAGGAGTTTCACAAACAACCCCGTACTCATCGCGTAGCGGGAGACCGCCTCAAATTCGCCGAGCGTTCCGCCCTCGACCGTAAAGACCGCGCTTTCGCCCGGCGCGAGCGTGGGATTTTTCGGCACGATCGTGTTCGGAACGCCCTCGCCTTCGCCAAGCCCGAAGATCCCCTTGATCTTATCGACCGTCCCCGGCTTGTATTCGACCGTATAGTCCCCGCCCGCGACGGTAATGCCCGAAAAGTCCGTTTCCGCCTCGATCGACCAGCTTTCGACCGCGGGATTGCCGCTCGGATTAGTCACGGTCACCGTTCCGCCGGATATCATGACCTTCAGGCCGTCCTGCGCCGAACCGCTCTGGAGCAGCGTAAGCCCGACCACCGCCGCAAGCCCGATCAGAAACGGCGCAAAACAGGACGGACGGAATTTCTCCGAAACGGTCGCGTTCCGGAGAATGAGCGGGACGCTCCCGAGGATCAGCCCCATAAAGAACAAGTTCGTCTGTACAGGACAGTTCTCAAACAGCCACGAGATCACGAACGCAAAGCCGAGAATCCCGACCACCGCGCCGATCCCGAAAAAGATGAGAAAAACGATATTTTTCTTGATTTCTTTTAAATTCAGCGTGAGTGCGCCGCAGACCTTATCGTAGCAGCCGAACACAACAAGCATGGTTCCCCCGCTTACGCCGGGGATAATATTGGCGATCCCGAAGACAAGCCCGTAAAATACAGCAAATAAATTTTGCATAGATTTTTCCTTTTTGTTTATTTTTGAGAGATTTAATAAATTTAAAAGAGAAAAAATTATATGACCGGGGGACGCTGTCCCCCGAACCCCCTGCTTCCTTTTGTGCCAAAAGGAAGCGAAAAGCAGCACTGCTTTATAAAGAATAAAATTAAATTGTTATTCTGCAATTTTAATCCAAGTTTTCTGCAAACCTGTTGAATCGTGCGGACTTTTCCTTTTTAGTGGCTTGTAAAAGCGATATTGCCTTTCGGTTCCTTTCGGCTACGAAAGGAACTAGGGGTTTGGGGACAACGTCCCCAAAAAAAATATATGTCTTTTGTCTCAAATTTATTTCTTTTTAATCAGCTCGGCGGGGATCTGAGAAACCGCCGTAATGACCAGAACGATCACGGGCATGAACGGGCTTACCGCCGCCAGTCCGAGCGCGGTATTCAGGTACGGGATATAGACCGCCAGCAGCGCCGCAAGCACCGCGATTCCCGTCGCGATTCCGGCAAAGGACTGCCCCGAGCGGACCGCGTCCCACACGCCATGCTCCGAAAGATTGATCCAGCCCGCGATCAGCAGCCCGAAAATCAGGATAAAGACGAAATTCGCCGCCGACTGCGGAGAAAGCGCCGCGACCGTTTCCGCGCTGTTCACGCCGTAACCGGACGAGATCAGGTAAAAGATCACCTCCGCCGCAGTCAGCCCGAATGCCTGCACGAGCGGGCGAAGGAAAAACCGCTTTCCAAGCTTTCCCGTCGCGGTAAAACGGGACGAGGAAAGCTCGTCCTTCTGCCGCGCGGTGTTTTCGAGAAACATCATGGAGATCCCCGGAACCGCCGCGATCCCGATCAGACCGACCAGCATGGGCGAGAGGATAAACGGCGTTCCGAGCAGGAGATTTACGACCGCGAACGCCGCGAGCGTGACCGCCGCCGTCAAATGAACCGCTGCGCAGCGCTTCGCGTTCGAGTAGGTCTGCCGCGCGGAGCGGAACAGCTCTACCACCGTCTCGAAATTATCGTCCGAAACGGTAAGCTTTGACGCTTCTCCCGCCGCGCCCGTGCTTGTCCCCGAAAGAGCGATCCCGAAATCCGCCTGCTCGAGAAGATCGCTGTCGGGGTCGCTTCCCGCCGAGACCGCGACGACCTCGCCGCGCTCCTGTAAGAACCGCAGGATCAGGGGCTTCTGATCGGGCGTAATCCGAGCGAATAGGCCAACTCCCGTCAGATCGGGCGCGATCCCGCTTTCCTCCGCCGCGCGAAGCTGTTCCCCCGTGAGAACGTTCATGTCCCGAAGTCCGACCTTCGCCGCGATCGCGGAAGCCGATTCCGCGCTGTCACCTGTCATCATCACGACCCGCATTCCCGATTTATAACAGCTCCGCACCGCGAAGGGGATATTGTCCCGCGTCTTATTCTCGAACGCGAGCAGCCCCATAAAGCTGTACCGAAGATCGGAAACCGCCTCGGGCGGATCGGCCTCCTCGCCAAGCGTCGCAAACGCCGCCGCGAGGACAAGATAACCCTGCTTCTCAAAGCTTACAATCTTATTCTGCACCGTATAAAGCATGTCCGTCGGAACATCGCAGAGCGGAAGGAGCCGTTCGGGCGCGCCCTTTACGCAAAGCAGCCTTGCGCCGTTTACGTTCCAGAGATTCCCCATTGCGGTTTCCGCCGAATCGAAGGGGTATTCCCGCAGAAGCTCGTTTTCCTGCAAATCCTTTACGTCCGCGCCGCGGAATGCCGCGTCGAGAATGATCGCTTTATCGACATTATCGGCTTGCTCACCCTTCGCGCAGGCAAGCACCGACACATTCGTCATCATTTCCTCATTCGCGGTCAGAACGTCCGCAAGCTCGAGGCGGTTATTTGTAACTGTCCCGGACATATCAATGCAGATACAGGTGACCGCGCTCATGTCCTCGACGCAGCGAAGCTCCTTTACCGAAGCGCCCTGCGCCGCCATCGCGCGCGTCCCGTAAATGTAATAAATACGGATCAGCGAAGCCGCCTCACACGGCACAAAGCAGAGGGCGAACGCGGTCGCGGGGTAGAAGGTGTGGTAGATCGTCTCAAGGATCGGATTTTCGGCGAAAATGTCGATCTCGGTAAAGTGAAAAAGTGCCGCGAAAATAAGCAGTACCCATGACGTCAGGCTCAGAATGCGGCTCACACGCAGAACGACCCGCTCCAGTGCGGTAAAATACTCGTCCGTCTCCTTCGGCGCGCCGAAGGTTTTAAAATGCTTGGTATCGACATTCGTCCCCGTGACCCGCGCAGCGAGACGGCCCGTCACGATCTTTGTACCTTTATAAATACAGCTTCGTTTCAGCTCCTCGTTAAGGCTTGCCGCACCCGTAATTTTTTGAACGGGGGTCTTATCGCCCGTAAAAACGCTTTCATCGACGGTCAGGTCGTAAATCTCAAGCAAATGCGCGTCGGCGGGAACGCGTTCTCCCGCCTCGAGCAGGAGAATATCGTCGGGCACCAGATGCTCGCGCCGCACGACCGACAGCTCCCCGTCCCGCACCACGTGATAATACACGCGGGAAGCGCGTTTCAGCTCAAAAAAGTATTCGTCGCACTTTTTCCCCTTTATGATCTCGGTCACCGCGTACAGCGCAGATAACGTGGCGAGTACCGCGCCTGTCAAAAAATCAGCATAGACAAAGGAGAGCGCCGCCGCCGCGATCAGGAGCAGAAAACGCGCGCGGAAAAAGACCCGCACCGGCGAAAAACCCTTTTCGCGCTCGTCGAGCTTCGTCTCGCTGTTAAATCCGTAAAGCTTTCGGTTCTCGGCGACCTTTTCCTCCGAGAGACCCGTATATTCGTTTTTAAAATCCCTTAGCTGTATCACGAAGCGTCCTTTCCGTGAAAATTTCATACTTATTTTCGCTGAAAAAGCGTCGAAAAAATCAAGCAAAAACTTGGATTTGTGCGGTTTTGCGCAGATTTTTTCGGTACGCTTTTAAGCGAAAATCAGTATCATGCTGCTTCACGACCCGAATGTGCACAAAATCCAAGCAAAGACTTAAATTTGTACTTATTTTCAATTAAAAAGCGTCGAAAAAAACAAGCAAAAGCTCGGATTTATGCGGTTTTGCACAGATTTTTTCGGTACACTTTTAAGCGAAAATCAGTACTATGCGGCTTTGCGCAGAATTTTTGTTTACACATCGGAAGCGAAGCAGTATCGGTCACTTTTTGTCATTTTTGACGAAGGGGCTGTCCCGTTTGATATTTCTATCTATTATATCACATTTTTTCCGAAATTGCAACACCTCGGGAAAGAATAAAGCGCCCATGCAGAACATGGGCGCCCATTTTTATAAATTGTTGAAACTCAAATACGTTTCCTCTTTATCAGCTCACCACAAACATCGTTTCTACCCTGCCTGCCGGCATACACAGCCGCGTCGGGAAAGAGCAGGCATATACGCCCGTCGCGAGAACGCAGTTATCCGTAAAGTTCTGGCTGTCCACCTCCGACCAGCTGCCGTCTGTCCAGTACGCCGCCGATACGCGGTAATGATCGTCGATCACCGCATAAAACGTCCCGTCATACGACGTTTCGGTAAGACGCTCATTCACCAAACGCATAAAGCTTTCCACAAAGCTCCGCTGATTCGCGTCGGATATTGCCGCGAGCGTCGTCTGCGAGCCGCCCGATACGGCGATCCCGCAATCTGCGTTTGTAACCCGACCCTTTTCGCCCGCCACGACCTCGGCATATAAGATGATGCTGTCACCCGCCGAGGCAACAATATGGTCGCCCGAAAGCGTTCCTTCACCCGTGAGATGTTTCCGGCTCGCGAAGGTCTGTGCCGTGTAATAAAAATCCTTCGCATAGCCTTTTCCCGCCGCGGGGCGATCGCTCGTCAGCAGCGTCGGCACAGCCAACGCAATCAGAACGCCAATGATCGCAATCACAATGATCAGTTCCACTAAAGTAAAGCCTTTTTTCGCTTTCAGCTGTTGAATTTTTTTCATAGCGCACCTCTTGATCGTTTATTTTACGGCGTCGGAATCAGAATTCCTCCGTCTTTTCCTTCGGCTGATCCGGCTTGGACTTATATCGCTCCTCACCTGATTTCACATACAGCATAAAATCGTTTATCTTTTCATCGCTCCAGCCTGCCACGCACAAACCGAGAATCAGTCTCGCGGTTTGTTGCATATTCATTATGAAGCTTCTCCTTTTTACTCTTTAAAACAAATCCGAATGTGTTCCCGTATCAATCAACGTCAAAGTTAATATGTCGTTTTCTATAAGATATACTAAAAGCCAATCCGGACGAATATGACATTCTCTAAAACCGTCCCATTTTCCTTTTAACGCGTGATCCCGGTATTTCGGTTCAAGCGGAATCCCATTCAATAGCTTTTCGATCACGGGATCGATTGAGGAAACATCAATGCCCCGCTTTTTTGCAAGCACGATACTTTTCGTATATTTTTTGGAAACGACCAACTTATATTTCATATTCCCAAATCCTTGCGGGCTTCTTCATAGCTGTCATACTTTTTTGTGTTCGGATCGCGGCTTAGTTGTTTCGCCTCTTTCATTGCTTCGATCATCTCTTCATTATATAAACAGTTTCTGATCGGAAACGGAATGCCGTCGTACAAAAGAACTTGTTTTAAGAATATATTCACCGCAGTAGATATATCCATTCCCAAAGCCTCTAAAAGCTCGGTCGCTTCTTCCTTCGTGGTTTTGTCTACGTTGATTTGAATTGTTTCCATGTCTATATAAACACCCCCTTATCTCCCGAACCCTTCGGAATAAGGAAAACCCGTTTCCTCATTCCGAAACGCTCCTTCAAGCATTTCATAAATAACCGCCTATTTCCCCCGCAGTCGCCCGCGGGGGAAATTCGGTTATTTGGGTTTTAAGCGTTTTTCTAAGCCTTACGGATTAGATGATGGTGAGCTTCGGAGAAGTACCAACGATGTCGCCCGCAGCGGTAACACCCGCCGTATTGCCGTCCCAGCCAGCAACGTGAACCTTGTTGTTCAGAACCGCAGGAGTGGTGGGAGTAGCAGCAGTCATGTCGAAGTGGTTGGTGATTACTAAGGGAGTTGCCGTGTCAGCAGTGTACGCACAAGCGATAACGTGACCGCCGGAAACCGCCGCAGCAACCTGACCCGCCTGGATATCCGGGAATAAGCCCGCCAGCTGGATCGCCATCAAATCGGTAACATTAGTGGCCGCGCTCTTCAGCGTGGTGGTCGTACCGGTACCGGAAGCCGCCCAAGAAAGAGTACCTACGTTGAACGCGGTCGTATCGTTAGTAACGGCAGCGGTCCAAGTGGTAGTACCACCGGTGGTAGAAATCGTGAACGTGAAATCAGAGTACGCAACACCCTTCTTCATGCCATAACCGTTGGTATCGCAATCGGTAAGGAACGCGTCGATCTCCTTCGCGAACGAAGCAGCGGTGGAGTCCGCGCTGGTAACACGGGAGTTCGTTACGTAACCTAACATCGTAGGTACGAGGATTGCGGCAAGTACACCGATGATCGCAATAACTACGATTAACTCAACGAGTGTAAAGCCTTTTTTTGCCTTGAGCTTCTGGAAAAACTTAATCATTGGTTTTTTCCTCCTTGTAAAAATTTTTTATGTATAACCCTCTCGAGGTTATATCCATGTTCATTTGCAAGGAAATCGTTTTCATCGACCCGTTACCGAAATGTAACTTTGTGAAGATTGGTTTCCTTTGCTGTAATTACAGTATACACCGAGACGGACGGTTTTGCAAGCCCTTTTTTAAAAAAAATGACCCGATGGGTAAAACTTTATTGAAGTTTTACAAGTTGTCGGAATACTTTTGGCGATTTTTAACACTTGAAGGTGACACTTCGCGGGGAGGACGCAAAAGGCGGGAGGGAATTTTTGGTAAAAAAGGTGAGATTGTAACTATCGGGAGTATACCATATATAATAAGCACGCTGCGGTAATATCATCAAAATCATTATAATGGATTTTCAGAAATTTTTCGTTGACTTTTCTTTTATTTTAGGGTATAATAACGAAAACGAAGTCCCGCGGCAAAAGAAAGGATCGCCCCCGATTTCGGCACAAAACTTCCTCCATAAGAAAGGAATGACCAAAAAATGAAGAAAAAAATACTTTCTGTCTTATTGATATGCAGTCTGTTTTTGTCCGCCTGCGACGCGGAGCCGTCGGAAACCTCCGCGGACGGAACGGGTGCGCCCGATTCCGCCGTTTCCGACCAGGCGTCGGTCGAGATCGGGGGCATGTCTTACCCGATCGACAGCACGGAACTGCGGCTGACCTCCGGCGCGCTTCAAGCGGAGGAGCTTTCAAAGCTCTCCGAATTTCCGAACCTTGCCATTCTCGACCTGAGCGATAACGGCTTTACCGATCTTTCCGCACTCAGCGGACTTCAAAGCCTTTACATTCTTTATATAAACGGGAATCCGATTTCCGACTTTTCGTTTCTGGAGGAGCTTCCGTACCTGGAAGAGCTGCACGCGGACAACTGCGGACTGAGCGATCTTTCCGCGCTCCCGATACTTTTGAATCTGGAGGAGTTAAGCGTACGCGGGAACGAAATCGCCGATCTTTCGCCGCTGACCGAATTTCTGAGCCTGATCCGCCTTGTCGTCAATAATAACCCGATCTCCGATTTCTCACCCTTGTCGGAAATGACCGACCTCGAGAGCCTGGAGGCGGATAACTGCGGGATCGACGATCTTTCCTTTGCGTCGGGGCTTGTGAACCTCTACACCCTGAGCGCCTGCGAAAACCAAATCAGCGACCTTTCGCCGATCGCGGGACTTACGGCAATGGAAAACCTGTACCTCGACGGAAACGAGATCAGCGATCTTTCCCCGATCGCGGGAATGGAACTTCTCGAATGGCTCTATCTCGCGGAAAACAACGTTTCGGATCTCTCTCCGATTAGGGGGCTTACCGCACTCGATCTGATCGACCTCGAGGCGAACCGGGTGTCCGACATTTCGATTTTTTACGAAATGGAGTGGATGAGCACGATCTACCTTTTTGAAAATCCCGTTTCCGAAGAGGATCTTGATGCGCTCGACAAGACGCTGAAGGAAACGACTATCGGATACGATTAAAAAATAATGCCGAACCCGAAAAGACCGGGTTCGGCAAAGCGGCGCAAGGCACCGCGAAAAGGGCAAAGGGGAGCCCCCGGCGCGGCGATTCAAGAACGGTTCGTCCGACCCCCTGCCCGTGAGCGCTTCGACGTTTGCGGCTTTCCGACCGTTACCGCGCTTTCCCCCGCCCTTTATCAGTGTATGCCGACCGAAAAAATAAGTGCGGCGGCGTGCCGCCGTTCGCAATTCCGAAGAAGTCCTCCGAATGGGGGAAGTAACTGCGCGTGCGGCGGGATTTCCTGTTTCGCACACTTGTCGGAGCGTGCCGCCGTTCGCCTATTTAGAACAATTTGAATGCTGAAAGCGAGGTTTTTTGATGAAAATTTGTAAATCCTGCGGTGCGTCCAATCGGGACGACAGCCGATTCTGCTGCAACTGCGGCTTTGCCGAGCTTGAACAGGCTCCCGATCCCGTTCCCGCTCCCACACCCGCTCCGCCGCCCGTGGTCGTACATACCCCGCCGATTTTCCCGCCCCCGAAGCCCGAATTTACGCGCTATGACCTCTCGACGATTTTCGGCTTTGTCGCGGCGATCGTCGGGCTGTTCCAGATTTCGCTGATCCTAGAGCCGCTCGCGCTCCTTACCGCGATCTTCGGCTTTGCGCGCGGAAAGCGCTACCGCGGACTTGCGGTAGCCGGGATCGTGATCGCCGGGATCGGGCTTCTGCTCCGCCTGTTCTGGACGCTGTACCACAACGGCGTAGTTCCGCAGTGGGTCATTACCGGGACGTTTAATTGAGGCTTGCCGACGTCGTTCAAAAATTAAGCGCTTTGATCTGTTTCTTTTTGAACATCGCGTTCCTGCTGCCGTCCGTGGACGATACAGTAAAAACAAGAGTCTTAAATGAAAAATCTGTAATATTCGACAAGTTCGTTGAAAAATCGTCGAATATTACAGATTTTCGTTTTTTCAAAACATGACAGAAAGCAATATTGCTTTTCGCTTCCTTTTGGCTACAAAAGGAAGCAGGGGGTATGGGGGACAGGGTCCCCCAAAAACATATACTTCTCTCTTATAATCTCTCACTCAACCGCACGAAACTCCGTTTTTTCGCCCGTGGCGAGATCGACGGTCATGATCATGTGATCGGTCACGGCGTAAAGGATCCCGTCCCGGATCGCGGCAACCCGATCCTTCGACTGAATGTCATAAAAAGACAGCTCCGCCGCTTTTTCGAGAAATGAGCCGTTATCGGCAAAGCAGACAAAGCGCTCAATCTCGGAAATCCCGTCAAAGGCGACATACGAGACCGCCGCGTATTTTCCGTCCTCGCTTACGGCGATCCGCTCGCTGTTTTCTTCGGCGTCGCCCGAGAGATAGCGCGCGTATTCGGGCGCGGTTTTTTCATCAACCCCGATCCGCGCCGAACGCAGAACCGAAAGCCCGTTCTCCTTGTCATAGCCGTAAACCGAGAGCAGGAGCGCGGTTCGTTTCCCGTCCGCGTCCGACTCGGCGGAAAGCCCGATCAGGTTTTCGCCGAAGCCCGAAAGCTTTTCATAATAAACCGCGTTCGGGTTCGCTTCCGCCGCCATAGGCTCCTCCCCCGTAAAATCAACACAGTAGAGCTTTGTCTCACTCTCCGTTTCGGTCACAATATACGCGATTCCGTCGAGATAGCTCACCCCGCTCAGCCGTTCGCCCGCCGCGAAGCCTTCAAGCCGCACGTAGCCCTCCTCGGTCTTTTTTTGTGCAATAAGCGTGCCCTCCGCGCTGTTGTACGAAACAATACAGTTCTCCTCCGCGCTCAGGCAGTCCGCGCCGTAGCATTCTCCCCGAACCGTTTCCTGCGAGAGAAGCTCGGTACCCGTCCCGATCCGCCGGAGCCGGATCAAATGCGTCGTGTTCCAGTCGGGGAGAAGGAGCGTGATCCGATCCCCGTCAAACACCGCGTACGTATCATAGCCGCCGAGAACGGCACTTACGCGGGGTTCCCCGCCGCTCACCGTTCCGATCACGGAAAATCCGCCGCATACCGCGCCGTCGGCGAGCAGGATCTCCTCATACCCGAGCGCTTGCTCCGTTTCCCCGATCCCATAGCGCGGGAAAACCGTATGTCCGCCCGCGGGAGTGACCGACGTAACGAGGGTAAAAATCCCGTCGCCGATCCAAAGCGCGGAATACCGCCCGTCCTGCCGATATGTTTCGATCGGGGAAAGCGCCTTATCGTACACCTCGACCCGTACCGAAGCGCCCTCCTCGTCATAAACGAGGTAGACCCGATCTTCCCGCGCGGTAAAGCCGATGAGACCGCCGTCCGCGCTCAGGGGAAGCTCCGCCGAAACGCGCGGAGCCTCGGGCGAGAGGGAAACGGCGCGAAGCGCACCCTGCCGCAAAAAATAAAGCGAATCGCCCGCCGCCCGAAAGTCGTCGGTCAGCGGCTCAGAATACGGCTGTGCGCCCGTCCGATAGGGCAGGAGGATGTTTTTCTGCACGCGGGATTTCATTTCCGACGCCGCGGCGAGCACGTCCGCGTCCGACTCGATCGTAACCGTCGGAGATGACGGCACGGGCGCGTCAATTATCTCCTTCTCGGTCGGGAGCACCGTCCCCGTCATCAGGAAGCGGATCCCGAAGCTCCCCGCGATCAGAAGCACCGCGCATACCGCGCAAAACGCGAGTTTTCCATTATTGACGCCGCGATAATAGACGTCGTCGTCAATGAAAAACTCCTTACCCTTGTATTTTTCGCGGCGAGGCTTTTCGGCTTCCTCGTCGTCGCCGAGGTCGGGAACCGTCGGGCGGAACACCTCCGGAGCAGGCGCGTCCGGCTTTTTCCGCGGCGCGGGCTTTTCCTCCTCGCCCGAAAGCTGCCCAAGTACCGCCGTATTGACGGGCGGCGTAAAGGCTCCCGTATTTTCGGGACGGACGACTTTTTTCTTTTTTGCGGGCTTTTCCTCTTCCTCGCCCGAAAGCCGCCCGATCACCGCCGTATTGACGGGCGGCGTAAAGGCTCCCGTATTTTCGGGACGGGCGCCTTTTTTATTTTTCGCGGGCTTTTCCTCTTCCTCGCCCGAAAGCCGCCCGATCACCGCCGTATTGACGGGCGGGGTAAAAGGCCCCGTGTTTTCGGGACGGGTCTCTTTTTTATTTTGTGCAGGCGCGGACTTTTCCGCGTTTTTCTTTGCGGGGAGGGGCTTTTCCGCCGCGGAGGGCTTTTTCCGCTCCACGGTAAAAAGACCCGCCTGTTCCGTCTGCCGGCGCTGTTCTTCCTTTTTCTCTTTCCATTCGAGAAGCTCGTTTCTCCGCTTTACGGCGGAAAGAAGCTTATAATAATCCTCCGAGGTGAGCGGCGAGCTTTCGAGAAGCTCGATCAGCCGTCCCTTCGTCAGATTCGGATTTTCCTGAATCTCGCGGTAAACGTCGTTGCTGATCCGGGTGTTTCCGATCAGCTGTAAAAATTCCTTCCCCTTGATCCGCTGCGCGCTTATCACGCCGATAAACGTCCTCGCGTCAAGCGGCTTCCCGCCGGAAGCGGATTCCGTTTCCGCTGCGGGCTTCGTCTCGTCCGATTTCCCGTCGGGCGCTTCCTTTTCGAGAAGATGTCTGTCTTCGGGGAGCGGCTTTTCTTCGGGGGGCAGATCCCTTTCGGGCATGGGCGGCTCCGTACGATTCGGTCGGACCTCCGCAGGGACGGGAACGGCAAGCTTTTTCTGTTTTTCCTCCGGGAAACGGATCCCCTCGATCTCCCGAAGAACCGCCGCCTTCTCCTCGCCGAGCTTTTTCTCCGAATCAATCAGCTTCCGCTCGACCGTTTCGTCCTTCAAGCCCGTAATGACCGAAATTTCGTGAATATTATAATGGAAGGCATACGACATGGCGCAGACGATCCGATCGAGGCTCGGGAGCTCTGAAAACCGACCTTCTCCGCGCGGCTCGACCCCCTCCGCGCGGTATTCCTTGATCCGCGCGACAAGGTGCTTGGTAAGCTCGCGGGAAAGCCACGCCTGTAAATGCGCGCCGTCCCGCATCTGCGCGATCCGGGCATACCCGTCCCGAAAAGCGTTTTTTACCGCTTCCCGCGCGTCCTCGGAACGTCCGAGCGACAGAACGGCAGCCGCGTAAAGCCTGTCCGCCGAATCGGCGCAAAGCAGATCATAAGCGGAGCGGTCGCCGTTTTTCGCACACTCCAGTTTTTCCGCAGCCGTCATGCCGTCACTTCCTTTCTTGAATATTACTAACATATTATTATAGCATAAATTCGCGAAAAAGGGAAGGTTTTTTTGAATTTTTGTTTCTTTTCGAAAAGGAAAACAGATTTTGGGGAAGGTTATCTTTTGAGAATAGATTTGTTCCGTTCTCCCAACCGCAAAAGAACCGTCGGAAAAACGCTTGACAAAAAAACAAAATCATAGTACAATGACTGCGAAAAGAGCTTTAATGATAGCATTTGCCATTTACAAACCCGGATCGGAGGCCGCCTTTTATGAAAAAATATCGAATCGCTTCTTTATGCACCTGCCTTTGCCTGCTTCTTTGCTCCTGTAACGGGGATTCCGGAACGGCTTCTCAACCGTCGGAAACGACTGCCCCAAGCGAAAGCAGTATCACAAGCCTTACAACGGCATCGGAAACGACCGTCCCGAGCGAAAGCAGTATCACAAGCCTTACCGCCACGGCCGCTCCGACGGACACAAAACCCGTTTCCACAACAGAGGTCCCGTTCTTCTTGGTGGATCAGACCGTTAAGGAATGCGACCCCATCGACAAAAGCCTGAACTGTGAGGAGATCCTGCTGGATCGGGCGGAAAGCCTGCAAATTCTGATGTGCGATTATTTGAGCTACGACCGGGAAAGCGTTGTCTATGAGATCGGCGAATGGGACGGGATCGGCTATCCGGTTCTTTCCGATTGGCTCCAAACCTACGACGATTTCAAAAGCCTGTTTTCCGACAAGATTTACGGGGACTATCTCGACCTGCTCTGTACCTGGAATTGGCGGCTGTCCGAGATCGACGGCAGGCTGTATCGCATCGAACCGGTAGGCGTTGGCGCCTATATCGGCACCTTTGAAACATGGTATCTGGGGTGTGAGGTCACCGACGAAAAAATCATCGGGCATTTCGCCCGGCTCGGCGGAGTGGAGGATATTGGCTTGGACGACCCCGAATACCTGAACGACGAAAGCAATTACAGCTTTTACGACATCACTGTTCAGAATATTGACGGGCAGTATGTTCTGACCGACTGTAAAGGAGACGATCCGAGAGATTATTACACTCTGCACGGCTGGTGTTACAATGCGGGCAGGGCGGACAGAAGCCTGATCACAAATGAAAAAGTGAAGCCGCGGGAAGCGGTTTACGATTAAAACAACCGAAAAAAGGGAGCCTTTCTCAAGGCTCCCTTTATTGCATTTCTTATTCCGTCCAGGAGTTCGTATTCTTCCGAACAACAACGACCTTTTCGGGGGTGATCTCGTTCACCGCGAAATCGCTTCCCGCTTTCTCCGGGAAAACGACCGTCCGTTCCGCCCGGTTCACGAGCGAGTTGGAGTCGATCTCATACACGGTTCCGCCGCTTTGGAAGCAGGTTCTTCCGCCGTCGGTCAGGATCGCGGTATTTTCGTCGATCACAGCGCCCGAAACAAGCATACCGAGATTCACGTCATAGATAAAGCTTCCGTTTTCGGAAATCAGCCCGAAGCTTTCCAGATCTCTGCCGCGCCGCAGCTTTACCGTCTTGTCAAACGCCGCAAGCTCGACCAGCCTTCCGTTCGTGCAGTTGAACGAAAACAGCTTTGTGCCGCTCGTAAGCTGTTCCGTCTTTGCGAGGTAGAGGAGATCGCCCTTTACACCCGCAACCGAAACCGGCCCGTCGCTTTCCACAAGCGGATGGAACTGAAGTCCCGCGCCTTTGGATACCGTGACCTCATAAACAAAGGAAGTCGTATTCAAAACGGATTTAACATAATACTTATTCGCAAGCGGGGCGTAAACAACGCCGCCAAGTCCGGCTTCGCCGATATTCGTGCTTACGTCGTAGGTTTTCGCCTCGTTACGGTCAAGATCGATCACGGAAATAATGTTGCGCACGTCGCTGCTGTTGCAGCCCGTAACAATTACCGTGTGCTCATCGCTGTACGCGATCTTGGGAGTGCCCAGCTCGATCGCCGCGCAGCACTGCGATCCGCCGAATCCGCCGAACGAATAGAGATATGCCGCGCTTTTCGTCAGAACGACCGCATTATCCCCGCTTAAATAGGTCTCGAGCGAATTCGGAACATTCAGCTCGTAAAATTCGGTCAGGAGCGACTGTCCCGGATCGGTCACCGCCGAGGTGATCTCGTTCGCGGGCGTTACCGCTGTTGTTTCCGAAGTTCTTTCGGTTTCATCAGGATCGTCGTATTCCGGCTCGGTAACCTCGGGATCCGTTTCCTCGGGATCCTCCGGCTCATTGTCCGCAATGATCGGTTCGGGATTCGCCGTTCCAGCGGGCGGAATGAGCGTGCTCGCGCTGTCCGAACCCGATTCGCCAATCTCGGGCGGTCTCGTATCGGAAGTCGTCCCCGAAGAGGTATCAAAGGAGAAGGGCGTGGTCGTAACCGGCGCGGAAGTCTGCGGAGCCGAAGTCTCCGTATCGTTCAGGTCGTCGCCGAGCGGGTCGGGATCCTCGACCGGGAGCGGAATAAAGGTGTCGTCATTGATTTCCGCCGAGCCAAGCTCCGCGAGATATACCTGTGAAAGATCCTGAATATCCCGATAAAGCGCCGAGGGGGCCGAGATCTTCGCGCCGATGACCGTCCTGTCGCGGTCGTGCGCCGCTTCGTATTCGCGGAGCGTTTCCTCGCGGAGAACCGCCTGATCCTCCGTATAAAGCGCGTCTACGATGACTTCACCCGTATCCGCGACGGTCGAGAGCGCAACCGCTAGCTCTCCGTAGCTGATCGGTTCGGAAAAAGTCACGTAAATATCCGAAAGCGCCGCGGCCGCCTGTAAATTGTAATAATTACGCTCCGCTTCCCAAAGCCGCTGCGACGCGGAAAGCGCGGTATCTTCCGGTACAACAACCGGAGGCCCGGACTGGAAGGAAGAGGTATAACCGACTGCCGCGGCGGTTACCGCGATCGCGGCCGCCGTCCCCAAGGCGGGCTTCCAGTAATCCGACGCGAACCGCTGCCATGCGGGCTTTTTCGCCTGTTTTAAAGCGTTCTGGCGAATTTTCTCTTCGTCAAGCGCGTATCTTGTCATCAGTTCCTTATAAAACTCGTTTTTATTCAAGATTACCGACCCTCCTTCCGTGCCGTAATATGTATCCCTATATGATAATAGGTTTATATGTTAAATTTCTTCTTCTGGCGCTCGATCGTCCGATAGAGCTTGTTTTTCACACCCGACAGGCTCAGCCCAAGCTCCTTCGCCACCTCGTCGAGCTTCAGATCGCAGACAAAGTGCAGGTAAAAGATCTTTCCCGTAACCGGATCGTCCTTCGCGATGTCGTCGAAGATCTGCTTCGCGAGCATGGAGTTACAGAGAACGTCCTCGAGGTTCGCCTGTTCGCGGGACATTTCCGCTTCGACGGCGACCATCTGCTCCTCGCTGAAGTCCGCGAAAGAAGAAGTGCCGCTATGCTTACGGACAAAGCCGAAGTAATTTTTGCACTCGAATTTCGCGATGTTGATCAGAAACGCCTCGGGACTTTCGATATCCTCGAACCCCTTTTTGGCGATCCGCTGATAAAAGCGGGTAAAGACATTCTGGAGAATATCCTCGGATTCCTGAACGCTGCCGCATTTGCTTACGACATAGCGGGAAACCGACGGAAACGTCTCCTTATAAACTTGATTAAAGTAGGCGTCAAGCGTACCGCTGCCCAAAGAGGTTCACCTCGCTTTGCTGCCTTACAATTAGTAGTAGGCATTTTTAGAAAAAAAGTTTCAATTTGGCAAAAAAAGCGGGAAGAATTTTTGTGCCAATTTCTGGAAACGCGGATCTCATGCGGAAAGCCGCGTTTCAAAGCCGTCCGCATGGAACGGGTCTTATTCCGTGCTTAGTATAGCACAGTTCCCGCGCCTTGACAAGCAAAAATTTATGGAAGAAAATCCGAATTCAACCGTGCGTTACACGCGTTAATATCAAACTTCCGCCCCGACGCAGGAGGCGGAAGTACGCAGTAAAAAATCATTCGCCGATCGTGATCGTATCGGGGAAAATGCTCTTGCTTTCTTCCTTATTTAAGAAAGTCGTGCTTACATAGCCCTGAATGATCGCGCCGTCATTTACGGTAATGGTCGAGGCGCTGATGTCTCCGAATACGACCGCGTCGCTTTTCAGCTCGGCCTTCCCCGTGATCTCGAGATTCCCCTTGATCTTCCCGTTCACGTTCGCGTATGTGGAGGAGATGTCCCCGATCAGGAGCGTATCCCGCTCCATAAATACATTCCCCTTCATCTGAATGTTTCCCTGAACCTGAGAGGTGCGAAGCGCCGCGTTGTTGCAGGCGATGTTCCCCACGACCTTTCCGTTCAGGTTGATGTCCTTCGTCGTCTCGACGTTCCCCTTGATGTTCCCGTCGATGTTCATGTTCGCGAACGAACGGATATTTCCGTCAACGACCGTGTTCCGCGAAATGACCGTGATCTCGTTTTCGTCCACGGGCGGATAATTCGCCGTCGAGAAAGAGACGGGCGTCGGCTCGGGGGGAACCGGCTCGGTATTCATGTCCTGCCCGGATCCCGCGTTCTGCGAGAAAGAGGGATTCTGTCCGAAGCCCGCGTTCTGTCCCGCGGAAGCTTGTCCCATGGGATTCTGCGCGAAGGAAGCCTGTCCCGCGGAGGGATCCTGTCCGAAGGAGGGCTGCCCTGCGTTTTGAGAAAACGCGGCATTTTGAGAAAACGCGGCATTTTGAGAAAATGCAGTGCCCTGAGAATCGTTGGGGCGGATCCCGTCCAGCTCGTCCTGACGACGGTTATACGCCTCCGCCGCTTCCGCCGCGCGGCGCTCGATCTCCTCGAATTCGTCCCGTTCGGGCTCGGCGGGCGGCTCCTTGATCGCGGCAAATTCGCCCGTATCCGCGGCGTCGACCGCGCTTCTCATTCCGTCTACGGTTGCCTTATCGTTCCGCCGTTCCTCTTTATCGCCTCCGGTAAGCTCTCTGATCGCTTGTGAAAAATTTTCCTTAATGCCCATTTTCTCCGACCGTTCCTTTCTGATTAGGTCTTTTTTTATGACAGGGTGCGTTATGACTTGCTCTGTTTAAAATTGAATCGGTTTTACATTTTTTGTAAGCCGATCGAGCTTAAAGCCCCGATCGTCGTTCAAAATCGCTTTGATCAGATCCTCCAGCACGAGTACGGTATTATAGCCGTTCGCGTGGTCGTGCATCAGGATCACCGCACGGTTCTTTCCCTCGATCTGGTTAAGTACGCCGGTATACATCTCCGTCCAGGTCGCGCCCGCGGCGTCCCCGCTGTCCACGTTCCAGTCGAAATAGATAAATCCGCGCCGCGTCATTTCGGCGATGATCTCCTTGCGCCATTTCTCGTTAAAATCGTTTATGCTTCCGCCCGGGAACCGGAACAGCTCACACTTTACGCCCGTCGCCTCATAAACGCGGTCATAGGCAATCTTAAAGTCCTCGAGGTACGCGTCTACGCTCGCGTAAATTTTCTTATATTCATGCGTCGCCGAGTGGATCCCGATCGTATGTCCCGCGTCCGCGATCTTCTTCAGGCGGGCGTTGCTCGCCTCGCTTCCGTCGGGGACGACGAAAAATGTCGCCTTGATCCCGTATTTTTCGAGATACAGCAGGATATTTTCGGTATACTTTGAGGGTCCGTCGTCAAAAGTAAAATATAAGTAATCCATATCCGCGTTATAGACGATGTCTTTCGTCGTGTCGCAGTACAGGTCCGGATAAAGCGCCGTATAGGTGGCGCTTCCCGAAACGGGGGAGTTTCCGTTATATGAAGTGGTAATAAAAGGCTTCGAGGT
Organism: uncultured Ruminiclostridium sp.; assembly: GCA_964456025.1. Lineage (GTDB taxonomy): Bacteria > Bacillota > Clostridia > Oscillospirales > Ruminococcaceae > Ruminiclostridium_E. The sequence goes on from CAYVZH010000010.1 coordinate 57,701, forward strand.
CGTCGCCGCGGTAGTCGCGGCGGGGGTTGTCGTTGCCGCCGGCTTCGTTGTTGCGGTCGTCGTTGTCGTCGGGGACGAAACCGGAGTGGTCGTCCCCGGCGGGGTACCGGTATTCGAGGAGGTCGCGCCGCCCGAATCCTTCGGCACCGCCATCAGTCCGCCCTCGTTCATCGTCGGGAGGGAATCCTCCTTCGCGAACGAGGCGTAAAGCGCGCCATCGTAATCGCTCACCAGCCGCAGGAACTCTTCCTTTTCCCGCGAGTCGCGGTAAAACTCGAAAAGGGTCTGCGCCGACGGATCGCCCACATCAACCGCGCCCGAAAGAATCAGCTGCTTCCGAAGCTCGATGTTCTCCTCCTCCTTTTTCCCGTTCTCGATCCCGAAAAAGATGTTCAGCCCGATCGAAACAAGAAGGATCAGCAGAGGAACGCCGACGATCAGATGTTTAAAAAATTTTACACTACCGAAATACAAAACAGTCTCCTCCCGATCTAAAGGAGTTAATCCTCCCGCGCGAAAACGCGGGGAAGAAAACCATAGAATGAAACCATAAAATAATTCTAAACATAAAGATACACTTTAATAATACTATAAAGCGGCGCGATTGTCAAGTAATTTTCCGAGAAAGGGTCGGATTTTCGGAATTTTTTTGCGCTTTCCGGACAGAAAATAGTGCTTGACAAGCCGCTTTGTGTGTGGTAAAATAAGGTTATGGCAATTTTTACCGATACGCAGCAGTTTAAAGAAGCTTTCTTTAAACTTTCGGTAAAAACCCGAAGGAATATTACGCGGAGGAATTTCTTCGCGGAAAGGAAGGGTCAGTACAATGAACTATTTGGAGATCGAACAGGTCGTCGGCAGAGAAATTCTCGATTCGAGAGGAAATCCGACCGTCGAAGCGGAGGTTACTTTAGCGGACGGTACCGTCGCCAGAGGAACCGCACCGAGCGGGGCTTCCACGGGTGAATTCGAGGCGCTTGAGCTTCGCGACGGCGATAAAGGCAGATACTGCGGCAAGGGCGTTTTAAAGGCGGTAGAAAACATCAATACCGTGATCGCGGACGCGATCGTCGGCATGGACGCAACGGATATTTACGCGGTAGACAAGGCGATGATTGACGCGGACGGCACGAAGGATAAATCCAAGCTCGGCGCGAACGCGATCCTCGCGGTTTCGATCGCGACGGCGAGAGCGGCGGCGACCGCGCTCGGGATCCCGCTTTACCGCTTCCTCGGCGGTATTCAGGGCACTAAGCTCCCCGTACCGATGATGAACATCTTAAACGGCGGCGCGCACGCGACCAACACCGTTGATACGCAGGAATTCATGATCATGCCGGTCGGCGCTCCGAGCTTTAAGGAAGCGCTCCGTCAGTGCGCGGAGGTATTCCACAGCCTCGCGAAGATCTTAAAGGGCAAGGGTCTCGCAACGTCGGTAGGCGACGAGGGCGGCTTCGCGCCGAACCTTTCGAGCGACGAGGAGACGATCGAAACGATCCTCGAGGCGGTAAAGGACGCGGGCTATGAACCCGGCAAGGACTTCATGATCGCGATGGACGCGGCTTCCTCCGAATGGAAGGATAAGGAAAAGGGCGTCGGCTTCTACAAGCAGCCGAAATCCGGCAAGACCTTTACCTCGGACGAGCTGATCGCGCATTGGGAAGCGCTCGTTGACAAGTACCCGATCATCTCGATCGAAGACGGTCTTGACGAAGAGGACTGGGAAGGCTGGAAGAAGATGACCGCGAAGCTCGGCGGAAAGGTACAGCTCGTCGGCGACGACCTTTTCGTAACGAACACCGAAAGACTCTCCAAGGGAATCTCCCTCGGCGCGGGCAACTCGATCTTAATCAAGCTGAACCAGATCGGTTCCGTTTCCGAGACCCTCGAAGCGATCAAGATGGCGCACAAGGCGGGCTATACGGCGATTTCGTCGCACCGCTCGGGTGAAACGGCGGATACGACGATCGCGGATCTCGCGGTCGCGCTCAACACCTGCCAGATCAAGACCGGCGCACCGAGCCGCTCGGAAAGAGTTGCGAAGTACAACCAGCTTCTCCGGATCGAGGAAGAGCTTGGTGACAGCGCGGATTATCCGGGCATGAAGGCTTTCAACGTAAAGCGGTAAGCTTTTCTTAAAAGAACAAACGGCGTATCGAAAGCGGTACGCCGTTTTTGTTTTACTTTGGCAGGAGTGCGCCCCACCCTTTTCCGTGGCACGGCGGCTTTTCGGTTGAATCTCCGCCGAAATGAAACCGCGCGGTTATTGAAAACCGCGCCGGAATCAGGTATAATAGAGATAAAGAAAACGCGGCACGCCTGCCTAATACGAATCTGCGATGAAAACCGCAGATAAAAATCTGCGCAAAACCGCATATATCAAAGCTTTCGCTTGATTTTTTGTATGGTTTTCAATCGCATATTAGTATAAAAGAAAGGAAAAATATCATGAAAAAGATCCTCGGAGCCAACATCGCGCGGTATCGGAAGGAGATCGGCCTGACACAGCGGGAGCTTGCCGAACGGCTGAACATTTCCTGCCAGGCGGTAAGTAAGTGGGAAAACGGTCAGACCGCGCCCGATCTGTACCTCCTGCCCTCGATCGCCGAGCTCCTTCACGTCAGCACGGATCGCCTGATGGGGTGCTTCCACCGCTTTGATCCCGTGAACGATTACGAGAGCCGCTATAACACCGACGAATATTACTGGGGTGTAAAGCCCTCGTATATGTGCCTGAAAATTCTCGAGCTTCTGCCGCCCGACCGCTCCCTGAGCGTTCTGGACATCGGCTGCGGCGAGGGGAAGGACGCCGTTTTCCTCGCGCGCTGCGGCTATCGGGTAAGCGCGTTCGACGCGACCGAGATCGGCGTGGAAAAAACCAAGCGGCTCGCGGAAAAGGCGGGCGTTTTCGTGGACGCGTTCACGGCGAATCTCCTCGATTTCCGGCTGGATCGGAATTTCGACATTTTATTTTCCAGCGGCGTGTTCCACTTTATGAAGCCCGAGCTGCGCGAGGAAATCATTGAAAATTACAAGCTTCACACCAACCCGAACGGGATCCACGCGATCAACGTGTTTGTTGAAAAGCCGTTCGTCCCCGACCCGCCCGAAAAAGAGGTGCGCTATCGCTGGAGAAGCGGCGAGCTGTTTACGATGTACCATGACTGGTATATCGAGGACTGCTCGGAGGTGGTATTTGACTGCAATTCGAGCGGCGTTCCCCATAAACACGCGATGAATACGGTATACGCAAGGAAGAGAACGTAAGGAGCTTTTCCGAAAGGAACCCCTTGACAAATCCCCCGAAATATGCTAGAATAACCTCAATATCCACAAAGCGTTGATGGGAAAGCAGTAGGAACCGGTTTTTCCTTTCATACTGATTTTTAATCAAAAAGTGTACAAAAAATCAAGCAAAAGCTTTGATTTATGCGGTTTTGCGAAGATTTTTTGTCTACACTTTTATTAAAAATCAGTATCAGAGACCCCGCGGCAGGTGTGAGCGGGGAGGAGCCCGGTTCTCGAATTACCTCCCGGAGCGGCAGCCGGAACGGGTTTCCTTCGGATTCCCCACTACGGCGCACGGGCCCGCCCGTTACAGCGGATCATAGTAATAAACCGAGGTGGTACCGCGATCTTTCGCCCTCTTTTGGCATTACGCCAAAGGAGGTTATTTTTTTAAAAGGAGACGAGAACGCTGAAAACGATCCCCGCAAAGACCATTCTCCAGAAAAACAAATCGACCGCCTGGTTCGGGAACGACTATAACATGAACCTTTATCGGGGCTGCTGCCACGGCTGCATTTACTGCGACAGCCGGAGCGAATGCTATCGGATCGAGGATTTCGACGAGGTGCGGGCAAAGGAAAATGCGCTCCCGATCCTTCGGGACGAGCTTCGCCGAAAGGTTCGCGGCGGCGTGATCGGGACGGGGAGCATGAGCGACCCGTATAATCCCTTTGAGGCGACCGAGCTTCTCTCGCGCCACGCGGCGGAGCTGATCGACGCGTTCGGCTTCGGGCTTACGGTCATTACGAAAAGTACGCTCCTTACCCGCGATATTGACGTTTTTCAAGGCATTCGGGAGCATTCGCCGATCCTGCTCAAAATGACGGTCACGACGGCGGACGACGCGCTGTCCCGCCTTGTCGAGCCGAACGCCCCGCCCTCCTCGGAACGCTTCGCGGCGCTGAAAACGCTCGCGGACGCGGGACTTTTTACGGGGATCACGCTGATGCCCGTTCTCCCGTTCCTTGAGGACAGCGACGAAAATATCCGCACGATCGTAAGAACGGCAAAGCAAAGCGGCGTCCGCGTGATCTATCCCGCCTTCGGCATGACCCTCCGCGATCGGCAGCGGGATCATTATTTCGCCGCGCTCGACCGCCTTTTCCCCGAAGAGAAGCTGTCCGAGCGGTATCGGAAGCAGTTCGGGAATTACTACGAGTGCCGCTCGCCGCGGGTGAAGGCGCTCTGGCGCGTTTTTACCGAGGAATGCGAAAAGGCGGGGATCCTGTACGAAATGCGGGATATTATCCGCGCCTATCGGCAGGGATATGAGGAGCAGCAATTAACGTTTTTTTAAAGTTAAAGGTATCAACCTCCCGAACCCCTTGCGCTGTAACGATTTCATAGATTCGAGTAACGATTGGTACACAAGTACTTTATTTCAGCACAGAACGGCAAATCGAAATCCGGTAAGGCAGGATAGCATGAGGAAGCTGAAATTGCTCAAAACACCAACTGATAACGGAATAACAGATCCGGTTATACACAGAGATAACTTTCATGTTTGCGGAGGCGTTTTAACTTGGAAAAGTATTTTGAGATATTAAAAGAAAACGGGGCTGATTTAGCCATAAAGATAACGGCTGATACCATAGTGACGGCAGCCTGGACAGTCTATCGCTGCAAATACGGGTGCGATACTTATGGGAAAAGCCACTGCTGTCCGCCGAATTGTCCCACATGGAAAGAAACGCAGGAAATGATAAACTGCTTTCACTACGGGATTCTGTTCAGATGCCATGAAATGAGCATAGTGACGCCTCTTGCCGTAAAAACGGCGCGAGAGTTGTTTTTGGACGATTATTACAAAGTTATTGCTTTTGGCAGCGGACCATGCAAGAAATGCCAGACATGCAATCCGGACCGCTGTAATTTTCCGGGCAAAACCGTTCCATCTATGGAAGCGTGTGGAATTGATGTTTTGCAACGGTAAGGAACAACAATCTTGAAATCCATACATTACGAGAAAAAGATGATATTCAGAACCACTTTGGGCTTATATTGGTTGAATGAATTTCAAATTCCGGTTTATCGGGAGGTTTATAAAAATCAACATTTTCACTGATACATAGCTGTATCAACAGAGGTAACGGAATACCGGAAACACTTGAAAGGTCGTGATATCCGTGAGATTTCAGAAAAATCTCATCGATTACGGAAAAGCCGAATGAAAAAATCATTTCAGAAGGAGGCTTTTCTATGATAAGGCAAGCGGAAAAAACCGATCTGCCGAATCTTACGGCGCTTTTCCGACAGCTTCATGCGCATCACGTCCGGATCAAGCCCGAATCCTTCCGAATGCCGGAGGATCAATGGTTTTCCGAACGGATCGGCGGAATTCTGGACGACGGCGAAATGACCGTTCTCGTAAGCGTTGGAGCGGGCGGCGATCTGAACGGCTATGCGGCAGTACGGATCATGACCGTCGATTCCGCCGAAAGGATCCCACGGAAAATGTGCTATATTGAATGCTTCGCGGTGGCGGAAAGCGCGCGCCGGAAAGGGATCGGAACGGCGCTTTTCGACGCGGTGAAGATGTTCGCGAGGAAAAACGGCTGCGGGAGCGTTCAGCTCGGTGTTACCGCGGTCAATACGGACGCTGTCCGATTTTATGAAAAAATGGGGCTTGTCCCGCGAACCGTACAAATGGAAATACGGTCTGTCGAAGAAGAGAAATAAAAGAGAAGTATTATTTTGCAGGGGCGCTGCCCCCGCACCCCCGCTTCCTTTTGCAGCCAAAAGGAAGCGAAAAGCAATATGGCTTTATATAGGATTATCAAGGAAGAAAGTCTTGCCAAATTCCTCAATTTATCCGAGAAAAGCCGAATCTATCAAAATTACGGTTTATAAAAAACCGTTAAAAGCAATATTAAAGTTTAGGTCAAGCCTTTTTAAAGGCTTGCGGGGTCTGGGGATGCGACAGGAGGTCGCAAGTCAAGCGCCCCAAGTGCCGCATGGACGCGGCACAAAACAAAGCGCTTGACACAGCGTCCCTGCATCAATATATTTTTCTCTTTTTAAATCTGTTTCAATAAAAAATTTCAGGAGGAATAAAAAATGAAGCTTTACGAAGAACTCGTCCGCCGCGGGCTGATCGCGCAGGTAACGGACGAAAAAGAGATCAGCGAAATGATCAACGAGGGGAAGGCGACCTTTTACATCGGCTTCGACCCCACGGCGGACAGCCTGCACGTCGGGCATTTTATGGCGCTTTGCCTCATGAAGCGGCTCCAGCAGGCGGGAAATAAGCCGATCGCCCTGCTCGGCGGCGGGACGGGCATGATCGGCGATCCGTCGGGAAAAACCGATATGCGGAAGATGATGACGAAGGAGACGATCGAGCACAATATCGCCTGCTTTAAAAAGCAGATGAGCCGCTTTATCGACTTTTCGGACAATAAGGCGCTCATGGTGAACAACGCCGACTGGCTCATGAGCCTGAACTACATCGACGTGCTGCGCGAGGTGGGCGCTTGCTTCAGCGTGAATAAAATGCTGACCTTCGAGTGCTACAAGCAGCGCATGGAGCGGGGGCTGACCTTCCTTGAATTCAACTACATGATCATGCAGAGCTACGACTTCTATATGCTGTTCCAGAAATACGGCTGCAATATGCAGTTCGGCGGCGACGACCAGTGGGCGAATATGCTCGGCGGAACGGAGCTGATCCGCAAGAAGCTCGGGAAGGACGCACACGCCATGACGATCACCCTCCTGCTCAACTCGGAAGGGAAGAAGATGGGCAAGACGGAAAAGGGCGCGGTATGGCTCGACCCCGAAAAGACCAGCCCTTACGAATTTTTCCAGTACTGGCGGAACGTCGCGGACGCGGACGTCATCAAGTGCCTGAAGCTTCTGACCTTCGTCCCGATCGAGGAGATCGAAGAAATGGAGCGGACGATGGAGGGCGCGGCATTCAACAAGGCGAAGGAGCTGCTCGCGTTCGAGCTTACGAAGATGATCCACGGCGAGGACGAGGCGAACAAGGCGCTGAACGCGGCGCGGAGCATTTTCGGCGGAAGCGGAAGCGACGAAAATATGCCGACCGACCGTCTCCCCGCCGCGCTTTTCACCGACGGAACGGTCGGGATCCTCGATCTGCTGGTCGCGGCGAAGCTTGCCCCCTCGAAGCGCGAGGCGCGCAACCTCATCGCGGGCGGCGGGATCACGGTGGACGACGCGAAGATCGACGACCCGAACGCGCGGATCAAAATTGACGATTTCGTGATTGTAAAAAAAGGGAAAAAAGCGGTGCATAAGGTGATGTGCGAGTAATTTTTAAGTGCAGGCGCGAAAGCGCGGAAGGAACGCTTCCTTTCTATAAAATTACAATCTTGAAAGATTTCAGCAATTTTTTGCCACTTTGGCTGACCAAAGTGGCGCAAAGTCACCCCCTCAGCGCTGTCCTCAACTCTTTTTTCGTCTTTCAACTTGCGGGACGAAAAAAGCGGTCGGACAAGCGCCGAGGGGGAATTTTTATGAACTTGGGAGAGAAATTCAGAACAGCGGCAATTTCCTACTATTTTTTTCCTGTTCTCTGCCAAAACCGAAGCTCCTGTCGCTCTCGGTTGACCGCAATGGGGGAAAACTGTATCTTTGTGCAGTACACTTGAGGACTGCACAGTTCAAACTTGGTT
>CAYVZH010000011.1:0-62344 GCA_964456025.1 uncultured Ruminiclostridium sp.
CTGTTTATACTAATATGCAATTAAAAACCGTACAAAAAATCAAGCAAAAGCTTTGATTTATGCGGTTTTGCGCAGATTTTTTGTCTACGGTTTTCATTGCAGATTAGTATTAGGAAAGCGAGGTGAATTTTAGGCTACTCCTTCTCCGCGATCACATTCGGAAGATCGCGCGGGAGGATCCCGAAAAGCGGCTTTGTTTTCGCGAGTTTGTCCGCCGCGAGCCCATGAAGATACACGCCGAGAACCGTACCGTAGAAGGGATCCGCGCCCTGTGCCAAAAGCGAAGCGATCACGCCCGTAAGAACGTCGCCGCTTCCGCCCTTCGCGAGACCCGCGTTTCCCGTCGTGTTCACAAAGGCTTCTCCCGTCGGCGCCGCGATCACCGTATTCACGCCCTTCAGCACGGTGACCGTCCCGTACTCCCGCGCGAACCGCTTCGCCGCGGAAATGCGGTCGGACTGAACCTCCGCCGTTGTCAGACCCGTCATGCGCGCAAATTCGGCAGGGTGCGGCGTTACGACCACGCTTCCTCTGCTTTCCTTTAAGACATTTATATTCCCGCAAATCGAATTCAGACCATCGGCGTCCAAAATTATGGGACAATCCGCGTTTTTCAGCGCGAATTCTGTCACTTCCGCGGTTTCCTTCCGGTTCCCAAGCCCGCAGCCGATCGCGATCGCGCTGTACTTTTCTTCCTCGATCGCCTTTTTCAGCTGCTGTGCTCCCTCGTCATTCAAAAATCCGTCGTCGTCACAAAGTAGCGGAAAATAAATCGTTTCGGGGATCGCCGCCGCGATCGCATTAATGACCCGCGCGGGCGTCGCGAGCGTACAAAGCCCCACGCCCATGTGAAGCGCCGCGTCGGTCGAAAGAAGCGCCGCGCCGGTATAACGGGCGCTCCCCGCAATATTCAAAAGCCGCCCGTAAGTTCCCTTGTGTGAAACCGTTTTCCGCTCGGGAAGAAATTCGCGGATCACCTCGTCGGTCAGCACCGCTTCGCAGCTCCCGTAGCAGCTCTGCGGGATCCCGATGTCCGCCAGCACCAACACGCCGCAATGCTCAAAGCAGGGATGTGCGTACATTCCCTTTTTCACGGCGCCGAGCGTAACGGTAAAATCGGGCTTGAACGCGTTCGCCGCGACCGAGCCGCTGTCGCTGTCACAGCCGCTCGGTACGTCAATGGAAATTTTCTGCGCGGGGCATTTTTCGTTCACAAAACGGAACAACTCCCCAAGATCCTCTTCCAGCTCGCCGTGAAAGCCCGTCCCGAAAACACAGTCGATTACAAGCTCGCTGTTTTCGAGAACACGCCACACGTTTTCCTTTTGATGAGTATAAAGGCTGACGCTCAGCCCCGTTTCGTAAATCGAATAGCACAGTCTTGCGCATTCAGATTTCGGAAGATCCGTCACAAAAATAAGGATCGCGTTTGCGCCCGCTTCAAGCAGCAGATCGGTGATCACGATCCCGTCGCCGCCGTTATTCCCCCGCCCCGCGAGTACCACGATATTCTTGTCCTTTACGCCGCCCGAAAGCTGAACGATCCGGTTAAAGGAAGCCTGTCCCGCGTTCTTCATCAGCTGAAGATAAGGGATTCCCGACGCGTCGGCGTTCGCTTCGGCGCGCTTCATCTGCTCATTTGATACAACCAGCCTCATGAAAACGACCCGCCCTTTCTTTTGTCAGATTCTACCTAAATTATATCATATCGGGCTGTGTTCGTCAAGTAATACGAATGCGGATAAACCGCTTTTTAAATACCCTGCCGCTTTGCGGCAGAACGAGAGAGCAAAGCTCCCTCGGTTATCAGTATAAAAAAGCCTGTGCTTTCGCACAGGCTTTTTTTACGATCTTACTTTGTGCCTTTTCTTCCGCCGGGCTTTTTAGCCGGAGCAGCTGTTTTAGCCGCAGTCTTCTTCGCCGCAGCCGCCTTTTTCGCGGGCGCTTCTTCCTTCGCCTCCGCCTTCACGGCAGCCTTTGCCGCGGGCTTTGCTTCCGCCTTCGCAGCCGTTTTTGCCGCAGGCTTCTTTGCCGCAGCAGTTGTTTTTGCCGCGGGCTTCTTCGCCGCAGCCGTCTTTTTCGCCGTTCCCTTCGCGGATAAGAAGGTTAGAATATCCGCGCAGCCGCTCTCGTTATTTTCAACCGAAAGCAGTCCCTTTTCCACCGCTTCAGCAGCCGTCATTTCGCCGCCGAGAACACGCTTGTAAGTATCGACGTCCGCCTTAAAGACCGCGGTATGATTCTTATAATCATAAGGCTGAACGTCTAACACACCGTCTTTAAAAGCGATATAGAATGTTCCCTCGCCGTCGCCGACTACACAGCATTGAAATGCAAATTCACCTTCAAGGGAAGCATGATCCGCTTTCAAAATGAGTTTCTCTAAATCCGAAAAAACCTTTTTAAATGTCATGGAGTGTCCTTCCTTTCTCTTGCAGAAGATCTGCCAAACCTTGATTTTAGTGTATTATAGCATAAAACCTTTTTCTTTGCAAGTGTTTTTGGTAAAGTTAGTGAAAGTTGTTTAAAAATAAAGAATATTCTTCAAGAAAATCGTGCCAATTTACGGGAATTTTCTTCCCGGAAGGTCTTTATTCCACCACAATCACGGAAACGGGACAGGTCTCCGCCGCCTCGCTTACCGCGATCTCACACTCCTTCGGGACATTCTCCTCTTTGACGTGAGAAAAACCCTCCTCGTCCTCCTTAAATACCTCGGGACAAACCGCAAAGCAAGTTCCGCAGGCAATACAGCCGTCGATCACATGAACCTTCATTTCTAAAATCTCCTTTTACGAAAATATGATATACAATATATTACCCGCTTTCGGAGATTTTATTCCGATTTTTAACGCAAAGAAATTTCGGTATTTGATCGGACACGATCCGACTACACCGTAAGTTTTCAAATGATGCCGGACATTGTTGTAAAAAACGCATGCAGCGCTGCAACGGATCGCCGGGGCGGTCTATAAAAGCCATTGACAAACAGAATAAAAATTGATATAATGTTATAGGTCGGGTTCTCCAAGGATCTGTTTTGGAAGTAATCTACGGCAAAATCAAGCAAAAAATGCGCATCTGCCGCATGATCCTTACACAGTGGCGGCTATATCCCGATACCCGTATCGGCAAGAATTTTCTTTGCGTTTTCGCAAAGCATAAGCTCCAATTCATCGACCGAGAAACCAAAACCATACATAAGCTCAATGAAATTTTTCTGATCCGCCCAGGGCGAATCGGTCGCAAACAATATTTTATCAACGCCATGCTTATGAATGATCTGTCTGCATAGCTCGGGATAACGATCCAGAACGACCGCGGTGTCCATATAAACGGGCTTTCCGCAAAGCTTTTCCAATACTTCCTCGCCCAAATCACACCCGCCCAAATGGGCAAGGATCAGCCTGTTATTGATAACCGCGCCTAACTCTTCAAGTACATACAGAATATGATCGGGCGTACAATGCACGTCGTCCGGGTATGCCACATCTCTGCCGGCATGTGTTACGATATACAATCCGCGCTTTGCGGCGCCTTCCAGAATTTTTAAAACCCGATCGTCGTTAAAATAAACGCCCTGATAATCGGGGTGGAGCTTGATCCCGAATAATCCCGTGTTTTTAATACCGTCCAATATTTCACCAATATTTTCACATTCGGGATGTATCGCGCCCGCATACAGGATCCCGTCCTTGCCGTTCAGCGTGGCGGCAAGCCTGTTGATAGAGTTTACCTGTTCCGGCTTTGTGGCGACCGGCAGGATCACGGAGCGGTCAACTCCGCTGCGTTTCATGCTCTCTTTCAGTGAGAGAAGCGTTCCCTCGCGGTACGGTTTTACATTGCCCTTCTCCGCTAAGTAAGCGATCGTTTTTTCGGCGATTTTGTCGGGAAACGTATGCGTATGAAAATCAATGATCATTTTTCTTTCTCCTTTTTTATAGGAAATCGTGCTCCCGTTTTCCGGCGTAATTTTACCGAGGACAGGTTGAAAGAGTTTTTTAAAGGTCGCCTGTGCTTCATGTATCGTCTGACAAAAAATTATTATAGCATAAAATAAAAAATTTTTCAAGGGGAATTATTATGACTATTATTGACCTATTGAAACAAAACAGCGAAAAGTACGGAAACGATACGGCTTTAGTTGAAATCAATCCCGAGCTCAGCGACGGACGCAGATTCACATGGCGCGAATACGATCTTGTGCAGTCTACCGAACGGACAAGCTACCGCAGGGAAATCAGCTGGAGCGTATTCAACGAAAAAGCAAACCGCGCAGCCAATGCCTTGATCCGCTGCGGAATCAAAAAAGGCGACAAGGTGGCGATCCTTCTCATGAACTGCCTTGAATGGCTTCCGATTTATTTTGGAATCCTCAAAACCGGAGCCCTCGCGGTACCTCTTAATTTCCGATACTCCTCCGATGAGATAAAGTACTGCCTTGACCTTGCAGAGGTAAATCTGCTGATCTTCGGCGCTGAATTTATCGGGCGTGTGGAGGAAATAGCGGACGAGATCAGCAAAAACAGGCTGCTGATCTACGTCGACGACGGCTGTCCTTCCTTTGCGGAAAATTATCATCACATCACCTCTGACAGTCCGAGCACCGACCCGGAGATCCCGATTACGGAAGACGATTATGCCGCCATTTACTTTTCTTCCGGAACGACCGGTTTTCCGAAAGCGATCCTGCACCGTCACCGCGCGCTGATCCATTCCTGCCGGGTCGAGCAGAATCATCATTCGCAGTCCCGGGACGACGTGTTCCTCTGTATTCCCCCGCTCTATCATACGGGAGCAAAAATGCACTGGTTCGGCTCACTTTTAAGCGGCTCAAAAGCAGTATTGCTGAAAGGTACTCGGCCCGAAACAATTCTTGAGGCGGTTTCAAAAGAAAAATGCACGATCGTCTGGCTGCTTGTGCCCTGGGCGCAGGATATTCTCAACGCGCTGGATTCGGGCAAAATCAAGCTGTCGGACTACGAAACCTCCGGGTGGCGGCTTATGCATATCGGCGCGCAGCCGGTCCCCAAAAGTCTGGTAAAGCACTGGCTGGATTATTTCCCGAATCAGCAGTACGATACAAACTACGGTCTTTCGGAATCCATCGGACCCGGCGCGGTTCATCTGGGTGTTGAAAATGTACATAAGGTCGGAGCGATCGGTATTCCGGGCTACGGCTGGGAAGTGAAGATCGTGGATGAAAACGATGCCCAAGTAGAAGGAGAAAACGTCGGCGAGCTTTGCCTGAAAGGCGACGGCGTAATGGTGTGTTACTACCGCGATCCCGAGGCAACAAAAAGCTCTCTTAAAGACGGCTGGCTTTATACCGGCGATATGGCAATGCGCGACAGCGACGGCTTTATCTACCTTGTAGACCGTAAAAAGGACGTCATTATTTCCGGCGGTGAAAACCTTTATCCCGTACAGATTGAGGACTTTATCCGCGGGTGCCCCAAGGTTTCGGACGTTGCGGTGATCGGTCTTGCCGACGACCGTCTGGGCGAAATTGCCGCCGCGATCATTCAAATAAAAGACGGCGTCGAATGCACCGAAGAAGAGATCAACGAATTCTGCAAGGCGATGCCGAGATACAAGCGTCCGAGAAAAATAATTTTTGCGGACGTCCCGAGAAACGCAACGGGAAAAATCGAAAAACCGTACCTCAGAAAGCTGTACGGCGCCGACCGTCTGGTAGAAGAACAGAACAAACGTTAAAGCAGCATCGTACAAAGAACTTAAGAAAGGAATTTTTGTAAATGAACACCATAATACTCACAACCGCGTTTCTGATATGCTTTTTCGCCGTAATGATCTACATCGGAATACGCGCAAGAAAACACGCTTCCGACGTAAACGGCTTTGTGCTCGGCTCGCGTCAGGTAGGACCTTGGCTCAGCGCGTTCGCTTTCGGCACATCTTATTTTTCGGCGGTAATTTTCGTCGGATATGCCGGGCAGTTCGGCTGGAACTTCGGACTCGCCTCGACCTGGATCGGTCTGGGGAACGCGTTTATCGGCTCACTGCTGGCATGGAGCGTCCTCGGCAGACGTACCCGTATTATGACGCAGCACCTGTCCAGCAAAACAATGCCTGATTTTTTCGGCTCACGTTTTGAATCAAAAGCGCTTAAGGTCGCTGCCTCGGTAATCACATTCATATTCCTCATTCCATACACCGCCTCTCTTTTCAACGGTCTGTCAAGACTTTTCGGAATGGCGTTTAACGGCTTGGATTACTCGGTATGCGTTATCATCATGTCGGTGCTTACCGGTATTTATGTTATTATCGGCGGATATATGGCAACGGCGATCAACGATTTCATTCAGGGCATGATCATGCTCGTGGGCATTATTCTGGTAATAGGAGCCGTGCTGAACGACAACGGCGGTCTTCTGGAGGCAACAAAAAGTCTTGCCGCAGAATTGGGAGACGCAGGCTGGGCAGGCGCTTATTCCTCATTCCTCGGCCCGAACCCGTTGTTCCTGCTGTTTGTGGTACTGCTTACCTCTCTCGGCACATGGGGGCTTCCGCAGATGGTCGGCAAGTTCTACGCCATAAAAAATGAGGACTCCATTAAAAAAGGCACGATCATTTCCACGTTCTTTGCGATCATCGTTGCCGGAGGCTGCTACTTCTTAGGCGGCTTCGGCAGGCTTTACAATGTTGATGTTAAGGCGGAAGGCTTTGACGCGGTTATCCCCTCCATGCTTTCCACCCTCTCCCCTATTATCATCGCAATTGTGATCGTGCTGGTTCTTTCCGCTTCTATGTCAACGCTGTCGTCGCTGGTGCTTACAAGCTCTTCGACCGTGACCCTCGACTTTATCGAACCGCTTTGCAAAAAGAAATTTGACGAGAAGAAAAAAATGCTCACGATCCGTATCTTTATTGTGATCTTCATCGCGATCTCCGCCGTTATTGCGATCATTCAGGCAAAGAGCAAGAATATGTTTATCGCGCAGATGATGGGCGTATCGTGGGGAGCGCTTGCGGGCGCATTCTTAGCACCGTTTTTGTACGGACTTTACAGCAAAAAAACCACAAAGGCCGCCGTTGTATCGTCTTTTGTTTTCGGCGTAGGGTTAGAAATGGTTCAGCTTCTTGTTTCGCTCGGAATAGTGAATGTCTCGGGAATTCCCGTACTCTCATTCGTATTTACAAACTCGCTTTATTCCGGCGTGATTGCTATGGTCGGCGGACTGATTATCGTTCCCGTGGTAAGTGCCTTTACCGGAAGCACCCGTCCCAAGGACGTTGAAAAAATGTTTGAATGCTATAATGATAAAAAGACAGTTGAAATTACCGACAGTCTTGGGGATTGATCAATTAAGTTTAAGAAAGGAATCAGATATAATATGAAAAAAAATATGCTGGGAAACGAAGCCATTGCCCGCGGACTTTTCGAGGCGGGTACGAAGGTCGTTTCGAGCTATCCCGGCACTCCGTCAACGGAGATTACGGAGTTCGCCGCAAAGTATGAAGAAATATACTGCGAATGGGCGCCGAATGAAAAGGTAGCCGTCGAGGTAGCCTTTGGCGCGTCATTAAGAGGCGTAAGATCCGCCTGCGCGATGAAGCACGTAGGCTTAAACGTTGCCGCCGATCCGTTGTTTACCTTGTCCTATACCGGCGTAAACGGCGGTATGGTGCTATTTGTCGCCGACGACCCGGCAATGCACTCGTCGCAGAATGAACAGGATTCCAGGCATTACGCCATCGCTTCAAAGGTACCGATGCTTGAACCGGCTGATTCCGCCGAGGCGAAGGATTTTGTAAAGGAAGCGTACCGCATTTCGGAAGAGTACGATACGCCGGTCATCATCAGAACCTGCACCCGTATCGCGCACTCGCAAAGCGCCGTAGAGCTTTGCGACAGGGAGGAAAAAGAACTCCCCGAATACACAAAACAGCCGCAGAAGTACATCATGTCGCCCGCAAATGCGATAAAGCGTCATCCGTTTGTCGAAGAACGTTTGAAAAAGCTTTCTCATTTTGCCGAAAGCGCTCCTATCAACCGCATAGAACAAGGCGACGGTGAAATAGGGATCATCTGCGCCGGAAACTGCTATCAGTACGTAAAAGAGGTATTCGGAGATACCGCGTCGGTTCTGAAGCTGGGCATGGTAAATCCGCTCCCCGAAAAGCTTTTCCGTGATTTTGCGGCAAGCGTCAAGAAGCTTTACGTGATCGAAGAGCTCGATGGAATTATTGAAGGGCATCTGAAACGGTTGGGGATTGACTGTATCGGAAAGGAGCTCTTTCCCGCTGTCGGCGAATTGAACCAGACCGTGATCCGAAAAGCCTTCGGGTTGCCCGTACCCGAATCCGTATCGATCGACACGCCTGTTCCGGTGCGTCCGCCGGTCATGTGCGCCGGCTGTCCTCACAGAGGTCTTTACTACGTGCTTTCCAAGCATAAGATCACGACGCTGGGCGATATTGGCTGTTACACGCTGGGCGGTTCCGCTCCGCTGTATGCTCTGGATTCCACCCTTTGCATGGGTGCGTCCGTTTCCGGTCTTCACGGTTTTAACAAGGCGGGCGGCAGCGAAAGCGAGAAGAAAACGGTTTGCGTGATCGGTGATTCCACCTTCATGCATTCGGGCATGACCGGACTTGTTAATATTGCTTACAACGGCTCCAACTCAACGGTTATTATCCTTGACAACTCGATTACCGGCATGACAGGTCACCAGCAGAATCCTACAACCGGATACAACATAAAAGGCGAACCGGCTGCCGCCGTAAATCTTGAAGAGCTTTGCAGAGCGATCGGGATCAAGCGTGTAAAGGTAGTCGATCCGTATAACATTAAAGAGTGCGAGGAAGTGATCCTCGGCGAACTGGCTGTCAACGAACCGTCGGTAATCATTTCACGCAGGCCTTGTATGCTGCTGAAATATGTGAAAGCCAAGCCGCCTCTTTCTGTCGACGAAAACCGCTGCGTCGGCTGTAAGGCTTGCATGAAGCTTGGCTGTCCCGCGATCAGTATCGCCGGCGGTCATGCGCATATTGACAGCTCGCAGTGCGTGGGCTGCGGCGTGTGCAAAGAGCTTTGCAAGCCGGGCGCAATCAAAGACTGAGAAGGGAGCGTATAAAATGCAGACGAAAAACGTTATGATCGTTGGAGTAGGCGGACAGGGAAGCCTGCTTGCAAGCCGCCTTCTCGGCACTTTACTTTTAGATGAAGGATACGACGTCAAGGTGAGCGAGGTTCACGGAATGAGCCAGAGAGGCGGATCGGTAGTAACTTATGTCCGTTTCGGCAGCAAGGTCTACTCCCCTGTTATTTCTCAGGGTGAAGCGGATTACATTATTTCATTTGAGAAGATCGAAGCGGCAAGATATATCAACTGTCTGAAAAAAGGCGGGAAAATCATTGTAAACAGCCAGGAGATCGCGCCTATGCCGGTCATAATCGGCGACGCGGTATATCCCGACGGTATCCTTGACGAGCTTCGCGGCAAGGGCGTATTCGTTGACGAGGTAAACGCGCTCGACCTGGCTTCCGAAGCCGGAAGCGGAAAAGCGGTCAATATCGTACTGATGGGCAGACTGGCAAAATATTTTGATATCGACAACTCAAAATGGCTGTCGGCGATCGAGCAGCTTGTCAAGCCGCAGTTTATAGAGATCAACAAAAAAGCCTTCGAGCTTGGTTATAACTCATAACTTATGAAAACGATGTATTTGGTTGCACATAACAAGGATTCATTTATCCGTTTTACTTCTTTTTACGCTTGACCGTCACCGTTAAGGCAGTAATTGCTGCCAACGGAATAAGCGATACCGCTTTTTGAACGCAGCAAAAATTTCCGGTTTAAAAAGGAAGAGGTCAGAAGAACCTCTTCCTTTGTTTTTTTAAAACATACGGCTTCACTGCTGTTTCCCGCTTACCCGTAAATTTTCTTCGCAATATCCACCGTTTCCTTCGCGTCCCGCGCGTAAAAATCCGCGCCGATCTGTTCGGCGTAATCGGCGGTCAGCACCGCGCCCCCGACGACAATTTTACAGTCGAGTTTCCTTTCGCGGATCAGACGGATCGTCCGTTCCATCGCGCCGAGCGTCGTTGTCATCAGCGCGCTCAGCCCGACGAGCCTTACGTCGTGTTCCTTCGCCGCGTCCGCGACCGCCTGCTCGGGAACGTCCTTCCCGAGATCGATCACCGTATACCCGTAATTCTCAAGCAGGGTTTTCACGATATTTTTTCCGATGTCGTGAATATCACCCTTTACCGTCGCGAGGACAATTTTCCCCTTGCTTAGCTGTTCGCTTTCGCGGCTCATTTTTTCCTTGATTACGCCGAAGCATCCCTGTGCGGCGTTCGCGGAAAGGATCAGCTGCGGCAGGAAAATTTTCCCTTTTTCAAAATCCGCGCCCGCCCGATCCAAGGCGGGGATCAGGTGCTCCGAAATGATCTCCATCGGCGGCGTTTTTTCAAGCGTTTTTCGGGTAATTTCCGCCGCCTCATCTCGAAGCCCCTTCTCGATCGCGTAGGAAAGAGAAAGCTCCGTTTCCGCCGCCGCGGGCTTCGGTACTTCCGCACCGAAGCGGTCAATGAATGCCGCCGCGTTCCGATCGTGATTCGCCAGAAGCCGATACGCGAACACCGCCCCCGACATGGCGGGAAGATTCGGATTCAGGATCGGGAGATCAAGCCCGCTGTCGAGCGCCATGGATAAGAACGTGCTGTTAATTAAGCCGCGGTTCGGCAGACCGAAGGAAATATTCGACACACCCAGAACGGTCTTCACGCCGAGCCGCTCCTTTACCATGCGTACCGCGCGGAGCGTTTCCATGACCGCCTTTTGCTCCGCGCTCGCGGTAAGCGTAAGGCAGTCAATATAAACGTCCTCCCGACGGATCCCGTACTCTTCCGCTCTCTTTACAATTTTCTCCGCGATCGCAAAGCGCTCCTCCGCGAGCGGCGGGATCCCCTTGCTGTCGAGCGTCAGCCCGACCACCGCCGCGCCGTATTTTTTCACCAGCGGGAGGATTGCCGCCATCGTCTCCTCCTCGCCGTTGACGGAATTGACGATCGGTTTTCCGTTGTATACGCGAAGCGCCGCCTCGATCACCTCGGGACGGGTGCTGTCGATCTGGAGCGGCGCGTCCGTAATCCCTTGGATCGCCTTGACCGCCGTTACCATCATTTCCTTTTCATCAATTTCGGGCAGTCCCACATTCACGTCCAGAATATCCGCGCCCGCGCTAACCTGCTCCAGCGCCTGATTTAAAATATAACCCACGTCGTGTTTTTTCAGCGCCTCTTTAAACAGCTTTTTTCCCGTCGGGTTGATCCGTTCGCCGATGATCCGCGGCATATCGACCGTGACGGTTTTGGCGTAGCTCGAAACCGCCGCGGCACGGGCGGGAATTTTCCGCTCACGCGGCAGACATTCCGCGAGCATTTTCCGGATCGCGCGGATATACTCGGGAGAGGTGCCGCAGCAGCCGCCGTACACCTTCACGCCGAGCGCGCTGTAAAACCGATAATCCTCCGCAAACTGCTCCGCCGAAACGCTGTACGCGCCGCTTACGGGATCGGGAAGCCCCGCGTTCGCCTTAATAACGAGTGGGAGCGACGTATGGAAGGAAAGCTCAGTCATGACCTCCCGAAGCTCCGACGGCGCGAGAGAACAATTTACCCCGATCGCGTCCGCGCCGAGACCCTCTAAGGTCAGCGCCATCGCCGACGGCGAACACCCCGTAAACGTCCGTCCGTTTTTTTCGAAGGTCATGTATGTGAAAACGGGCAGACCGCTTTTTTCCTTTGCCGCGAGAAGCGCCGCCTTCACCTCGTAGAGATCGGTCATAGTCTCGATCACGACCAGGTCGGCTTGCTCCTTCCCCGCCGTGATGATCTCCGCAAAAATGTCGTAGGCTTCTTCAAAGGAAAGCGTTCCCGTCGGCTCGAGAAGCTGCCCGATCGGCCCGATGTCGAGCGCGACAAGCGTTTCCGTTCCCCCGACCGCTTCGCGCGCGATCTTCATCGCCTGCCTTACCACCTGCTCCGTAGTATAACCGCTGTTTTTCAGCTTCAGACGGTTCGCCCCGAAGGTGTTTGCGCTGATAATGTCCGAGCCCGCGTCCACGTAGGAGCGCAGCACCTCGAACACCTCCCGCTCCATTTGAAAATTCATCAGCTCCGAGGTCTCTCCCGGCTTCATGCCACGTTTCTGGATCTCGGTTCCGAAGCCGCCGTCCAGCACGACAAAGCTCCGTTTCAGAAGTGTCTGTATATCCATCGTTTTTGCTTCCTTTCTTTTGTTTTTACTCTTTTTTTGTGCAGGCGGCGCGCCCCACAGTGCCGCCCTCTATCCGATCCGCCCATAAACGTTATATGGGTATGGAATTTGTTTCATCAACGGTTTTGATAAAATTGATGATTTTTTGATATGCCATATCCCAATCCCGGTGAGCATTGTCGATCACGACGCTTTTTACAGGCAGCTTTTCCAACATGGAAAGCTCTCTGCGCTGCCGTTCTTCAAGGCAGGAGATATACCCGTCAAATCCCCGTGCGTTTATACTTTTTCCGTATCCGCTGTTGGTATGATAATCAATCACCGCTTCAAGCCAGCCGCCGCGTTCCTTTGCTGTATCACCTATTCTTTCGGAAATATCTTCGCTTTTCAGATAAATGACCGCAGGCTCAAGCGTTTTTATCCGTTCCGCAATTTTTGAAATAAACGCAAAAGACTGTTCCGGGGAAAAATGAAAGCGCATCATGGTTTCACACATAGGATTTTGCAGAAATACGCAATTGAAAACATAAACCGCGTCCTTTTCGGCATTCTCCGCAAAGCTTTCCCATTTGCCGAGCATGAGCGGCATTTCCGTTTCCCACGGCAAATAATCGTATATTTTATACCGTAATAGCTTGTCAAGATCCTCTCCGCTAAACTTTGATAAA
Source organism: uncultured Ruminiclostridium sp. (assembly GCA_964456025.1). Taxonomy (GTDB): domain Bacteria; phylum Bacillota; class Clostridia; order Oscillospirales; family Ruminococcaceae; genus Ruminiclostridium_E. The sequence continues at coordinate 12,920 of CAYVZH010000011.1, forward strand.
GGAACAATGTAACCGTCTTTTATCCGTTCTGAGCATTCCTTGATTTGTTCCCGCAGCTGTTCCGTAAATTGCAGCAGCTCGCTGCCGCCGACATAGGCGCTGTATTCATAATCGGCAGGATGATCTCCGCTCCCCTCGTCTATACAGATCACCTTTTCGCCTCTTTCGGTCAGGCGATCCGCGATATATTTCGCCGTAGTGCTTTTCCCCGAACAGGGCAAGCCTTCTACGATATATAACCTCGTCATATCTTTCCTTTCTTTTGTTCTGCTCTTTTTCATTCTTGGAAAACAATGTCAATATCTAATCATAACACATTGAATTTAAATATACATTTCTCGGTTGCGCCGTCCGCTCTCATATCATTTTCCGGCGGCAATTCTGCGATCTCCAGAAGCTCTCCGCTCAAAAATTCACAGGTTCTTTTCGACGGGAGATTGTCGGGATTACAGGTGATAATCACATATTCCAAGCCGTGCTTTTCGGCGAGCCGAAAAAGCAGTCGGCAGGCTTTCGCGGCGTAATGATTCCCGCGATACGCTTCATCTACTCCATAACCGATATTGCCGCCGTAATATAAACGCTCGTTATGCCCGATGCGCAGGTCGCAATACCCTACTTTCACATGATCGCCCGACCGGACGATCTCGAACCGATAAGACGGAACAAGATTTTCCGCCGGGTTTGCTTCGGTCGTTTCGGTCAGGCGAAGATAAATTTCATCGGTTTTCAAAAAATCGGTGTTGCAGAATTTCATGCGGTTCCCGTTCCTTTCCGCCTTTATAAAATCATTAAAGCCTTACGATCTAGCTCGAATAATCCGACTCATCCCAAAAATACCAGCGGTCGGAAAAGGGCTTTTCCGTGACCCCGTAAGTATCAATGCCGAGCCACGAATCTGTTCCGTTATAATCCCCGTCGATATAGACGAGATAAGATTTCTTCTCATCCGGCTCGATCATCACGTCCCTGCCCTTGATCGGCTCGGAACGCGCACAGAGATACAAAAGCAGATCTCCCTCGCCGTCATAAAAAGCCCAGACCCATGAAAAGACGGGATAGGCGCTGTCCGACGAATCCTTTTCCCTAAGCTCCATCAGCGCAAGCCAGACGCGTTCTTCCGAAACGTCCCGTTCATCGGAGGAAATATTCCTGTTTCCGTCCCAATACTCCAAGCACAGCCGACCGTCGGCAAGCCGCGCGCGAAACAAACCCTCCGAATACAGTTCCTTAAAATACGCCGAGATTTCGCCGAAGCGTTCGGGATCGGAAAGATAGTATTGCTCGATTTCGCGGATCTTCGATAACCGCACACCGTAGGACGCACCGAGCCAAACGATCGGCAAAACAAAAACGACCGCCAACAGGATCAAAACAACGGTTATCCGCTTCCGTTTTTTCAATTTTTCGTTCAGAACGTCCATTGCGCCCTCTCCGTCAAATCCGTTTATTCCTTCTTCCACACTTCGGGAAACCGCGTTCGGATAAACCCGCTCATTTCATGATCGGGGAGATTTTTCAGCCCGTATTCCCGCATATACCCAAGCATTTCCTCCCGCACGAAATCCATTTCCTTTTCGGGAATTTCGCGCCGCGTCCGAAGCCGAAAAACGCCCGGATTTTCCCGCTCCCGATAATACTCGTATAAGTCGGGGATTTCCGAAACTCTCCCGACCTTTACCGCCTCGGCGCAGGTATAAACCCCGCGGATTTGCGTGGGCGTCTCAAGCTGTTCCCGATCCGCGCGGCATTCGTACAGATACCCCCGCTTTCCTTTGTAAATATCGGCAAAAGCGTTCTCGTAATATTCCGAATAAAGCAGCTCGCCGTTCTCCCCGAAGCCGTAGGGATAAAAGCTGAACGGCTTCGGAACGGGCTTTACCGCGTACAGCAGCGCCACAAGGGGATTTTCGGCAAAATAAAGAAACGGCTTTTGATGCTCGGATAAAAAAGGCTTCAATTCGGTCAGCCCGCCGATCGGGCTGCCATGATAAAGGATTATTTTCCTGTCCATATTTATTTCTCCCCGTTCCCGCACCTCCGAAAATCACAACGATCCCGCATATTGCAGCTTTCGCACGTTTTTTTCTTCGGCGGCACTCCGTCCTCGGCCGCAATGATCCCGATCACGGCGGTCACCGACTTGCGCGGAATCAGGATATGGTTCTCCGTCGCGGTAAGCCCGATCCGTTTCTCCGCGGAAAGAAGGCGCAAAAGCGCACCCTGCAATTCAATCGGGAAATCGCCGTAGCCGGGGCTGAACCGAAAGGTAAACCGTCCGCCCGTCTTTTCGCGCATGACCTCCTCGCATTCGTCGCAATACCGCTCGATCATGGCACTTGAAAGTGCGTCCAGTACGAGCGCGTACGCCATGTTCTCCACCTCGGCGGCGCGGATCAGCCGATCTGCCCCCGCGCCGAGCGTTGCCGCGAAAAACAGAACGGTCGCGCTGTCCTTGAGATGTTCACGAATGTCGTTCCCGATCAGGAGGCTTTCCCGCTCCGCCTTTTTCTCCGCGCGCCAGCAGAACGCGGGAGAAGCCGCTTCGGTCAATGCCCGCTCGCCCCGTTCGAGAAGCGCTTTCGTCTGTTCGTCCGCCTCACCCCGAACGCCGAGGTATCGGAGCGCTTCTTCCCTGATGTCCGTCATAATAATTTCCCGATGATCTCGCTGATCCGCCGCGCGACATACGCGTTGTTCATCGTATAAAGGTGAATTCCGTCCACCCCGTTGGAAATGAGATCGACGATCTGATCGGCGGCGTAATTGATCCCCGCGTCGATCAGCGCTTCGGGCTTATCCTCGTACTGCTGGAGCATTTTCGCGAGCTTCGGCGGAAGGCTCGCGCCGCAAAGGGTCACCATGCGTTCAATCTGCTTTTTGTTCGTGACGGGCATGATCCCCGCCGCGATCGGAACGTTCACCCCGGCAAGCCGCGCCTTGTCACGGAAATCGTAGAATACGCGGTTGTCAAAAAACAACTGGGAAACCAGCTCCTCCGCCCCCGCGTCCACCTTTTTCTTTAAATTGAGAATATCGGTCACGGGGTCGGGCGCTTCAAAATGACATTCGGGATAACAGCCGCCCGAAATTCCGAAATCGCCGTGCTCCTTAATGAACGCGACCATCTCGCTCGCGTAACGGAAATCGGTTTTCGGCAGATACTCGGGATGAATGTCCCCGCGGAGCGCGAGAATATTCTCCACGTTTTCCTCCTTGAGCCGTTCCATGATCCGAAGCAGATCGTCCTTGTTGCAGTTCACGCAGGTCACATGTGCGGCCGCCTCGATCCCGTACTTGTTCTTGACCGCCGACGCAAGCTCAACGGTCGAATTATTCGCCGCGCTTGCGCCCGCGCCGTAGGTAACGCCGATATAGTCGGGCTTTAAGTCGCTGAGACGGTCGAGCGTGTCATAGATCGTCCTGATCGCTCCGTCCTTTTTCGGCGGAAAAATTTCAAAGGAAAAAACGACCCGCCCTTTCCCGTATAATGACGCAATTTTCATGAAAGCTCCTTTCCGTTATAGGTCACTTTGATATTCTCCGATTTCCCCGAGGAATAATCGTTCCCGAGGTCGAAGTTTGACCAGTCCGATTTGGTGATCCGCGCCTGAATCTGAAGCGTATCGCCGCCCGCGAGAACGCCGCCTCCCGTCATGGTGCATTTCGTGTCGCGGTCGGTTCCGCTCGCGGACGAGAAATTCGACTGAATGGTGTCGGTGCAGGCCTGATACCCGCTTCCCGAAATGTCGGCGTAGTCGCACCAGAAATTCAGATCGCCCCCTCCGTCTTTCGTGAAGAAGTAATCAACGCTGAGCTTCCCGAGGTCGATCCCCGTCGTTCCCGTGTTGGTGATCTTGATCGTAAAGCCGATCGTGTTCGCGTTCCCCTGCGTCGCCTGCTGCGAAAGCTCGACGCTGACCGTGCCCTTGTCCGAGACGTTCGCGGCGGGCGTTGAGGGATTCGGTTGGCTATTCTGATTCTGATTCTGATTCTGGTTTTGATTTTGGTTCTGATTTTGGGCATTTTGTCCCCCGCCCGCGTTTCCGTGAACGGACGAGATCTTCACACCCGTGTTCTTCTCGTTCGGCTCTGTCCCGAAGACGAGCGTTCCCCCCTCGTACAGCGCCATATTATTCGCTTTCACGAGCGTCCCGCTCGGCGCGGCGGCAATATCCGTATACGAGGGATCGTTCGTGTTGTCCCAGACGCCTTTATTGTTCCGGATCCGGAACTGAACCTCCTTTTTATAGCTGTCCTGACTTCCGGGATAGAACTGCACCCCGCTGAAATCGATCGCCACATAATAAAGATTCTTTTCTTTGTTCCATTCGGTCACATCGCTCGCGCTTCCGCCCTGCATATAATTCGTCGTCACGGTAAGATCGCTTGCCGAGCCGCCCGCCGCGATCACCTCGCTCAGGTCGAAGAAATAGCAGAGTTTTAAATTGTCGGTCACCCGCGCGGGCGTCGCGGTCTTGTTGTAAACAAGCGCCTTGATCTCGATAAAATCCTCGCCGTTCACGTTGACCGTCGCCTCGGCGTACAGCTCCTCCTCATCCGACTTTTCGACCGCGCCGAAATCGACCAGCGTTTTTCCGCCGTAGGTCTTGTACAGCTTCGCGAGCGCGCCCGTGAAGCCCGCGTTATAGTCGCAGGCGACCTCGTTGTTGGTGTAGTTGTTCCGATCGTCGGTGTAGTTGTCCCCGCTGTCGGGCCCGCCGACAAGCGCCCCGAACAGGATATGCCGCGTCTGCGCGGGCTCGCCGATGTTGTTCGTATACGCGCCGTGCGCGGTACGGTGGTGCGGATTTTTCGGCGGATTTTCACCGTAACCGACAACATAGCTCCGCCCGCTGCTTCCGAGGGCGTAGTCGATCTGTTTTTTCGCGAAATTCCGATACCCTTCTTTTTTGGCAGGCGCGCAAGCCGATCCGTCCGCGTAAACCGCGGCAAGAAACGCGGTCGTGGTCGAGTAGCGGAGCGCGCCCCACATATCGAGCCATGCCAATCCCTTCGGCGTGTAAGTAATCCCGCTCACCCAGTAATCGAGGTTCTTCTCGATCCGATCCTTATACGTCTGTTCCCCCGTTTTCTCCGCAAGAAGGAGCGCCGTCCCGAATGATACGTCGTCCCAGCAGTGCGCCCATTTTTCGTTATTGCCCGCCTGCGAAAGCCAGCTTTTCGATTTTTCAAGATACCCGCTTTCGCCCGTCGCCTCATATAACCAGTACGCCGCCCACGCGAGCTGATCGGCAAATCCGCTGTGCGAGCTGTAAAATCCGTTGGCCGCCGTATATCCCGAATCGCTCTTAACCGTTTCGGCGTAGCTGAAAAGCTCCTTCGCGTGTTTGAGGCAGGTCTTTGAATACGCGGAATCGCTGTCCTTGAACACGATCGCGCAGGAGGCAAGCGAGGCGGCGGTCGAAGCCGCGACGGTCGAACCCCCGTTTTGCAGGTCTACCTTATATGAGGGGCGGCTCATCTGCGCTTCGAGGACCTCCGCCGAGCCCCACCAGCCATGATCCGCGCCGCCGTCCCCGACCTGATAATAATAAACGTTCGCCTCGGGGTGGCATTTGATAAAATAATCATTGCCCCAGCGGATATTGTCGAGTATGTATTCGAGCTGTCCGCTTTCGGTGTACGATTCCCGATCCTCGATCACCGACCACGCCAGCATTGCGCAGGTATACGACATCGGAAGATTGAATTTCACGTGATCGCCCGCGTCGAAAAAGCCGCCCGAAAGATCAAGCCCCGCGTCCTTCCCGTCGTTCAGGCAGGAATCCCCGCGCCAGTTGCTCCGAAAATCGTCGGGGAGATTGCCCGACCGCTGTAAATCATAAAAAAGAATGGATTTTTGAAGCGCCTCGCCGTAGTTGAATTCGGAGGTCTGCTCCCGTCCCTCATATTTCGTCGAATAGGCGGAAAGCTTCCCAACAGCGGAAGGCGTTTCCGCCTTTTTTGTTGTGCTTGTCTGCACCGCGGTCGTAACCAATGCTTTTTCAGTCGTGACCGACGGAGCGGAGTCTGTCGGTTCCGACGCGGTGCCGGACGATTCCGGTGCGGGGTCGGGCGATTCCGACGGAATGGTATCCGACGGCGTTTCGGAAGCGGGCTGCGGCGTTTCAGACGTAGTCTCGGAGGAAGCGTCCTCCGAAGTTTCCGTTTCGTCCGTCTCCGCCGTCTCCTCCGAAACGGGCGCGCCCGGCTCGGTCGATTCCTCCGTCGGAGCCGCCATGCGGTCGGGATAATTCTGTGAACAGCCCGTCAAAAGAACAGCGCACATCGTAAAAACAGCCAAGAGTCTTTTCATATTGATTACCATACCTTTCCAACTCCCACAAAACGTGGGGTTCGCACACCTACGCAAAAGCATAAAACAAATTACTTTTATTTTACCATAAAACCCCCGAAATAGCAAGATTTTCCCCCGAAAAAATATTTTTCAAAATTCCGCAACTTTTTCCTTTCCCGTTTGGTTTTATATACAGAAGACAAATTCGAGAATTCGAGAAAGGCGGATTATTATGAAACGATCTTTTGTTATTGCAATGGCGGCAGTTCTCGTGCTTTCCTCCTGCGCGACGCAGAGCGCGGAAACACCTTACGCCGAACCCGAAAACGGCGCTTCGGAACCTACTTATGACTTTTACGAAGCCGAGGGGAGTTCGGCGGAAGCGCCCGTCACCACAAGAATGCCCGGAGCGCTCCGCGAGGAAACGATGGCGCCGGCGGCAGCGGCGGACGGTTTAAAGGACTATGACGCGCCCCGGGACGAGGCGGGCGCTTCCTCATTCGGGGGCGAGGCGGGTGATTCCTCGTTCAGGTACGACGCGGCTCCCTCCGAAGCATACGATTACTCCGAAAGCGTCTACGATTACGACGATTCCGACAGGATCGTCTTTCCGCCGGAGCAGCTCCCCGAAGCCCGCGCGGGACTTCTCACAGGCGGAGAATGGCGCGACAACGATAATTTCGATTTCTGGTGCGAGCTGGTCGGCGGCAGACAGAAATGGAGCAGGATCGCGGATAACTGGCGGCTCTGTACGGAAAACCGCGTTTTCGTCCGCGTCACGAAGGACGAAAAGCCCGCCGAAAATGTTACAATTAAGCTTTTTGCGGGAGAAACAAAGCTTTGGGAAGCCGTCACGGACAACCGCGGGCAGGCTTATCTGTTCGCGACGCTCGACAAAGGCACACAGTACGTCCCCACCCATATCACTGCCGAGCGTGACGGGAAGCAGCTTGCTTACGCCGAATACCGCGGCGGCGGGGAATGCCTGCTCAAGATCACGGAGGAAAGCCCCCGCGCGGTCGGGCTCGATCTGATGTTCGCCATTGACACGACCGGCTCGATGAGCGACGAGCTTACTTATTTACAGGCGGAGCTGGAGGGCGTAATCCGGCGCGTGACCGAGGACAAGCAGCTTCCCGTGCGGCTGGGACTGAATTTTTACCGCGACGAGGGCGACGAATATACCGTTCGGAGCTGTGACTTTTCCGAGGATATTCCGAAAGCGATCTCCGTGATCAACGATCAGGTCGCCGACGGAGGCGGAGACTACCCCGAAGCGGTCGAGCGGGCACTTTCCTGCGCGATCCGCGAGCAAAGCTGGAGCACGGACAACGTGAAGCTTTTATTCTTAGTACTCGACGCGCCGCCGCATGATACGAGGGAAAACGCCGAAACGCTCCGCACGCTTCTGAACGAAGCCGCTGCAAAAGGGATCCGGATCATTCCGGTCGCCTCGAGCGGTGTCGATACCGAAACGGAATTCCTCTGCCGGAGCTTTGCGGCGGCGACGGGCGGAACCTATACCTTCCTCACCGACCACAGCGGAATCGGCGGAAGCCACCTTGAACCGACGATCGGCTATTATCAGGTGGAAAAGCTGAACGATATGCTTGTCCGGATCATCGAGGAGTATCTTTCCCACTAAAAAAATTTTTCCTCCCTGCCCAACCTTTTTCCGGATCGTCCCACTATATGGACAGAAACGCTTCCGGAGGCTTTCCATTATGAAAAAACAGCACGCAGATCAGCTTATTTTACAGTATCGTGATAAATGTTTCGGCTTTGCGCTTGAAAAAATGCGGAGCATCGCCCAGGCGGAGGAGCTTGCCGCGGACATTGTCTGCGAGGTTTACACTTCTTTTCTGAACGCAGAGGAGATCGTGAACCCCGACGGCTATGTCTACCGTGTCGCGAGCAACGTCTACGCAAAATATATCCACCGTCTCGTTACGGGGCGAAGCTTTGCGGACATCGGCGAAATAACCGTTCCGCATGAAGACCGCGCACAGGAAAGCCTCGAAAACGCCGAGGAGCTTGCGCGGCTTCGCCAAGAAATCGGATTTCTTTCCGAACGGCAGCGCACGGTGATTTATCTGCATTACTACGAAAAGAGATCCGTTTCCGAGATCGCGGCGCGGCTCAATATTTCGTCAGGTACGGTAAAATGGCATTTGTCGGACGCGCGCTATGCCTTAAAGGAGGAACTGATGATGGAAACAACAAACAACAGCCTTTCGGTCAATCCGATCCGATTTGCGTCGATGGGAATCGACGGCTATGCCGGCGAAAAGGGCAGCACGGAGGACATTTTTGACACGCGGATCAAGCAGAACATCGCCTTCGCCTGCTATCACACGCCGATGAGCGCGGAGGAGATCGCGAGAACCTTGAACATTCCCGCCGCGTATATTGAGGACGAGCTGAAACCCCTCGTGGAATACGGCTACCTTGACCCGACCGACCGCGGGAAAAATCCGAAATACCGCACCAATATGTACATCACCGACAACCGCAGATGCAACGAATCGGATAACGAGCTTTACCGCGAGGCGGCGGAAAAATACTGCGATCTGGTCTATCCAAAGCTGTTCGAGGCGTTCGACGCCGCGGAGGACAACTGGGGATTTTTCTGCGACGGAAACGACAAGAATTTTATGAAATACTCGCTCGTCATGGCGTACAACTTCTGTCACCTCGGCGGTTTCGGCTCGGAGACTCGGGACAATTTTAAAGTGAAGCGCCCCGACGGCGGCTGTTTTATCGCCCACGCGCGCGTGACCGACGACTGTCGGACGGAGCCGAAAAAAAGCCCGTATTGGGTCTGCGGCTATATGTTTCGTGACAACGGCACGATCGGGAAGGTCTCGCTGGACTGCCGCTTCAGCAGCCGAAGTGAAAAAATGTGGCATGACGATCTCGATTCCGACTGGGATTCGCTTTACGAGTTTATCCGCGCGGACTGCGACCCGAAAAAAATCGCGGCCGAAAAGTACAAGCGCCTTTGCGACAAGGGATATATTTACCAAGACAAGGTTCAGATCGTCTCGCACTACTCCGACGAACCGTATAAAATGGAGGACTTAAAGCGGCTGCTGCTTGAAAAAGCGCCCGCGCTCCCCGAGGAGATCAAGGTATACGCCAAAGGCTTCGACGATCGGCTGTATGAGCTGTTGAAGGATCTCTACCCCGCGCATATCCGTCCGATCTGCCGTATGTACTGCACCAACGCGCTCGCGGACGGTACCTTTATCCCGTATCTGATCGAAAAAATGCTCGAACGGGGAATGCTGAAGCCGCTGACGGAGCTTCAAAAAAAGAGCGTCTTTTCCGTCTTTCTGTATCAAAAATAATTTCAAATCATGCGTCCCCCGCGGAATCTCCGCGGGGGATTTCCCTTTTTATACTGATTTTCGATACATCTCCTGCCAAAAATTTCCGCAAAACGATTGATTTTCCGAAAAAATCATGCTATACTAAAATAAATGGGTTTTTCCCAAATAAAGAGTAAAGGAAGGATCAAAATCATGTCTTCTATGCAAAAATACGCTGCCGAATTTATCGGTACGCTCGCGCTGGTCGTTTTCGGCTGCGGTACGGCAATGCTGGTGGGCTGTGACGCCTCGGTCGGCGGCGGCTACATACTGACCGCCCTCGCGTTCGGTCTGGTCATCGTGGGAATGGCTTACTGCGTCGGAAACATTTCCGGCTGCCACATCAACCCGGTCGTTTCCTTAGCGTTCTGGGTAAGCGGTCAAATGAAGCTCACCGAAATGATCGGCTACATAATCTCCCAGTGTCTGGGCGCGACGGTAGGCGCGGCGCTCCTCAAGGGGATCTTTGCGCTCGGCGGGATCACGGATAAGACCGGTGCGCTCGGTTCAAACGGGCTGAGCGGGGTAAACGGCTCGGGCGCCGCAGGGCTGATCGTCGAGATCGTCCTGACCTTCTTCTTCGTCCTGACGATCCTCGGCGTTACCTCGAAAGAAGCGAATCACGGCTCCTTCGCGGGTCTGATCATCGGCTTAACGCTGACGCTTGTGCATATTTTCGGGATCGGACTGACGGGAACGTCGGTAAACCCTGCGAGAAGCCTCGGGCCTGCCCTCATCGCGGGCATCACGGGAAATCCCAATCCGCTCGGGGATTTCTGGGTTTTCCTGCTCGGGCCGGTACTCGGCTCTTGTATCGCGGCGATCGTTTATAAGCTTCTTATCATTCCCCCGAAAAAAGAAAAATGATCCGAATATTCTGAAGACAAGTTCTAAACGAAGATGTTCCGCACGGCAAAGCCCGTGCGGGATTTTTCTTTGACATTCCGTCGTTTTGTGTGTAATGCATAAAAAATAGGGGGAATTTCATTAAAATTGACGAAAAAATTTTTTGAAATTTTTGTCACTTTTCGCCCTTCTAAATTGTATTAAATGGTAGAAGATTATTTTTATGTCCATAGATCCATAGAAAGGAACAAAACCCACATGAAAAAAATGACCCAGAAGCTTCTCGCCTTATTCCTCGGAATTGCCATGCTCTCCTCCTGCGTGACGGAAAATGTTCCGGGCGAAACGGCGGAAACCGAGGAAACAGCAGAAACGGCGGAAACGACCGCGCCCGCGCTTATCGATCCCGAAACGGGCGATCCAATCCGCGTTCTCCCCGCCGAATCGGAGGTCCTTTCGCTGGAACCGCAGGCGTTCAACGGCGATCTCGTCAAAACGGACAGCACCTTCCGTATCAAAACACGCAGCGATATGGAGACGGAAGCGCTTTCTGCCCTGCTCTCCGTCGAGCCGAGCCGCGAAATGCACCTGACCAAAAACGGGAAATGCGACTATACGCTCGACGTCGGGACACTCCCGAAAGGCGAAATCGTAAAGGTCACGCTCGGCGATGGGTACGGGAATACCGTGGACAGCTGGGGCTTTCAGACGGAGGACGAGTTCCGCGTTCTTTCCGTATTCCCTTCTAATCAGTCCGAAAACGTTCTGATCGACTCGGGGATCGAGATCAAGCTGAGCTATCCGGCAGACCCGACAAAAGCGGGTGACTATTTTGAAATTTCTCCGCCAATCAGCGGACGGTTCACGAACTATTCCTCGACCCTCGTCTTTGCGCCGAACGAGGAACTGGCGAGAAAGACGACCTATACCGTAACGCTCAAAAAAGGACTTCCCTCGGCAGACGGGACGGCACTTTCCGAGGATTACACCTTCTCCTTCCGCACGCGCGAGGGCGATCTCGAAAACTTCTGCTATGCCGTAAACGGCTTTTCGGAGACCTACCTCCCCGAAGATCCCGTCGTGATCGACGTTTATCATTCTCCGCTTTTCCTCGATAAGGAATTTGATTTTAAGCTTTATCAATATACAAACGGCGAGGATTACGGAAACACGATCCGGAATTACTACCAAAACACAAGCTGGACGGGGGATTACGTGATCCCCGCCGACGGGCTGCCCGTTGTCATGGACGAAACATTGACGCTTTTCCATTCCGAAAAAAAGCATGATTCTTATAACAGGGGCAAGATCTCGAGCTTTTTCCTCCCCGATCATCTCGAAGAGGGCTATTACCTCGCCGAGCTTTCGACGGAACTGGACGGCGAGGAATTCCGGATCCAGCGGCTGATCCAGATCAGTCCGATCTCGGTTTACGCGGGCATTCTTTCGGGGCAGGCGATGTTCTTTGTGAACGATACCGATTCGGGGAACGCGGCGGGAAACGCCGAGATCACCTTCTCGGTCGGCGGAACGGATTATTCCGCGAAAACCGATCGCGACGGGATCGCGCTGCTCGATTACGCCGCGAAGGAAGCGGAAACCTTCCACGAGGGCATGACGACCGAATCGCAATGGGAACATCGTTACACCGTATTCAACGCGAATCGCGCGGGACTGCTGAAAATCCAATACGGCGGACGTGTTTTCTACGATCGGATGAACTGCGTTGCCGACCGTGATCTTACGCCGGAGGAAAAATATTTCATGTACCTCTTTACGGACCGTTCGGCGTACCTGACGAGCGATACAATCGAGGTATGGGGTGTGATCCGTCCACGTAAATCGGGCGATTCCGTCCCGGAGAATCTTACCCTGAAGTTCGGCGGCAGTCTTTCCGACGGAATGGTTACGAACGTAACGCTTTCCCCCGACGGAACATTTACGGGGAAATTCACCTACAAGCGCCTTGTCGAAACATGGTGGAACCCGATCTCCCTCTGCGACGGCGAGACCGAGCTGTGCTCGGTCTACGTCCGGATCTACAACTACGAAAAACCAATCTATACGCTTGAGCCCGTCCTTCCCGAATACGTATGGATGCCGCAGGTAAACGGGGTCACGGCGGGGATCAATCTCTCGTACTATGACGGAACGCCCGCCGAGGGGAGACAGGTGACGATCAAGAGGAGCGATCCCCTCGTTACCGACAAAAACGGCTATGCCGAACGCGTCGTTTATATGGACGAGGATAATTCTGATGATTTTTCCTACTCCCTGCCCTCCAACCCATGGCAGCGTTTCGGAATCGGTTATGCGCTTTCGGGAACCGAAGACGAATACCAGACCGTCGGCGGAACGACGATCGCTTTCATACGGGACGTCGGGCTTGATATTGAGAAATCGCGCGCGGACGATGGCTCGGTCAGTCTTTCCCTGAACGCGTATCAGGTGGACATCGAAAATCTTAGGATCGAACACAACGAATACTACTCCTTTCCCGTTCGCGAAAGCTATCACGGCGCGCCCGCCGATCTGACGGTAACGGCGGAGATCACTCGCTACTGGGACGAGAAGGTCGAAAACGGAAGCTATTACGATTTTATCCAGAAGAAAAATTTCCCGATCTTTCAATATAAAGAAAAAAGAGAAACCGTCGGGACCTATACCGCGGAAGTAAAGAACGGGGTCGGCTCATTCCAAAATCTTCCGACGACCGATCCGAACAGCGGATATAGTATTACCCTTCGCTGGAAGGACAGCGAAGGACGCGCGATGGGGGATTACATTTCTTTCACAAGACGCAGCACCCGTATGGAAACCGACGTGCTGAGCTATCTGCTTTACCCGCAGAATGACGTGGAAAAACCGTATGATCCGGCGGTCGGCGAGACGAGAAGTGTCGCGCTTACGGAGAAATACGTTGCCCTTTCACCGCAGGATTTTCAGGGACGGATCTTCTACGCGATCTATCAGGATAAAGTGCTTTTCACCGACGTTTCCGACCGACCCGAATTTACCTTCACCATGAAGGAGGAGTATATCCCAAGCTTCTACCTGACCGGCGCGTATTTCGACGGAAAGCATATCTTCCCGCTTGAATACGATTCATTTTACTCGTACTCGCCCGAGGAACGGAGGATCGACCTTGATCTTCAGACCGATCGGGAAAGCTACGCGCCTGCCGACACCGCCGAAGTGACCTTAACGGCAAAGACAAAGGACGGAAAGCCGATCCCGAACGCGCGGATCCTTTTAAGCGTCGTGGACGAGGCGGCGTTCGCAGCGGAGAATCAGACCGCGCAGCCGCTTGAACAGCTGTATCAAGCGGTCTATTATCCGATGGCGGATTCCTACGTCAGCTACATTCAGCATACGATGTACGCCGCGCTCGGCGGAGGAGGCTGGGGCGGCGGAGACCCCGAATCCGTCCGTCGGAAGTTCCTCGATACCGCGTATTTCGCCGAGGGCGTTTCCGACACGAACGGGCGGCTTACTCTCTCGGTCGGGCTTCCCGATAACGTGACTTCCTGGCGCTTTACGGCGCTCGCGATCGGGGAATACGACGGCGGACGGCTCTACGCGGGGACGACCCGACGGAATCTTTCCGCTACCCTTCCGCTGTTTATTACACCGATCATGCTTTCGGAGTATGTCGAGGGCGACGAGATCGTCTTTTCGGCGGTTGCCGCCGGAGACTTAAACGCGGAAATCACCGCCGAGGTGAACGGCTCCGATTACGCCGAGACCTTATCCGCCGACGAGGACGGCGAGTTTGATTTCGGGAAGCTCCCGACCGGGGAATATACCGTTTTGTTCCGCGCAAAGAGCGTTAAAGGGAACGACGCGGCGGAATACCCCTTCCGCGTTGTAAAGGGTCGGCTTACGGCGCGCGTGGAAAAGGATTTCAACCTTACAGAAGAAGCGATCGACATTACCCCCGCCTTTTATCCCGTACGAGTGACCTTCTACAATAAGGAAACGATCCTTTTCAACGAAGTTCTCGGTGTTTTACTGTCTCATCGGGGTACGAACCTGAACGATCGGATCGCCCGCGAATACGCGTATGCCGAGCGCGGCTATTCCGACGCGGATACCCTTTCTCAGACGGTTCGCGCCGAGACCTCAAGCGGATCGGCAAAGCTTTACAGCTATGCCGATATTGACTGGGAGCTTACCGCGCTCCTCTGCGCGGCGTTCCCGGACGACGTGGACAAAACGGCGGTTGCCGATTCCCTGAAATTCCAAATCACAAGCACCTTTATGGCAGAGGCAGGGTTTACAAACTCCGAGAAAGCCTCCTGCTACTTAGGTCTGGCGGCGCTGAATCAGCCGATTCTGAACGAGATCCGCGCGTTCCTCGAAAGCGAGGAAACGCTCACGGCCGCCGATCGGCTCAAGCTCTGCACGGCGCTCGCCCTGCTCGGCGATCGGAATACTGCCCTGAAAAATTATCTGGACATTACCGAAAATCTGGTGCTTTATCAAAAGGACGGCGAGATCTACGCGTATTTTTCCGAAAAAGCGACCGAGAACTCGAACGTCATTCAGGGGGACACGCGGTTCGCGCTGATGGCTGCCTCGGTGCTGAATCTCCCGGAGGCGGAGGGCATGGCGCGGTGGCTCAGCCGTGAAAAACGGCGCGAATACGCCTGCTCACTGGAGCTTGTCACCTTCCTCAAAAATTACAAGCCCGCGATCAACATGAACGCGAAGGCGTCATACCGGTTGAACCGCGCGGAGCAGATCGTCGAGATCGACAGCTTCTTCGGAACGACCCTTTCCTTCGGCGAGGAGCAGTTCCAAAACGCCGGATTCAAGGTTCTCGAGGGGACGGTCGGCGCGCGGGTCGGCTATGAAGGGCTGACCGAGGAGCTGGACGGGGCGCCGGCGCTCACCGTCAAGAAAACGATCACACATGAAAAGGGCACGGACGGAAAAGGCGGCGCACTTTACCGCGTCGATCTCGAGATCGAGGGCGGCGGACAATTCTTCACGATCGAGGACATGATCCCCTCCAACGCGAGGTTCGCTTACGCCAAGACCAATGTGAGCGGGGGCGGCTATGTTTTCGTTTCACATGACGACGGGCAGGACGTCACGATCTCGCTTTATAAGACCCGGAAAGTCAGCTATTATATTCGGCGGGTCACGAAGGGCGAATGCGTTCTCGAGGGCGCCGCGGCGTTCAATATCGAAGACGACTTCGGGATCGCCGAGAAGGAAACTTTTTAATACGGCGCAAAAACGGCGGGAGCGCAACCAAAATGCTCCCGCCGCTTTTTATATTAAATTGATTCAGCCGATCAATTCCGCCGCCAATGCGTCAAGCTGCGCCTCGCTTTCCTTGTTCAGCGCGGATTTCACGGTCACAGTCGTTTCGGTAAAGGTGATGTTCTTGCTCTTTTCAAACATTCCCCGCATGACCTTTGCCGCCATCGGCGCCCAGCTGCCGTTTTCGATCAGACCGATCTTCCGGTTCTGGTACCCCCGCTCGGTAAGCGCGCCGATCAGGTGACGCATAAACGGGAAAATATCGGCGTTATAAGTGACGGACGCGAGAACAAGCTTTCCGTAGCGGAACGCGTTTTCCACTGCCTTCGACAGATCCGTCCGCGCGAGATCGCAGATCATGACCGTTTCTCCCTTTGCGCGAAGCTTCTCCGCAAGCGCCTCTGCCGCCGCTCCGGTATGTCCGTAGATCGAGGCGTAAGCAATGAAAACGCCGTCGCTCTCCGCCTTATAGGACGACCAGGTATCGTACAGATTCAGATAAAATCCGAGATTTTCGGTCAGGATCGGGCCGTGAAGCGGACAGATCACCGCAATGTCCAGCCCCGCCGCTTTTTTCAGCAGTGCCTGCGCCTGCGCGCCGTACTTTCCGACAATTCCGAAATAGTACCGCCTTGCCTCGTCCGTCCAGTCCTCCTTCGCGTCGAGCGCGCCGAACTTCCCGAACGCGTCCGCCGAAAAAAGCACCTTTTCCGTACTCTCATACGAAACCATGACCTCGGGCCAATGCACCATCGGCGCGGTCACAAAGGTAAGCGTATGCTTCCCGAGCGAAAGCGTGCTTCCTTCCTCCGCGACGATCCTGCGGTCGGCGTAGTCTGTCCCGAAAAACTGATTCATCATGGTAAACGCCTTCGCGGTCGCGGCGATCACCGCGTTCGGGTAACGCGCCGCGAATTCCGCGATATTCGCCGAATGATCCGGCTCCATATGGTGTACGATCAGATAATCGGGTGCCTTTCCGTTCAGCACGCCGTCGAGATTTTTAAGCCATTCCCCGCCGAAATGCGCGTCTACGGTGTCCATGACCGCGATCTTTTCGTCCATGATCACGTAGGAGTTATACGCCATTCCGTTCGGGACGGGATACTGCCCCTCGAAAAGGTCGACCTTGTGATCGTTCACCCCGACATAATAAATTCCGTCCGTAATTTTCATTGCCAATGCTTCCTTTCTTTTCTCTTATTCTTTCTATTTCATTCCCCGAAATCGGGTGAATTATTCCATTTCCGCAAGAGAAATCGTCAGCGTCACGCCGCGTCCGTTCCAGCCCGCGCGATAGCTGTAATCGCCGTTAAACGAGCCGTTTCCGCCAAGCTTAAGCGTTCGGGTCAGCGTTACGCTGTCGGTCGATTCCCGATTCGGATCATAAATTTTCAGGTTCAGCAGATTCGGATTATCCACGTCTCTGCGCAGGGCGGTCAGAACGACATAGCGGCCGAAGCTGTTTCCGTTTTCCTCCCACGTCATTTTCATCACAAGCGGCTCGCCCATTCCGAGCGAAGCTTTCACGCGCTTCAGACTCGCCTCGTCCGTAAGCCGGAAGCTTTTTCCCGTATCCCGGAGCTTATTGTAATGCGCAATCGCGCGGAGCATCTGATAATCGTCCTCGCCGTACCGCAGCCGGAATTTTTCGGAGGTATAGTTCGGCGCGAGATATTCCGCCGTCGTCCAGCCGCCCTTGTTTTCCGCAAGCGGCTCGGTGCGAATGAGCCAGCCGTAATCTCTCGCCTCCTCCGAAGCGGTCGGTTCGACGGGTAAGGTATCGCTCTCGCTCCGAAAATCGAGATAGCTGTCCGGCTTTAAATAGATTGCCCCCATAGAGGTCAGGATCACCTTGGAAAGCGGCTCGTGCAGGCGGAAGGAAGTTTCCGAAAAATCATACTCAAACTCCGTTTCCTTTCCGTCGGCGGACTTCACCCGATTTAAAAACCAGTCCCGCGCGAGCATTGCCATGCCGAAATCCATTGAAGCGGCTTCGGGGGATTTATAGTTATAAAACGTAAAGCCGTTTTCCTCAGCGCGGAAACCCGTATCGAACAGCGAATAGCTGTCGGGGGTACCATCCTCGTCCTCGTCAAGAATATCGTTCTGCATCGTCGCGAGTAACGTGGAGTACAGTCCCTCGAGCGCGTTCGCGTCCGAAATCGGGAAATACTTCCCGCCCGTCCGGTCGGCGAGACTTTGCAGGAAATCGCGGTCAATGTTCTCCCCGAGGCTGATCGTCATGATCATAACGTTTTTCGCCTGCGCGCTGTCGGCGATCCGCTCGAGCGTATATCCCCCCGTATCGGTCGAGATCCCGTCCGTCAGGAGAATAATCACGTTCCGCTCGGTCTGCGATTCCTCGGGAAAGCTATCCAGGGCGGAAACGACGGCGCGTTCCACGCTTGTGCCGTCATAGCCCGCGCCGAGAGATCGGATCCCGTTCACCGCCGTGATCGACTTCACCTTGTCCTCGGTAAAATCGCAGAGCGTATTGCAGGAATAGGTAAATACCGAGATCGCGGCTTTCGTATTGCTCGAGAGCTTTGAGATCAGGTTTACCGCGAACGTCAGCCGCTTAAATCCCGTATCGTTTTCCTCGGAAGCGTACCGCGCGGTAGAGGGGTACATCGAGCCGGAATTGTCGATCAGGAGATGAATGTTGACGTTCGTTTCTTCGTTCACCGCCGCCGCGTTGATGACCTTCTCCGCACCGATCAGGTAAACGCCGTTCCGGTCGATCTTCCCGTAAATTTCGCTGTTTTTTTTGTCCGCCGCGCTCACGATCTCCGAAAAGCTTTTTGTGCGCGGATCGAAGCGGTAGATATGTACCGCGTCCGGCGTAAGACCCGCCGCGCTCAAAAGGCTTTCGCTGTACCGAAAGCGGATCTCCGCGAAATCGAATTCCGATTCACAGTAAACCTCATACGGGAAAGAAAGCGCGCCCGCGTTGGCGGAGACCGAATACAGCGAAAGCTTTTCCGCCGAAGCGCCGTAAATATCCGCGCCGCCCGTGATCGCGATCCGCCCTTCGTCGAAGTTCACCAGCCGCGTAAACTTCCGCTTTTCGTCAGGCGTTCCGTCAGAGACCGCCGAAAGCGGATCAAGCCCCGCGAGAAGTTCGATCCCGTCCCGGATCCCGTCTCTGTCCGTGTCCGAAAGCGTCGGACTTGTGCCGTACTGCGTTTCGTAGCCGTCCGGAATCCCGTCCCCGTCGCTGTCCGGGACGCTTCCGTTCGTCCCGGCGAGCGTTTCCTCCAGATTCGTGAGGCCGTCCCGATCGGTATCCTCGTCGGGATCGACCGTCTCGGGAAGATTAAAGCTCGACGGATAAAGCTGATTGAATTCATATTTTAATGAGGCGATCCGATTTTCCTGCCCCGTCCGATAAGCTGTCCAGCCGATCCATAAGCCGAGCGCAATGATCGCGGCGGAAGAGCCGCCGAGGAGCAGTTTTGTCCGTCCGCTCAACGACATGCGAACGGTATTTTTATTTTTTGGCATTCCCGGTTTATCCTTCCCTTCGGGGAAAATGATACTTATTTTCGATTAAAAAGCGTCAAAAAAATCAAGCAAAAGCTTTGATATATGCGGTTTTGCGCCGATTTTTTTGATACGCTTTTCATCGAAAATCAGTATAGAGCGCGGCAAAGCGCCGCTTGTAACGGAAGTTTTTTCCCGCCGCTCCCCGAAAACATGCCGGCGGAAAAAACCGTCCGGCTGCACCGAACAAATTGTTAAAAAATATTATACCATTTTCTCCCGTTTTCGTCAAGTGTTCTAAACCCCTATTTTATTCCGAATCTTTTTTGTTGCATTTTACGGAATAACCGCAGTTTTTTTGTAAAGAATAACAACAACGCTGGCGCGTCCGAAACACTTGTTCAGGGCTTATGACACCACACAGTATCGGGCGCGCTTCGGGAAAGGAAGGCGAAGAGCTATGAAACTGACAAACGCGGAATACGACCGTCTGACGAAACAAAGCTCGCCGAACACAAAAATGTACAAAACGCTTCCCATGGCGTTTGTGATCGGCGGGTTGATCTGCTGCGTCGGGCAGTCCTTCTTAAATCTATATACCTATTGGGGTCTGAATATGACGGAGGCGGGCGCGATGACCTCTATCACGCTTGTGTTTTTAAGCGCGCTCTTTACGGGGATCGGCTTATACGATAAGCTCGCGAAGGTCGGCGGAGCGGGAACGCTCGTCCCGATCACGGGCTTCGCGAACGCGGTCGTCTCCCCCGCGCTCGAATTCAAGACCGAGGGATATGTGCTCGGCGTCGGCGCGAAAATGTTCATTATCGCGGGTCCCGTCATTGTCTACGGGCTGGCGGCATCGGTCGTGTACGGGGTTATCCTGTATCTGATGCGCCTTGTCTGACGGGAGGGATCGATCGTGAGTAAATATTTAAACGGCGGAACAATCGTAATGACAAATCCCCCGACCATTCATTCCTACGCCGCCGCCGTCGGGAAAATGGAGGGCGAGGGTCCGCTCGGGAGCTGCTTCGATTATGTGTGCGAGGATTCGACCTTCGGGGAAAACACCTGGGAAAAGGCGGAAAGCCGCTTACAGCAGCACGCGCTGGAGCACGCGCTCTCGAAAGGCGCGGTCTCGGAGGGAGAGATCAGCTTTATTTTCGCGGGAGATCTGCTGAACCAATGCACCGGCTCGGCATACAGCATTCGGGACATCGGCGTTCCGTTTATCGGACTTTACGGCGCCTGCTCGACCATGGCGGAAAGCCTCTCCATGGCGTCGATCTTCATGGATAACGGGATCGGGAAATATAACGTCGCGCTCACCTCATCGCATTTCTGCTCGGCGGAGCGGCAGTTCCGCTTCCCCGAAACCTACGGCGGACAGCGTACCCCGACCGCGCAATGGACCGCGACCGCGAGCGGCTGCGCCGTTGTAGCGGAACACGCCGATCCGCCCTATGTACAGTCGGTCACGATCGGAACGATCAAGGACATGGGGATCAAGGACGCGAACAATATGGGCGCCGCCATGGCGGGCGCGGCATACGAAACGATTACCGCGCACCTGAAAAACACGGGACTCGCGCCGGACTTCTTTGATCTCATTTTAACGGGCGACCTGGGCGATGTCGGGACAAAGCTCCTGCGTGATCTGTTTTTACGCGACGGTCTCAATATCGACGCGATCCATAATGACTGCGGGCTCATGCTTTTCGACCGGGAAAAGCAGGACGTTCACGCGGGCGGATCGGGCTGCGGGTGCAGTGCGTCGGTTTTATGCGGACACATTCTCGAGCGGATCAAAAAGGGAGAGCTGAAAAACGTCTTGTTTACGGCGACGGGGGCGCTGATGTCCCCCACACTCGTCCAGCAGGGCGAAAGCATCCCCGGGATCGCGCACGCCGTCCATCTCAGTGCGCAGTGAGCAGTGAAAAAAATAAAAAAGGATATGAAAAGTTTGAAAAATCAAAGATTTTTCAAACCCGTCATTTGTGCCTCGAATAAGCGTCAGGACGCCGCAAAGAGCAAGCGCAAACCGCCGCACGGACGCGGCGAAAAAATGCTTGCTCTCGCTCTCGGCACAAATTTCCTCCATTAGAAAGGAATGATCATATAAATGGATATGTTCATGGATTATGTATGGGCATTTTTGATCGGCGGAGGGTTCTGCCTCCTCGGACAGCTTCTGATCGATCTGACAAAGCTTACGCCCGCGCGGATCTTAGTGACCTACGTCGTCGCGGGCGTGATCCTCGGCGCGTCGGGCTGGTACGAGCCTTTGGTGGAATTCGCAGGCGCGGGCGCGACCGTACCGCTGACGGGCTT
The DNA here is from genome assembly GCA_964456025.1 of uncultured Ruminiclostridium sp. GTDB lineage: Bacteria > Bacillota > Clostridia > Oscillospirales > Ruminococcaceae > Ruminiclostridium_E. The sequence goes on from CAYVZH010000011.1 coordinate 34,526, forward strand.
CGGCTACCTTCTCGCGAAGGGCGTATATCTCGCCGTTTCCGAGGACGGGCTGATGGGCGCGTTTACGGGCGGGTTACAATCCTGCGCCGCGGGAATTACCGCCGCCGTGATCTTCGGTCTGCTGGTCGCGCTGCTCTTTAAGCGGGGCGATAAAACGGCGAAAACGTTATAAGAAACAACAAAACGTCATCACCTTCAAAGCGGGGTGATGACGCTTTTCATTTTGTACAGACGTACGATCCTTTCCACGCCTTGACAAAAGCGCATGATCGTGATAGAATCAGGGTACAATGAACGAAAAGGAGCTTCTCCATGCCCAATTCACCGCGAAAAATTTACGTCGACCGCCTGCGAAGCCTTGCGATCCTGCTGCTGTTTCCCGTTCATACCCTGATGATTCGGAACGATTTCGGAACGCGTTTCTATGTCCACCTCGGCGAAGATCGGCTCGCAAGCACGACCATCACCGTCATAAACCCTTGGTTCATGCCGCTTCTATTCCTTCTCGCCGGGATCAGCGCGAGACATTCGCTCGAAAAAAGAACGCCCCGGCAATTTATCCGCGGACGCACCGTAAAGCTGTTGATCCCCTTTTTATTCGGGACCGTTTTTCTTGTGCCTTTTCAGACGCTTTGCGAACGCAGATTTTTTGACGGCTATGAGGGAGGGATCCTCGAAAATATCCGATACTTCTTTTCTCACCTGACCGATTTCAGCGGCTATGACGGCGCGTTTACGCCGGGACATCTCTGGTTTATCCTGTTTTTGTACTTGATCTCGCTTCTTTCGCTGCCCGTCTTTCGCCTGCTCCCGTATGAAAAAACGGCAAAAAAAGCGGAAGCGCTGCCCCTGCCGGCAATGTTTCTGTTCGTGCTTCCGATCGGGCTTTTTTATTACCTCGGAAATTTCGGCGTGTTCAGTATCGGGAAATCGCTCATCCTGTACCTGCTCGGCTTCTATGTTTTCAGCAATGAATCGGTGATCGAGCGGCTTGTGCGAAACGTGAAGCTGCTTGCCTGTTTGTGTACAGGCGGCGCGCTTTTGCAGTTCCTTCTGTATTTCTTTTTTGCTTTTTATGGCGACTGGTGGGTGCATTTGTTCGGCTGGACCGCCATTCTGTTTTTGCTGGCATTCGGAAAGAAATTTCTGAATCGGGCAACAAGGCTTACCGACCTCTTCAGCCGCGCGTCCTACCCGATCTATCTCTTGCATCAGTCCATTCTGGTCGGGATCGCGTTTGCCCTCTCGCGATATACCGAAAGCTTCCCTGTTCTCGGTCTTGTCACCTGCTTCGGGAGCTTTCTTCTGACGCTCGCGGCTTACTGTATCCTGCGAAAAATCCCATTGCTCCGGATCGGGATCGGGATCACGGGCTCCCGCAGCAAAAAGAATACATAAAAAGTCCTCCTTCCGAGCGTTCCCGTCCGGAAGGAGGTATTGTATGGAGGACATTATCGGAATTTTTCTTTTACAGGATAATACAAATCAGGCCGCCGCAGCCCTCGTTAATGATCCGCTCGATCGTTTCCTGAAGCTTCTGCCGTGCGTCGGAGGGCATTCGGTACAGCTTGTTGTGAAGCCCCTCGTTCACCAGCTCATGCAGTGATTTCCCAAAGATATTGCTTTCCCAGATCTTCGTCGGGTTTTCCTCGAATTCGTTCAGCAGATAATGGATCAGCTCCTCGCTCTGCCGTTCCGAGCCGACGATCGGAGAAACCTCCGTTTCGATATTCGCCGCCATCATGTGGATCGACGGTGCCTGTGCGCGCAGACGAACGCCGTATTTCCCGCCCTGCTTTACAATCTCCGGCTCCGCGAGACTCAGCTCGTCGAGCCCCGGCATGACGATCCCGTAGCCCGTCGCCTGCACCTCGTCAAGCGCCGCTTTGACCTTTTCGTACCGCTTCTTGACCGCGGCAAGCTCGATCATGCACGGCATGAGATCCCCCTCGTCGTGAAGCTCGATCCCTGTCGCCTCGCCGAGGATCCGATAAAACAGCTCGTTCTTGATCTCAACCTTGATGAATCCCGCGCCTTTTCCGAGGTCGATCTCCTCCACGTGGCAGCCCGTTACGTATTCGCAGTCCGAAAGGCGGCAGGTGATCCCCTTTATTTCGCCGATCACGCTGATCTTCGCGGCGGAAAGCTTGAGCGCGTTAAAGATCTCCCGCTTCAGCCAATGATCCTTCTCGAGAACGGTCAGCCATTTCGGGATCCGGATATTGATCTCCTTCACCGGGAACTGCAAAAGAATTTCCCGTAAAATATCCTTGATCTCCTGCTCCCCGACCTCGAGGCAGTTTACCGGCAGGACGGGCTTTCCGTATTTCTCGGAAAGCTCCGCCGCGAGCGCCTTGCTCTCGTCGCTTTCGGGATCGCGGGTGTTCAAAACGACCGCGAAGGGCTTCCGGATATTGTTCAGCTCCTCGACCACGCGCTCCTCCGCCTCGGCGTATTCCTCGCGGGGAATGTCCGAGATCGTGCCGTCGGTCGTAATCACCAGCCCGATCGTCGAATGCTCGTTAATGACCTTCTGCGTCCCGACCTCCGCCGCCATGTTAAAAGGGATCTCGGTATCGAACCACGGGGTCATCACCATGCGCGGCTGTTCGTTCTCAATATAGCCGATCGAGCTTGGAACAATATAGCCCACGCAGTCGATCAGGCGCACGTTCATAAAGGTATTGTCTTCGAGCCGGATCGAGATCGCCTCTTCGGGGACGAATTTCGGCTCGGTCGTCATGATCGTTTTCCCCGCCGCCCCCTGCGGAAGCTCGTCGATCGCGCGTTCACGCCGAAAGCCGCTGTCGATATTCGGGATCACGACCGACTGCATAAAACGACTGATAAAAGTAGATTTCCCCGAACGAACGGGGCCGACGACCCCGATATAAATATTCCCTTCGGTTCTCCGGGCAATATCGTGATAAATGGAATGATTCATTTCGCTCCTCCTGTTCAGACCATCGGGATCAGCAGCATACAAGGCTCCGCCAGCCGCTCCTGCTCCAGCTCGTTTTCCGCCGAGACCGCCGAAACGCTCGTGTTGTACCGCTTCGCGATGTCCCAGATCTCCTCGCCGCTTTCCGCGAAATAGAGCTTTAACGCATAGTCGCTGTTCTTTTGCTTCGGCGCTTCCTCGTTAATGCTGATCTCGCTGACCGCGCTGATGTTCCGCACCTGATATACCAGCCCCTGTGCCTGAAGCTGTACGTGAACATCAACCGCGCTGTCGCCCGAAATGCTGTAGCTTACGTTGGTCACCGATACCGTCACGCCCGCGGAATATCCGTCGTGAAGGACCTCCGTCTCCGTCTCAAATTCAAAGCTTTCGTTTTTTTCGATAAAGACCGGCGTCCCCGCATCGTTCCGCCCGATGAGCTGGATATTCGCCTGCCCGCTCACGATCAGCCGTTTTACGTTCCCCTCCGATTCGCGCACCGCCGACCCGAGCAGCTCACAGCGGCAGTCAAATACCTCGCTCACCGTTCCGTCGGAGCATTCGAGCGTACTTTTCAGGCTGTGCTGCGACGAAAGGAGCTGCGGCGTATGCTCAAGGCGGATCGGAGAAACGCTGTACGAGCTCTCGTATTCGGTGGAATACAGATCACAGACGGGAGAAAGCGCCGCTTCCTTATACGCCGTCACCTTACAGTCCAGCGTAAGATCGCAGCCGATCAGGCGGTTCTCTCCGTCCTCTCCCTGCTTGATCTCAAGGTCACAGTCCATGACGTCGAACCGCGCGAAGCAGCTGTGTCCCTCGGTGATCCCGTCGAGATCGACGATCTGGCTGAGCGGGATCTCCGCCTCCATGACCTCGGTCTCCGATACGCCGCTCCCCGTCCGGATCAGGTAGAGGGATTTTACCTTCGCTTCGCCCTTTACGACGACCTTATCCGCGATGATCTTCGTATCGGTAACGTTTGCCGTACAGCTTACCGTCAGGATCGAGACGATTCCGCCGCCCGCGCCCGTTTCGATGTCCTCACGGACAATATACTGACGGCTCGCCGAAAGGCGGCTCCCACAGTAATTGATGCTCCCGCGCTTTACCTGCGTTCCCATTCCGCTCACGCCGCAAAGAATCTCGTCCTCGCGGCAGTCGGTCACCTTTACGGTGCAGCTGATCGCGCCGCGCACGTCGATCCTTCTCCCGCTTACCGCGCGGCAGTTGCAGTAATCCGCCTTCGGGAAAAGCGTTACGACCGCGCGGTTCGCGGGCTTTACCAGCTCGATCGTTTTCGAGTAGGTGTAGCGCTGTTCCACGCAGTTGATCTCGCCGCTCTGCTCGGAAAGGTATAATACCTTTATGTAGACCACGCCGTCCAGAAAGAGCTGCGAGCCGGACACGCTGTAAGAGACGATCCCCGGGGTAAGGGTACACTTTAAGATTTTGAAAATATCGGGATAATAGTCCGGGAGGACGTAATCAAATTCAACGCCCTGCTCCGTCTGCCCGTCGTAGACCACCTCGGTAAGAAAGACCGGCTCTTTATCAAGTAACAGTTCCATGATGTACCTCCGTTTATCATTGTCAAGAAAAATATATTCAGTAGTTGGACGGGATATGACAAGCTGATAAAAAAATACGGACGAAACCCTTAAGGCAGCACCGTACAAAGCATTGCACGCATCTTGACAGCCATCTTTTCCGCCATATTGCCCCAAAATTTTTCAACATACGACAGTATGCCTTCAAAATTTTTGAGCAATCTGACGAAAAATCTGACTACCAATCTGCGCACAAGCTTTATGCGGTGCAGCCTTAAAAGGGTTCGTCCGTGTCTGTCTGCCGACCTTTGATAAAGCCGGAAATCAAAACCTGTGATATACGACCAATTCTTCAATCGGTCTTGACTTTGCGTGAAGCGGGGAAGGCTCCGAATCCGCCGCGGGAAGCCCCATTACCAATAAAGCCACCGGCTCGATCTGCTCGGGAAGCTCAAATTCACACCGAACCGCCTCCGGGATAAAGTGCATGACCCACGTCGTACCAATCCCGATCGCGGCGGCTTCGAGCATCATATGTGTTGCTACAATACCTGCGTCGATCTCTCCGCTGCTTTTCCCGTCGTAATTTCGCACCCAGCATTCGTTTCTGGCGTAGCAGATCAGCATTGCCGCCGGCGCGTTAAAATGGCATTCCGTACACATTCTAAGCTTTCTTATATCTTCTTCGCCGGTGATTACCAAAATCCGCTGCGGCTGACGGTTACAAGCGGTCGGGGCAAGCATTCCCGCCCGTAAGATTTGATCGAGCTTTTCCTGTTCTATGGGCTGATCCCGAAAATTCCGTACCGAATAGCGATTTTCCGCCAATTCCAAAAAATTCATACTCATTTTAAAACTTACTCCTCCTCAATATGCTCACAGCCCTGCGCGATAATGGTGCGGACGTGCTCGTCTGCGAGCGAATAGAAAATCGACTTTCCCTCGCGGCGGCTTTTGACAAGCTTATTGACCTTCAGGATCTTCAGCTGGTGCGAGATTGCGGACTGCGTCATGTTCAGCGCCTTCGCGAGATCGCAGACGCAGACCTCCGCCTCAAACAGAACAAACAGGATCCGGATCCGCGTCGAATCTCCGAAAATTTTAAACAGCTCGGCGAGATCGTACAGCGCGGTCTCGTCGGGAAGCTTCTCGTTCACGATCCGAAGGAGGTTCTCGTGTACCTCCGTTTCCTCGCAAAGCTCTTCATTCAGCTCCGGCAGATGTGCCATAATAATCATTCCTTTCCTTTTTGCTCCTGCCCGAAAAAATCAAAGTCTTTTCATAAACAGCGCCCGAATCGCGTTCAGGATCGCAAGCACCATCACCCCGACGTCCGCGAAGATTGCGAGCCACATATTCGCGATCCCGAGCGCGCCGAGAATCAGGCAGATCAGCTTTACCCCGATCGCGAAAAAGATATTTTCGTACACGATCCGGAGGCATTTCGACGAAATACGGATCGCTTTCGCGATCTTGAGCGGATCGTCGTCCATCAGCACCACGTCCGCCGCCTCGATCGCCGCGTCCGAGCCGAGCGCCCCCATCGCGATCCCGATGTCCGCGCGGGACAGCACGGGCGCGTCGTTAATCCCGTCGCCGACGAACGCGAGCCGCTCCTTTCCGCGTTTTTCCGCGAGAAGCGTCTCGACCCGCTCTACCTTATCCGCGGGAAGAAGCTCGGCGTAGACCTCGCTGATCCCAAGCTCCTTCGCGACCCGCTCTGCCGTTTTCCGCGCGTCGCCCGTCAGCATGACAAGCCGCGAAACGCCCGATTTTTTCAGCGTCTCGACCGCCTTTTTCGCGGTCGGCTTCACGAGATCGGAGATCAGGATATGCCCCGCGTACTCCCCGTCATAGGCGATATGTACGACCGTCCCGACGTGGCTGCATTCGTGATATTCGATTCCGAGCCGCTTCATCAGCTTCGCGTTCCCCGCCGCCGTGAAAACGCCGTCCACCTTCGCGGTAACACCTTCCCCGCCGATCTCGTTCATTTCGGTCACGCGGCTTCGGTCGATCTCTTTTCCGAACGCTTTTTGCAGGCTGCGGCTGATCGGGTGGGAGGAAAAGCTCTCGATCGTCGCCGCGATCTCAAGCATTCGTTCCTCGGAAAGCGGGCTGTGATGAATTCCGCTCACCTCGAATACCCCGCGCGTCAGCGTTCCCGTTTTGTCAAAGACAACGGTTTTCGTTTTGGAAAGCGTTTCGAGATAATTTGAGCCTTTGATTAAAACACCCGCTTTTCCCGCGCCGCCGATCCCTGCGAAAAAGCTCAAAGGGATACTGATGACCAGCGCGCAGGGACAGCTGATAACCAAAAAGGTCAGCGCGCGGTAGACCCAATCTCCCCACATCGGCGAAAGCCCCAAAAGGAGCATTCTCACGAGCGGAACCAATACCGCCAGCGCCAGCGCGCCGGCGCAGACGAGCGGCGTATAGACCCGCGCGAAACGGGAAATAAACTGCTCCGAGCGCGATTTTTTCGAGCTTGCGTTTTCGACGAGATCGAGAATTTTGGAAACGGTCGATTCGCCGAATTCCTTCATTGTCCGAATCTTCAGCACGCCGCTTAAATTCACACAGCCGCTGATAACCTCGCCGCCCGCCGCGATCTCGCGCGGAAGGCTCTCCCCCGTAAGCGCGGCGGTATTCAGCGTGGAGCTTCCCTCCTCAACGATCCCGTCGATCGGAACCTTTTCCCCCGGCTGAACGACAATCAATGTTCCGATCGCGACCTCGTCCGGATCGACCCGTTTCAGCGCGCCGTTTTCCTCAATATTCGCGTAATCGGGGCGAATGTCCATCATCGCGCTGATATTTTTGCGGCTTTTCCCGACGGCGATACTTTGAAACAGCTCACCGATCTGATAAAACAGCATGACCGCCACGCCCTCGGTATATTCGCCGAGCGCGATCGCGCCGACCGTCGCGACTGCCATTAGAAAATTCTCGTCAAAGACCTGACGGTTCAGGATCCCCTTCCCCGCTTTTTTCAGAATATCATAGCCGACGATCAGGTACGGGATCAGAAACAGCCCGAGCCGCAGAAGCCCGAATTTTTCGGGGTCAAGCGGAAGCAGAAGCAGGACCGCCGTCAGCGCGGCAGCAGTCACAATCCGAACCAGTGTCTTTTTTTGCTTCTTATTCATCGCGTACCTCAGAAATAAATTTCGCAGTCGTCCTCGACCTTTTTGCAGTTTTTCAGCACCGATTTCATGACCTCCGACGGCTCGCGCCCGTCCTCAAACTCCACGTTCATTTTCAGCGCCATGAAATTCACTGACGCGTCCTTTACCCCGTCGGTCTTTTTTGCCGCTTCCTCCATTTTATTGGCGCAGTTCGCGCAGTCCACTTCGATTTTATAGCTTTTTTTCATCGGTTTTCCCGTCCTTTCGGTTTGTTTATATGAACATTCGTTCATATGTTGATTCTATTATAGCGCGGAAGCGTGCGTTTGTCAAGGGGGTTGGGAAAATTTTTGCGAAAATCTCGAATTTTCCGAAAAAGGATTGACATTCTTTTCATTTTGTGCTAAGATAAAAGTGCCACACAATCGAATATTTCTTAATGAAAAGTCGCATCTTTATTGATAAAGGTGTAGGCTCTTCTTAGTCGTGTTCGACTTTTCGTTGAGAAATTGATTAAGATTGTGTGGCAGCAATACGGAGTTCTGCATTCTTTATAAGTGTGTGTGACTTCGGTTGCACACACATTTTTTATTTTCGGGGAAAACCCGAAGGAAAGGACAAAAAAATGACGTTTAAGAAAAGGCTGGCGGCAATACTGCTGACGGGGACGATGGCGGTAAACGCGGTTCCCGCTTCGGCGATCATTGCGGGAGCGGAAACGCTTGAAACGGCGAAGATCGGGGTGGATTACCTCGCTTCGGGTAAAACGGTGACGATTGCGGGGCAAGAATATCCGACCTCGACAACCGAATTAAAATTTTTATGGGAAGATTTGACGGATACCGATTTAAAAAACATTGGCAAACTAAAAAATCTGAAAAAACTATCTCTTCCGAACTGCGGATTGAGCAATCTTTCTTTTTTAAAAGACTTAACGAATCTCGAAGAACTTGACCTGACTTCTAACTATGACATTCAAAAGCTATCCCCGATCAAAAATCTGACAAAGTTGAAAATTTTAAAGTTAAGTTGCACCGGCGTTTTAAGTCTTTCCGAACTAAAAAACATGAAAAAGCTGGAAGAATTGGACTTGTCCTCCATTAAAAACAACATCAAGCTTTCCGGGCTGAAAAATCTGACAGGGCTGAAAAATCTGAATTTAAGTGGCTCCGCAATTGAGAAGCTCCCCTCGTTAAAGAGCTTGAAAAAGCTGGAGGAATTATATTTGGGTGACTGCGACTCTCTTTCGAGCGTTTCCCTGTCAGATCTGCCCAAGCTTCGAGCGTTGGATTTGTCATGCTGCGACTCTCTTTCGAGCGTTTCTTTATCGAATTTGACAAAGTTAAACGCATTGTCTTTGGTTGATAGCTCGCTTTCACGTCTTTCTTTATCAAATTTGACAAAATTAGAAAGCTTTTTTGTGCATGGTTGCGACTCTCTTTCACGTGTCTCTTTTTCGGGTCTAACAAATCTGAAAACATTGGGTTTGACGTATTGTACTAAGCTTTCGGACATTTCTTTTTCGGGTTTGACAGGTCTAGAAGAGCTTTGGTTATGCAAATCAAATGTTGCCAATCTCTCGTTTTTAAATAATCCCGAAAAAATAAAAGTTCTAAATATATTCCGCTGCGATAAGCTTCCGCTCTCATGCCTTTCTAACTTAACAAATCTGAAAACCTTAACGATTACGTGTGTTGATAACATAGACACGAATAGCTTGAAAGAGCTTTCTTCTCTTGAAGAGTTGGTTTTGACTCCAGATTCGCTTGTCGTAACCGAAAAAGAAAAAACAATCGCCGAAAAAATCAAAAAAGAAATCCCCTGCACAATTGTAACAGGCGGCGAAGGTTAAACACAGAACCTCCCTTCCTATACTCCTGCCCAAAAATAAAACCAACCCGCCCCTCGGAAAACCTCCGAAGGGCGGGCTTTGCGCTTATGTAATTTTTTCCAGCTCCCTCCTGAGCCTTTTGATGATCCGCTTTTCGAGCCTTGAAATATAGCTTTGCGAAATTCCGATGAGATCGGCGACCTCCTTTTGCGTCAGCTCCTTCCCGTCCACCAGTCCGAAGCGCTTTTCCATAATAAACCGCTCCCGCGGCGCGAGCTTCGCCACCGAATCGAGCAGCAATTTTTTCTCCGCTTCGTTTTCGATATTTTCGTTCACGATGTCGCTGTCCGTCCCGAGTACGTCGGAAAGCAGAAGCTCGTTCCCGTCCCAGTCGATGTTGAGCGGCTCCTCGATCGAAATTTCGGATTTGTACTGGTTCGATTTCCGCAGAAACATCAGGATCTCGTTCTCGATACACCGCGAAGCGTAGGTCGCGAGCTTGATGTTCTTGTCGGGGCTGAAGGTATTGACCGCCTTGATCAGCCCGATCGTCCCGATCGAGATCAGATCCTCGATCCCGATCCCCGTCGCCTCGAATTTCTTCGCGATATAGACGACGAGCCGAAGATTATGGATAATCAGCATATCCCGCCCCTTCGCGAAATCCGTCGAAAGGAGCGCGAACGCCGTTTCCTCCTCCTCCCTTGTGAGCGGCGGAGGGAGCGAATCCGCCCCGTTGATATAATAGATCCCGAGCGGGCGTTCCTTTCGGAGAAGCCGCTCCAGAATCGCCGAAAGCCGTCGATCCAATGCCTGCATTTCTCGTCCTTCCTTTCCTGATACTGATTTCCGATAAAAGTGCAGATAAAAATCCTGCGCAAAGCCGCATAAATCTGAGCCTTTGCTTGGATTTTTGCACACTTTCTGATCGGAAATCAGTATTAAATTAAAAGCTTCGGGTTCATAACCGCGTCAAAATCGTCCCCGCCGAACTCCCGCTCCCCCACGCCGATCAGCGCCTCGATCTCCTTATCCGGAAAGCTCCCGTCCGTGACCGTGATCCGCTCGGCGCGAAACGCCGCGATACAGCCCGCGTTCCCGACCGTCGAGTACGGAATCAGCCTTACCCCCGCGGGCGGAGCGGTTTTCGCGGAGGCGATCCCCTCGGGCGCGATCGGCTCGACCGACGACGCGCGGCAAAGAATGACAGGAAGCCCCGTTAAAAAATCGCGGAGGTGATTCCCGCTGTCGGGATAGGCGGTCAAAACAACGGTTTTTCCGTTGTTTTTTATTTTTAAGGACAGGCGTGCGTCCGCCGAAGGCCGGTCTAAGATCCGCCGAAAGAGTGTGACCGCAAAGTAAGACGCGGTGGTCGCGCCGACAAGAATCGGGATCGAAACGTCGAAATAAACATACCCGCCCGACGCCGTAAGAAAGCCAATCCCCGTCCGCTCGCGGATCAATACCGCCGCCCCGCAGATCAGCATTCCGACCGCGAGAACGGTAAAAAAACGGAGCAGGAAACGCTTCCCTTCCGAAAATCCGAACGCGATGAGCGTAAGAAGGAGCGTAAGCCCCGCCTTTAAGAGCAATGCCCCGAAAAAAGGAAGGGGGAGCGCCGCCGTCACGGAGGAAATTCCCCCGAATACCGACGCGGGGATCAGCCGCCCTGCCCTTAAGCGGACCCGAAGGAGCCGCGCCGACGCCCGCAGCACAAAGTAGGTTATGTAAACATTCACAACGATCAGCACGTCCAGATAGATAACCATCGCTTCACCCGATCTCACCGAAGTATGTCCCCATACTGTTTTCTGTCACAATCCATGATTCTGACAACCGCCTTTCAGGCGGAACCGCACAATAGACTTTGTCTGTCGTGTGATTAGAAATTAGTATTATTATAACGCCGTGTCCGCGTAAAATTTGTCGGAATCGGGATCGGGCAAAAAAAAGATTTGTCCCCCTCAGATACCGGAGAAGTACCGGATCGCGCAGTAATTTTGTCGTAAGACAAAGCTCGTTTTCCGCAGAAATACTTGATGTATTTCAAGGAATACGGGCAAAGTCTTACGGCAAAAGGGCAAGCGAGACGGTGTTTCGGAGGTTTTTCGAGGCGGTCTATTGACAAATCCGAAAAATCCTTTTATAATAAGGAATAGGGGGTGAAACCGTGATCTCGAATTTTTTTTATCAGAAAAACGTCGATCAGCTTCACGAGCGTATGAAGCAGATCAACCGCACCTATCAGCTCGCGTTCCGTCTCACCTTTTACGTGATGCTGGTGGTCTTCGTCTGTCAGCTTTTCTATAACGGTCTGCTGCTGTTCACGATGTCCCTCGCATGGCTGCGTGATCGGCAGGACGCGCCGACGAATATCAACTGGCGGTTCTTCTTCCCCGATCCGCTGATCTACGGCGTTCCGCCGCTCTGCATATTGCTCAGCTACTGCTCGTTTTACCGAAAAATGCGGGCCGTGAAAATGATCTTCTTTTTGCTCAATATTGCGTATTTCGTCGCCTGTATCGTTATGCTCGCGCTGGGCTATGATTCGACCTCGTATATCTGCGCGATCCTTCTTTCGGGCGCTTCACTCGTCACAACGATCAACTGTCTTCGGGCGGACGCGGACGACCTCCGCCTTTCCAAGATCCCCGGCTATCCGAAATTCGACCCCTTGCTCATGCAGGACATCGAGTCCGATCTCGAAGCGCGGGAGCAGGCGCGTTACCGCGAAAAGCCCGCCGAAGCGCTGATGGCGGATCGTGACCGCGAATACCTCGAAAAAAACCCGGACAGCGAGGCGGCGATCGCCGAGCGGGAACGGCAGGAGATCGAACGGGGGATCGCGATCGAAAACTGGCTGGACGAAATGCTAAATACGAGTAAAAATCCCAAAGACCGCTGACAACGGTTCGTGATACAATCCGAAAACAAGGCGGATCCCGATTTCGTTTCGGGATCCGCTTTTTTGGATCAATTGGTTTAAAAATTTTTGCGGAAATGTAAGATTTCCGTTTTTTCCGCGCATAGATAATTGAGAACAAGTTCCGGAAGACGGAAACGAGGAGGTGACCGAAATGACGGACGACACAAATGAAATTCACGCCGCGCTTCCGCGCTCCTTTTTCGGAGCCGAAAAAGACGGCACACCTTTCCGTGACGAGGAATTGCTGAACCTGCTCCGAAGCAGTCCGGAAAAAGGCTTCAAAGCGCTGGTGTCGCAATACGGCGGATTGGTTTACGCCGTGATCAGGCGGGTCCTTCCTCAGGCGGCCGACGCGGAAGCGTGCGCCGCGGACGTTTTCAGCGAATTCTACCTCGGGTTGGATCAATACGATCCGTCAAAGGGAAGCCTCAAGGCGTGGCTGTGCGTGATTGCGCGGCATAACGCCGTGGATCTTGCCCGGAAAAATATGCCGGCCTTTTCGCTGGACGAAGAGCATGATCTTGCTCCCGGAAAAGCGTCACCGGAAAGCGATCTGGAGGAACGGGAGTTCCGTAAGGCGGTACTGGCGGAGGTAAAAGCGCTGAACGAACCCGACCGTGAAATCCTGCTGCGGAAATTTTATTTCGGAGAATCCTCAAAGGAGATCTCCGCGCGGTTGGGGCTCTCGGTGTCCAACGTGGACACAAGAACCTCCCGCGCCATAGAGAAGCTGCGGAAGAATCTTAGAGAATGGAGAAAATAACGATGAAATACACCTTGGAGAAAATGCTGGACAGCCTTGAGCCGAATGAGCTTGACGAGCTGCTGCCCAATGCTCCCGACCCAAAACTGACGAAAAGCGCTTTAGCCCGGATCGAAAAAAAAGCGCTGAAAAAAGCGGGACTGCAAAAACAAAAAAAACGCCGCATTCTTTACCGAGCGTGGGCAGCCGCTGCCGCCTGTCTGATCCTGACGGGCAGTCTTGCCGCCGCAGCCGAGGCAAAAGAATACAGCGCCGCGATAAATTTCTTTACGGAAAACGGACTGTCCATAGAGGGATTGAGCCGCGAGGACGTAAAGGCGGTCTACCGCGACATCACAACGCAGCGGTTTACCAATCAAAAAACCGCCGAAGTGATCCGGCGCTCCGTTCCGGGAACGGAAATTCACCAAAAAGAGACCACACCGGAGGAACTGGCGGCGCTTTGGAACAGCAATGCGAAAAACGCCGCCGCAAGCGTCGGAACGGATTATGCCGTGCATATCAAATACAGGCTTGATGAAACGCTGGGCTTCGACGTTTATGACAAAAGCGAAGTGGATTTTCGCATCAACGGCGAAACAATCTGGTCAGCCGAGATCTCGTCGTTCCTCGTATCGGACTGCGCCCTGACGCGAAACGGTACCGCCGCGTGGGGGTACACGTACACATGGTCAAGCGAGCAGCCGTCCCCCGCATGGCTCGCGCGGCTGGACGATGACGGAAATATGCTCTGGGAGCGGCAGCTGGATCACGGCTTCCGTGACGAATCCGTCGCCGCCGTACTGGACAACGGGGACGGCACCTGGGCAGTCATCAGCCGCGGGGATCTCGAATATCTGTGCCTGAGCCGGTTTGATCGGCACGGGAACGAGCTGAGCTTCCAAAAAACGCAGGTCGGCATCAAGGGGATCTGGAACGCCGTCCGCCTGGGAGATGGTTATCTGGTGCAGCTCGGAAACACGATCTACGGAGATACCGCGCACCTCGCCAAGCTCGACCGGGACGGAAATGTGACCGACGATTTCATCTACGAGAGCGAGGAATGCGACTATTATATCACGGACATGGCGGAATTTGAGGGCAGGATCTATTTATCCGCGTACGCCGTTCCAAGGCAGACTGACGAAGGCGGGAGATATGAGATTTCCAACGTTTTGAACGATGTGTTGGGCAGGGAAAATTGGGAGATCTCAAGCGAGGAGCTGACTGCCATGGTGCGGGAAAATTACACGGCGGTACTCCTTTTGTGCGACCCGAACAGCGGTTCGGCGCAGACCTTCTATTCCGTGAAGGGCTCGCTGGGAGATTCGGTTCACGCGGAGGACGGACAGCTTCAATGGAATGTGAACAGCGTTGTTTCTACCGAATTTTCCCCTTATACCAGCGCCTATTCCATCAGCGGGATCTGTAAGGTAACCCGATACGCCTTCGACAGCGCGGGAGTTCTGATCGGGTATGAGGATACGGGGGAAACGGCTCCCTATTGGAGATAAGTTTTGTTTTTCTTCCGCACTATATTAACCTTCAATAAACGCAAAAAACTCCGGACAAATCATCTTTGTCCGGAGTTTTTACGTTTCTCAATCGGAGATCAGGATCGGTGCCCCTTTATCGATCCCGATCGCGCCGAGCGGCGCGGTAATGAGGATCGCAAGTACGGCGACCGACAATACGATCTTCCCGCAGGGCAGGCCGAGCGACAGCGGAACGGAGCCGATCGCCGCCTGTACCGTCGCTTTCGGAAGATACGCGATCACGCAGAAGATCCGTTCCTTTGCGTTCAGCTTGGTACGGATCAGGCAGAGCAGAACACCGGCCGCGCGGAATACCAGCGCGGTCAGGATCATTCCTATCGCAGGCAGCCCCGCGTCAAGTGTATAGCGAATATCCACGGCGGCGCCGACCAGCACAAACAAAATGATCTCCGCCGCGACCCAGAGCCTGCCGAATTTCTCGGACTGCGTTCTGAGCGCGCTCCCGTCCAGCTTCCCCTTTAAAACACACGCCATAGCGACCACCGCGAGCAGTCCCGAGACCGCCGCGTAATTTTTCACCGCCGTCTCCGCAAAGATCAGCAAAAACGCCGCCGAAAGGATCAGAAGGGTTTTGACGGTGCCGCGGATCACGTTCCCCCACTTTTCAAGGATTCCCAGAACCGCATACAGCACAAACCCGACCATACACCCCAGTAAAACCCCGAGAACGATCGAAACGGGAATGTTCAAAAAATCGATCCACTCCGCCGTACCGCCCTGCGCCATCGTAACAAAGGTGCTGAACAGCACGATCACGAACACATCGTCGCAGGATGCGCCCGCCAGGATCATCTGCGGGATCCCCTGCTTCGTACCGCGCTTTTCCTCGATCAGCGCGATCATTCGCGGCACGACCACGGCGGGCGATACCGCGCTGAGTACCGCGCCCATGACCGCCGCTTCGGTATGGCTGATCTCGAACAGGAGCGGCGCGAAGCAAACATATCCGAGAATTTCAAAGCACGCGGGAATGAACGACATCATGACCGCGGGTCTTCCGACCTTTTTCAGATCCGAGAGATTCAGCGACAGTCCCGCACGGATCAGAATGATAATTAAGGCGATCTGCCGAAGCTCCGACGAAATGCCGAGTACGGACGGATCGATCAGATCGAGCACATACGGCCCGATCACGATCCCGCAAGCCAGCATTCCGATGATCCGCGGCAGCCCGAGCTTCTGAAAGATCGCGGCGGCCGACATTCCGACAAGAAAGATCAATGCGAACGAAAACAGCATAAAAATTCCTCCTTAATGCGAAAAAAGCCGACAACCCCTGCGTAAATGCAGACGTCATCAGCTTTTCGGCGGTTTCGGTTTCCCGAGGGAGAACATCATTCCCTTTTATTGTACTTAGTATAGCATAATCCGGTGGGATTGTCAACCGTTTGACAGAAAAATCACACGTTTTCACCCGCCCAGAAACACTACTCCTCCATATGGAAGCCCTCGGAAACCGCTCCGACCGTATATCTGCCGTTCAGGCGGCGGACGAGCGATTGATTTTCCTCCATATCGACGATCGCGACCTTAGAAAGAACCGTTCCGTCCGCGTCGGTAAAATAAAGCGTCTCCCCTGTTTTCAGGCTGAAATTCGCACGGTATTTTTTCAGGGCGGAAAGCTGCTCGTTATTCTTGCAGGCGACGGTGAACGTCCCCTTCGCGGGGATCTCCGTGTGCGGAAGCTCCCATTTTTTCAGATCAAGCGCGTCGTCGGAGAGGAAGCAGCCCGAAAGCGTGACCGCCGAATCCGACGGGTTGTAAAGCTCGATCCAATCGCCCTCGCCCGCCGTATACACCTCGCTCACAAAGACGCCGTCCGCCCGCTCGGTTTTCTTTAAGTACAGAAAAACTTCAATCGAGCCGCTTTCGTCCGCCATCGAGGAATCGAGCCGGATCGCGCTCCTGTCGTAAACGACCCCGTTTACCGTCCAGCAGTCAAATTCGTACCCTGGGTACGCCGCCGCCGAGATCGGAACAGCGCAGTCGGAAAAATAGCTTGCGGAAAGGCTTCCTGCCGAGTCGATCTTCCGGGAATTCATCACGGTCTCCGCACCGGTCGGATTATGGAGCGTCACCGTGATCATTTCATTTTTGTAACCGAACTGCTTTCGCAGATTGTTCAGCATAATTTCGGGGCGTCCCTGCGCAAAATCGCGGATCTGTTGCCGGCTGTCGGCGAAGGTCTCGGGTCTTGCCCAACTCGAGGTATAGCCGTTTTCAAGCGCGTACATACATTCCGTATCACACGCGGCGATCAGCGCTTCGACCGTTTCCAGCGCGCTTTCCGTCGAAAACGCGCCGCCGATCAGGTCGCAGACCGTATTCGCGAATTTTTCCTTCATGTCCTCGCGCTCCAGAAGCGCCGCCAGCAGTACCGAATTGCCCTGCATATGATTTCCCGTCAGAACGTTTGAAAGCGTGTTGTCCCGGAAGCCGTTTCCGTACAGCCCCCACGCGAATTCCGCGTCAAACAGGAGAAAACGCCACTTCCCGTCCAGATATTCGCTCGTCACCGCTTCACCCTCGGCGGGGTAATAGCGCCACGCCTTATAGTTGTTTCCGGGCCAGTCCTTGTTGTCTATGTAGATCTGGATCGCGTAGTAAAGCATAAAGTTGTCGAGATCGACCCGTTCACAGAATTCGCTGAAATTCCGCTCGTCCGTAAGCCCGCTCTCCGCCAGCTCGAGAACACGGTTCCAGTCGTTTACGCTTTGCTCGTCGTCGCCCTCGACCTCCTGCTCCTTTGTCCCGACGATCCGGAAGTTTTCCTTCGTTCCGCCGTAGGTCGCCTCGAGGTAATCGTTGCAGTACGCCTCGTGAAGCCACGAGAAGCCGTAGTATTGGCTGTTTAAAAAGACGGCGGCGGGTCTTACGCTTTGCGTATCGGGAAAGCCCGCCCGCGACGCGAGCGTCATGGAAAGCTCGTCGCGGATCGAGGCGAATTCCCGATCGTTCGCGTTATTGCGGAGCGTGATCCGGTCGAAGCGGGTCAGAAAATTCCCGTAAGCGTCCGCCGCGCCGGGGAAAAATGCGTACTTAAACTTCCCGTTCCCCTCGCTGTACAGGTTGCGGGCGATGAGCCGCCACGATTTTTGTTCCGTCGCGCGGGAAACCCCGCCGACGACGCGTCCGCCCGCCGCCTGTGATACGAGCATGTTCCCCGCGGAATCATACGCCTCGACATACATCGGGCGCTCACTTTCCCGCCCGTGGATAAACCAGTTCGCAGGCGCGTTATAATCAATTTCCCCACCGTGATATTCGTCAGAATTCAGGTATTCGTCCCGCTTAAAGCCCTCGGTCGCCACGCCGTAATAATAATCGTAAAGGTTATATTCGTCGGTAGACAGCACGAAAACGAGCGTGGAGGGATCGAACCGCTCAAACACGTTTTTTCCCGTCACATAGCTTTTGAGAAAAATTTCGGAGGTCTCCCCGTCCGAAACCGCGACCGCCTTGACCGTCGTGGCGTTTACTTTTGTTTTCGCAGGGATCGAGATCGGCGCTGTATACCGCTTTGACGCGGCCGTCGGGTCGTTTCCGTCCGTGGTGTAATAAATTTCCGCGTCGGGCTTTGCACAGCGAAGCTCGATCTCAATGTCCTCGTCGTAAAAGGTTTTCGTTTTCGAGAAGGACACCTCGAGCGGGCGTTCCTCCGCCGACGGCTCCTCGGAGTCGGCCGTGAGAGTGCGGGAAAGGGAGACCTGAAGCTCCGCGTAATTTCTGAGCAGGAAGCCGCTTCCCGCGCCGACGCACAGCAGCACCAGCAATAAGATCACTTTTTTCATGATTCTTTTTCCTTTTTGTACTTATTTTTCGATTAAAAAGTGTCGAAAAATCGAGCAAAAGCTAGAATATATGCGGTTTTGCGATGATTTTTTCGGTACACTTTTCATCGAAAATCAGTATTACACATCGCGATCAGCGCTTCCTCGTCCAGAACCGGGATCCCAAGCTCGTTCGCCTTCGTAAGCTTACTCCCAGCCGCTTCTCCCGCGACCACATAGCTTGTCTTTTTGGAAACCGAGCCGCTGCACCGTCCGCCGAGGTTTTCGATCATTTCCTTCGCCTGCTCCCGTTTCAATGTCGGGAGCGTTCCCGTCAGCACGAAAGTCAGCCCGCTCAGAGAATCCCCGACTGCCGCGCCGCTGTACGTCATGTTCACGCCATGCTCCCGAAGCTGTCCAATCAGGGAACAGAGCGCTTCGTCCGAAAAGGCGCGGATCAGGTTTTCGGCAAGCTGTTCTCCGAAGCTGTCGATCGCGGTGATCTCGTCAAAGGAAGCGGTCATGATTCGCTCGACGCTCCCGAATTTTTTGCAGAGGAGCGTGGCGGCGCGCCTTCCGATCCCACGGATCCCAAGCCCGAAAACAAGGCGATCCGCCTCGTTCGATTTGGAACGCCCGATCGCGCCGATCAGGTTCGCCGCCGATTTTTCCTGAAACTTCGGAAGCTTCAGAAGCTCGTCCGCCGTAAGCCGGTACAGATCGGCGATCCCGGAAACGAGTCCGCTTTCGGTAAGCTGCTCTACAATTGCTTCCCCCAGCCCGTCAATGTTCATCGCGTCGCGGGAGGCGAAATGCTCGATCCTGCGCAAAAGCTGCGCGCGGCAGTTCGGATTGATACAGCGTACCGCCGCCTCATCCTCCCCTCTCGCAACCGCGTGCCCGCAAACGGGACAAACGGCGGGAAGCGTATACGGCGTGCTGTTTTCCGCGTGCGACGCCGACCGAACGACCTCGGGAATGATCTCTCCCGCCTTCCGGACGACGATCCGATCCCCGATCCGCACATCGAGCTGCGCGATAATATCCTGATTATGGAGCGACGCGCGGGAAACAGTCGTCCCCGCGAGCGTGACCGGCTCAAAGATTGCCACAGGAGTCAGCGCGCCGGTTCTCCCGACGTTTACCTCAATGTCGAGCAGCGTGGTTTCCTTTTCCTCGGGAGGATATTTGAACGCGACCGCCCATTTCGGCACCTTGCTCGTCGCGCCGATCAGCTCCCGCTGCGCGAAATCGTCCACCTTGATGACCGCGCCGTCCGTATCATATTCGTAATCCGCCTTTTCCGCCCCGATCTCGCGGATCCGCGCGACCGCTTCGTCAATGCCGTCATATAAACGGTCGTCCACCGTTTTAAAGCCGAGCATTTTCAGATATTCGAGCGATTCGTGATGACCGGACAGAGTCTTCCCCTCGATCTGCTGCACATTAAAAACAAAAATATCCAGTCCCCGCTTCGCGGTCACGGCGCTGTCCTTCTGGCGAAGCGAACCAGCCGCCGCGTTTCGGGGATTTTTCGCGGGCTGTTCCCCGTTTTCCTCCTGCTCCGCGACAAGGCGGGCAAAATTCGCGCGCGGCATATAAACCTCGCCGCGAACCTCCAGAAACGGGAGCGCTTCCTTTATTTTCAGGGGAACACTCCGGATCGTCCGGAGATTTTCGGTAATGTCCTCGCCGACAAAGCCGTCGCCGCGCGTCGAGCCGCGAACGAAAAGCCCGTCGCGGTATTCGAGCGAAACGGAAAGCCCGTCGATCTTCGGCTCGACGGCGTAAGTCGACGAAACCTCCCGACGGATCCGCTCATCGAAGGCGTACAGCTCCTCCTCGCCGAAAACGTCCTGCAGCGACCCCATCTGAACCGTATGTGTAACCTTCTCGAAGGTCGTAAGCGCCACTCCTCCCACCCGAAGCGTCGGCGACGCGGGAGAGACCA
Source organism: uncultured Ruminiclostridium sp. (assembly GCA_964456025.1). GTDB lineage: Bacteria > Bacillota > Clostridia > Oscillospirales > Ruminococcaceae > Ruminiclostridium_E. Next base: position 54,921 of record CAYVZH010000011.1, read on the forward strand.
GATCGGGATATTCCGCCTCGATCGCCTTTACCTCGCGCATGAGCCGATCATATTCAAAATCGTCGATTGTCGGATCGTCGAGCACGTAATAACGGTAATTATGCGCCTCTACCGTTTCATACAGCTCCTCAAGCCGCTTTTTTGCCTCATTTTTTTCCATCTTCGGAAGTTCCTTTCTTTTCGCTTTCCATGAGGAAAACTGCCCCAAAGCCGTTATCTGATCAGATTAAAATCCGCCAGCTCGCTGAAATGCTGTTCGTCCAGAATGATATTGGAAAAGGTATCGGGAACCTCTCCGATCAGGACTGTCTGCGCAAGCACAAACTCGGTCGTTACCGCCGTACTTTCGGTAAACCCCGGAATCAGCGGGGAGATCACGGTCGAGACCTCGAGGATAATGCTGTGCATGGTCTGGTTGATCCCCGCGTGCTCAAACGTGCAGCGGAGCCTCGTCTGCGCCGCGCCGATCGGCTTTACCGCAAAGGTAAGATCGTCCCCGCGCCCGTACAGGTAGCTGATCCCCGTCAGCGTCCCGAGCGAAACGGCGACCGTTTCCGCTTCGGCGGCGGAAAGCTCGGTATTGATAAACTCCGTCACCATCGCCTTCAGTCGGTTGATCCCGACGGGATCGGTCTGAAGCGCGCTGATCCTTCCGCTGTCGTCGTACAAAAAGCTGACGAGCGAGGAGGAATATTCCCGCGTATCCGTCATATGGCTGCAAATCGCGCGGCTGATCGCGCGGTCGGCGATCTGCTCGCACTGATAAAACGTCGCCCGCTCGATCGTCGGTCTGATCCACAGATCAAAACCGATCAGAAAAACCAGCGCCGCCGCCCCGAGCAGGATCAGAACCCGCCCGATGATCCGGAATACCCGTTTTTCTTTTCTTGCTGCCCGCATACCGTCACCCCCGCTCTCTATCCTATGTTTATGAGCGGGAAAATGATAATAGACAGGCATATTTTTCGTCAATAAGCTTGTTCTAAAGAACAAATTTTTCCGCGTACTCTGCGGGGTTTTCCATGAAATAGCCGCAATGACCGTGGGACGGGAGCCGCACGATCCGACTTTCCTTATATTTCCGCAAACGCGGAACGCAAAGCCGCGCGATGTCCTTCGAGCCGTAAAGGAAAACAATCTTCCGCTGCGCGTCGGGATCAAGAGCGGGAAGCGTTACATGGTAACAGCTTTCCGTCACCATATTTTTCAGACTCTCCTCCGTAACGATCGGAGCGGTACGCGACTGTACCTCCCCCATTCCGTTAAAACAGCGGTTCAGTTCTTCCGCCGCGTGATCGGGATCATTTTTCACCTTTTGAAGGCACCGCACATAATTCCGCACAAAATAAGACTTTACAAAGGCGGGAAAACGAAAAAGCGGCGCGCTGTCGATCACGGCGCGATCAATCCGATCCGCGTTCCGGCAGAAAAAGCGAAACGCAATATTCCCGCCCATGGAAAAGCCGACCACCGCTTTCAGGCGCTCAATCCCATTTTCTTTCAGAAACCGTTCAATCTCCGTAATCTCTTCGACCGAAGAATGATACGCCGAACCCTCGTAATGCCCGCTAAAAGTCGGAATCACGAGAAAATATCCGCCGCTTAATGCGTCTGCCAAAAAATCGAAAAAGAAAGCGCCCGTCATCATCGGGTGAAGCAAAAGGATCGCTTCTTTTTCCCGATCTCCGTAGGTTGTGATCTTCATAGCCGTCCTCTGTTGTCCATATCGTCCGCCGCGCCGAAACGCGGCGGAACCTGCTCGTCTTACTTCTGGAACACCGTAAACGCCCGATACGCCATATAAACGTCGTTTTTCGCCGTGATCTCGAACGGGGCGTGCATGGAAAGCACGGGAACGCCGATGTCGATCACGTCAATATCGAGATTCGCAAGGTACATCGCGACCGTTCCGCCGCCGCCGAAATCGACCTTTCCAAGCTCGCCCGTCTGCCATACCACTTCGTTTTCGTTAAAGAGACGGCGAATCTCGGAAACATACTCGGCGGAAGCGTCGCTCGTCCCCGATTTTCCACGTGATCCGGTGTACTTCGTCGCGACGACCCCGTGGTTCAGGAACGCGGCGTTCAGCTTCTCAAACGCGTCCGGGAAGGTCGGGTCAAAGCCCGCGTTTACGTCGGCGGAAAGGCACTTCGACGCGGAAAGAACCGTATGCCCCTTGATTCCCGCCGACTCCGCCAGATCGTCGATAAAGTATTCAAGATACGCGGATTTTAAGCCGGTATTCCCCTCGCTCCCGATCTCCTCCTTATCGGTAAGGATTGTAACGGCGGTGAATTTCGGCGTTTCGGTCAGGTCGAGGATCGCCCGAAGCGCGGTATACGCGCAGACGCGGTCGTCCTGTCCGTAAGAGCCGATCATACTCCGGTCAAAGCCGATCTCCTTCGCCTTAAACGCGGGAACGCACTCCAGCTCCGCGGAAAGGAAATCCTCCTCAACGATCCCGTACTTTTCATTCAGCAGGCAGAGCAGGTTCAGCTTGACCGCCTCGCTCGTTTCTTCCTCGCGGAACGGTCTCGAACCGATCAGGATATTCAGCTCCTCGCCCTTGATGAGCTTCGCCGCGGGGCGCTTATACTGCTCCTCCGCCAAGTGCGGAAGCAGGTCGGTCACAACGAAAACGGGGTCGTTCTCGTCCTCGCCGAGTGTTACCGTGACGGTTGTTCCGTCCTTTTTGCAGATCACGCCATGCAGTGCGAGCGGGGTGGTCGGCCACTGATATTTCTTGATCCCGCCGTAATAATGCGTTTTGAAGTAGCCCAGTTCCTCGCTTTCGTACAGCGGATTCTGCTTCAGATCGAGACGCGGGGAGTCGATGTGCGCGGCGGTAAGCCGCACTCCTTTTTCGAGCGGCTCGCTCCCGATCACCGCGAGAATCAGCGACTTTCCGCGGTTATTGAGATAAATTTTCTCGCCGCTCTTGTACACTTTTCCCTTTTCAAATGCGCGGAAGCCCTTCTCCTCCGCAAGCCGGACTGCCTCCGCGCAGGCTTCGCGCTCGGTCTTCGCGGCATCGAGGAATTTCCGATACCCGTCACAGAACTCGTCCGCCTTTTTGAGCGCGTCCTCCGGCATCTTGGCATACGCGTTCTCCCTCTTTAAAAAGAGAGATTCCTTTAATTCCTTTGCTTTGGTCTTTTCTTCCATTTTTGTTCCTTCCTTTCGGTATAATAAAAATTTTTAGTTGCACTTTGCTTCATAAAGCGGAGCATGTTGCCTTCCTCGGCAAGACCGCTCAGCGCTCCTCTTTGTATAAGTCAAGATAATTCCGATACGCTGTTTCAATCTTATTCACGTAATGCGCGGCGCTGTCGCTCGGGATCGTGTCGAGCCGTTTTCCGTCCGAGGAAAACGCCTTGTCCGAAAGCCATTCGCTCACGCAGCCCGCGCCCGAATGATACGCGGCGGCGGCCTCGCGGACGTCCCCGAACTTTTCGAGAAGATAGCTCATCAGATACGCACCGTAACGGATATTGAGCGCCGGATCGAACATATCGTCATATTCGGTCTGTCCTTCCTCTCCGAGACGGAATTGGATCCAGTCGAACGTTTCCTCCATGATCTGCATGAGTCCCCGCGCGCCGACCCCCGAAACCGCCGACGGATCAAAGCTGCTCTCGGTCTTGATCACGGCGTATAGGAGGTAGGGATCCAGCCCGAACTCCTCCGCCGAAGCCTCAACGTATTCCGTATATTCCAGCGGGTGCGCCGAAAGACGGAATTCATGCTCGCATTTCTGATAGGCATGGATCGCCGCGATCACGGCGGCAAGGATCAGCAGGAAGAAACCGAGCAGGATCAGATTTCGTTTTGTCTTGCGTTTCAGAGACGATCCCTCCTCTCTCCGATCCGCTCGGCGAGCTCGCGGACGCGCTCCCGCAGCTCCTCCTCCGTCCCGTTATTCTCCACGCAGAAATCCGAGCGGGAACGGTAAACCTCCGCCGGAAACTGTGCGGACAGCCGATCCCGCGCCTGCGCCAAAGGAAGCGCATCTCGGGCAACGATCCGTCCGATACATTTTTCACGGTCGGAGACGATCGCGACAATTCGGTCGCAAAGCGTATCCGTTCCGCTTTCAAACAAGGTCGGCGCGTCCAGCAGGATCAGCCGGAAACCCCGGTCAATATAGCTTATGACAAGAGAGATCATTTCATACGAAATATAAGGGTAGATCAGCTCGTCCAGCGCGAGCCGGTCGGCTTCGGACGAGAAGATCAGCTTCCCGAGCGCCCTGCGGTTGAGCGCACCGTCCGAATCCAGATATTCCGCGCCGAAGCGGCGGACGATCTCCCGAAGCGCGGGCTTTCCCTTTTCGGTCACCCGCCGCGCGATCCGGTCGCAGTCGGCGACCGCGTAGCCGCATTCCCGAAAGACCTCGCAGGCGGTTGTTTTTCCCGCGCCCGACATTCCCGTCAAGCCGACAATGAGCGCGTCGTTCTGAAAAATCACGAAATTCCTCCTAAATCTATGATCCGAAACGCCGCGGCGCGCAAAAGCCGATTGTACAGCGCCAGCTCCAGTCCCTGCGCCGACGGTCTTTCCACATACACCGCCGCGCACCCCAGCTCGTCCGCCTTACGCAGGCTCCCGAAAAGCCTTGCCGCGCGTTCCTCCGCCGTATCCCCGTAGGGAAGGCGGATACAGCCGGGCGGGAGCGCCGTGCCCGAAGCGCAGAGAACGCCGATCTTCTCCCCCATCTCCACTTTTTCCGACAGGAAACCGAAAAGCCGTTCCTCGTCCCCCTCGACCAGATAAACCTGCGCGCTCGGGGAATAGTGCTTGTATTTCATGCCCGGCGAAAGGACAGGCTTTCCCGAATCAACCGCCGATAAGACCCCGCCGTCGATCCGCACCTCGGCGAGCTCGGAAAGTGCCTCCGCCGTGACCGCCCCGGGACGAAGAACGCGGATCCCGTCCCCCTCAAAGCAGATCACCGTGCTTTCCAGCCCGCAGCGGCATTCTCCCCCGTCGATAATCAGCGGGATCCTTCCGTTCATATCCCGAAAAACATGATCGGCCGAGGTCGGGCTGGGCAGTCCGGAGGTATTCGCCGACGGTGCCGCAAGCGGAAAGCCGCACCGCTCGATCAAACGAAGCGTAAAATCATGCCGGGGCATACGGACGCCGACCGTTGAAAGCCCGCCGCAGGTCTCGGCGGGAATAGGATCCTTTTTCGGAAAGATCATGGTAAGAGGCCCCGGCCAGAAGCGTTCCGCAAGCGTTTCCGCAAGCTTCGGAACGCGCTCCGCAATGTCATAAAGCATGGAAAGCCCGGAGATATGGAGGATCAGGGGATTATCCTGCGGACGCCCCTTCGCGGCAAAAATTTTCCGGACCGCCAAAACGTCCAGCGCGTTCGCGGCAAGTCCGTACACCGTTTCCGTCGGGACGGCGACGACTTCCCTGCTCCGTAAAAGCGCCGCAGCTTCCTCTAAGTGTTCCAAATCGGCGTTCAGCAAAAGCGTTTTCACTGCGCATTCGCCTCCGCGCCCGAAAGCTTCGCCGTCCTGTCCGCGATCGCGAGCGCGTCGAAGATCTCGTCACAGTCCCCGTTCAGCACCTGCTCCAGCTTATAGAGCGTTAAGCCGATCCGATGATCGGTCACGCGGCTCTGCGGAAAGTTATACGTCCGGATCCGCTCGGAGCGGTCGCCCGTCCCGACCTGAATCCTCCGCTCGGCGGCGATCCGGTCGTTCTGCTCGGTGAGCTTCGCCTCGTAAAGCTTTGAATACAGCATTTTCATGGCTTTATCCTTATTTTTGTACTGGCTCCGCTCCTCCTGACATTCGACGATAATGCCCGTCGGGTGGTGAATGATCCGGATCGCGGATTCGGTTTTATTGATATGCTGACCGCCCGCGCCGCTCGAACGGTAGGTCTGGAATTCGAGATCGGCGGGATTGATCTCCACATCGACCTCCTCCACCTCGGGGAGGACGGCGACGGTGATCGTCGAGGTATGAATTCTGCCCTGCGCCTCCGTTTCGGGGACACGCTGAACACGGTGAACGCCGCTTTCGTACTTAAGGCGCTCGTAAGCACCCTCGCCCTCAATCGAAAAGCTGATCTCCTTATAGCCGCCGAGCTCGGTCGGGTTCGCGTTCACAAGCTCGGTTTTCCAACCCTTGAGCTGCGCGTACATCGTATACATACGGTACAGGGTATTCGCGAAAAGCGCCGCCTCGTCCCCGCCCGCGCCGCCGCGGATCTCGATAATGACATTGCGGTCGTCGTCGGGATCCTTCGGAAGAAGCATGATCTTCAGCTCCTCGGTCACCCGCTCGATCAGCGCCTTATTTTCCTCATACTGGAGCCGCACGATCTCCTTGAAATCCGCGTCAATCCCGCCCTCGTCGAGCATTTCCCGCGCCTCCTCAAAATCGGCGGAGGCCTTCTGATATTCGCGGTATTTTTCGACGATCGGGGAAAGGGTCTTGTACTCCTTCATCAGGGATTTATACTGCTCCTGATCGTTTACGACCGACGGATCGGTCAGCTTTTCGCCGATCTCGCCGAATCGCGCCTCCGTCAGCTTTAATTTTTCAAGCATATTTATTCTGTCTCCTCCGCACACAGTACTAGGGTGTGTTGACACTACCCGAAATGTTCGATTTATGTGAACAAGCTCTAGCGCAAAATTTTTTTGATCTTTTTTTCACACTTGCTCCGCGGGGTCATGAATTCATGCCCGCAGCCCTCACACCGCAGCTTAAAATCCGCCCCGCTCCTTAGAACGCAAAGACGGTCGGAGCCGCAGGGGTGCGGTTTCTTCATTTGCAGCACATCACCAACACGAATCTCCATGCGCATGGTTCCTTTCAATATTTGTAATGTATTATACCATATTTTTTCCGGTTTTGCAAGTCCGGCGCGGAGGTCGGAGCGGTTTTGTTTTTTTGTGCAGAAGTGCGGCTATGGCGCGCCGAAGCAAACAAAAAACGCGGGAGCCTTGATCGCTCCCGCGTCCGCTATGAAATATCCTTATGCCCGTGAACATATTTCTTGATTTCAATGCTGTTATTGTTAATTTGGACAGTGTTTCTGATGATCGGAAAGTGGAGTATATTTTGAATATTGAGAGCGGCATCAAATCACTAATAACAACTATTGAGGAAAATATGGCTGCGAAAGAAAACGATGATAATATTCCCGAAACGGGTAAAAACGTTCTGCGGCAGCAATATGCATTAATCAAGGCGCTGGAGGATTGGATTAAGGAACTTAAGGACTTCAAAAAGCAGTAAGATAATAGCTTTTTGAAGTTTTTTGCAGAATTTTTAAATTCCCCTTGACATTTCTCCAAAAACAATGTATAATAAAATTAAACTCTAAGTTTAATTAAAAGGAGGTCGGCAATGGCAAGGAGAAAAAAAGAGCCGAAAAGCGTACACCGAGAAAAAATTGCC
>CAYVZH010000012.1:0-60604 GCA_964456025.1 uncultured Ruminiclostridium sp.
TTCCCGACCTACTCCCTTAGCAGGGGAGCCCCTTCACCACTTGGGTATTTCTGCAAGTGCCGATTTTTCGTTTATTGGCGGAGAGGGTGGGATTCGAACCCACGGTCCCTTGCGGGATCACCGGTTTTCAAGACCGGCTCCTTAAACCACTCGGACACCTCTCCGGATTTCAGCCGAGCGTCATTCAGCCGCTTATATATCTTAACATATTTTTCAAAAAATGTCAACCCCTTTTTTTCAATTCGCGTAATCTTTTATCTCTACAATAAAAGAAGCGATCCCAAACGCCAAGGTTGTCCCGATTGTCACCGTTTTTTACGAATTGGTTGACAAAAAGAGGGGAGTGTGTTATACTGATTTTCGATGAAAAGTGTGCCAAAAATCAGAAAAAGGGAGGGAACAGAGTTGTCGCTGAAGGAAGAGCTGCTGCGCCTTTTGGAGGAAAATCGGGGAAGGACGCTTTCGGGTGAGGAAATGGCGAAGCGGCTTTACGTATCCCGAAACGCGGTATGGAAAGCGGTTTGCGCGCTCCGAAGGGACGGCGTACAGATTGACGCCGCGCCGCGCCGCGGGTATCGGCTGCTGGAAAGCGGGAAATTTTTCTCGGCGCTTTCGGTTTCGTCCAAACTGAACGAGCCGCTTTGCGGACTGCTCTCCATTCTTGTGAAGGAGTCGACGGGATCGACCAATTCCGATTTAAAAGCACTTGCCGAAAACGGCGCCGCGCACGGACAAGTCCTGATCGCGAAGGAGCAGACGGCGGGGAGGGGAAGACTGGGGCGAAGTTTCTGTTCTCCGAAGGATACCGGACTTTATATGAGTATTCTCCTGCGGCCGAAGTTTTCCGCCGAGGAAGCGCTCTTTATTACGACCTCCGCTGCGGTTGCGGTTTCGGAGGCCATTGACCGCTTCTCAAAGGCGGAATCAAAGATCAAGTGGGTGAACGACGTTTATCTTTCGGGGAAAAAGGTCTGCGGGATCCTGACCGAAGCCGCTATGGATTTCGAGAGCGGCGGGCTGAATTACGCCGTATGTGGGATCGGGGTGAACCTTTCGGCGAAACACTTGCCGAAGGAGCTTGAAAATATCGCGGGCGGGATCGTGAGTGAACAAAACGAGGAAAATGATCTTCGCGCGCCGCTCGCGGCGGAGATTCTGAAACGATTTTTTGATTATTACGATCGGCTTCCCGCGCTTGATTTCCTTCCGGAATATCGCCGCCGCTCGCTTCTGATCGGGCGGGAGATCGTCTTTCTCAAAAACGGGAGGGAATACAGCGGGACAGCGGTCGGTCTGGACGATCGAGTGCGGCTGGTGGTGAAGCTAGACTCGGGGGAGATTACCGCGCTTTCCTCGGGGGAGGCGGTTTTGAAAAAAGGAGACTTGATTAAATGAAAACGGGACATAAAATAAAAATGATCGACTTAACGGTGATCCCTCTGTTTGCCGCGGTCACAGCGGTTTTATCGCAGATTTCCGTTCCCATGCCCTCGGGCGTTCCGATCACGCTCCAGACCTTTGCCGTGGCGCTCTGCGGTTATTTTCTCGGCGTGAAAAAAGGAACGGCGGCGATTGGCGTTTATATTCTGCTCGGTGCGGTCGGCGTTCCCGTTTTTTCGGGGCTGAAAGGCGGCTTCGTCTGCCTTTTGTCGGTTACGGGCGGCTTTATTTGGGGATTTTTGGCGCTTTCCGCGCTATGCGGGCTTTCGTTTCGGAAAAAGCCGATCCGGATCGCGTTCGGTCTGATCGGGCTGATGGTTCTTCACCTCTGCGGCGCACTTCAATACGCGCTTTTGATGGGAATTGATTTTGTGCAGTCGTTCCTTACCGTTTCCGCGCCGTATCTGGTGAAGGACGCGGTGAGCGTCGTTCTCGCGTTTGTTCTCGCCGAGACGGTACGGAGAACGACCGAAAAGTTCCTGCCCGCGGATATGCGGTAACAAGCGCTTCGGGGGAAACCAATGTGAAAAACAAAAGCACCATATATGCTAAACTATCAACACTATAAAGAAAGCGAAAACTGCAAAGGAGAAAAGTATGGTTATAAGAAAAGCAACAATACAGGATGTAGAGCAATTACGACCGCTGTATATCGAATTGGAGAAAGATGGGGTTATGTATCAACCCGAGCATTTTGTGATTGGTTATAGAGATGATGGTTTTTTCAAAAATATTTTTGAAAGCGATACGCAGGATATTCTAGTTGCAGAATGTGAATCTGGCATTGTAGGATTATGCCATATTATGATTTCACAGACGAAAAATGTTTCTTGTCTAAAGAAACAAACATACGCCTATATTCAAGATTTGGTTGTTTCAGAAGAAAGAAGGAATTGTGGAATAGGAACGAAGCTTATGGCAGCAAGCAAAGAATATGGAAGAAAACATGGGGCTGAGTTTATGCGTCTTTCCGTTTTTCCGAAAAACAGTTCCGGACTGCGCTTTTACAAAAAAGATGGATTTTGCGAAATGATGAAAACATTAGAATGTCCAATATAATACTGTACCTAGCTTCGGCTCGTAAGGGCAAAAATCATAAGGCTTCGGTCTTGACAGAAGGGCGCAGGCGTGGTAAAATAAAGCTATCACAAGCACGGAGGAATAAAAAATGCAGGAATTTCGATATGACACACAGCTTTTGATCGACGCCGAAAATCTGGACGAGGACGAGATCAGCGCGTATTTTACGGAGCATTTTCAAGGGGACTGTCTGCTTGCGGTCGGGGATCGTGATTTTATGAAGATCCATTTTCATACGAACGAGCCTTGGAAGGTGCTGGAATATTGCGCGAGTCTTGGCGAGATCTACGACATTGTGGTCGAGGACATGGATCGGCAGGCAAGGGGATTGAAAGGATAATCAAAAAGTACGCCGAATGGGAATCCTATTCGGCGTATTTTTTGCCCTGAAAGCTGTCCCATTCCCGCTGAAGCATGTCGATTGCGCCGAGCACGCGGATCTTATCCCTGCTCCAGAGCGGTGCGAGAAGCTTTTCCCGATCGCCGTCTCCGGTGATCCGCTCGATCACCGTTTCGGGAGGGAGAAGCTCCAGCTGACGGACAATGATCGACACATACCGCTCCATCGTCAGCGGCTCATATTCGCCCTGTTCGTACAGCGCCGCGAGCTTTGTCCCGCGAATGACGTGAAGCAGGTGCAGCTTCACACCGTCGGGTCGGAGCCGCCCGAGCCGCTCCGCCGTTTCGAGCATCATTTCGTCCGTCTCCCCGGGAAGCCCGTTGATAATGTGAACGCAGACGCGGATTTTTTTCTTTTTAAGCAGGCGGTACGCCTCGAGAAATTCCGCGTAAGTGTGCCCGCGGTTCATCTGCTCGGCGACCTTGTCGTGAACGGTCTGAAGCCCAAACTCCACCGTTACGGGGACGGGCAGGGCTTTCAGAAGTTCGGCTTTTTCCTCGTCGATACAGTCCGCGCGGGTTGCGACGGAAATTTCACATACGTCGCAGGAAGCGGCTTCGAGGTATAATTTGCGCAGGTGTTCCGGATCTGCGTAGGTATTCGAGTGCGCCTGAAAGTAGGCGATGATCTTCGCTTCGGGGTGCTTTTGAAGGATTCGGGCTTTCTCCCGCGCGATCTGCTCCGCGACCGATCCGGGAGAGGTGAAATACCCGCTCCCCCCGTCGCAGAAGGCACAGCCGCCGCGTCCCTTTGTCCCGTCGATATTCGGGCAGGTAAAGCCCGCGTCAATGACCGCCTTAAACGCCTTTCCGCCGAAACGGCGGCGGTTTTCAAAGCTGAGCGTGTGATAGCGCTTGTTGTCGTCGGAGTAGGGAAATACGGGATCGCTCATCGGCGGCACACTCCTTTCTTTTCACTTGTTTTTTACCGAGGCGGAATTTTCGCGGCTTCGGAAAGCAGGATTCGGATTCCCCGCTCGAAAAAACTCCGCTGTTTTTCTTTTTCTGTTTCCGTTCCGTGATAGGTCAGCGTCATTTCACCGTGAAAAGTCGAAACGCCGATAACGTGATTGCAATAAGAAACATTCGGAGGAATAAAAATGATTTTCTGAATCTTGGTATTTCCGTAATCGCTCGGAAGATCGAGTACGGTCAGGTTTGTGATCCCCACATCTCTTTTTCTTTCCCCGGTATAGCCCATCACTTTCGCGAGCCGCGCGATCGTCGGGTTGTCGAGACATTGATGTGTATGCAATAAAACACCGTCGATCAGCGCGGGCGAAAATTCCGACAGAAACCGCAAAGGGAGCCAGCGGTGCGTTTTCAGCTCCGTTAAGACCTTTCGGTGAATTCTTTTTGCATTTTCGGAAAAAGAGCTGCTTTCGTGATAGCTGTAAAGAATACGGATCCCCGACGTAAGATTGGTCATGGAGCTGTTTTCTTTTTCGCGCACGCTTACGGGAATTCCGACATTGCGGAAATTCCCGTCCGCCCGTAAAAAAGCCGTGATAATATAGCTGTTTACGGAAACGCCGATCCGTTTCGCCGCCTGGATCACGAGCGCGGTTTCCTCTTCGGATAGGCGTTTATCATCGAGATAGGAGGCAGCGTTTTCCCAATAACGCCGATACAGGCGGTCATAGTCTTCCCATGAAAAGGAGGGACTTCCCATTTTTCGCCATTTTCGATTGCAGAGCTTTGGGTAAAGCCTTGCCGTCAGCGGATATTTTCCGGTTTTCGGAATATTTTCTCTCGTCAGCGGGGTCATCGGGCGATAGGTAAGACTTACGCCCGATAAGGCTTCCATGACATCTTCGATAAAGCGGACGATCGCTTTTCCGTCTCCCGCAAGATGGTGCGCCATAACGACGAAATCGGTTTTTTCTTCCGACGAATTCAGAAAACATCGAATCAATTCTCCGTTCTTTAAATCAAAGGGGATCTTTTCATTCGTCCGGATCGCTTCCCGCCAGTCACCGCGCAGGATCGCGACCTTGCAGCCGCTGCGGGACATCTTTTTGTAATATGCGGCGCCGTTTGCTTCCAAAACGATTTTTGACATGGTCGCCTCGTTTGCCGCGTAAGCCGCCTTGATCGCGTCCGTTAAATCGTTTACGGGAATCGCTCCGCCGAGTTCCACATAAAAAACAATTAAATCGTTTGGCTCGAAAAGATTGGGGCGTTCGGTAACGATCTCGCACATCGTGTTATTCTCCTGAATATTTTTGGATTCCTTTTGTCCATATTTTCATGACAAGCCTATGGGGAAGAAGCTTTACGTTCAGCCGCTGACATTTTACATAAAAGGAGCAGACGGATACGTCCTTTCCTTTTTTGGCGTCCCGAACCGCCTGTTCCGCCACCCGTTCGGGAGAAACCATGCCGTGGAATTTCACGCGCTTTCCGTTAATCTTCCTTGTCAGCATTTTAGTGTCCACCCAGCTCGGTGTAACGGCGGTGACCGTAATGCCGAGCGGCTTCAGTTCAACGCCCAGCGCGCGGGAATAGTGAAGTTCAAAGGCTTTTTCTGCGGCGTAAAGATTCAGGTAGGGAACAGGCTGAAAAGCCGCCGCGGAGGCAACATTGATGATCTTTCCGCCCTTTTGCATATAGGGAATACAGTAGTTTGTCAATGTTGCGGGAGCCATGCAGTTCAGCCGAAGCGTTTGTTCGATCTCCTCCGCGTTATGCTCTTTCGACGGCTTCATACAGCCGCTCCCCGCGTTGTTCACCAAATACGCGATCCGTAAATTTTCCGTCAACAAATCGCGAATCCCCGAAAGCCCCTGAGGACTTGTCAGATCGGCACAGATCGGGACAAGCTTCGCGCCGTACTGTTCTTTCAGCGCGAGCAGCCGCTCTTTGTTTCTGCCGACGATCCAGATTTCGTCGATCGGCTCTTGTTCTAGCACGCGGACAAATTCCGTTCCGATCCCTCCGCTTGCTCCCGTAATCATTGCAATGCTTTTTTCCGGCTTCATACAGTCTCCTGTCCCTCGGAATCCCTCAAAAGGATTCTTTCCAGATCGTGCGCCGTAATCATTTCATACTTGGCGGTAAACAGCTTTTTGAGCGCGTACAGGTATACCACGCCCCAGTAAAAATCGGCTAATTTCAGCGGCGAGCCCGACACAACGCTTTTTTCTTTTTGCCCCTGACGAATGATCTTCGCCGTGTATTGATACCAGTCCGACCGATAGGAGGTATTTTGAAAAGTAAAATGATTCATTTCAAGCGTTGCCTGCGCATTCAGCGCGATCATGGCGGCAAAATTGTCGTCGTTCTTCAGCTTGTTCAACAGAAATTTCGATATTTTTCGGATCTTTTGCTTTGCCGACAGGGGAAGACTTGCCAACAGTTTCAGCTTCTGAATTTCGGCGCTGTTGTCGATCTCGTCAAATATTGCGTGAAACAGCTCCTCCTTTGATTTAAAATACAGGTACATCGTGCCTTGACCGATCCCGATACTTTGCGCCAGATCGCCGATTTTCGTTCCCGCAAATCCGTTTTTGGCAAAATAGAGCGTCGCGTCATGCAGTATTTTCGCGCGTGTTTCTTCCCGTATCTCCTTGCAGCGTTCGGAAGATTTCGGCACAGATCATTCCTCCTTTTTGAATGAACTTTCGTTCATTATAACACGACACTTCTTTCTTGTCAAGAGCCAAATAAGAAAGTTTTCCGAATTTTCGGAAAAGCGCAAAGCGGCAAGCCTGCAATTAGGACTACGTCGTACAACTACTTACGCTTTTCCACCGAAACAGCGGTGGTTTTCAAAGCTGAGCGTATGATAGCGCTTGTTATCGTCGGAATAGGGGAAGTTCATTGAATGTCTCCGTACTCTTTTTTGACTGAAAAAACAAGGTGCGGCATATCAACGCCGCGGTAATGCTTGATAAAACTGCCCGTTACGCTCATTCCGTTTCGTTTTGCGACGTTTTGCGAAGCGGTATTGCTGTCGCGAATGATCGAAAAGACCTCCTCGGCGTTCAGTACGTTGAACGCATATTGTTTAAACGCCTTTGCTGCTTCGGTGGCATAGCCTTTATGCCAATATTCCTTTCGGAACAGGTATCCGATTTCAAGCACCTTCCGTCCGGGAATCTCCTGCACCGTTAATCCGCATTGACCGATCATTTGTCCCGTGTTCTTCAAAAGAACGGCGTTCAGTCCGAATCCGTCCTCGCGGTATCGGCGAAGCTGGCGGTCGAGCCAATCCTGTACCTCTTCCTTACTGAAAGTGCCCTCGTAAGCCGTCATAACTTCCTCGTCTTGGAGAATTTTACAGAGATCAGGGAAGTCCGCTTGATTCATTTTTCGGAATTGCAGGCGTTCTGTCTCCAAAAAGAATTCGTCCGGTTGTGTGTTTTTCGTCATACCGCGATCACCTTTCCCGTCCCCTGAACCGCCGCGATGTCGAGCAGGTAATCGCGGTTTACTGCCGCGCCGACGTCCGAAAGCGCGCGGATCATATTTTGATACGCGATCTCGGGCGTGTTGTTCTGCGGGCTTAAATGTCCCAAAAGAAGGGACACCGTTCCGCTTCGGATCAGCTCCCGCGCGAACGCGCCGCTGTCGCCGTTGGAGAGATGTCCGCGATTTGAGCGGATCCGCGCTTTCAGGGCAGGGGGGTAGTTCAGGTTCCGCGTTAAAAGCTCGGGATCGTAATTCGATTCAAGCAGCACAAAGCGGCAGCCGAGAAGCGACTCCCGAACCTCCTGTGTAATATGTCCTAAGTCCGTACAAATGGCAATTCCGGTTTCGCCCGCCGTAAAACGGTAGCCGACGCTTTCCGCACTGTCGTGCGGGGTATGAAACGCCTCGGGAAGAAAAGAAACAGGCGCTTTATTCAGTTCGCCGATCGTATAAAGCCGATCGGGAAGCGCCTTTTTTTCGGAGAGAATCCGTTCCCGCGTTCCCTCGGAGGCGAAAACGGGGATTTCCGTATTTTTGGTCAGCTGAAAAAGCCCCGCGATGTGATCGCTGTGCTCGTGCGTAATAAAGACCGCGCGGATATTTTCGATCCCGCGGTCGATTCGCTTTAACCCCTCCCGAAGCGCCCGAAAGCTGCACCCGACGTCTACCAGAACACCCTCGCCGTTATGCTCGATGTAGGTGCAGTTTGCTTTGCTGGAGCTGCACAAAGAAGCGACACGCATTTTACCGCACCGCCTTTGTTTCGTCGTCGAGGTAGACCCGTGAGCCGGTCGCGCCCGTCTGTCCCTGATATTTTCCGCGGTAGGGGTGAAGCGCCGCCCCGTCCATTTCCGCAAAGACAAGCTGTCCGACCCGTCTTCCCGCTTTCAGCTCAATTGCGCAGCGATTCGCGTTAAACAGCTCAAGTGTGATCTCGCCCTTGAATCCGGGATCGACCCAGCCCGCGTTCTGGATAAAAAGTCCCATTCGTCCCAGCGAGCTGCGTCCCTCGACGAACGCCGTCAGATGATCCGGAAGCTCGAAATACTCCATGGTCGAGGCGAGCACGAACTGCCCGGGGAGAAGCACATATGTATCGGTGTGTATGGTTTTGTATTTTATTTCGCTATCGAGAGTAACGATCCCCGCCGAGCTGTCCTCCACAATACTGAACGTGTTCCCGAGACGCACATCGACGCTTGCAGGCTGAACCTGATTTTCGGTCAGGGGGGAGATCGTCAGCTTTTTCTCCTCCAGCATTTTTAAAATCGTCCGATCCGATAAGATCATAGCATTTCATTCCTTTCCTAAGGCTTGTTGGCACTGCCACTCAACGCTTGTCTTTCGGTGAATTTTTCCGCTAACTTCGTCAAAAATCCTTGAAGCATATACAGTACATCGGCGGATTTTTTCCTCGTTATCGAAAAAATTCGCTCAAAATTTAAGCATTTCGGCTAGTGTCAACAAGCCCTAAAATCAAACCTCAGGGGAAACCCCTGAGGTGATTGATGTTTCGTGATTCATTAAAGCGCTTTTCGGATCGCGTCGGGGAAGGTTCTCTTGGTAATATCCGCGCCCATTTTCTGAAGCTTTAGATCCATATTTTCGTATCCGCGCTCAATATGATAAATGTCCTCGATCTCGGTCGTTCCCTGCGTGCTGAGTCCCGCGATAATGAGCGCGGCTCCCGCGCGGAGATCGGCCGCCTTTACGGGTGCGCCCGTAAGACGCTCGACACCTTCGATGACCGCGACTTTTCCGTCTACCGAAATATCCGCTCCCATACGGCGAAGCTCGTCCACATAGCGAAAACGATTGTCAAAAATTCCCTCGTTAATAATGCTTGTCCCTTTTGCAAGGGTGAGAAGCGCCGCGAGCTGCGGCTGCATATCGGTGGGGAAGCCGGGGTGCGGCATAGTCTTCACCGTGATCCGTTCGTAGGAATCCTGTCCGATTACGCGAACGCTGTCGTCGTATTCCATGACGACCACGCCGATCTTGCGAAGCTTTGAGGTGATCGGCTCCAAATGCTTCGGGATCACGTTTTTGATCAGTGCGTCGCCTTTTGTTGCCGCGACCGCGATCATGAACGTACCCGCCTCGATCTGGTCGGGAATGACCGAATAGTTTGTCCCGTGAAGCTTTGAAACACCCTTGATCTTGATCACGTCGGTACCCGCGCCCATAATATCCGCGCCCATCGAGTTCAGGAAGTTCGCGAGATCGACGATGTGGGGTTCCTTCGCGGCGTTTTCGAGAATGGTAAGTCCTTCCGCCTTCGTCGCCGCAAGCATGGCGTTAATCGTCGCGCCGACCGTGACCTTATCGAAGTAGATCTGCGTTCCGAAAAGGAAGTCGGACTGAATGTCAACAATTCCGTGTTCAATCGTACACTGTGCGCCGAGCGCACGGAAGCTTTTGAGATGCTGATCCATCGGGCGGTCGCCGAGATCGCATCCGCCGGGCATCGGCACGCGCGCGTGGCGGAACCGACCGAGCAATGTTCCGAGGAAGTAATACGAGGCTCTCATGGAACGCGCCAGCTCGTAGGGAACGGCAATGTCCCGAACATTTCTCGGGTCAATCCGAATGGTTGATTTATCAAGGATCGTTACCTCCGCGCCAAGCTCGCGAAGGATCCGGAGATCAATCGTAACGTCGTTAATGTTCGGTACGTTTTCCAAGGTGCAGGGCTCGTCGGCAAGAAGCACGGCGGGAATAATCGCGACAGCGGCATTTTTCGCTCCACTGATCTCGACCTCGCCGGTCAGCCGATGTCCGCCGTTTATAATATATTTTTCCAAAAGCGTTACCTCTTCTGTGTTTTCTATTGATAGACGAAATGTAAGTCCTTCCGAAAGGGGTCTTACATTCGCGGAAAATAACCGTGTGAATCACGCGGCATATAAGAATACCGCTCACATCGGTATATTATACCACATTTTTAGGAAAAAGAAAAGACCTATTTCGGAAAATCTACATTTTCACCAACTATTTTTGTCCGACCGCATGGTTTTATTCAATTCGCCGCGAGATAAAAAACGGTAAAATTCGTTTTTTATCGTACCGTATCGAAAAAACGGCGTTTTCTGTTCATTTAGAAGGGCGTCCGGCACTTTTCCGCGGCGGCATGCCAAAACTTTCCGTGCCGCCGGGAATTGTATATTTTGCACAAAAATGG
The DNA here is from genome assembly GCA_964456025.1 of uncultured Ruminiclostridium sp. Taxonomy (GTDB): domain Bacteria; phylum Bacillota; class Clostridia; order Oscillospirales; family Ruminococcaceae; genus Ruminiclostridium_E. Next base: position 10,514 of record CAYVZH010000012.1, read on the forward strand.
AATCAGTCTAATGAAATGAGCGTATCAAACGTTCGCTCGGTCGTTTCTTCGGGGGTCGTTTCGGGCGGAGGCGTGGTTGCGATCGACTCCGCAATGATCTCGGGCGTGGTTTCCTCGGTCTTTTTATTGCTCTTCTTGGAGGTGGTTTCCGATTCGGTCGATTCCTCCGGCTCGATCCGTATAATCTCCACCTTTTCGATCACGATCGAATCAATCGGCTTTGAGGGGATCCCCGCGCGGTCGTCCATTTGGTTCCCCGTCACGACCTCGCAGGAATTGATCGCTTCGAGAACGTCATACCCGTCGATCACCTGTCCGAATACGGTCGCTTCGCCGTCCAGCTGATAAAGTCCGCCGGCGGAGGCGTATTTCTCTACCACCTCGGGCGAAAGGCTTTTCAGCTTCGCTAAATAATCCTCATAATATTTTTTGTCCTCGGGGAGAAGCCGGTCGGTGAACGCTTTGTCCGCGAGCTGTCCCGAAAGCGTTTCGATCACGGCGTTGATGTCCTGCGGCACGTTGTTGCTGACAATGTAGAACTGGGCGAAGCTCCCCTTGGAGTTGGTCGCAAAGCAGAGCGCGCCGTAAAAATGCCGCGCCGCGTCGTTCGCCTCAAGCGGAATATAATCCGCGTCGGGCACCTCTCCGTCCGAGCCGTCCCCGCTCAGCGAGCCGCCCTGGATCGCGTAGTCGTCAATCACGCGGTGGATCGTTTTCATTTCGTAATATCCGCGTTCAGCGAGTTGCGTGAACTTCTTGACCGATTCGGGCGCCGCCTTTGGAAAGAGCTTTGCCGTGATCTCGCCGTAGTCCATGATGTGAATGACCGCGTAAACGTCGCCGCTTTCGAGCGTTACGTCTCCGATATTTCCGATGGGCGCATTTTCGTTGTTACAGCCCGCGGCACCGAAAAGAAGCGTTCCCGCCGCGGCGATCGCGGCGATTTTTTTCAGTATTGTCATTGCGTTTCCTCCTCTGCGTGATATTCCGTGATCGTTACGGAAGTGAGTTTTATTTCGTTCAGCGGGCGGGCGGTCGATTCGTCACGTTCGGCGCTGCAGATCTCTTCAATCACGTCGAAACCGTCGATCGCCTGACCGAAAACGGTGTAACAGCCCGCGAAGTGCGCGACGCTGCCTTTTTCGATAAATGCCGTAATCAGCTCCTCGGGAAGCTTTTGCTCTCCGTTTTCGTCCTTAAACGAGCGGAGCTGTGTGACCTCGTCCTCGGTAAGCTCTTTATTGTTGATGACGAAGAATCGGCTGTCGCCATAGCCCGCTTGTCCGTTATAAGCGCAAAGCGCGCCGCGGAACGTCCATAAATTGACGGAATATTCGTTCGCGATCGGCTCTCCGTCGTTGGTATAACCCTGCGTCCCCTCCTCGTTGTACGAGCCGGTGAGGAAAAAGGCGTTTTCGACGAGCGCGTAAATATCCTTTCCGTCATAAAATCCCTCGTTTGCGCGGTTCACGAAATTATCGACGGTATTCGGCGCGTATTCGGGGTAAAGTACCGCCCGGATCGTCCCGAGCGAGGTTTCGATGACGGCGAGCGGCTGTCCCTCGTACGGTTCGTCGAACTGGATCAGCTCCATCTGGCTGAAATCGTAGGTGCCGATCGCGCTGGTCGTACTGTTTCCGCCGAACAGCGAGCAGCCCGACAGCGACAGGATCCCCGCCGCGAGCAGCGCGAAAGCGCCTTTTCCGAGATGATTTATTTTCAACCGTTATCCTTCCTTTCTTTTAACTTTGCGGTGCGAACTTGAGCACGCCGCTAAGTCATGCTTTCCGGATCTTTGTTCCCTCTCTGGTTTCCTCAACGGTATAGCCGAGTGCCGTAATCTGTGCACGTAATTCGTCCGCGAGGGAAAAGTTCTTTTCTTTTCTTGCCTGTGCACGCTTCGCGGCTAGCTCCGCGACCTCGGGCGGAAGCTCGTTTTCCTCCCACTCGCCGAGCCGCTGCGCCGCCTCAATCAGTCCGAGGGAAAGTACCGTGTCGAACTCACGGATCAGGGTCAGCTTCGTCTTGGCGTTCGCGTCCGATTTTAATACGTCGTAAAGCGCCGTGACCGCGAGCGAGGTGTTCAGGTCGTTGTCGAGCGCGTCGCGGAACCCTTTTATCAGTTCATCGTATTTTTCCTGTTCAAGAACGCCATTCTCCTCCTTTAGGAGCGCCGCCACCCGCGCGACGAGCTTCCGGTAGGAGACTGCCGCGTTGTCCAGATTCTCAAAGCTGAATGCAAGCGTTTTGCGGTAATGGGAAAGAAGGCAGAAAAAGCGGTAGATCAGCGGTTCATAGCCCTTTTCCTCCAGAAGCGAGACCGTCAGGAATTCGCCCGAGGACTTGCTCATTTTGCCGCCGTCGGCATTGAGGTGGTGCACATGGAACCAGGTTTTGCACCATTCATGTCCGAGATACGCCTCGCTTTGTGCGATCTCGTTCGTGTGGTGCGGGAACGCGTTGTCGATCCCGCCGCAGTGGAGATCGAGATATTCGCCGAGGTGCTTCATGCTGATACAGGAGCATTCGATGTGCCAGCCGGGATAACCGAGTCCCCACGGGCTTTCCCATTTCAGCTCCTGATCCTCGAACTTCGATTTCGTGAACCAAAGGACAAAATCGGTCTTGTTCCGCTTGTTGGAATCCTCCTCGACCCCCTCGCGCACGCCGATCTCGAGATCCTCCTCTTTAAAATCGTTGAAGATGTAATAACGCTCGAGCTTGGAGGTGTCGAAGTAGACATTCCCGCCCGCCTCATAGGCATAGCCCTTTTCGATCAGAGCAAGAATGACTTTAATAAATTCGTCAATGCAGTTCGTTGCGGGCTCGACCACGTCGGGACGCTTGATGTTCAGCTTTTTGCAATCCTCAAAAAAAGCGTCGGTATAAAACTTTGCGATCTCCATGACGGTTTTGTGCTCGCGCTTCGCGCCCTTCAGCATTTTATCGTCGCCCGTATCCCCGTCGCTGGTGAGGTGACCGACGTCGGTAATGTTCATGACGCGCGTTACGTCGTATCCCGAAAAGCGAAGATATTTTTCCAGAATATCCTCCATAATATAGGAGCGGAGGTTTCCGATGTGCGCGTAATGGTAAACCGTAGGGCCGCAGGTATACATACTTACCTTCCCCTCAAAGCGGGGGATAAATTCTTCTTTTTTTCGTGTTGCCGTATTATAGAGCTGCATTTTTATGACCATCCTTTTCTATGGGAGGATTGTGTTTCCTGCGGGAAACACGACGGGTTTGAAAAATCGAAGATTTTTCAAACTCATTCCTTTCGCGGATTTTCTTTCTGCTCGGTGAGCTGATCGAGCTTTGCGCGAAGCGCGTCGATCTCCGCCTGCATATGACAGAACTGCTGCGACACGGGGTCGGGCATGTGGATCCAGTCGAGATCGCCCGGGGCGATCCGGACGCCGTCGCGCTTGACGATCCGGGCGGGAACACCGACGGCGGTACAGTTCGGCGGAACCTCGCTCAATACCACGGCGTTCGCCGCGATCTTACAGTTGTCCCCGACACGGAAAGGACCGAGTACGCGCGCTCCCGCGCCGACCATGACATTGTTTCCAAGCGTCGGGTGGCGCTTTCCGACATCCTTTCCCGTTCCGCCGAGGGTAACGTTCTGATAGATCGTGCAGTAATCGCCGATCTCGGCGGTCTCTCCGATCACAACACCGCTTCCGTGGTCGATAAAAAGACCTTTTCCGATCGTTGCGCCGGGGTGAATCTCGATCCCCGTTTTCCGAAGCGCACGCTGCGAGATCCAGCGGGCGAGAAAGTAGTGCTTTTTCAGATATAGTTTATGCGCCCGCCGATAGGAGCGGATCGCCTTAAAGCTCGGGTAGAGGAAATAGACCTCCAAGTCGCTTTTTACGGCGGGATCGCGTTCCCGGACGGAACGAATATCCTCTTTCATTTTTTCAAACATAATAATAAACCAAACCTTTCCGGGTAGAAAGCTGTTAATACTTATTTCCGATTGCAAAGGGTACGTAAATCCAAGCCAAAGCCCAAATAAATGCAGTTTTGCGGTGCTAAAATCAATATAAGAAATAAAAGCCCTCACAGCAAGGCTGCGAAGGCGTCGAAAACACGGTTCCACTTCGTTTCCCACAGAAAACTGCGGCTTTTTTCCCATAACGCGGGATCACGGACGGGCATTTCCTCCCGTCGGCTGAGCAAACGCACTTCACCGCGCCTTTCCTGCCGGGCTTTCACCCGTTCCCGGCTCTCTGTGAGGAAAAACAATCGGATACTCTGAATGCTTTAACGCCTTTTCCATATTTATATTATATTTTACCATATTCCGGCGAAAATGTCAAGAGTCAAAGGAAATAATAACAAATGATGATCAACAGCCCCGAAACGAGCATAATGATCCAGTTGGCGGCGACCCGTCGTTTTGAGCGGCGTTCCGCTTCCTTTTCCCGCTCCTTGTAACTTCTTCTTGCCATGGATTTGACCTTTCCTTCTTGTTCATTTTATTCTTCAGTGCGAACAATTGTGTCTGTCAGCCTTTTTGATTGGCGCGGAAGCGAAGATAATTTTCGAGAATGACTGCCGCCGCCGCCGCGTCAATGACTTCCCGGCGTTTCTTGCCGCGCTTGTTGATCTCGTTCATTCGCTCGTGCGCGATCACGGTCGTCGCCCGTTCGTCCCACATTTCTACGGGAACGGTGACCCGCTCGCGGAGAAGCTCGGCGAACGCGCAGCACTTTTCACTCGCGGGGCCGCGCGTTCCGTTCATGTTGATCGGATTCCCGACGATGACTAGCTCGCCGCCCAGCTCCTTTATTTTTTCGGCAGCCCGATCCGCGCAAAGCACCCGGTCTTTTTCATGGATTACGCAGATCGGCGTCGCGAGCATTTCAAGAATGTCGCTTGCCGCGATCCCGGTACGACTGTCGCCGTAATCGACCGCGATAATTTTCATGAGAGACTCCCTTCTTCGCGGCTCTCCGAGGAAAGCAAGGATAAAATATACTCGGAAAGCCGTTCCGCGCATGGCGGGCAGATTTTTCCTTCCTCGCGGAGTGTAAGATATTCCGTTTTCGTTACCCAGAGAGCGTCCGTTGTTTCTCCCACCTGAAAGGTCAGCTTTTCTTTCGGTAGATCACGGACTATGTGATATAAATCATAAAATACCGAGTTGTTTCCCCGAAACCGGCGAATAAAAGTAAGATCTTTTTTCGGGACGGAAATACCCGTTTCCTCTTTTAATTCCCGCTGTGCGGCGGTGCGGCTGTCCTCGCCCGTTACGGCGCTTCCTCCGGCAATTTCCCAGCAGTTTCCGAACGGCTTATCGGGGTGGCGGTACATGAGAAGGAGCTTTCCTTTCCCGTTTGTTACGACAATATCGACCGCTAAATGATATTCGCCCGGAGAGAGGGCTGTTCCGCGCAGGCAGGTTTTTCCGAGCGGATTTCCGAAGCTGTCCAGAATGTCCCAAAGCTCTGTCATTCCGCGATCTCTTTCAGCGCCTGCGCAAGCTGATCGGGGCAGGAGGTACCCTTGCCGTTGCAGTTGATACCTTCCAGCCTTTCGATCGCTTCCGTTACTTTCATGCCTTTTAGGAGGGCGGCAACGCCCTGTGTATTTCCGTGACAGCCGCCCATAAATTTAACGCTGTCGATTATACCGTCCGTTACCTCTATTGTGATGTTTCTTGAGCATACTCCTCTTGGGGTGTAGTTGATAGTCATAATTTTTTCTCCTTTGCATTATATTTATAACATTTTTACCGTTTTAATCAATTGTTTTGTACCAAATCGGCACGGAACATTTCATATTATCAAACCATTTCAAAATGTCCATATTCAAATTCAGCACAGACTTCAATCTGTCGAGAGCAAAATATTTCGCCCAGACGATAGAGGTAATCGCGCTGACCGAAAGATAGTACGCCAACAGCCGCCAAAATTCCTCGGGAACACTGCCGGCGAAATAGCCGTCGATCTGTCCCGAAGCGAAGTACGGATACTCCAAGCCTATGCGGTTACATTCGTACCAAGGGTCGCCGATGTTATCAAAATCCACAGTATGCCAGTCTATGACCGAGACTCCGTCACCTGACAGTATCAGATTTCCCATATGGTAGTCTCCGTGATGATATGTCTGCGGACGTTCGTCAAGCAGGCTCCTGTTGCTTTCGATATAATCCAGCATTATATCCCAGCCGTCAAAACGCTCGCCCTCGTTTCGGAATGCTTCAAGTCTCTCGTCGATTACAGCGAAATAGCGTTCTTTCCATGTTCCCGAAACGTCTGCGGGAGCAAGGTCATGAATTCTTTTCAGAATTCGTCCTGCCTCTTTTCCAATGCGGTACTGCTCGTTCTCTGAAAGCTTAGGGACAACGGCTTCTGCTTCCTCGCCGTCTATCCATGTAAGCAGGGTGTACACCTCCGTATCCCCGCCGCAGACACCGAAATCTACGGGCTTCGGCATGGGAATATCCGCAGACAGCTTCTTAATCAGAGCATACTCGGTTTTTTTCCTTTCCAGTTCACTTATATCAGAAATCCGCAGCAGCAGCCTCTCGCCGCTGTTTGTGGTGACAAAATATTTTCTGTCCCCCGACATGCCCTTTTTTATGGGCGTAATCTCATTAAATGTATTGAACAGAGAAATATCCTTCAATCCGTTCATTTACTTATCCTCTTTCATGATTGCGCTTCATCTTCCCGATATGCTTTTGCGACCGCGTCCGCTACGCTCTGCGCCACCGCCTTGTTCAGCGGACTGGGAATAATATTCTCGGCGGAAAGCTCGTTTTCGGGAATGACTGCCGCGATCGCGTGCGCGGCGGCGATCTTCATTTCCTCGGTAATTTTTTTCGCACGGACGGAAAGCGCGCCCTTGAATAATCCGGGGAAAACGAGAACGTTGTTGATCTGGTTCGGGAAGTCGCTCCGTCCCGTTCCGACAATGTAAGCGCCCGCCGCTTTCGCCTCGTCGGGCATGATCTCGGGCGTCGGATTCGCCATCGCGAAAACGATCGGCTTTTCCGCCATGCTCCGAACCATTTCCGCCGTGACAAGCTTCGGCTTCGATACGCCGACGAACGCGTCCGCGCCCTTTAAAGCATCCGCGAGCGTTCCTTTTTTCACATTCTTGTTGGAAACGTTCTTGATACTATTATGTGCGGGATTTTCGTATTCTGTGTCTCGGTTGATGATTCCGCAGAGATCAACCATGATAAGATCGCCGATCCCGAGTTTCAGCAGGAATGAACCGATCGCGATCCCCGCCGCGCCCGCGCCGTTAATGACGACCGTCATATCGGAAAGCTTTTTCCCTGCGCATTTCGCTGCGTTGATCATTGCCGCGGCGACGACAACGGCTGTCCCGTGCTGATCGTCGTGAAAAACGGGAATGTCCAGCTTTTCCTTCAGCCGCCGCTCGATCTCGAAGCAGCGCGGCGCGGAAATATCCTCGAGATTGATCCCGCCGAAGCTGTCCGAAAGAAGCTCGATCGTATGGACGATCTCGTCCACATCCTTACTTTTCACGCACAGCGGAAACGCGTCCACGTCCGCGAATTCCTTAAATAAACAGCACTTTCCCTCCATGACGGGCATTCCCGCGAGACCGCCGATGTCGCCGAGTCCGAGTACCGCCGTGCCGTCGGTAATGACCGCGACAAGATTTTTGCGGCGGGTGAGGGAATAGGATAAATCGGGATTTTCTTGAATGGCAAGACAGGCCTGCGCGACGCCGGGGGTGTATGCGAGCGAGAGGTCTTCTCTTGTCTCGATCGGTGCGCGGGAGATCACCTCGATCTTCCCCTGCCATTCATAATGTTTTTTCAGCGCTTCTTCTTTTATGTCCATTTTTACGACCATTCCTTTCCTATGGAGAAAGCTTGTGCCTTAATACAAACTTGAGACATTTTCTTTTTATCTCATTTCCGCCGATCGGCGGTTTTGGGGATCGAATCCTTCAGATCTCAAACCGTAATCTCAATCCGATTTTCCTCGAATCCGACCACACAGCTTTCATAATAACCGTCGCCGATTGTCCGCGGGCCGCCGATCACCTCGTACCCGTCGGCTTTCAGAACTTCCGTTAAACGGTCAACCTCTTCCTTGCTTCCGACGGAAAACGCGATATGCGAATAGCCGATCTCCGCCGATGAAGGGGAAAGCCCTGCGGTTTCGGGACGGTTCGTAAGCTCCAGCCGCGCGCCGCTGTCAAAGGTCAAAAAATAAGAACGGAAGCCGGTGATAGGATTCCGATAGCCGTTATTGGCTTCGGCTTTGAAGTATTTTACAAAAAAATCCCTCGCCGCTTCGAGATCGCGAACGGACAGCGCAATATGCTCGATCCTCATGGCTTGATCCACCATTCGGGGGTCAGCTCTCCGAGCGTTACGATGCGCTCCTCCTCATAATCAAGCATGATCTCGATTTCCGGATAGTCGTGCGGCATGAGCTGAACCATCAACTCCCGGCACGCGCCGCAGGGCGCACCCGTTTTTCCGTCCGGCATGACCGCGAGCACCTTCTCAATTTGATCTTCTCCGTTGGTAATCATATTGAAAATAGCGTTTCGTTCCGCGCAGATTCCGAGCGTCGAGCAGGTGTCGACGCAAACGCCCGTATAAATTTTTCCCGATTTGGAGAGAATCGCGGCGGCGACTCCGCCCGCTTCAACGTAATCCGAAATTTTCCGATCGTTTTGAACAGCCTTTGCCGCTCGAAACAGCGCTTCCCATGTTTGTTCCATTTTGTTTTCCTTTTTAAGGTATCCGAAAGTCCGTGCTTCGCACTCTGCACAAAAGCGGGAAGGGAATTATCCGTTTTCGCTTTTCGCGAGGATCTTCCGCACGGATTCCTCGGGGGTAAATTTATAGCCGAGCGAGATCGCGTAGTGGTTGTAAAATCCGTGGAAGTCCGAGCCGCCCGTGCGCAGGATCCCGTATTTGTCCGTGATTTCTTCAAGCCTTTTTTCGCACTCCTCGTCTGCGCTTTCGTGATAGACCTCCGCGCCGTCGATCTTTCCCGAGGCGGCGAGTTCTTCGAGCAGATCGAAGCTGTCGTACACCTTCGGGTGTGCGAGGATTGCCGTTCCGCCCGCCGAATGGATCAGCTCGAGCGCAAAGCGCACGTCGGGGTTGTGCTCCGTCTCGGTACGTACCTCGTCGGCGCAAAGTCCCGTTTTCGCGTTAAAAAGGGAATCGTATACCTCGCCGTAAAGCTCGGTCGTATAGCCGTAGTCCATGAGCGCGTGCATGATATGGCACTTATAGATCGCCTTTCCGCCCGCCGCGTATTTGACGATATTCTCAAGCGCGATCGGGTACTGTTCAAGTACCTTCATCGCCATGCTTTTTCCGCGCTGCTTCCGCGCTTCACAGGTGCGCAGGCACAGCCCCTCGAGACGGTCGGGCTTTTTCGGCATATAGCAGAGAATATGTACCTTTCTGCCGCGCGCCGTATCGACCGCCGAGATCTCGACCGCGGGAAGGACGCGGATCCCGTATCGTTGCCCGAGAACGACCGCGCGGGAAACCGACGCGAGGTTATCGTGGTCGGTGATCGCGAGGCAGTCGATCCGGTTCCGCTTTGCCTGCGCGATGACCTCCTCGATCCCGAGCGAACCGTCGGAAAGCGTTGTGTGACAGTGCAGATCAGCTCTCATAATCCTAGTCCCCCTTGACAGTATTTTTGCGGCTGAAGTTTTTGTGAAAAATATTGCGCGTTTTTACCGAATGACCTTTCCCTTTACCTTTACATTGTCCGTTTTGGTTTTCGGCGCGGCGGGAGCCTTCGGGTTGGTATCGGTCGGCTCCTCGGAACCGCCCCTGTCCTCGAAAAGCGCCTCGCCCTCCGTATCATAGCGGGCGTATTCGGGATTCTTTTCTCCCCTCGCCTCATAATACGGGTCAATAATATGCTTTTGGATCACGGGATAGGCGCAGAAGGTCGCGATAAAGCACATCCACGCCCCGGGCACCAGCGGAAGCAGGAAAAGCGAATACGGATACCCGAGCGCCATCAGGAGCACGAGCGCAAGCGTCGAGAAAAACGCGGCGGCGCTCCGCTTTAAGCCCGCGATCATTAAGATGAACGCGTTTTTGATGATCTGCGGGAGCCGCAGACCCAGCGCGACGATCTGCGGGTAAATATAGAAATGGATCATGTAGATAATAAATCCGACCGCGAGCGAAAGCGCGAGCATGGCTTTATTCTGCGTGCTTTGCTCCTGCTCGATCGCCGCGAGATAAAAGTTGATGTTATAAATGAAAAGGACGATCAGCCCAAGATCGACCAGCCCGACCGGGAGCGCCTGCTTCCAGTTCTTTTGAAAGGCAGTCTTGAATTCGTCAAAAATAAAGATCGGTTCGCCGATGACAAATTTCCGCATGACCTGCGTCATGGCCGCGAGCGCGGGTCCGAAGGTCACGATCGGGATACAGAACAGAAAGAAGATCAGGTTGATCTGAAAGAATTTCCAGAATTTATTCCCGAAGATTTCCCAAAAGAGGAAAAAGGGCTTTTTTTTCGGGCCGTTCTTTTGAACGCCGCGTCCCGCTTTACCGTAGTGAAAAAAGTCGAATGCCATAATAATGAAGAGCCGTCCTTCCGAAAATAAAATGCGAAATTGAAATAGTATACATTACTATTATACAACATTTTTTGCGTTAATGCAAGCCTTTTTTGTTAAATTTTTGCTTTTTGCTGTGCTGTAAACAGATCGGAGAGAACAGGCGTTTGCGCTGCTGACATAAAGCGCAATTTATGAAAATTTACTTTTTTTAATTGCAGGACTGCGTTTTCCGCGCCTCTCCGCGGAATTCGGAGGGAGTGAGTCCCGTTCTGCCTTTAAATTGCCGCATGAAATGCTCGGGGTTTTCATACCCGCACAGGGCGGCAATTTCCTTCACCGAAAGAGCCGTCGTTTCGAGGTAATATCTCGCCGTGTTAAGCCGGGCGCGCAGAATGTCCTCGTAGCAGCTTACCCCGAACTGCGCCTTATAAAGCGCCTGAAAATGCGGCTCGCTCAGCGAGAGTCTTGCGGCGAGGTCGGCGATCCGCGTCGGTCTGGCGGAGCTGCTGTAAAGCTCGGCGCGAAGGCTTCGGAGCGCTTCGGCGTGAGCTCCGGAGCGGGGAGGGACGGCGCTTTCCGATCGGGCGCTTTCCCCGATTTTTAAGATCAGCATTCGGATCAGCAAATCAATGTACCGCTCTCGGAACGGGCTGTCCGAAAGCTGTTCGTGGCTGAGGCGGGTCATTAGCTCCTCGCACGGGACAATGCCGTTCAGGCGGATCGCCGTGTCGAAGGGGAGGATTTCAAAGATCGGGTCGTCCTCTGGGCATTCCATGTGGAGCCAGTGGTTGACGAAGATCCCGCCGTCCGAGCCGTAGGACTGTCTTGTGCCGCGGCGATAGAGAACGGCTGTCGCGGGCGGGACGCTTCGTTCTCCGTCGGGGAGCGCGATCCGCGCGGGAGAAGCGAAAATAAGGAGGAGATTATCCCCTGAGCCGTTCGGGCGGTCGATCGAGAACTCGCGCCCGTGACGGTACCCGATCCCGAGCGTATGAAGCTTCATTTGCTTTTCCGTAAAGGTTCCTTCTTTCCTTTTCTTTTTGGGCAGGCGTGCGCTGCGGCGGGTCTGCCCATTTTAAAAATCATAGGATTGATCAGTATAAACCTATCATACATCATTGCTTTTTTCTTGTCAAGCTGTTAAGATAAAAATATCATACGGCGAAAGGACGGAACAGTCATGAAAAAAATCAGCTTACAGATCAATGCGTCGGATCGGCGCTCGCACATCAATCCCGAGATCTACGGGCATTTCTCCGAACACCTCGGACGCTGTATCTATAACGGGATCTATGTCGGGGAAGACTCGCCGATCCCGAATAAAGACGGCGTAAGAACCGACGTGATCGAGGCGTTTAAGGCAATTCGCATGCCGGTGCTGCGCTGGCCGGGCGGCTGCTTTGCGGACGAGTATCACTGGAAGGACGGGATCGGCGAAAAATCCGCCCGAAAGAAGATGGTGAATACGAACTGGGGCGGCGTGACCGAGGACAATTCCTTCGGAACGAACGAGTTTTTCAATCTCTGCGAGGAGATCGGCTGTGAGCCGTATCTTGCGGGGAACGTCGGGAGCGGGACGGTGCAGGAGCTTGCGGAATGGATCGAATACATCACCTTCGACGGGCTTTCCCCGATGGCGGAGCTGCGGCGGAAAAACGGACGGGAAAAGCCGTGGAAGCTGAAATATCTCGGGATCGGGAACGAGAACTGGGGCTGCGGCGGAAATATGCGCCCCGAGTTTTACGCTGACGAGTATCGGAAGTTCCAGTCGTTCTGCAAGAACTTCAGCGGGAACGAGCTGTTCAAGATCGCCTGCGGCCCGAATGCGGGCGATTACAACTGGACGGACGTTCTGCTCCGGAACGTAAACACCTGGCATACCAAGGGGATTTCGCTTCATTATTACACGGTTCCGAGCGGAAACTGGGACAAGAAGGGGAGCGCGACCGACTTTACGGACGGGGAATATTATTCGACGATCGCCGCGACCCTTTATATGGAGGAGCTGATCACCCGTCACGCCGAGATCATGAGCTTTCACGACCAAAAGCACGAGATCGGCTTGATCGTGGACGAGTGGGGCTGCTGGTACGACGTGGAGCCGGGGACGAATCCGGGATTCCTTTATCAGCAGAATACCATGCGGGACGCGATCGTCGCCGCCTGCAACCTCAATATTTTCAACAATCACAGCGACCGTGTCATTATGGCGAACCTCGCGCAGGCGGTCAACGTTTTACAGGCGCTCCTTCTGACCGAAGGGGAAAAGCTTGTGAAAACGCCGACCTATCACGTATTCGATCTTTATAAGGAACACCAGAACGGTACGCTTTTATACAGCCACCTGAACAATGAGGAGGTCGGGGAAGAAAAGAAGATCCCGATGGTAAGCTGTTCCGCCTCGGAAAAGGGCGGCGTGCTGACGGTCACGCTCGCGAACTGTTCTCTCGACGAGGAGGCGGAGATCCCCTGCGCATTGCTCGGCTTTTCGCCGAAGGAAGCCTCGGCGAGGATTTTAAGCGGGGAAGTACATGAGAGAAACGATTTTGACGATCCCGACCGCCTTACGGTGAAGGAACACGGCGTTTCGCTCGTTCATGGCGGGTTTACCGTGACGCTTCCCGCCTGCTCCGTGGTCGAGATCACGCTGAAGTGAAAAAGCCGTGCCGAAAGTGCCTGCTTGCCGCTTATGATCCCGAGGGCGCGCTCCGGACGGTGCGTGAAATGATCGAACTGCTGCCGCCGGAGCAGAGAACCGGGGAGGATGAGTACCGCCGCAGGCTCGCGGTGTGTGAGAACTGCGACGAGCTGAACGCGGGAATATGCGGGAAATGCGGCTGTTACGTTGAGCTTCGCGCGGCAAAGAAGAAGCTTGGCTGTCCCCACGAGCGGCACTTTTGGGAGAATGTCGGAGACTGCACAAAAAAGTAAAAACAAAAGTACGCCGATCGGGAATTTTTTCCAATCGGCGCACTTTTTTGTCGGAGCGGGCAGAAACGATTGACAAAAGGGCGGAATCGGGATATAATATACGTAAGAGCCTGTTCCGTATCTTTCAGCGCATGTCTTTTCGACAAATTTTGCCGCTGACTGCGTTAAAAATCCTTGAAATACATCAAGTATTCCGGCGGATTTTTGCCTTGCCGTCGGCAAAATTATGTTCGAAAATCCATACACTTCAAGATACGGAACAGGCTCTAAAGAAATACGCCGAGGGCACCGAAGCGCCCGGAAAGGAATCAAAATGCCGTTTATCAATGTAAAAACGAACGTATCCGTATCGAAGGAAAAGGAGATCGCGGTAAAATCCGCGCTCGGCGAGGCGATCACCGCGATCCCGGGAAAATCGGAAAGCTGGCTCATGGTCGGGATCGAGCCGGATTACCGTCTTTATTTTAAGGGAACCGACGAGCCTGCCGCGATGACGGAGGTCAGCGTGTACGGAAACGCCTCCTCCGCCGCGCTCAGCACCCTTACGCAGCGGATCAGCGATATTTTAAGCCGCGAGCTTTCGCTTTCTCCGTCGCGCATTTACGTGAAATACGAGCAGACACCCGACTGGGGCTGGAGCGGGGGAAATTTCTGACCCCCGTCTTTCCGCCGCCCGAACCAAAACCGAAAGGAAGCTTCATGAAAAAAATTCCGAAAATTCTTGCCGCGCTGCTGTCCGCCGTCATTTTTCTGTCCTCGGCGGCGGTCACGGCAGCCGCCAAACAGCAATATTATGTCACGCCGCTCTCCACGAATGTCAACGTCCGAAGCGGTCCGGGCATGAGCTATGAGATCCTCGGAAAAGCGACTTACGGCGGAAAATATCCGTATCTCGGGCTTTCGATCGACGCGAGCGGAACAACCTGGTACAAGGTTCGGTGCGCCAATTCTGAATTCGATTACGTGTGGATCTCGGGCGACGTCGCGCACCGTTTTCCGACCAAGCTGACCGGGGACGCGGAGCCGGCACTTGAAGATACTTCGGGAAGCCGGATCAACAGCCAGGTTCAGGAGATCATGAACGAAACGGCGGAGAAATACGGCGCTTCGGGGATTCAGATCGCCGTATTCCGCGGGGAGGACGGAGCGTTTTTTGCCTGGAATTACGGTTACGCGACGAAAAATACCGAAGCAATGTCGGAGGATACGAAGATCCGGGTTGCTTCGATCAGTAAGGTCGCGGTCGCGGTTGCAGCACTGAAAATGCAGGAGCAGGGGATCGTTGATCTGGATAAAAATATCGGGAAGTACTGGGGCGAAAAGCTACCGAAAAAGGTCACGCTCAAAAATCTGCTGACCCATACGTCCACGCTTCGGTATCTCGGTTTCCGAGGGACTGCCGAGGATACGCTCGCTCAGCTTGTCAACAAGAATAACTACATAGACGGGAAACCGGGGGCAAAGTCCGTCTGGTCGTACAATAATTACGCGATCGGCGTTGCGGGAACCACGCTCGAAATGGCGTCGGGTTTGCCGCTTGACGATTATCTTCGGGAGGAGATCTTTTCCCCGCTCGGGATCGAGGCTTCGTTCTTTTCGGGAAGGCTCGGAGAGGACGCGAGCCTTGCGACCCTTTACGAGTGGGACGGCGGCGTGGAGCGCACGGAAGCCGAGGGGCGTGAGATCGTCGGAACGCAGGAGGTCGGACGGAACACAAGTATGTTTTCGGGAAGTCTTACGATCTCGGCAAAGGATACGGCAAAACTGTTTTATCTGCTCGCCAATAACGGAAAATACGACGGCGAGCGGATCCTGTCCTCAAAATCCGTTAAGGCAATGGAGGAGCAGCAGTTCCGCACCTCGGAATACGGCGGGAAGTTTTACCAGTGCGTTCCGCTTCGGTACGTGAAGGACCGCTACGGCGCCTCAAAACTCTTGTATCATACGGGGAACGCGTACGGGGTAATCGCGATGGCTTCATACAATCCCGAAACAAAGGATACGGTGGTCGTCCTGACCGTCGGCGCGAAGCCCACGCGGGATAAATACGGCGTTTACGAGGTGTGCAGCTCTTTGTCGAAGCTTCTGTACCGGAATATGGAAAAGCTCGGGATATAAAGCGTGACGCTTCCGCTTGGCGAGCCGTTCCGCATAAAACGAAAAAAGCATTCGCTGCGAGATACACGGCGAATGCTTTTTTGTGAAAAGGTATGCAGGAGGGGAGAGGCTTTACGCCTGTTCCAGAAGTTCTTCGATCGGAAACGTTTTGTTCGACAGACCGGAATAATAATTCACCGTTTCGGCGGTAAACTTATAGACGCAGTAATCCTCGTCGTCCACGCCGTTCGGGTAGTATATTTCGTCGCCGTTGTGCCAGATGAGCGCCTTGGTATCGTGATCGGTGCAGACCTCGATCGTCCCCGTGAACAGCGCGCCGCGAAATTCGCGCTCATGGCAGTAGTAAACGCACGCCTTTGGATTTTCCTTAAACTGCGCGGCGCGCTTCGAGCTTAAATTGGTGGAAAAATACTGCACCTTCAGATCGCCGTGCTCGGCGACCAGCATGGCCTTGACCTGCGGGAAGCCGTCCCCGCGAACCGAGCCGACATATGCGACGCTGCATTTATCACGCAGACCGCGAATTTCCGATTGAATTTTCTTATCCATTTTCATTCTCCTTTTCGACCAGATTTTCAAGCACTTTCCCAAGGCTTTCTTCAAAAACGAGTATTTCCTCATCGGTAAACCCCCTGTAAAAAATTCGGCTCATTTCGTCGGAAACCCGGTCATAGCGCTCCTTTAACGCCCTTGCCTTTGGGGTAAGGGCGATTTTTACCGTTCTTCGGTCGGCGGGATCAAGGCTTCGGCGAAGATGTCCCGCCGCCTCGAGCCGATCCAGCATACTGGTCAGCGTGGTTTTTGCCAGCCCCGTCTTTTCGGATAAAAAGCGGATCGGAACCTCGTCCCGTTCCCAGAGCACAAAGAGGATCCGTCCCTGCGCCCCGTTAAATTCGTGAATCCCCGCCTCGTCCAGAAGCCGCTCGAAGATCCGCCCCTGAATTTGTTTGATCTTTGTGATCAGAAAACCGCCGTTTGTTTTTTTCAAATCCTGTCCCTCCTGTTACCATATAGTATAGTCCTATATAGTACTTTTGTCAAGTCCTTTTTGAAATTTTCTTGATTTTGTCCCAAAACAACTGATAAATTTCACTTGCGCATTCCTACTCGGCAGGTGACGAAAATAGAAAAGATTGACTTTTTTAGATGAGCATGGTAAAATGATAATGAAAAATAAATTCAAACGGGGAACGTCATGGACTGCATAAAGGAAAGAAGAAGTATCAGAAAATACAAGCCTCAATTATTAGAGAAAGAAACGGTTGACGAGATCATCAGAGCGGGGATATTGGCTCCGTCCGCCAAGAACCGGCAGCCTTGGAAATTCATCGTATACGGCGAAAAATCGAAAAAAGAACTGTTAGCTGAGATGGAAAAAGGACTTCTTCGGGAAAGAGACGGTAATGCGATTTTGCCGAATTCGAAAAGCGGATTGGCGGACGCATTTCACACATTGAAAATTATGAAAGAAGCCCCCATTCTTATCGTTTTATTGAATACGAACAGTGCCTCTCCGTTTGAAAATATCGATGCGGAGGAACGGATTACCGAAATATGCGATAACTTGTCCATTGGGGCGGCGGTTGAGAATATGCTGCTGAAAGCGACCGAGCTCGGGATTGGGTCTTTATGGATCGCCAACACATTTTTCGCTTATCCCGAGCTGGCGGATTATATCGGTACGGCATATCAATTGGTGGGCGCGGTTTCACTCGGCTATTCGGACGAAGTCCCCGCCGCAAGACCGAGAAGGTGCTTGGCGGACGTTGCGGAGTACAGATTTTGAGTCAAATGGCAGGCCAATGAGGTGTACCATGCGTAAAAAACTATCGGAATTGAATTTGAATGAGCTATGGCAGTTATTTCCTATCTTTTTAACAGAACATCAGGACTGTTGGAAAAATTGGTACACAGATGAACAAGCAGCTTTGAAAAAAATCATTCCCCAAGCGATCAGAATAGCTCATATAGGCAGTACGGCAATAAACACCATATGGGCAAAACCGATTATTGATATTCTTGTGGAAGTTTCAAAGGAATGCGATTTGGCGGGAATCAAGGATTTGCTGACGAAAAACGGCTACACTTGTATGAGTTACAGCGCGGACAGATATTCTTTCAATAAAGGATATACGGAAAACGGTTTTTCCGAAAAAGTATTTCATTTGCACTTAAGATACGTCGGGGACAATGACGAATTGTACTTCCGGGATTATCTTAATGAAAATCCCGATATTGCGCACGAATACGAGAAAATGAAGCTGACGTTATGGAAAGAATTTGAGCATGACAGAGACGGCTATACCCATGCGAAAACGGAGTTTGTTCAAAAATACACGAATGAAGCGAAATTAAAATACGGAAATCGATATTGACAAATTCTCATATATCGACGTTTATTTTGAATCGAAACCGTTCAATAAAAACACTTTACAAATGCTTCCAAATAGTGTATAATATATGGTATGTTGAAACCACAGACAAGAAAGGAAACAAAACGAAATGCTTCAATATGAGGAAATGATCTTGGAATTTGAAGGGCTGAAGCCGCAGCTGAAGGAGCTTGCGGCGGCGCTTGATTTAGAACATCTTCGCGGGGAGATCGCCGCGCTTGAGGAACAGTCCGCCGCGCCGGATTTCTGGAACGACAGCGAAAATTCACAGAAGATCTTACAGAAGATGGGCGCGCTGAAAGCGAAGGTGTCGCAGTTCGACAAGCTTTCCGAGGATTTTGACGATGTTATCACCATGGCGCAGCTCGCGAACGAGGAGGACGACGAGTCCATGCTCGATGAAATCATCTCCCTCGCGGCAAAGACCAAAGCGGCGCTGGAGGAGCAGAAGCTCATCACGCTCCTTTCGGGCGAATTTGACGCGAAAAACGCGATCCTTACATTCCACGCGGGCGCAGGCGGCACAGAGGCGCAGGATTGGGTGGAAATGCTCTACCGTATGTATAACCGCTGGGCGGAGCGCCATAACTTCAAAGTTTCGCTGCTTGATTATCTTGAAGGGGAAGAAGCGGGGATCAAGAGCGCTTCGATCCTTGTGGAAGGAATGAACGCCTACGGATTTTTAAAATCGGAAAACGGGGTACATCGTCTTGTCCGCGTATCGCCGTTCGACGCTTCGGGGCGGCGGCATACGAGCTTCGCGAGCTTGGAGGTTATGCCCGAAATCGACGAGGACACGACGGTCGATATTCGTCCCGAGGATATTGAAATGGAGGTTTACCGTTCGAGCGGCGCGGGGGGGCAGAAGGTCAACAAGACCAGCTCCGCCGTCCGCCTCATTCATAAGCCGACGGGGATCGTCTGTGCTTGTCAGACGCAGCGCAGCCAGCTTCAGAACCGCGAATACGCCATGAGAATGTTAGTCTCAAAGCTGGTCGAGATCAAGGAGCGTGAACATCTCGACAAGATTAGCGATATTAAGGGCGAACAGCTCCAGATCGCCTGGGGCGCGCAGATCCGTTCTTATGTATTCATGCCCTATACGCTCGCGAAGGATCATCGCACGGGTTTTGAAATGGGCAATATCCAGGCGGTTATGGACGGCGATCTTGACGGTTTTATCAATGCTTATTTAAGAAGCAAGGCACTCGAAAAGAATGCGGAGTAATATGGGAATCAATAAAAACGAGATCGTAACGGTCAACATCACGGCGTTGACGAACGAGGGCTGCGGGGTTGGAAAAACGGACGGAATGGTCGTATTTGTTCCGTTTTCCGCCGTAGGAGATCGGCTTTCCGTTCGGATCGTGAAGGTGAACCGTTCCTATTGTTACGGAAAAATCGAAAAAATTTTAACGCCCTCTCCCGATCGGATCCCCGCCGACTGTCCCGTTTTCGGACAGTGCGGCGGGTGTGATTTTCGACACATTCGCTATGAAGCGGAGCTTCGCGCGAAGGAGGGCTTTCTTCGTGATGTGTTTACGAGGATCGGCGGGCTGGAGCCTGAATTTCTCCCGATCCTTCCGAACGGCGCGCAGACCGCTTATCGGAATAAAACACAGTATCCCGTGCGAAAAACCGAGAGCGGGACGGCCTGCGGCTTTTTTGCCGAGCGAAGCCACCGGCTGATCCCGTGCGGCGAGTGCCGGCTGGAGCCGTCGCTGTTCGCGGAGCTTCGCCGTTTTATTCTCGATTACGCGAGGGACAACAAAATTTCCGCCTATCATGAGGAAACGCACAGCGGCGTGCTTCGTTCGATCTGCATTCGGCGCGGGTATCATTCCGGGGAGATCGGTGTTTCCGTTGTGGTAAGGCGGTTTGTTCCGCAGCTGAAAAAGCTCGGAAACAACCTTCACGCGCGTTTTCCCGAGATCGTAAGCGTGACCGCGAGCGTCAATCCCGAGCGTACCAATGTAATTTTCGGCGAGGAGGAGCGCCTTCTTTACGGCACGCCGTATATCACGGATACGATGTGCGGGAAGCGTTTTCGGATCTCCGCCCGCTCGTTTTATCAGGTGAATACGCCTATGGCGGAGGAGCTTTACCGAAAAGCGGCGGAGCTGATCGAGCCGGACGGAAAGACGGTCGTCGATCTGTACTGCGGCGCGGGTACGATCGGGCTGACAATGGCGGATCGAGCGAAGCAAGTGATCGGCGTGGAACAGAACGAAAGCGCGGTGGAAAACGCGCGCGAAAATGCACGTTTAAACGGTGCGGAAAACGTCCGTTTCCTTTGCGGCGACGCGGGAGAAGCGACCGACCGGCTGACGGCGGAAGGGGTATACGCGGATGCGGTCATTGTCGATCCGGCGCGGAAGGGGTGCGATTTGCGCACGATTGAAAATATCGTAAAGCTCGATCCCGAACGAATCGTCATGATCTCTTGTAATCCCGCTACTGCCGCGCGGGACTGTAAACTGCTGAGCGAGCGGGGATACCTGGTCGAGACGGTGCAGGGGGTGGATCTGTTCAGTCGGACGAGGCATGTGGAGGCGGTTATCCTGCTTTTCAAGGGGAACCCCCCGTCGAGAAAGGAGAGATTACTGTGACCGAAAAAGCGAACATTCAGGGATACTTAGAATATATGCATGCGCCGTGGGGCAAATTGTTTTATCAATTAGCATGGCACAATATAGAATGCAAGGGAAAAAGAATTCTTGATTTTGGAAGCGGTTTTGGATATACAGCGGATCATTTCGCTGAAAACAATCATGTCATTGCCGTTGAGCCGAACAAGGAAATGTTAAAATATCAATTTAGAGATCATCACTATGAGCAGATCATTGGCGGTATTGAGGCTTTGAAAAATATGCCAAGTCAATCTTTTGATGTGATTCTTTGCCATAATGTCATGGAATATCTGAATGATAGGGAAGAGCTGTTATTTGAATTTAACAGGCTATTAAAAACGAATGGCTTTATTTCCGTTATCAAGCATAACAAAACAGGTAAAATAATGCAGAAGGCTGTGTTTGAATATAATATTGATGAGGCCTTGAAGCTGTTGGAAAACGGACAAGCAGAATCTGTTCATTTTGGGACGATCAATGAATATGACGATTGTGAATTAGAGGAATACAGCAGAGGGCTGCTTAAAATACATAAAATTTACGGCTTGCGTATTTTTTATGCTTTACAGCGAAATGAATTAAAGACCGGAGACGAATGGCTTTCCAATATGTATGCGCTTGAATGCAGGGCAGAAGAGATTCCTGCATTTAGGGATATTGCTTTTTTCCATCATTTGATCCTAAAGAAGAAGTAAAAAATGTGGATGAAGCCGGCAGGAGTGATAGAGTGTATCTGACGTACTTCATTTTTTAAGCCATACGGAGTATGTGATGTTGATGTCAAAAGTATAGAAAATGACGTGTGACAAATATCGGAGGTCATTGATGAATTCTAAATTAGTAAAAGCTACCCCTGAATATCAAAATCAAATTACTGAAACGTTGGGTGAAATGAAACTTTATGCTTTGTATTTTAGCCCTACTGGTGGAACAAAAAAAGTTACAGACATTATCTGTTCTGCATGGGATTGTCAAAAAGAATATATAAATCTATCTGATATTTCCAAAACGGATTTATCTATAACTTTTAATGAAAATGATATTTGCATTGTGTCAGTTCCCAGTTTTAGTGGACGGGTTCCTCAATTTATTATACCAATATTACAACATCTAAAAGGAAATAAAACAAAAACAATTTTAATTTCCACTTATGGGAACAGGGCTTTTGACGATACTCTTTTAGAATTAAAAGATACTATGGAGCAGTCTGGTTTTTTATGTTATTGTGCCATTGCCGCCGTCACAAGACATTCGGTATTACCCAAATACGGAGCCGGACGCCCCGATTCTGGCGACATAGAGGAATTAAAGCAGTTCTCCATTCAGTGCCGGAATATCTTAAAAGAGCCTTTTTCTCCAACTAATGTTCCCGGTAACAAACCTTACAGAAAATATGTGTCTGTTCCTATTACACCCAAAGCGGACAAGCACTGTATTGATTGTGGCTTATGTAATCAAAAATGTCCTGTTCACGCCATACCCGATGACAATTATCGGAAATGCGATGCAAGCATCTGCATTTCGTGTCTGCAATGTATTACTGTTTGTCCCAAAAAAGCCCGTCATGTTAATGCGCTCATTTTGAAAATAGCTGAACTGAAAATGAAGAATTTATGTAGCGGACGAAAACCAAATATATTATTTCTTCCGCCAAACCAAACGCAAAATCACTAATGGGGTGTTCAATCTATGATAAGTGAGATTGATCACATTTAATAGAATCGTAAGGCTGCCCGAGCTTGAATCATAGTACCGATATTATCTTTGTAAAAATTAAATCTTTACATTGCCTTCCAAAATTTGTTATAATGACATTATATTACGCGCTGCTGCATTTGCAACAGCAGACAGTATATCATGACACAAATTACGGAGGACACTGCTATGGTAATCACAAAGAAAGCATTGGATCGGTTTGCGAAGAGTTTAAAGGAGCTGGAGCGCAGCGAACGCACGGTCGAGAAGTATACCCGCGACGTTCGGAAGTTCGCGGCGTATGTCGGCAATGAAAATCTGTCCAAGGCGGTAACGGTGCGTTTTAAGGAGGCGCTTCGCCGGGAGATGTCCCCCGTAAGCGCAAACTCGGTTCTTGCGGCGGTCAACAGCTTTTTAAAGTTTTTGGACCTTTCCGCGTTCTGCGTGAAAGCGTTCAAGATACAGCGGCGGCTCTTTTCGCTCAAAAACGAGCTTACAAACGCGGAGTACAAGCGGCTGGTAAGGTCGGCGCTGGACGCAAGGAACGAACGGCTGGCGATGATCATTCAGACGATTTGTGCGACCGGTATTCGCGTTTCGGAACTGAAATATATCACGGTTGAGGCGGTCGCGGCGGGGTACGTGGAAATCGTATGCAAGGGAAAATTCCGCGTGATCTTTATTCCCGATAAACTGCGCTCCGTACTCCGAAAATATGCCGAAAAACAAAAGATCACCTCGGGAACGGTATTCGTGACACGCGGCGGTAAGCCTGTCGACCGTTCCAATATATGGCGTGATATGAAAAGCTTGTGCGAGCGGGCGCACGTTCCTGCCGAAAAGGTATTTCCTCATAATTTGCGTCATCTGTTTGCCAGAACGTTTTACTCACTGGAAAAGGATCTCTCAAGGCTTTCGGATCTCCTCGGACATTCCAGCATTTCCACCACCCGGATCTACACGATGGAAAGCGGCGAAAATCATGCCCGCCAAGTGAATTTGCTTGATCTGGTGGTATCTCTGACATAGAGAAAAGCGGTTTACAACACAACTCCAATTGTGTTGTAAACCGTTTTTTAATATATTCCATTTTATAAAATACCTTATCTTTTTTTTATTATATCATAATCGGTAAAGTTTGTCAATATTTTTTTCACTTTTTATATTTTTCGGGAATTTTCGATCCCATACCGAAGAAGCGAATCAAAGCGCGGAAGAAATGAACCCGTTTGACCGCCCCAAATTACAACATAATTGGAGTTGTGTTGTTAATATGATTCCATTGTTCATTTTCGCGGTTGTCCGACCCATTCACACGGCGCGGCAGAACAGCATTTCGGGGGTGAGACCGCTGCTTTCGACGGAACAGAATTTTGATACGGACGGGAATGCCGCCGACGGGAGGGATCTTCCGTTTGCGGACTCCGGTGAGCTTTTGGATAAATTCTCGGATATTCTCGATCTTCACATTTATTATTTATACAAGTATCATTCCTGGGTGGGGCCCGATAACGGGCTTCAGCGCTTGATGAGCGCCGCTGTTACGCGGGAAGAGTTTGAGTCCGATCTGGCGCGCGCCGCGGATTCGTATTGTCTTATGCAGCTGAGCGATGCGGAGCGGCAGGAACTGACCGAGATTCGGAGTTCTTTTATAGACCGCGTTCGGGCAACGGGCAGGGCGGGGAGAAACCTGCCCGTTATTCGGCTGATTGATTCCTTTTCCCTTGACGGGTTTCAGCTTTTTACGGTTCTGACGCTTCTTTGCTGTGAAACAAGCGGCAAGTATGAGAAGCTTTTTGCGTATATTCAAGACGATTTATCCCGCGTACGTCCGACGGCGGAAACCGCGATCCGGCTTTTCGGCGATCCGCTCGACAGAGTATCAAATTATTTCGGGGACTTTTCCGAAAATTCGGTATTCATGCGGTATCTTCTGACGTCGGACGGTTCGGGGATCGGTTCGGCGGTATTGAGGCTTTCTCCGCAGATCTTCACGTTTCTGACGGAAAACGGACGCACCGAAGGCAGACATTTCTATTGGTGCCGCGCGAGTGGTCTTCATGCGTTGTATGCCGATCGGGAGATTGCGGAGTATGTTCGGAATACCGTGAAGCTTTCGGCCGAGGATAAAACCGCGCTCGTGTTTTTCAGCGGAAAACGGGGAAGCGGCAAGCGCTTTCAGGTGAAGCACTGCGCGGCGGCGCTGGGCGAGGACGTTTTATTTGCCGATATTCGGGAAATCTGCTCCGGAGAGGATACGGAAAGCGCATTCCACGCCGCCGTTTGCGAGAGCGTGCTCAAGGACTGCGCGCTGTGCTTTACCGGATTTGAATACCTGCTCGGAAAGGAGAATCAGGAGAAGCTGTTTCGGTTTGTTTCGCTGATGAAGCGCAGTCAAGCATGGCTGGGACAACGCCTGTATATTACCTCCGAAAAGAAATGGCTTGACGCTCGGCTTGAGGGCGAAATGGTCAAGATCGACGCGGAGCTTCCCGAGCCCGACGAAGGTGCCCGAAGTGCGCTGTGGAATGCTTTTATGGACGGAAGAGCCTTTGCGGACGGTATCGAACCGCAGGAAATGGCGGCAAAATTCAGGTTTACGGCGGGTCAGATACGGGCGGCAGTGGAGCGCGCGGCGGATCTTACGCAAATGTCGGGAAAAAGCGTTATTTCGGCGGAGCTGCTTCATGAGAGCTGTTACGCGCAGGCGGTCGTCGGTCTGGATATCCTGGCAATGCCGATAAAGGCGGCTTACGGCTGGGAGGATCTTGTGCTTCCCGAAAGGGAGATCGGCATTCTGAAAGAGGCGTGCACCCATGTGCGGTATCATCATAAGGTTTACGGGACATGGGGGTTCGGGAAAAAAGCCGTTTACGGGCGCGGTCTCTCGGTGCTTTTTTCGGGACCGCCGGGAACGGGTAAAACCATGGCGGCGCAGGTGATGACAAATCAGCTGCATATGAAAATGTACAAGATCCAGCTTTCGCAGGTCGTCAGCAAGTACATCGGCGAAACCGAAAAAAATCTGCGGCAGGTATTTACGGAAGCCCGCGACGCAAACTGTATTCTCTTTTTTGATGAGATGGAGGCGCTTTTTGCGAAGCGTTCGGAGGTCAAGGATTCGCACGACCGAAACGCCAACATAGAGACCGCCTACCTTCTCCAGCAGATGGAAGAATATGACGGCGTTCTTCTGATGGCGACCAATCTCATGGAAAACATCGATGAAGCCTTCCTGCGGCGGATCAATTTTGCGGTCGCGTTTCCGTTTCCCGACGCTTCGACCAGAAAGCTTTTATGGAGAAAAATGCTAGATACCGGCGCCCCGATCGGCGAGGACGTTGATTACGGCTTTCTTGCGGAGAATTTCAGAATGGCGGGCGGAAATATCAAGAACTGTGTGATCCATGCCGCGTTTCTTGCCGCGGCGGAGAATGCGCCCATCTCCATGAGTCACCTGATTCGGAGCATTGTGAACGAGCAGCACAAAAACAATGCCGTAGTGCTGCGCGAGGATCTGAAGGAGTATGCCGATCTTGTGTTCGGCGATTGACCCAATGATAGTCCGATCTGCCGGCGGCGGGTCTGTCTATAAACTTGGGAGATACGGACGAGCCGTTCTTTATGAAATAAATTTTTGACTTTTTTTGAAAGGAGGTTCCGGTTTTTCACACGAAGTGCGGAAAATCGGGAAAACTGCTATGCCAGAGTATTTATCCCCCGGCGTATATGTTGAAGAATATGAGGCGGGCGCCGTTCCGATGGAAGGGGTCGGCACGAGCACGGCGGGCTTTATCGGTCTTGCCGAAAAGGGAGATGTCATCGGAAAACCGCAGCTTGTGACCAGTTTCAGCGATTATGTCCGAATTTTCGGAGGGTATCTTTCCGAAACAAAATTCGGTGATAAGCGTTACCTGCCTTACGCGGTTGAGCATTTTTTCATTAACGGCGGATCGAGAGCGTTTGTGATGCGCGTTTGTCCCGCTGACGCGAAAGCGGCGTCAACGCAATCGGATTCCATTCTGAGCTTTTCCGCGCGGAATCCCGGCGAATGGGGCAATCGGATCAAGATCACGGTTTCGCCCGTTTCACGCGTAAAGACGCAGGTCTATGAGGCGAACGGCAATGACGCGGTCGTCAGAAATACGGACGGGTTCGGTATCGGCGACGTTGTTGAATTCGCGGACGGAAATTCCTCCGTTTATAACAGGATCACCGCGATCGAGGAGAAAACGGTTACCTTTGAAAATCCCGTGCCTGAGAATATTGTGGATACGGCGCTTGTGCCCTCCAAATTTATGAAGAGCTGCGAGATCGACATTTCCGTAAAGTATGGCGACGCGAAGGAGGATTACCTGTTCGTTTCCCTGAACACGGAGTCTCCCGATTACGTGGTATCCAGAATGGCGAAAAGCGAGCTGGTTTCCGTTCGGGTCGGCGAGGGAAAGACGGTACCGGCTGTTCCCGCGAAATCCGACGATCCCGAAGACGAGAGTGAAAAGGAGGAAACGGAAGACGCGCCTGCGGTTACTCCCGTGGGCGGGATTTCCGCTCCGTTTGAGGCGGTCGGCGGCAAGGGCAGCGCCATGATTTTGCAGCTTTCCGGCGGTACCGACGGAAGCGTCGAGAGCGTTTTCGCCGCGGAGTACATCGGCGCGGACGGCGGACCGGGCAAGCGTTCGGGGATACAGGCTTTTATCGAGAATTCCGACGTAAGCCTGATGGCGGTTCCCGGTATCACCGTTCCCGAGGTTCAGATGTCGCTGATCGCGCACTGCGAGAATCTCAAGAGCCGTTTTGCGGTTCTGGATATGCCGAAGGACAGAAAAAAGACCGACGAGCTTGTCGAATACAGGGATATGTTCGATTCTCATTACGCGGCGTTTTACCACCCGTGGATTCAGATATTCGACCCGCTTTCCAAGAAGAATATCATTGCGCCGCCGTCCGGCTCCATGCTTGGGATCTACGCGCGTACCGACAACACGATCGGGGTACATAAGGCGCCCGCGAATGAGGTCGTAAGAGCCTGTACGGGACTCGCGAGCACCTACAATACCGCCGAGCAGGATCTTCTCAACCCGAGAGGGATCAATCTCATTCGCTCGTTCCCGGGGCGCGGCATAAGAGTATGGGGCGCAAGAACGGCTTCCTCCAACGCCACCTGGAAATATATCAATGTCCGCAGGCTATTTATTTATCTGGAAGAATCCATTCGGGCGAATACCAATTGGGTCGTGTTTGAGCCGAATACCGAAGCGCTTTGGGGGAGAGTCAAGAGGACGATCGAAATGTTCCTTGCGAGTACCTGGAGAAGCGGCGCGCTGGCGGGCACCTCTCCGTCCGAGGCGTTCTTTGTGGAGATCGGGCGCAGCACGATGACGCAGGACGATATTGATAACGGCAGGCTGATCTGTGTGATCGGCGCGGCGCCCGTAAAGCCCGCCGAGTTCGTGATTTTCAGGATCGGTCAGTATACGAGCGAGAGCAACGGATAACGGAAGAAAGGAGTGAGTAAAAATGCCGGAGATCAGATATCCGTTTAAGAATTTCAGGTATAAGGTCGAGTTTAACGGCACGGAGGCGGCCGGATTCAGCGAGGTTTCCGGTGCGGACATCTCCGTCGATGTTATTGAGTATCGGGAGGGGAACGAGATCCGCACCACGCCCCGAAAGCTTGCCGGGCTTACCAAGTATGGCAATATCACGCTGAAATGGGGTGTTGTCGGTTCGCTGGAAATGATGGAATGGCTCCATACCGTAGCCTCCGACAATACGTCCGGACCGACGGGGATCGAGCGCAAAACGATCACCGTCAAGCTTCTTGACGACACGGGAGCCGAGGGCCCGAGCTGGGAGATCATCAACGCCTGGCCCATGCACTACACCGCGCCCGAGTTGAGCGGTCTCGGCGGTGAGGTGGCGATCGAGTCCCTTGAGATCTGCCATGAGGGAGTGAACAGGGTGGACGGCAGCTCTATGGATTCCGCTGCGCCGTCCGAAAACTGATTTTAACTTGCGAAAGGAGGAATCCGCGTGAACTTTCAGACCGAGTATGAATTTGAACTCCCCAGAGGCTATATTGACCAAAACGGCGAGGTGCACAAGAAAGGCGTCATGCGTCTCGCGACCGCCGCCGATGAGATCATGCCGCTTCGGGATCCGCGCGTTCAGCAAAATCCCGGGTACCTTACGATCATTCTGCTTTCAAGGGTCGTAACAAAGCTGGGCGCGCTTCAGACGGTCAATAATCATGTGATCGAGAACCTGTTTACCGTCGATATGGCGTTTTTGCAGGATCTTTATCAGCGGATCAATATGCAGGATGTGCCAACTTATAAAGCGGTCTGTCCGCATTGTGAAAAGGAGTTTGACCTTCCCTTGGATTTTTTGGAAAAGTAGAGCTTTCGTTATATCCCGAAGAAAAGCTCTATGAGGAAATGACATTCTTGGGATATTATCTGCACTGGTCGCACGGCGAGGTGATGACGCTTGATCACAGGGCGCGGCGCAGGTGGTGCGCCGAGGTGTCAAAAATCAACAGGAGGCTGAGCGGGCAGAAGGAACAGAAAAACCTGTTTGAGAGGTGACGGAAGGTTATGGACAATCAGCACATAGGCTGTAATTTCAGCGTCGTCATAGCGCCGATCGAGCTGAAGGGCAACTTTTCGGCCGTATCGGGGCTTGGCGCGGAAATCGAATTTGAGGAGTATCATGAGGGCGGTAATTTTACAAGTCCCGTGTTCCTTCCGACAGGCGTAAAATACAGCAACATCGTTCTTCAAAGAGGGACTATGTCGCCGGAGCCTCTGTCGGTCTGGTTTACGTCGGTCATGGCGGGGATCCATCAGCGCTACCCGATGATTATCACGATGATGGACAAGGAACAGACCCCCGTAAAGATCTGGACCGTGATGGGGGCTATGCCGATCCGGATCGACTATTCGGAAATGAACGCGCTGAGCGGGTCGGTCTCTGTTACGACCGTTGAGCTGATACACGGCGAGATCATCAATATTATGTGATTGGGAAATGAAAGGGGGACGCGCGGGTGGAAAATCCGAACAGAAACCGGATCACGGTTATAGCGCCGTTCAAGCCGCTGTGCGTTCCGCTTGAGGTGGATCAAAGCTTTGCCGAGGAAATGTTTGACAGGAGAGTGCAGCGTATTGCCGCGCCGTGGGAACGGCTCGGACTGGTTTATCTCGCGGAGCACGCCGCCGCTCCCGAACGCTCGAAAAGTGACATTCTTGTGAACAACCTGACGCAGCAGATTATCTTTCGGGTTTTTTTGACAAACCGTTCGCGCAGGCCGATCGAATGGGATCAGGCGGGGTTCGTTCTGCTGAAAAAAATATTCCGGAAGATCACGAAAGCGCGGGAGTGGGCTGCCCGGCGCTGGGAAACCGTCCGTTCACGCGGCATGGGACACGGAGCGATTGAACCGAAAGAGCTTCATACGGTATTGAGATTTCTTTTGAAGCAAACTGAGGAGAACGAAAGCTCCGGCAGTTTATCCGGAGTATCCGAGGAAAAATTAAAGAGGACGCTTACGAAGGTTTTACGCGGAATTCCCGAGCGGTCACAGGCAAATTTTTCGTCCGACATTCGGATCACAAAGCAGAGAAAAGCACTGCTGAAATTATTGACGGTTCGGTACGCCGATTGGATCCCGAGGGAGCCGTCTGTTTCGACGACACAGAGAAAATCCGTTTTCGGAACTGTTTTACGGTTTGTGAATCCGCCAAATGATTTCCCGACCGATCAACCGGAAAACGCTGCAAAGCGGTATAAGGAGATTGAAGCGCGTACTATACACGGAAAAGAGGAGTTTTTCCTGGAACACACACGTGAGGGTTCCTTGCTGCGCGGATCGTTCGGGGGCAGGCTGGACAGCCGGACGCTAGAGGAACTGGACAAAATCATCCAGCGGGCATATTCGGCAAATCCCGCCAATCAGCGGGGCGGAGCGGTGTTCCGCACGGTTGAGAACAGCGAGCATATGGTAATGCTGATCCCTCCCGCACAGACGAACGGGGTTCGGGCAAATGACGATTATGCCCGTCAGCTCCCGCCGATCGAATACAAGCGGGATCAGCCCCGCGAACAGACGGAACCCCTGACTCCAAAAAGACCGAGGGTGATCAACCGGCGGCAAACGCAGACAGGCACGCCCGCCATAACGGGCAGACTGGAAAATTTCAGCCGCGAGGAGATCAACCGGCTTGCCGATAAGATATACGCGCAGATCGAAACCCGCGTTTTAAGAGAACGAAGGCGCGCAGGTATGTGAGAGGTTCACTATGCTTGGAATGACAAAAGCAAAATTCAAAATTCTCGACGGAAAGGACGGAATGAAGCTGAAGGTTTCGGCGCTGCTCGGAAGCGCCGTCGTTCCGTGTGTGTTTAATCCCGAGAGTTTTACGGTAGAGCGTTCGGTCAATTACGTTCAGCATCAGATCCCGGGTTCGGACAGACCCGTTTTGCAGTACGTGGGCGGTACCGCCGAGGTCATGAGCTTCAGCCTGCTTTTCGACACATACAGCGGCGGGATCGGTTCGGAGCAGGCGGAGGCAGCGGCCTCGACCCTGTCGCTCGACGCGGCGAAAACCGACGTAAGAATGTACACGGATCCGCTCATGAAGCTTACGACCGTAAATTCCGACACCCACACGCCGAGCCTTGTGGAATTCGCGTGGGGGACCATAAGCTTTACGGGCTATATTCAGTCGATGTCGCAGCGGTTTACCATGTTCAATATGCTCGGGAAGCCCGTGCGTGCCGTTATTGATCTGACGCTGATCTCAAACAAGACGGACAGCAATATCCGAAATTCTCCCGACCGTACAAAGGCGCGTACCGTATCCGAGGGCGATCGGCTGTGTACGTTCGCCTACGCGGAATACGGCGACTGCGGAGAATGGCGAAGGATCGCGGAGGAAAACGGGATCGACAATCCGAGAATCCTTCCTTTCGGAACGAATATTGTTGTTCCGCCGATCTTATAACATGAAACAGAAAGAGGTTTCCCCATGGAATTCAAGCCGGAGCGTTATCGGAATCCACAGTGCGTGATCCATATCGACGGATCTCCGCTTAAGATCGGTTCGTGCTATATCGAATCCGTCAATGTTCAGATCAGCGCCGCGGCGCAGTCGAACAGCTGTGACGTCACGCTGATTGCCGATTACGATCATAAGAACGGTAAAATATCCGACGATCTTTCAAGCAGGATAACGGCGGGAAAGAAGGCGGAGGTAAAGCTCGGCTATGAGAAGCCCGATACCGTATTTCTGGGATACATCAATTCCGTTTCAACAAGCTTTTCGGCGGAGGGGATCATCATGACGTTCTCGTGTCTTGACGCGCGCGGGCTCCTTATGGGAAATACCCAGTGGCAAAGCTATGAGAATGAAAAGCTGAGTATGATCGTTGAAGGGATTCTGAATCCGATCCGTTCGTTTACGGAAGGAATTGAGGTCAGCGTATCCGTCGAAGCGGATAAGGAAAATCCTCTGGCACAAAACGAGATGGACGATTATCAATATTTGTGCAATCTCGCGAAGCTTACGGGGAGTTCCTTTTGTATGCTGAAAAAGAAGCTCTATTTCGGAAAAAACATCCTTTGCTCCGGAGAGCTTCGGGAGAGCTATGAATGGGGAAAGAATCTGATAAGCTTCAGCAGGAATGTCGAGCTGTCGGGGCAGATCGGCTCCGTTACGGTTCACGGAAGCGAGCCCGACACGATCAGGAAGTTTTCGTCAACCGCCTCGCCGCCCGGCGGGTCGGGCAGGACCGCTTCGCAGCTTTGCTCCGCGGTAAAAGGGAAAACGCGGGAAAGATTCAATAAGACGGTCAGGGATCAGAACCAGGCGAAGGCTTACGCGGAATCGCTCATGTTTGACAGCGCAATCAATTTCTGTACGGGCTCGGCGCAGGTGCTCGGCACCGAGAAGCTGCTTCCGGGGGATAAAGTAAAATTCGACGGGCTTGATCCGCAGATCAACGGGGAGTATATCGTTACCTCGCTGACGCATAGCTTCGGCGGGGGAGGCTTTCTTACCACGATAGGCTTCGCGAGAACAACGGCGTAATACTATTTCACTTCAATGCGCAGATAAAAATTCAGGGCGTGAAATAGTATAAAAGGAGGGGTTTTGATGTCGGGACTGTTCGACGCGCTGAATCCGCAGTCTGACGAGCCGATCGAGAAACGCTCGGTCAGGAGCGGCATTACACTTGCGAAAATCACCAATATCAAGGATCCGAAGAATCTCGGACGGGTAAAATGCGCCTATATCACAAGCGATCAGGACGCGGGTGAGACCGGCTGGATCCACTGCCTGACCTTATTGGGCGGAGACCGGTACGGGACATTTTTTCACCCGAACGCGGGCGATGTTGTGGCGCTTGCCTATGAAAACGGGGATATTCACCGTCCGTTCGTGATCGGGAGCCTGTGGGTCGGTGATCCGAAGCCGCCTCTGACGGTGCAGGATGGGAAGAATGAGGAATATCAGTTCATTACGCCGAATAAAAGCTATGTGGATTTTTCGGATACCGAGGGGAAGGAAAAAATAACGGTATCCACGCCGAAAAACCGTCAGGTGATCCTGGACGACGAAGAACAGGAAATACACGTAACCGACGGAAAAAACTCGGTCAGGATCAGCGGGAAAACGGGCGAGATCGAAATCAAGTGCGATAAAAAGCTTACGATCAAGGTCGGCGGCGGCGTAATGATCGAGTGCGACGGTACCGCGGGCACACTGAGCGTAAAAACCAATAAGGAAATCACGATGTCTACGGCACAGCTCGGTGCAAAGGCAAGCGGTACCGCGGAGGTATCGGGAAACGGTTCCGTTACCGTCAAGAGCGGCGGTATGCTGACATTAAAGGGATCCATAACAAAAATTAACTAAGCGAAAGAGGCGGAAGAATGACCGATCACAAAAGCTTCATGGGAAGGGGCTTTCAATACCCGTTCAGCGTTGATCCGGCGACGAATCGTATCGCCATGAGCAGCGCGGAGGACAATATTCGGGAATCAATCCGGCTGATCCTCCGCACAAATATCGGAGAGCGCGTCATGCTTCCCGAATTCGGCACAAGCGCGGGCGATTTCCTGTTCTCCGACAGCTCCGCGGAGCGCGTTTCGGCACTGGAAAGCAACGTGCGTGAGGCGCTGGAGCGTTGGGAACCGCGTATTTCGGACGTTGAAGTGAGCGCCGTCAATAGCGGCGGGAGCCGCAATATCGTGGAGCTGAATATCCGCTGCGCGGTACGGATGACGAACAACCGATTCAATATGGTTTATCCGTTTTATATGATGGAGGGAGAGGGGAAATGATCGCGCCGAAGCTTGACGGCAGGGATATGGAGGATATCCTCGCCGAGATAAGGTACAAAAGCGAAGTCTATACGCCCGAATGGCGGCTTGATTTTAAGTCGCCCGACGGCGGCGGAGCGCTTGCGCGGCTGTTTGCGGAAAT
The DNA here is from genome assembly GCA_964456025.1 of uncultured Ruminiclostridium sp. Taxonomy (GTDB): domain Bacteria; phylum Bacillota; class Clostridia; order Oscillospirales; family Ruminococcaceae; genus Ruminiclostridium_E. The sequence continues at coordinate 44,327 of CAYVZH010000012.1, forward strand.
GTTCTTCGAGACGGTTGATCGGTATAATCGTTTTCCCGATAAAAGCTATCTGGAATTTCTGAATATGCTGGGGGTATGTACCAAAACCGTTTCTCCCGCCGTGGGAATAGCTAAGGCAAAAATGACCCCGGGCGCCGCGCAGAGCGTGTTCATCAAAAAGAATACCCGTTTATTTACCGATATTTCCGATGAAGCAGGCGATCGGCGCGTTATTTTTGAAACGGCGGCGGGATATTACGCCACTCCCGCCGAAATCAAGGCGATCTACATGACCGATCCCGACAACGACGTCATTACGAGAAGCGATCCTTCCGAGGACGGCGTATTTCCTTTGGCGATGTTCGCGCCGGAGAAAAGCGAAAATCTGGAGCGGCACTTTTTTGCGTTCGCTCACGCCAAGGCGTTAAGAATCAGCGGTACCGCCGAGATCCGTGTGAAAATATTGGGCAGCGCGATGAGCGATCGGGACGAAATGCTTCTGTCCCGTCTTTGCGATCCCGAATTCGTCGAGTGGAGTTATCTCTCCGCGAACGGTAAGATAAGATTTACGGCACAGGTGCGCACGGACAGTATCACGCTGATCAAGGATTCCCGCGAGCCGATCGCACTTACCGTTCAGGACGGCAGCGAGGAAGCGCTCCCGTGGATCTTCTGCGAGATGAGCGCCCGAAAGGGAGAGGCTGAGATCGCCGCGGACAGCATTTCGGTAAGCGCCGTCAGCATAGACGATACGCTTCACCGCGGGATCGTCCCTGACTGTATTTTTGCGAACGATACCGAGCTGAACGCCGAGAAATGCGGATACTGCTTCGGGCGGGAGCCGAACGTATACGACAGCTTTTTTATCTGCTGCGATGAGGTGTTCAGCAAGAGCCGCGCCGACATCACCGCGGAATTCTCGGTGCATACGGTCGTGGATCGGGGCAGCGAGCCCGTCGGCGCTCCGGAGCCCGCATTCAACAGCAGGCTGTTGGTCGATAAGGACGAGATCAGGACGGCGCCTTACGACAATATCCGTATTTCTGAGGTGCTTTGGGAATACTGGAACGGTTTCGGCTGGGCGCGGCTGGAGGTCGGCGGCGATCTGAATCCGTTTTCATGCGAGGGAACGTCCGTGAAAAAAACGGTTCGCTTTACCTGTCCCGATGACATCGCGCCCTCCGTGCAGAACGCCCGCGAGGGGCTTTGGATCAGGGCGAGGGTAAGTCGCGTGGAGAACCGTTACAGCACCCATGCGCAATGGCTCCTGCCGCTGCTGAAAAGCGTGACGCTTCGGTTCGATTACGGAAATCAATTCCTGCCCGCGGATCGGATCGTTACGCTGAACAGTCTTGAACGCAGAAGCTTTTTATCGGAAAAGGGAACAAGGACGCCGATGGAGCTGTTCCGGCGGATGCCCGAGCGGCACCACGCGGTTTATTTCATGTTCGACAGACCGCCCGAGGGGTATCCCGTGAATATTTACATGGAGATCGCGGGGAGCACGGACGGCAATTCGGTCGTAAGCTTTCAGCGGCTTACCGGAGACGGGAGCGGCCGGACAAGCTGGACGGAGCTGAAAACCGCCGACCGCACCAACGGGTTTTCCCACAGCGGGATCCTTTCGTTTTATTGTCCGAAGGATTTTTGCGAGGCAGAGCTTTTCGGAGAGCGCGGCTTCTGGGTCAGGGCGGTGAATCGCAGCATGGATCTTTCGACGGATCGGTTCGAGCCTCCCCGGCTTACGGGGCTCGTGATGAACACGGTGGATATTGTGCAAAAACAAAGCGTATCCGACGAACGGCACCAAGTGCTTGCGGGAGCCGCGCGGCAGCCGATCACGCTTTCGGGAAATCCAGTGATCGGCTGCGAGCTGTGGGTAAACGAGCTTTCCGAAATGCCGCTTTCGGAGCTGCGGCAGCTGAAGGAGCGGGACGGCGCGTCCGTCCGCACGGTCGCGGACGAAGACGGGCAGGTCTCGGCGTGCTGGGTGCGTTGGGAGAAGCGTGATTCGCTGATGAATTCCGGTGCGGACGACAGGCACTTTGCGCTAGACGCTTCCGCGGGCGTGATCCGCTTCGGAGACGGAGTAAACGGCAGGATCCCCGCATATTCGGGCGCCGTGGAGATAAGCGTGAATTATTCCTACGGCGGCGGAAAAGCCGGAAACCTGCCCTCGAAAAGCATTGACGGGCTTGTCGTCGGAATCCCGTTTGTGGACAGCATGACGAATTTCCGCCCCACCTGCGGCGGAAGCGACGGACAAAGCACGGAGGCGATACGCGAAATCGGCGCGAAACGTCTGAAGCATTTCGGGCGCGCGGTCACCGCCGAGGATTTTGAGACCCTCGTGCTGGAGGAATTTATTGAAGTAAGCGAGGTGCGGTGTTTTCCGAACCGCGGCGCGGACGATACCGCGAAAAGCGGCTGCGTAACGGTCGTCGTAATGCCGCGCGACTATACCGATACCGTCTACGCTTCGGCGCTTTGCCGAAGAATTTATGATTATCTGGCGGATCGCGCGGACGCGGTGCTCATTCTCTCGGGAGGGTTAAGGGTAATTCCCGCCGCGGTCATGCGTGTGAACGCGGAAATAACGCTGAGGCTTGACGATGATGAATATGCCGCGGAAACCGAACGGAATGCCGTGCTTGCTTTGAACACGCTGCTGAACGGCAGTTCTCCGCATGAGAAAAAGATCGGCTTTATGCCGACGACGGCGGACGTTATTTCGGCGCTGAAACGGCTGGAGCATGTTTCCAATGTTTCAGGCGTTATGCTGAACGGAGAGTATTACCGCGGAAGCCGGAAAATGACGGTATCGTTAGGAGGATCGGAAAAGTACCGTTTTTTTGCCGCTTCGGGCGGCGATCATACGATACGGATGATGGATTAAAAGGAGTACGGCAATGATAAATCTTCCGAATCTGGACGATCAGAGATACGCCGATATTGTGGAAGCGGCGAAGCGCCGTATTCCCGTGATATTCCCCGAATGGACGAATTTCAACGAACACGATCCGGGGATCACGATTCTTGAATTGTTCGCCTGGCTGAAGGAAATGCAGCAGTATTACCTGAACCGCATTTCCGACCGGAGCCGGGAAAATATGCTTCTTCTTCTCGGGATAAAACCGCTTCCCGCCGCGCCGTCGGAAACGCTGATAAGCTTTCGCGGGGAAGCACCCGAACGGCTGCCGCGCGGGGTGTCGCTGCACATCGCGGACGGAACGGAATTTGTAAGTACCGCGGAGTATCGGAAAGCTCCGTTCCGGCTCGGGAGGGTGTTTGTTGAAAACGAGGGCGCGTACGCGGATGTAACGGAACCCGCGCGGTATACCGAGACCGCTTTTTACCCGTTCGGAAGCCGGCTTGACAGCGGCGGGAGAGGTCTTTATATTGAGGTGACTGAGATCGGTGATCGGTTCTTTGACGGCGCGGAGCTGCTGTTCGACATTTTCGACAGGCTTCCCGTTGAAAGGAACGCGTCCGACGGAGAGATCCCGCCCCCGCGTGAAATCGCGTGGGAATACAGCACCGCGCAGGGCTTTGCGCCCTGTGAGGTGCTGTCGGACGATACCTATGCGCTGTCCTTTTGCGGCGGCATTACTTTAAAAATCGGGCGGGATATGGCGCCGTTCGGGGCAGGAGAGCTTCCGCGCGGTCTGTGGATCAGGGCGCGGCTCACCGAGAGCGGCTGTGAGGATATGCCGCAGATTTGCAGGATTTATTGCGGTGCGCTAAGACTTACGCAAAAGTCGCGGCTCGCCGCCGTCGATGATATGGTTTTGGAAGGAAGAGCCTTTGCGGGTGTGGAAGATATGCTGGCGGCTCGCGGTGCCTGTTTTCTGTTTGTGCGTGACGAGCACGGCTGGCTCCTGAATGAAAGCGCGGTAATCGTTAAAACCGAAACCGGCGCTATTTTCGGTGTTTCGGGATCGGCTGCCGATACCGCCTGCGGCGGGCGGCTGGAGATGCGGGCGGTACGGTGTGAGGAGAGCTTTGGCAGAAACGGAATGTTCTTTTCCTCGGACGGTCTCCCGTGTCAGGAATTCGCGTTTGATCCCGGGGAAACGGTTCTTTGTGAAGAGCTCCGTGTGATGGTAAAGGACGGGGAAAGCGATGAATCCCCCCGCTGGAACGAATACCGCTATATCGGAAGCCTGTCTCTCGCGGGAGCTTATGACCGCTGTTTTACCTATGACGGGGATCGGAATATCCTGATGTTCGGAGATAACGAACACGGAGAGGTTCCTCCGTCGGGAGACAGGAATATCATGGTGATCTCCTGTTCGGTCACGAGTGGTTCCGGCGGAAACATACCGGCGGGGAATTTTAAAGAGCTTACCGTTTTGGGAAGAACCTATCCGATCGACCGCAGCGCGGACAGCACCGGCGGACGGGACAGAGAAACGATTGCTCACGCGCTCGGACGGCTGAGGGAGCGGATAACCGTGTGCGAAAGAACGGTCACCGCCGAAGATTACCGCCGTGCGGCGCTGAATACGCTGGGGCTCAGGATCGCGGACGCGAAAGCGATCCCGTTTTTCGATCCCGCGCTGCCGCCTGAATTGTCCGAAGTGTCCGAAAGCAAAGCGCCGAACACGATCGCGGTTGTCGTGCTGCCATACAGTACGGAGCGGTTTCCCATGCCCGACAAAAGATTTCTTTCGGCGGTGAAGGATCATCTGGAAAAATACAGACTGATTACGACAAGAGTGCTGGTCACCGCGCCGATCTACATTCGGGCGGACATCTCGGCGGAGGTGGTATGCCTGACACAGGAAGTAGAACAGGCAAGCCGCAGGGTCGGGGCGGCGCTTCGCGAAATGTTCTCCGTGATCGGCTCCGACGGAAGAACGCGCTTCGGCGAACCGATTTCGGAAGCCGACATCATCGGCTGTATCTGTAATGTGGAGGGGATCCTTTCGGTGAAACGGCTTCGCGTAAAGACCGGCGATAAGCGGTGCGGACGCGACCGATACGGCAGGATCGTGATCCCTCCGAACGCGGTGGCGTATTGCGGAGATGTGAATATCCGCGTGGCGGATCTGTAACGGTGGTGAGATCAATGACAGGCAGCAGGCGCTTTATAACCCTGAACCGCGCGTCGGAATGGCGGCGCGGGTTATTGAGCGGTCTTAAAATATCCGGGAACAGTATCGTTCCCGAAAACGGAGACGTAACGAGCGCCGTGTTTCTTAGCGGCTCCGTCGATTCCTCCGAGCATAATTTTTTCTGGAGGAGTTTTCGGATTGAAGCGGCGCTTCCGGAAAATATGATTCTGCGCGTCTCGGCGTATTCCGCCAATACGACACGCGCGGAAATAGACGGGAGTTCGGTAGAGATAGATCATTATCTCCGAAGCAGAGCGGCTTCTCCCGAGGAAAAGCTGCTCCGGCTGAACTCCTTGTTCAAGCCGATCTGTTCGGGGCGCACGGAGGGGCCCGTCAATCTGCGCGGGCGTTATCTCTGGATCAGGCTGGACTTCGTGATGCTGGATCAGCGGGCACTGCGGCTCGATAAGATCAAGCTGCTGCTGAGATCGGAAAGCATGGTGGAATACCTTCCCGAGATTTACAGGACAGCGGACGGAGAAAACGGGTTTCTGACGCGTTTTCTGTCGATTTTTGACAGCATTTTCTTTGATCTCGACGATCGGATCGGGTCGCTGTGCGACTGCCTCGATTACCGCATCGCCGAAGGGGAAATGCTGCGGTATCTCGCGGAGTGGGTGAACGTTGAGGACGCGGCGTATCTTTCCGACGGAACGCTTCGCCGAAGGATCGGAAAGGCGGTTTCGGAGAGCGGCATGACGGGAACCGTGAACGGGCTTGTCTGTTGGATCAAGGACGAATACAGCGTAAAGCCGAATATTATCGAGCATTACAGCGTGCGGAAAATGGTGCGCGAAGGGAAGGACAGAGAGACCTATCGGCGGCTTTTCGGCGACGATCCGTATAAATTCTTCGTGCTTCTGCCCGAGAACGTCTTCGCGAATACGCATGAGGCAAATATTTTTATGAGCAGGCTGAAACGCCGGATCCCCGCCAATACCGTCGCGGAGGTAGTGACGCTTCAAAAAAGCCTGATTCTCGGGCGGCATACCTATCTCGGCGTGAATTCCGTGCTTGGCGGCTATTCCGAAGCGAAAGCGGATTCGGCAGGCAGAATATCCCATCATTTGATTTTAGGGGGAGAAGGCAATGAACAACGGTGATTTTTTCCCGCTCGAAAGGAATCGGTATTTTTACGGAAAATTGCTGACCGCGCGCGATTTTGAAATCGAGCAGCGTTATTTCAATAATAAGCGCCGCCTGATCAACAGGACAATTATCGGCGCGGGCGTTGTGTGCGGGCTCGGCGTTTATCAGAATGACGATACCTCCTTTTCCGTAGAGACGGGATTTGCGCTGGACTATCTCGGACGTGAGATTGTGGTGTCCGAGCCGATCATCAAAAATATTCAGACGGTCGACGGCGTGGAAAATCTTGTGCAATCCGATCAGGCGTATCTGTGCCTGAAATACGAGCAGGAGAACCGCGAGCCCGTGAACAGCATTGGCGCGGCGGACAGCGAGAGCGAACAGTTCAATAAGATCAGCGAGGGCTTCCGCCTTTTTCTGAGTACGGAGATTCCCGACGTCTCCGAAATATACGGAAGCGCGGGCGCCAATACCGTGACGACCCTGTACTGTGCGCACGGTCTGCGGATCATTCGCATTGTTCCGCGTCTTGCGCTCGCGGGTGACGAGCTGAATATGCGGTTTGTGATCCTGAAAGGGATCGATAGCCGCCCCGTGTCCTTTACCTATACGTTTGAGTCGGAATATTTCACGCAGAGCGATTCCGATAAAGCGGTGACCGTTACCTTTCGCGAGAGCCAGAACGGAAAGAAAGACGTGTTTTCCGCGGATTATACGCTTCAGACGGCGTCTGTTTCCGAAATGACCGCGTCTCTTGCCAAAGGGAACGGAACGCTTTCGGTTCAGATGGGGGATTTTACCGATCAGACCGAGGTGTCCGAAAATCCGGAAATCTACCTTTGCGGAAGTGCGGAAAGGTTGTCCGTTATGCGTGACACGCGAATGAGCACACTCGAAAAGCACATCGGCGGGGAGAACACGCCGATCTGCCTTGCCAAGATCGACTGTATGAATATCGGAACGAGCTTTATCATTCGTCACATCACTCCGCTTCCGTTTGAACAGCGCGTTTTCTTCCGCGGCGGAGAACGCGCCGCTATACATATAGAGCACGCTCCGCCCGATGTTTCCATAAGGACAAGCGCCGAAAATTTTCTGAAGGGCGGCGTTTCGGCGGATGTTGAAACGCTGGAATACTGGCAGAAGCCGCAGGTATCCGCTGCGTATCACCGCGGCAGCAAAAGTCTCCACTTCTGTTTTGGGATCCCGTCCGCCGAGGCTTATGATTATGCCACGTCCTCCGGCGTAACGGATATTCCGATTTCGGGAGCGATCCGTGTAAACGCACGGTTCCTCTCTGATGAGATCACGCACAATCTGGGGATCGGAGATGTGAGCATTTCGGTTGCGGTGGAATACGGTGAAAATGAGGAACGTCGGCTGCTGTTCGGAAGCGGGGAGGTATTTGCGTCCAGAAACGGCGGCAAAACCGTCCCGAAGATCGAAGCCGCCGCGATCCTTTATCCCGATAAGGGCACGTTTAAAATCGGGATCAGGCTCGGCGATTATGTTGAGGGATATTCGGTAAGGGTTCGCTGGTTCGCGTACAAGCCGACAAGGGATACCGCCGCCATGCTCGCAAGGGAAAACATCGTCGTAAGGATCACGCCCGATATCCGGAAAACGGATCCGCTGGAAAGAGTACGCTTTACCGCCGAGGTCAAAGGCACAGCCGACACAAGCGTGATCTGGTCGGTCGCCGACGCGGACGGAGGAAATATCGACGAAAATGGACTGTATCAGGCTCCGTCAACGCCCGGTACATACGAGATCGTCGCGGCAAGCACTGCCGACGCGGAATGCAGAGCCTCGGCCTTTGTGATCGTCGGAGAATAAATCGGAATTTAGATCGGGGAGGGGTTTTAAGTGCAGGCGCTGATCGGCGGCGGGAAGTATCAGGTAACGGAGGTGCTGTACTCCGATCCCGATCTGGACGTGTGCCTATGTTCGGAGATCACGGTGAACCGCTCGGAGCCCGTGATCGTTAATAGCTTTAAGAATCGCGCGGCAATACGCGAACTGCTTCCCGTGCTTTACGAAATGAAAAAGGAGAATCCGCCGCGTGATTTTCGCGAACTGATTACTGCCGACGGCTGTATTTCCGTTATATTTCGCCGTCATGCCGATGCGGCTTTGGGGGAATATCCGGAGGGCGGCGCGAACCGAAAATACGAGGAACGTCTGGCGGCTGCCGACCGCCTGCTATCCTCGGCGCTGGAGCTTGACCTGCTGGACGACAGGATCGCGGAAAGGGTGCTTTCCGCGAGGAATGCGTTTATCGACTTAACGGGGAAGACCGCGGGCTTTCATTATATGATGCTGCCCGATCCCGCCCCGGATCCCGATTTTCGGGGCAAGAGGCTCGGCGGGATCCTGCGAATGATGTTCCCGCCCGATCGGTATCTTCCCGAGGAGATAGAATGTCTGATCGGCGAGCTGCTGGACGGAAAATATTCGGGCTGCGCGGCGGTTTACGCTAAGTGGCGCGAAATTCAAGGGAGCGCCGCGGAAATGCGCGAGAAATACCTGAAGGAGAATCTTGCGGAATACCTGCTGCGAAAAATAAAGACGGCAAAAGGAAAGGCGGACAATCACGCGAAAAGCGGAGGGAGGCGGACTTAAATGGCAAAACGTATCGTCAGCTTTACGGTGATCCTTCTGGCATACGCGATCATCGGAAGCGCAGTGCTGTTCGGAACGTCTGATTTCGGTCTGGGTTTCGGCACAGGTGATAACGGGATCCGGTACGCCTATGCGCTTGACCGCGCGGGAGATATTTATTACATATCCGATACGAACGATGAAAAAACAATGGTTTCCGTTGATTCCTCGGGAAAAAAGCTCTTTGAAAAGCGCCTTGAGCCGAAGGATTTCGGCGAGAACTTCTATGTGGATCAGATCTATGTCGAGCATGACAGAAGCATATTTCTTACCGTATATGAATTTGACAAAAGCACCCGCTTTATCGTTCGGGTAACCGTTCATGCCTTCCGCGACGACGGAAGCTATTTCGGAAGGGTATTCAAAAGCGACACTTGGGTTTATCCAAACGCGCGCTCGAGGATCGTTTCCTCCATGTGTGAGGACGACGCCAATATTTATTTCGCGATGAGGAACAGCGAAAAAGCGGAGCTGTTCTCCGCACCGAAAAATAATGACAAGCCGACGGAGAAGATCGCGGAATTCAATGTCGGAGAAGAGGTTTACGGAATGATCGCCGTTTCATCGGGGAGCATTGCGGTCGGAGGATCTGACGGGATCACGGTTTACGATTCGGACGGCGGATATACGCTCGGCGGATATGACGGCGCGGTATTCGACCGTTTCTGGAGCGGTATTTCCTGCTTTTACGCGCTCGATTCCGTAAGCGGGAACATTTATTCCGTTTCCGCCGATCGTTCCGTGACGAACGTTGTCGGCGGCAAAATAAACGCAGAGGAGAAGCTTGCTTCTTCCGATCTAAATGATGTCGCCGTCGGAATAACGGGGAATTTTTTGGGAACCGTGCGCGGAAAAACGGAGCGGCTGTACTACGGGAGCTTTTCCGTAATGTCGCGAATCAATGCCGATACCGCGGACAAAAGCGCGGCGATCAACCGCGTGCTTTTGATCGCGGCGGTTTGCGCGGGTGTTCTTCTGCTCACCGTATTGACGTGGGATTTTTTCTGCTCCATTCTGAAAATGCGGCTGTCCATTCTGCTTCGCCAGTCGCTTCTGATCGCGCTGCTGATGTTTGTGGCGCTGTATTCGCTGCTGTATTTTATCATAATCCCCAATATTGAGAAAACGGTTCGGACGCATTATACGTACAAGGCCGAGCTGATCGCGAATTCCTTTGAACACAGCATGAACGGCACGGTTTCCGATCCGGAATCCGACCTCTATGCGGCGTATGATCAATACCTCGCAGAATATGGAATTTCCTGCGCCTTGCCGCGGAAAAACGATTTTTCGGGAGATGACGAGAATCCGGTGATAACGCTTATCGGAGAAAACGAGGGACGGTTTTCGGTCATTGCGTCGAGCGCGCTTTATCCGAGCGGGTATCCCGCGGATATGCTGATGTACGGCGACAGCGTTTCTACGATCGTCAGCGGAATGCCGGATCCCGAATACAGCGGAACGACCCGCATTCCCGAGGGCGAGCGGCTTTGTCTGATACGCCGTACCGATCTTTTGGGAACAAACGATCCGGCTTACCTGATCGTAGAGATCGGCGTCGGCGAGCTTTCGTCCGCCGCCGCCGAAATTCGGAATTTAATGAATCGGTTCCTGACGCTGGGCGGCATGCTGATCGTTATTCTCTTTATGGTGATCGAAAATATTACGGCGGGCGCGGTACGCAGGCTGAGGCGATCCGTTGACCGCATTGCGGGCGGCGAATACGACGCGCCCGTCAATATCCGGACAGGCGACGAGGTGGAGGATCTGTCCGTATCGGTAAAGGCGCTTGCGGAGCATATTATTGAGAAAACCGCCAGCCTTGAAAAGCTGAATCATTCCTATTATCGGTTTGTGCCGCAGACATTCCTCACAAATCTCGGGGAAACGCAGATTGAACGGGTCGAAAAGTCCCTGCACGCACGGAAGCGTATGGCGGTTCTCTTTCTGCGGTTCCGTTTTTCACAGCCGCTATCCGGAATGGACGCGCGCGATATTTTCGACAGCATCAATTCCGTGTACGAGCAGATCATGCCGATCCTCGACCGATTCGGGGGAGCGGGATATAACTTCCTGTTCAACGGACTGAGCGCGATCTTTCCCGACAGCACCAAAAACGCGCTTCAGGCGGCGATCAAAATACGCGAAACGATCCATGCCTTTAACGAAATTCAACAGTCGGAAAACCGCCGCACGGCACAGGTTCACATTGTGATTGGCGAGGGCGAGGTGCTGCTGGGCTTTATCGGAGACGATAAGCGCATGGAGCCAACGGCGGTATCGACCGCGATCAGCGAATCGGAGGATATTGAGAAAATCCTCTCGGACAGCGGACTTTACATTGTCTGCACGGAACGGGCGTTCCGCTCGCTGCCTTCTGGAAAATACCGAAGTCGCTGTATCGGCGACTTCGTGACCTCGGAGGGCACGGTAAAGCTTTTCGATATGTTTGACAGCGATCCGTATACGCTCATTAAACTGAAAGAGCAGTTCATCACGCGTTTTGAGCTTGGCGTAAGGCTTTTCCAAAAGCAGGATTATGTAAATTCCCGGAATATGTTTATGGAGATCGTGAAATACGCTCCCGACGACGGCGTTTCCCGTAATTATATGTACCTTTCCGAGTACAACATTTCAGCCGGAAAGAAGCAGCTTACGTATACGGTTTATAATACGAATTCCTAATCTCGGAGACCGCAAAAAAGGAGGGATCCGTTATGATCAAAAAACTGATCGCAAGCTTCAGGGTGATCGGGCGTTTGCTGAAAAATATTTTTTTTAGACCTTTTCGGACGGCTTCCGTGAGAATCAGGGAACTGACCAACGGAAAACAGCTTGTCAGCGCGGTTCCGGGCATGGTAAAAAAGCTGCCCGATATTTTGAGAACAAAGCCCGAAAAGCGCGAGGACTATTTCGATTGGGGCAGTATTTATATTGCGAAATCGCTGGTGCTGATCGCTGCGGCTTTGGTAATCGCTTTGCCGCTGCTGTATTTGTTTTTGCTTCATCCGCTTCTTATCAGCTGGTTCTGGGTCAGGGATTTTCACGCCGATGACGCCCTGCTTTCTTCTTATACCGGGAAAGTGCGCGTCTGTTATGATGAGAATTTCGAGCGGATCCAATTCGAGGGCAGGCTTGTGAACGGAAAAGCGGACGGCAGCGGCACCGAGTATTACGAAAACGGCGGAGTTCAATTTGTCGGCGAATTTGTGGAGGGGGCATATGAGGGAGAGGGGATCCTCTATTATGAGGACGGCTCCGTGGAATATTGCGGATGGTTCGCGGACGGTCGTTTTGAGGGAGTCGGCGAGTATACCGACGAGGAAGACCGCGTTTATTCGGGTGTTTTTGAAAACGGAACGATCACGGGGTACGGAACGCTTACCGTCGGCGGAAATAAGTATTATGAGGGAAATTTTTCGCACGGGATGATCGACGGAGAGGGGAAAATGTTTGATCCCGGTGGCGCGGTACGGTACTGCGGGAGTTTTACGGACGGCGAGCCAAACGGCACGGCTCTGGAATATTATCCTGACGGAACGGTAAAATACAACGGAACTTTTGCCGCGGGATTATACAGCGGAACGGGCGTACTGTATTCCGAAAGCGGAAAGAAGCGGTATTCGGGCAGCTTTGAAATGGGCGTTTATTCGGGCGGCGGAACGCTTTACGGTGAGGACGGGGAGCGGCTTTATACGGGCGAGTTTGAGAACGGACTGTACAGCGGGAGCGGCACTTTGTACGGCCCGGACGGAAGCGTTACCGCGGGAAGCTTTTCCGACGGCGAGATCGTAGGAGCCGCGGTACGTACCTTCGTCAACGGCACAAGATACGAGGGCTGTTTTTCCGATCATATGATGAACGGCAGCGGCAGCCTCTCCGATGTTACCGGAAGCTTCATCTATTCGGGGGCATTTCTTGACGATGATTTTGATTACGCAAGTTTGATCGGCGCGGAGCCGTCGACGGTGCGAGAGATTATGCCGAGCCTTGTGCAGACGGTCACCGAAAGCTGCTTCTACCTGAAGGATCAAAGCTTTGGAATTACGGTACGGTGTTCCTTCGCGTCGGGCGGTGATCCGGCGGCGGCAGTCGAGGTGTTTGAAAGACCCATAAGCGGCGCGGCGGCCGTAATATCGCGGGCGCCGGACATCTCTGCGCCGCACGCTTTTTCCGTTTCAGAATCGGAGGGGGAACAGCTCCCGCTGTGGGTGGCGGAGGAGTTCGGCATTGCCGCCGGGAGTGTAGATTGTTACACGGCGTTATACGAGGGGATCGCCGTAAATTTCTGGACAGATCAGTCAACCGGGCGTCTCCTGCTGAAATCGGCAAAATCGGTATCGGAGCGCCCCGAAACGGGCGGAAAAAAATTGTCGGAGAGCGGCGGAACGCTTGCGCTTTCCACGGAGGAGATCGTGAAGCTTTTGGAGGAACTGGGGCTGGATATTGCCGATTTTGAAAGCTTGGGACTATCAGCAAGGTCATAAGGGGGCTGATATTAATGAGGCACAGATTTACCGTCATTGCGGCAGGGATCCTTGTATGCGTGTTTACGTCCGTTCACTGCGGCGCGTATACGCTGTATGCGCGGGGAAGAGCCGCGGCGGCGCTTGAAGAACGGTATTCGGCAAAACTGTCCGAGATTAACAGCCGGTTTGAAGAAGTGCTTGAACAGCACGAATTGCCTGAATGTTCGGATTCCGAATTGCCCCAAGCTTCGGAAACGGAGGATTCGGAACTCGAACCGCCCGGGAATACAGCACTCACGGAGCTTTATGCCGAACGGATCGCGATTACGCAGGCGTATCGGACAGAGCTTGGAAAAAACGGCAGAGAGCTTGCGGAAAAGCTGATAGATTATGATGTCGCGCTGAAAAAACTTCGCGTACAGGTCTGCCGATATAAGTCGAGACGGGAAAAAGCCGCGGCGCTGGAAATATTGGTCAGAACCGGGGAATGTGATGAGAAAACGTTTGCCGCCGCGAAGGACGAAGCCGACGGGATCTATCTCGGGATCCGTTCGCTGATGTTCGAGATCAGCGTGATGAAGTCTGAGATTGAGAAAATCACGGGAGAAACCTTAAAGGACAGCTTCGATTTTGACAGCGTTTATCTGATCGCCGATGTTCTTGCGGGGAGTTTTTCGGGCTTGGGAGACCGGTCGCGGGTCGGGTCGATCTGTCAGCCTGACGGATCGGAGTCCGAGGAATATGAATCACCCGACAGCAGCGCCGAATTCTCCTCCGCCGTTCAGGCGTACTATAAGCTTGGGGAAGCGCTGCGCGAATATCTGAGCGCCGCCGCGGAGGTTAAGGCGGGGGAGAGGGAGCGCCGCCTCGGAAGGCTTTCCGAACAGGAGCTTACGGAATTGACGGAAGTGAAGGAGGATTCGTTCTTAGCGGCGGCACAGGCGAAGGCCGACTTTTCAAAGGCGCTGTTCGCTTTGGACGAAAGCACGGGGTGGGGTCTTACCTTCAGCTATGGGATCAGCGGCGAGGAAGTCACTTCGCTTTGCGGAACACTCACAAAATCGCGGCAAGGCACAGGCTTATGGTTTACCCTTCGCGGAGAGAAGGAGACAATATTTTGTATGGCCGCTCTCCCGGCGGGAACTTACCGTTCCGACGAGGACGATACGGCAATATATAAGTACACAGTAAGGTATGGAAAAAAGACGATCGGCTCCGCGTTTACGGGGGCGCCGTGTGTGATTTCCGAAATACCTTATGAGAGCGGGGAAAATTACGCCGAGGTAACGTTTTACCGAAACGACGTCAAGGCGGGGGAATATCGGTTGGATATTTTCGCGCCTTACGGCGGATTTATTAGGGAGTGTTGACACTACCGCTCAAGTCCGTCTTACAAGCATATTTTCCGTCTTTCCGCGTTAATTTTTCTTGAAATACGCCGGTATTCCTGCGAAAAATTGCCTTGAAATACGAAAAATCTGCTTGCAATCCAAACATTTCGGGTAGTGTCAACACACCCTAAATAGCGCGGAAGACTTGTGCTTTCGGGAGAAAGGAAGAAACAAAATCATGTCGGATTATACGGCGATCTACGAAGCGGGGGAATCCTTGACGGAGCTTTTGCGCGGGGAGATGTCTCCCGAGCCGATCTCGAAGAAGGAAGAGATCGGATTATGCGAGCCGCAGTCTCCCGAGGATTTCCGGCTCACGGTCTGGATCTATAATATCGAGGAGCAGAAGGACAGCGGGCCGCTTACGGGATACATTCCCGATCCGGAAAATCCCGCGATCGAGCGTTTTGCGCCTATGCTGCTGCGGCTTCACGCACTGATCTCCGCGCACAGTAAGGCAGCGTCGGCGCAGAAATATTCCGATGAATACCGTGTGATCGGACGCGCGTTACAGATCATACGCGACAATCCGTCGATCCCGGCGGAATATCTTTGCGGAACACTCGCGGAGCAGGACGAGCCCGTGCTTCTCGAAACGGTAAAGCTTGACGCGGAACAGCTTTCCCATATATGGAATAATACGCAGAAAACCGTTTGCCCGTCGTTCGGCGTGGATATTTCACAGGTATCCATTCGCTCCGACAGGACAAGAGAGATCGCGCCGCGCGTCCTTGCTGCCGAATTTGATACACACGGAAAAATATCGGGGAAAGGGCGATGAACGATGATAAAACGGCTGTCTTTTGCATTAAGGCTTCTGGACGGCCTCCTGAACACAGCGCTCACAGGCTCCGAAGCGGCAATTTGGGTGGACGGCACGAAATATCCTCATGAATATAAGTCGAACGGATATTTTGTCGTTGTCGACTTGAAGGAGGGCGAATATTCCGTCGCCGTAAAGTCGCCTAAATTTCAGACGGAAATGATGACGATCCGCGTCGGCGGCTCCGAGGATCCGGTTCGGTACCTGACCCTTAATCCTTCCGAATCGCACCCCGCCGCGCGTCGCTCCCCTCGGATCACGGGACGGGCTGTCGGTGCGCAGGAGCTTTATATCATGCGTACCGGACGCGGACTGAAAATCGCTGAGGACGCCGCCGAAGCGGGGAACACTTCGGTAAAGCTGTTCTGCGGCGGGGCAAGACCGCGCCTTCCCGCAATTTTCCAAATAAAGGATAAGACCGCGTCCCGCGGCGAGATTGTTACGCTGATCGGCGCTGAGGGAGATGTGTATCGGCTCGGAGATCCTCTTGCGTTTTCACATCCGCGTTCCTCGGCGGTGATCCCGCTGATCAGGCTGCTGTGTGCGGAAAATGGAGCTTTTTTCTTTGTTGTTCCGCCCGAGTTTCGTCCCGACAAGGACGGAAAAATAAAACTCGGGGTACTCGCGGAGCGCGGCGGTGTATTGGAGGAAACCGAATGGGTCGCGGGAAGTACGGGAAAAACCGAGCTTGGGGATATAATACTAATAACCATTTAAAAACCGAATAAATCGGTTTTTAAATGCCCTGC
>CAYVZH010000013.1:0-60471 GCA_964456025.1 uncultured Ruminiclostridium sp.
TAAACTATAAAACCATTTGTACGGACACATATTTAATATTGCCGGGGCAGTTTGTGCTTGCGACTACAATGGAATATTTTGAATTGCCCGATAATTTGACCGCCTTTGTTGAGGGAAGAAGCTCTCTTGGACGTATGGGTCTGTTTATTCAGAATGCGGGTTGGGTTGACCCCGGATTTAAGGGTGAGATCACTTTGGAATTATTCAACGCCAACAGATTTGCCATAGAACTGAAATCAGGCCGCAGGGTAGGACAGCTTGTATTTGCGGAAATGGACGATCATGCTTTAAATTCTTATAATGGAAAATATCAGGGGCAAATGGGAGCAACAGGATCAAAGGTATTTTTGGATAATGATAGGTAGTGTAAAAAGAAGCTGTTGTTAAGCTTATTATGAGAGGATACAAATATAATAAACGGTGTCTCTAATGAAATAAATCGGAATTTACAGGAGGAAGAGATGAATAAGCTAATACCCAAAATAGGTGCAGCAATAGTGACATTAACCGTTTTCCTTTTTGCAATATTTATGATAGTAGATTTTCCATTTGGTTCATACTTCGTATGTATGTTTTTACCGATAGGCTATATCATGATGGTTGCTGGCTTTCACCATGAAAGCGCAAAGGAACAACGGGTATCTGCAAATATAGGAATGATTTTTTCTGCAATATATGCTGTATTGATTTTCTTGGTATATTTTGCACAGACCACAACCGTAAGACTGGAAGATATAAATGAGCAAGCAATAAAGATATTAGATTTCCAGAGAGGAGGTCTGCTTTTTAATTACGACCTGCTTGGATATGGAATGATGGCTCTTTCAACTTTTTTTATTGGACTTTCTATTAAAGCAGAAAGTAAATCTGATAAATGGTTGAAATATCTGATGATGATACACGGTGTCTTTTTCATTAGTTGCTTTATAATGCCTATGACAGGTGTTTTCACAAGTATGGCAAATGGTGATAACGACAGCGGCGGCACGATCGCACTTCTGTTTTGGTGCGTTTACTTCATTCCAATAGGTATATTGTCGTATAGGCATTTTGGAAAAGAAAAACGATAAATTCTGATTTATGTTTGACAAGTCAGCCGCTTTCATAATAATAACCATGAAGATAAATCGGGAATTGGCAAGGTGTTCGTATGAGTGACATTTATAAAATCAGAGAATTTCGGGCAGAAGATGCGGGAGAAGTATCCGCATTGATCGCCAAGACTTTGAGAACAGTAAATATTAAAGATTATTCGGAAGAATATATTGAAGCCAATGTATCCTCACATTCGCCAGATGTACTGATCGAACGCGCAAAACAGGGACATATGTATATTGCTTATGATGATTTGCGGATCGTCGGGTGCGGTGCAATTGCGGGTTATTGGGGCAGTACAACCGAAAGTATTCTGCTTACGATTTTCGTGCTGCCTGAGTATCAGGGCAAGGGGATCGGGAAGTTGATGATTCGGACACTTGAACAAGATAAATTCTTTTTAAGAGCGAAGCGAATTGAAATCCCCGCGTCAATTACAGCCGTAGGTTTTTACCAAAAAATGGGGTATGACTATAAAAACGGTATTGTCGAAATAGATGATGAGCAGGTTTATCGGTTGGAAAAGTTTCGGTAATTTTCGATTTATGCAGCTCAAACAATCAAAACCACCAGCAGATGGTGGTTTTGATTGTTTTCTGTTATTTCGGCTCCCGGTGCTTTTGATCCGACGGCTTCCGCAGGATCGAGTTTTTCGGGAATACGGCTTCATACGGAAAGGTGAGACGTTCCATTGCGTGATTCGCGACAGTCACGGGCTCGCCCTTTTCGTTGTACATCTCCTTCGGCGTAAACCGGACCGGATCGTGACCGGGGCAGAGGATTTCAAGCTCATCGTCCAAGGTAAAATGATTGCGTTGGATCACGGTGACTTTTCCCGCGGAACATTCGTCTACCACACCCACAAAATCATAATCGCGGAAATAGCGGCTGCTTTCATAATACTGCTCCGCGTCATCGTGACGGAAGAAAAATCCCGTGCAGTAGGGACGGTGGCTGACCTTTTCAACCTCGCTGCACGCCCATTCCGGAGCGGGTTCCCCGCGAAGCGCGTGATCCAACGCGCAGCGATACGCGTTGGTGACGATCGCCGTGTAATAAGCGGATTTTGCGCGTCCCTCGATCTTCAGGCTGTCCGCGCCCGCTTCGATCAGCTCGGGAAGATGTTCGATCATGCAAAGATCGCGTGAATTCAAAATGTATGTTCCCCGCTCGTCCTCGGTGATTTCATATTGCTCACCCGCGCGGGTCTCCTCGGTCAGGTAGTATTTCCAACGGCAGGGCTGCGCACATTCTCCGCGGTTCGCGTCCCGCTGTGTCAGATATTTGGATAGAAGACAGCGTCCCGAAAAGGAAACACACATGGCGCCGTGGACAAATACTTCAAGCTCCAGCTCCGACGGAGTATTTTGCCGAATTTTCCGAAGATCCTCTAAGCTTGCTTCCCGCGCGAGAACAACGCGTTTCGCGCCGAGGCGGTATAATTCATTCGCGGTCTCGTAATTCATGATCCCGACCTGTGTGGACATATGGATTTCAAGCTTCGGGGCGTGCTTTTTTGTCAGGGATAAAATGCCGAGATCGGCAATGATTGCCGCGTCGATCCCTGTTTCGGCGGCTTCGTGAATAAAGCGCGGGTAGGCGTCGATCTCGTCGTTTGTCGGAACGGTGTTACAGGTCAGGTAAACCCTCACATTCCGCTGATGTGCGTATTGAACGGCACGCGCAAGCTCCTCAAGATCAAAGTTTTTGGGGTTTGCGCGCATACTGAAGCCTTGTCCTCCGAGATAAACCGCGTCACAGCCATAATCGACGGCAGCTTCAAGGCTTTCGTATTCGCCGGCGGGCGAGAGAAGCTCGGTCAACGTTGATGTCATTCCTTTCCTGCGTGATATGGCAATTTACCTAAGCCCCGCGAGAACAAGGTTCGCTTCATGCTCTTCCTGTGTTACGGCATAGTAAACCTCGCCCGTTTCCTCGTTTGCACAGAAATAATAATAATCGGTGCTTGCCGCGTTTAGTACGGCATCAATCGCGTCCAATCCGGGGTTGCAGATCGGTCCCGCGGGGATCCCATTGCAAATATAGGTGTTATAAGCGTTGGCAAAACGGCTGTACCGAGTTGACGAAGACTCAAGATAGGGTCTGATTTCATTTTCAACATAAAGCACGGTAACGTCCGACTGTAAATTCGGATAATTTTCCGAATCATGGATACGGTTTAAGAAAACGCTTGCGACGTAGTACATATCCTCGGTATCGGCGGCTTCCTTTTGTACCATGGAAGCAAGCGTGATCGTTTCGTCGAGCGTCAGATCCAGCTCGCCCATTTGCTTATACATTTGCTTCGTAATTTTCTCGTTAAAATTTTGGTACAGTTTTTTCGCGGCGTCCTCGGCGTTCTGGATCTCTCTTTCCCGTTGGGCGTCCTCGTTTTTCTTTTGCTCCTCTTCAGTATCGTATTCAATTTCGGGAATATCCAGCGCGGCGTAAAATTCATACGTATCGGGGAATAAATACCCCTCAAGCTGATTGAACTTTGTGGATTTTTCGCGGATCCGGCGTTCAAAATCATAATTATTCTGAATGTTTTTGTAATACTGCTCAAAATCTTCGGCATAGCAGACCTTATTTTCCTCGAGAAGCTCGCCGATCTCCGCCGCGGTCATTCCCTCGACGATTCGGATCGTAACGGTTTTATAGTCGATCTCTCTGTTCTGAAGGGTACTGAAAAGCGTCATATAGGACATCGTCGAACTGAGCGTATACGTTCCCGATTGGAAGGTGTCCGATTTATTGGTGAAATCGGCAAAGAATTTGAAAAATTTCTCGGAGTGAATGATGTTGTTCTCATGGAGGATTGCCGCGACAGTATTTAAATCTGCGTCGTTCGGGATCTCGACGTCGATCCGAAAATCGTTGGTCGCGATCCCCGTCAGGTCGAGCGCAAAGGTCACGATATAGGAGGAGATATAGGCTGAAACGCCGATAATGACAACCGAGAGAAACGCGCCGATCAGAATATACGCAAAGGTTCGCGATCTCTGCCGCTGCTTTTCATAGCGGATCCTCATTTCGGAGATCTCGCGGCGGGAACGTCTTTCTTCCTTTTCCTCTTCCGTTTCCTCCTCGGCAGCCGTGCTTCTTGCCGTCGCGCCGATCTCCATCATCTGCGTGGCCGCGGTATCGTAATGAACGGGGGCTTTATCCGATTCGTCGTAATACGAAAGCGATTCCTCGTCCATATCGGGAAGATCGTCCTCTTCCGGTTCAACGGCAATAGGCGCGCGGGAGGATTTTGCGGGACTTCTTTCGGGAATTCTCGCTCTATTTTTATTTTTGATGGAAAATAAAACGTCGGAAAGATCCGCCGTTTCTTTCGTGCTTTTTGGAGACAAGGAAGATGCGGCTTCCGTTTGTACGGGAGCCGTATCCTCGTCGCCGCTATGTAAAAACGCGGCGAGACTTTCCACATTGTCGTTCTTTCTATCGTCCAAATCGAATCATCCTTTCCGCCGCGAGACTATTTTTCCTTGCGGTACCGTCAAGTTAAGTCAATGACCTCCTCGTCGGTGATCAGCAGATCAACCGGAAGGTCGAATGGTTCCTTCGGGATCTCTCCCAAAAAGCTTTGATAACAAATCCCAACGGATAAGCCCCGATAGTTTTTTAAAAATCGGTCATAGTAGCCGCCTCCGTAACCGAGCCTGTATCCGTCGCGGTCAAACGATAAGGCGGGCGTAACACATACCGAATCCGTTTCTTCGTGAAATTCCTCCGACCCGATCGGCTCGGGGATTCCGAAAGCGCCCTCGCGAAGCTCCGAAAGCGCGTTAATCCGGAAAAAACGCATATTCCCCTCGGCACACCGGGGAACGTAAACCGCTTCATTCCGCGTCAGAAGCTCCGAGAGAAAACGGCACGTATCCACCTCGATCGGAGTGGATACATAGCAGAGCACCTGCCGCGGCTTCCTTTCGTTTACCAGTGCTATAAGCTTAGTATGAATAGAATCGTCGCTTTTTTTCTTGGTACATTTATCCATACTGCGCCGTCGGGATAAGAGCTCCCGCCGCAGGGTCTCCTTCGTCAGCCGCATTGAATGGACTGCCGGATCTTATTGGCGGTTTTCTCGTCGGTCAGCGCGGAGCAAAGCGCCAGACCGAATTCGATCGCTGCTCCTGCGCCCTTGGCGGTAATAATCTTTCCGTCGCGGACAACGAGCGCGTCGGAAACCTCCGCTCCGTTCAGAAACTGTTCAAAACCGGGGAAGCAGGTCGCTTTTTTGCCGACCAGCAAGTCCTTTTTCCCGAGAATGGACGGTGCCGCGCAGATCGCCCCGATCCACTTGTCGTTTTTTACGCAGTAATCAATCGTGTCCTGTACGGTTCTGCTTTTCTCGAGATTCAGCGTTCCGGGCATGCCGCCGGGGAGAAGGATCATGTCGAGATCCTGGGTGGGAACGAAATCGACTTCGGTAATATCGGGTACTACGGCGATCCCGTGAGAGCTAACAATAATTTCCTCGCCGATCCCGACGGTAACGACCTTTACTTCGCTCCTGCGCAAAATGTCGATCGGCGCGATCGCTTCCGTTTCCTCAAATCCGTTTGCCAAAAAACAATAAACCATCGTATTTTCCTTTCTGTTAAACCGTTTCACCGATCCGAAGATTCCCGCTTTCGAGTTTTTGGATCAACTCATTCTGTATTTCCTCTGTCGGGCGGGGATTTCCGTCATTTCCGTCACAGCGGATCATTTCCCAGCCGCAGCGTTTTCCGACATAAAGCGCCGCCTCGCGGCAGGCGTTTAAAAAGGGCACGTTTCGTTCATGAAGGTCTTTTTTCTGCTCGTTCCCGCCATAACGCGCGGTCAGAAGCTTCTGCGAAATTTCGATCGGCATATCCAAAAAAATCGTTGCCGCCGGTTCAGGCAGCCCGAGCTTCCGATATTCAAAATCGAACAGCCATGTCAGATAGTTTTCCCACTCGCTTTTCGGAAGCTTTGTCATTTGATACACGGCGTTCGAGGAGGTATAACGAGCCGAGAAGAGCGGTAACCCGCTTCGGTAAAGCGTCTCCCAATGCGTTTTATAGCTTGTGTACCGATCGACCGCGTACATTGCGCTTGCGGAATAGGCGCTTACGGAGGGGTCGTCCTCTTGATACGCGCCGGAAAGATAATCGCTGATAATCCTTCCGCTATGGGTATTATAATACGGAAACGTAATAAAATTTGCGTTTTCGTATTTTTTTTGCAGGAGTTCAAGCTGGGTCGATTTTCCGCAGCCGTCCAACCCTTCAATAACGATCAACATATTAAAAATTTCCTTCCGAGGGAAGAATGTTCCTGTTTTGGAAAACAAGTGAACGATCTTCTCTTCCGAATGATGATTCTCCTACTTATTTTACCATATTTCTCCTTTTACGTCAAGTAAAAAAGGAATTTTCCGATCGGAATTTTGCGCCTTATACTAATAACCATTTGATTTGTGGATAAAATCCACAAATCAAATCCTTCGGCAAAGCCGAAGGTGCGCCGATAGGCGCAGGTTATTACCGTTCAATACAATCTGCGATCCCTCGCCCTGCCGCAAGGCGACAGGGCATTTAAAAACCGATTTATTCGGTTTTTAAATGGTTATTAGTATTATCATCATGAAACACTCTGTAACAAAATGAAATAGAATGAAATCGGACAAAGTGTCATATATATGAAGTACGGACAACGATTCGGAGGTACGCAATGAAGAGAAAAGGCTTTGCGCATAATGCAGCGATCATGTTTGTCGCGATGTTTCTGACAAAGGGTCTGGGCGCGCTTTTAAAGATCCCGCTCGGAAATATTCTGGGCGGAGAGGGTATGGGTTATTTTACGACCGCGTACAGTATTTATACGCCGATCCTTGCGTTTGTCTGCTCGGGGATTCCGACCATTGTTACACAGGTTACCGCGCGGTATGCGTCGCAGGACAGGGGGCACGAACTTTTCCGATTCCGTCGGAGTGCTCTTTTGCTTGGCGGAGGGATCGGCCTCGCAGGAACGGCGGTGATCTATCTTATTTCCGCGCCCTTTGCTTACTATGTTGCGAATTCTCCGGGGAGCCTTCCCGCGATCCTGATGATCGCTCCCGCGGTATTCGGCTGTTCGGTCACAGCGGTGTACAGGGGATACTACGAGGGACTTTCCGATATGCTTCCGACCGCGGTCTCGCAGGTGATCGAGGCGGCGGTCAAGGCGGGGATCGGGGTAGGAGCTTCCTATTATGTTTATGTGAGGGGAACGGAATATTTCGGGAGCGTGGAAAGAGCGCTTCCATACGCTGCCGCCGCCGCGATCCTGGGTGTCACGATCAGCGAATACTGCGGAACGTTTTATATCGTCAGAAAGGTTCGGAAGGAGACGGCTGCGGAACGCGGGCAATACGGAAAGCCCTCTTTTGATGAGCTGTGGGGGATCATGAAGGAGATCATGATCAACGCGCTTCCCGTTGCGGCAGGCGCGGCAGCTTCCAATCTGATCGCCTTTACGGATCTTCTCACGGTCGCAAACTGCATCAATCTTTCCTACGGAATCTTCTCGGAATCGTTTTTTTCCGTCCCTGCGCTTTCGGAGGTTCTTTCCGCGCCGCCGTCCGACCTTGGGAACTTCCTGTACGGAAGCTATTCGGGCATGGTTCTTTCCGTTTATATGCTGACCGCAGCGGCGGCGGGACTGATCTCACGGTGTTCGCTTCCTCGGCTGGTCTGCGCCGCGGAAACCGAAAATATCCGGAATATGAATGACGGGATCTTGTTAATGCTGAAGGGTACGGCACTGATCGCGGTTCCGCTTTCGCTGATGATCGCGGCGCTTTCTAATCCGTTATTGACACTCCTTTATCCGATGCGCGCCGCTGAGGTATCGGTAAGCGTTCTTCCGCTTCGGATTTTAAGTATCGGCGGGATCATCAGCGGTCTTGGCGGCGCGGTTTTTACGGTCTTTCACGCATACGGAGACTTTAAAACGCCCGTAAAGATCACGCTTTACGGCGGCGCGGTCAAGTTTATCCTGAACGTTCTGCTTCTCCTGATCCCGCAGGTCAATATTTCGGGCGCGGCGCTTTCCACCGTTCTTTCCAACGGATTTATGACCCTTTACGCGTGTCGGGTGCTGAAAAAGCGTTTTCGTGTGCGTCTCCCGCTGTTTTCCGCTTCTTTGCCCGCGATTCTTTCGGGGCTTGCCGCTTCGGTTTGTGTGTTTTCCGTCTTTTCGGTCGCCTCGGAGCGAATGGGTGCCGTTTTGGGCATTCTGTTTTCCCTGGCAGTCGCTTCTTTTCTGTATCTGTTCTTAATGTTTCTTGCGAATTCTCGCGAGCTGACCGAAATTTTCCGCAGCCTGAGGCGAAGAAAGTCCGAGAGGTACTGTGAATTTCCCGAAGGGGCAGGAAGGAAAGTGTTAAAATAAAAATACCGCTCGATCGGCGTTTGAATTCGTTTGATCGTGCGGTATTTTTAGTGCGTGTTATTTATCTGATTCAGATTTTTCAAGATAAATTTCACAAAATCTTTCGTCGGGATCGGCTTGGAGAAATAATAACCTTGAATATAGTCACAATGAAGCTCCGAAAACTTTTTGACATTATCCTTTGTTTCTATGCCTTCCACAACAATACTCAAATTCATGGATTTGAGCATTGTTACCGTGCTTTGAAGAACAATCCACATTCTCGGATTATCCGACGGATTCACAAAGCTTTTATCGAGCTTTACGATCTTAAGCGGAAGGGAAGAAACGCGGGTAATGTTTGAGTAGCCCGTTCCGTAATCGTCCAAAGAAAAGGTGAAGCCCGCCCGATGAAGCTTTTCGATATTTTCCGTCATAATGTTCTGCGTGTAATCCTCCGCCGTTTCGGTGATCTCGAGGTTGATTTTTTCGGGGGAGACGCCGTATTTTTGAATTATTTTTAAAATTTTATCCGTGAGATCGTGGGACATACACTGTACTACCGACAGATTTATTTCAATATACTCCAGCCCGAGCTTTTCAAATTCGTCGCCCGCAATAAACCGACAGACCTCCTCCATGACAATATCTCCGATCTTATGGATCGCGCCGCTTTGTTCCGCCGCGGCGATCAGGAGATCGGGAGGAATAAAGCCGTATTTCTCGTCCTTGAGCCGAAGCAGGGCTTCCGCCGAAACAAAGCGCTTTTCCTCCGTCGAATAGATCGGCTGATAATATACCATAAAACGCCGATCGGCGATTGCGCGGTCAATGATCTCGTTCAGCTCGTTTCCGAGTCCGAAGGGATACTTTTCCGCAATGGCCGACGCTTGCAGAACCTGCCCCGTGTAAGGCGACCGGTTATGAATATCGTTCCCGAAAAGCATCAGCGTCTTAAAATCGGGAACGTCCTCGGGACATCTCGTGATACATACATAGGTAACCAGGTTCAACTCCATACCGTTTACGTTCATTCCGTGCTTTAGAAAAGAATTGATCCTTTTTGCCACTGTGTCAATCAGTTCCTTTTTTTCGGTATCAAGTACGAACCGGAATCTTCCGCGATCGAGATAGTAAAGCTCTCCGTGCGCTTTCAGATCACGGTTGATCTCGACGATCGTATCCGCGATCGTTTTTAAAAGGCGGTTCATGCCGTCGTAACCTAAAATACTGTTTAAGGTGCTGAAATTGGAAATATTGGTGATAATAGAGGTCACGTGCTGATCGTTGGCGAATTTCTTTTTCATATCCACGGCATACGCTTCGTATTTCATCAGCCGTGTAACCGAGTCGATCCGATCTTCGGGCTTATGGACGATGACTGTGATGTATAAAAGGCTGATCGACGCGCCGAACATTTCCAGCAGAAGTCCCGGATTGAAAAGCTGAATCATGACCGTGAGCGCCCCGAAGAGGTACATCATCAAAAGCGCGTAAAATTTTGGCCGATCGAGAAGCCGCCGAAATTTTATCAGCCACAGAACGCCGCCTAGCATGACCGAAAACGCATACACATATAGCAGCGGGAACAGCGTACCTCTTACGTATCGGCCGCCTTCGTCAAAAGTAAACATCATACCCGTAAAGGGGGTAACCGCAAGAAGAACCGTCAGAATCAGATACGCTCCGCCGACGATTCCCGCCGAAAGTCGCTTATATCGGATTTTATGCCAGGTATCCGTAATACCGATAATGTACAGAAAATAGACGAAAGAAGCGACATTGTGAAACAGCAAATACAGCGCGTGGGAAAGATACCGCTGCGGCATATCGTATACGGTCGGATCCAAGCTTCGATCCATTACGACCGCCCATATATCGAACGCCGCCGACAGAAGGTTGATCCCGATCAATGCCAGAAAGATATGGTTTACCGGACCGCTTGTCATTTTCCTAGATACGACCGAAAAAAGCAAGACTGCCATTAAAATTACGGCGCATATATCAAAATAAACGGCTTCCATAATCTCGGCTCCTTTCGGCGTATTTGCTGCGGTGCAGCAGGGAAGGCTGCGGTGCAACAGGGAAGGGTTATGCTCCGACAGGCTTCAGAATGAAATCAACGAATTCATCTTCCGGGATCGGCTTCGAGAAATAATAACCCTGAATGTAATCACACTTCATTTCGGAAAGCAGCTCTACGAGCTCCTTCGTTTCGATCCCCTCGACAACAATGTCCATTTCCATATTTTTCAGCATTTCGACCGTATTTTGAAGAACAATCCACATTTTGGGGCTGCCCTTTGTATTCACAAAGCTTTTATCAAGCTTTACAATCTTGAGCGGAAGCGAAGCGACTCTGCTGATATTGGAGTAACCCGTGCCGTAATCATCGAGCGAAAAACGCAGTCCTGCTTCATAAAGCGAGTTGATATTGTCCGTCATGGTATTCTGCGCATAGCTCATTGCCGTTTCGGTGATCTCGAGATTGACCGCGCTTGTCGAAACGCCGTATTGATTCATGATCCGAAGCGTCTTTTCCGCCAGATCGGGCGCCATGCACTGCGCGACGGAGAGATTCACTTCAATATATTCAAGACCGAGTTTTTTATAGTTGTCGCTTGCAATAAATCGGCAGACCTCTTCCATTACAAAATCGCCGATTTTATGGATCGCTCCGCTTCTTTCCGCCGCCACAATAAACAGATCGGGCGGAATAAAACCGTACTTCTCGTCCTTTAGACGGAGCAGGGCTTCCGCGGATACAAAACGTTTTTCTGCGGTCGAATAGATCGGCTGGTAGTATACCATAAAATTTCCGTTCGCGATCGCTTTGTCGATGATTTGATCCAGTACGCCGCTCAATTCAAAGCTGCGTTCCCCGACAAGCTCCGAAGTCCGCAGAACCTTTCCCGTATAGGGGAGCCGTTCGTGAAGATCGATCCCGAATTGAAGCAGCGCTTTTATATCCGAAATATCCTCGGGGCAGTTCGTAATGCAGACATATGCCAGAATATCAAGCTCCAGACCGTTGACGGTGGCGCATTGCTTCAGCTCGGCGGAAATGCGTTCAGCCGCCGCTTCCGAAAGAGCTTCCCGATCGTCGAAAAGAACGAAGCGGAACCGCCCTTTTTGAATATGATAAAGCTCCGCGTGCGTCCGAAGCTCCCGATTGATCTTAATCAGTTTTTCCGCAATGATCTTTAAGAGCTCGTTTGCTCCGTCATATCCCAAAATCTGGTGAAGCGGAACAAAATTGGCAATGTCGATCATGATCGTGGTAAAAGGCTTTGCATTACTAAAATGCTTCCGAAGATCCGTTATGTATGCCGTGTCGTTTTTGAGCAAGGTAACGCTTTCCCGGATTTCTTCGGGGCGCTGAACCGTCGTGATTACCAGGAATAAGGCTACGGCATTTGCGAACATTTCCACAAGCAGATCCGGGAAAAACCACTGAATTGCAACCGCCGCCATCTCGAGCGGGAGCATAAGAAGCAGCGCGGCAAGCTTATAAGCGGAAAAAAGCTTTCTGAATTTCAGCAGATACAGGATGCAGATAATTACGTTCAAAACGGCACAGATGTACAAGATCGGCATCAGGTCGCCCCGTTGATAACTATGCTTTTCGTCGAAATAAAAGATTTTTCCGTTCCAAAAATTCAGCAGCAGCACTGCCGTAATGATCAGAGAAGGGAACGCCATCGCCGCAATAACGGGAATATTCTTCCGAAGCTTATGCCAGGTATCGGTAAGCGCAATAATAAACAGCAGGTACGCGGGGATCGTAAGATTATGTAAAAGAAAATACGCCGTATTCACAAGATAAAGCCAGAACCGATCGGGTCGACCTGTTTGTTCGGCGGCGGAATTTAAGAAAAGGGAAAGAATGTCGAACAGGATCGTCGCAAAGGTAATCACCAACAGAAAGAGAAAACATTTGCCCACGGTGTCGGTCTTTATTTTTCTGCCCGTAACGGAGGCGATCAGAAAAATCAAAATCAGCGCGGCGCACAGATGAAAATAAAGCGCGGACATACGATCCCTCCCCCCTAAGGCATTGCCACCTTTGTCAACTACTTTTTAGGATACCATATTTCACGGAAAAAGTAAAGTCTTTTACAAAGAAAATGATTGTTCGATGTCCGAAATTTAAAGCATCTCTAAAAATCAGAAGAGGAAATTGTTGAAAATAAACTACAGCGGGTTTCAATATCTTTACAGAAAAGAGGATAGCAAGCAAAATCAAAAAGGTACTCCGTTGAGAGCACCTTTTTATAATGTATGGTACGGGTCTGTCCGTGCACCGGACGGCTAGTTTACCCATCCTGCCGCCGTATCGGACGAAAGGGTCTCGGGAGGCGCAGTTTCGGTCGGTGACGTTTCTGCCGAAGCTGCGGTTGTTCCCCAAGGGTCAAGCCACAGATTTGAGTTGGTCGTTTCGGGCGGCGGTTCAATTGTGGTCACGTTCGAATCGGAGGAAACGGATTCCGCGGGAAGTTCTGTCGGAACAGTCGTTTCGGACGAGACAGGCTCGTTTGTCGTATCGGTTTCCTCGGGTGTTGTCGTTTCCTCCGGAGCCGTTGTTTCTTCGGGAACTGTTGTCTCCGAAGGCTCCGTTGTTTCACCCGGTTCCGTTTCGTTTTCAACATGGGTCGCGCCTTCGGAAGCATAGGAAATGCTGCTTCGTGCGATAAAATTTTTTACACCCGTGACAATCGCTTTCGCGATCCCTTTCTGATGTGTTGCCGAGGCGAGCGCCATGGCGTCGTCGATCTGATCCACAAATCCCGTTTCGATCAGAACGGAAGGGAAGTCCTGCGGCAAGGTCACGGAATAATAGCTGTATTTTGCGCCCCGGTTTTTATTCGCGCCGTCCGCGTAAACGTTGCTCGCGTAGTAGGTGGCGAGACTGGACGAGATCGACGCGGCAAGCGGCTGTGAGTACGAAGTGAAATAATACGCTTCTACGCCTCTGGCGGTTGCATTGGCTTTATTGGCATGGATCGAAAGATAAATGTCACAGCCGTAATCGCGCGCGTAGCTTGGTCGTTTTCTGGTCAGCAGGAAGGGCGTGGGATTTTCGGTCTTGAGCCGAATGACATTCGCTCCCGCCGCCTGAAGCTCTGCGGTAAGCTCCTTTGCGATCGCGAGGACGACCTCCTGCTCGATCACTTCACCCGTCGCGCCGGGATCGTAGACGCCCGCGGTCTTTCCGTATCCGTGTCCCGGATCGACGACGATCGTAAGCCCACTCAGGAGATTTGTCGGAACCTTAAAGCAAAGCATGAGATCGCCGTTTTCATCATAATGCGCGCTGTGACCGAAATAGACTCCCGGCTGCCGCAGCTCCAGAATCAGGCGGAATTTCGTCCCGTTTCCTTCCGTGACCGTGTCCCATTTTCCCGATTTGAATACCATGTTGTTTTCAAAGGACGGGAGTTTTGTGACGCTGGTAATATTCTCGAAGGTAATATATAAGTGCGTCGCGGTCAGGGAATTGATGTTGTAATCCCCGTCCCATGCAGTGTAATAGCTGTTTCCGATCAGGCGCATATTAAAGCCGGTTTTATGTTCGAGACCGATTTTGATATAGCTTTCTCCACCTGCAGTTCCGATAGATTTTACGATTAGCGCGTTCCGATCAATTCCCGATCCGTCGATCAGCTCAGCGCTTTCCGTGCTGATTCGTTTTCCCGAAGCGGTAAGGTAATAGCCGCCCGAGGTGGCGCTGTACGGCTCAATCGTCCCTGCGGGGAGCGGCGAAAATTCGGGGGAGGGGATATCGTCGGCGGTTTTTCCGTCGTAAACGACGGTATAATTTGAGTTGATCCGTACATATTTTACGGATTCGGAGGAACCGTATACGGATTCAAGCGTACCGATGACCTCACCCGAGCCGACGCTGTTTGCGTCAAGAAGCTCCGCCTTTTTTTCAACAACCGGTTCGGGAAGCGCATTTACGATAATGCTCGCGCCGATCACTTCCTTGTCGTATCCGCTGTTAGAGCCGCAGATCTTGATCGTTCCGAGGTTTTGCTCCTGCCCGATGATCCCTTCCGGCGCGGTATAGGTTCCCTTATAGCGGACATAGGAGGAGTTTACGTCCTCATCGTCCGTTTTGAGCTCCGATTCGGTCATGGGGACGGTTTGTCCGTTTACGACCCCATAAACTTTAGAGCCTTTATAGGCGGTAACGGAAAGATTGACCTTTGTCCCGCCCTCTACCCGAAGCGTTTTTCCCTCCGAGATGGAAGAGCTGATCGTTTTCATGACAATGATCTTCCGTTCAATCTTATAAGTATAGGTTTTGGATTTATGGGTAATGGTAAAGGTATTCATGCCGACGTTCAGATCGCGCGAGAAGTAGAAATTTCCCGCGTCGTTAAGCTTGATCGGCGAGTTGTTGAAATAAACGGGGAAGTTGCTGTCGAAGCTTCCCATAAAGGTAACGCTCGGCTCACTGGTCGTAAAGTTCAGCTTCGCGGGAGAAACGATCTTCAGATCCTCAAAAAGCGCGTCCTTGTCGATCTGTTTATTAAAATAAGAGGTGAGCGTTGAAGTCGTTCCGAGCGGGTTCTGGGTAAGGCGCTGGTAAGAGTTGAACACACTTCCTTGATAGCTGTCGATCTTTTCCGCGACGGTAAGCTGCTTTAAAAGCTGATCCTCACTGCCCCAGCCTGCTGCGTCTGTTCCTATTTTTTCGTTGTAATGAACGATATACATCGGGATCTTGTAATCCGAGGCGAGTGATCCCCACCAACCCGTGACATTCTCAAAGGGAAGAGCGCCGTCCGTAAGAGAGCCGTAGGCGCGAAGCAGCGCGAAATCGACATATCCCTTTTCAATAAACCCCTTGGTATCGGAGTAGCCGTCATAATATGCCTGAACGCTGTCCTCGGTATTGCTTCCGAGATCGTTTGTCGAGGCATTCGCCCACATATCGTTGATCATAAAGCCGACCGCAATGGAGTTGTCAGTGCGGTGTATGATTTCCGCTGCTGTGCTGAAAAGCTGTTCGGCGGTATCGTACAGCCAGTTGGTATAGCCGATCCCCGAACCGTCTTCCATGTATCCGTTGAAGTTTTCGGTATTGCGGCGGAGGTAGTAATCGTCCAGAATGATCCCGTCGCAGGGGTATTTCAGCGCGAAACGGTGCACACGGGAAATAAGTGTGTCAATCAGCGAGGGACTGTCGGAGCTGTCCGCGACCAAGTGACTTAAATCAAGGACAAGATACGGCGAAATGCCATAATTGTAAGCGGTGCGCAGGGCGACTTCCGTCGGGTCAAAGACCTCGTCTTTCTCGTTCATATCAATGCTGTAATAAGAACGGTCTTCACATACGGTGTTGATGACAACAGTATTCAGTCCGATTTCCGAAAATTCTGCGAAAATGGCCTCCAGCTCGGCGGCGGTGCTTTCTTCGGTGTTTTCCTCCGAAAGAAGATAATCGACCGACGGGGTAAGAACCGACGCGCGCATATGATCGGGAAGGGTAAACATAAACTGCGGGGTGTCCGGTACATCGGCGGTTTCGATTGAGGAAATCTCTCCGTCCGGAACGGCGGAAGGCTCATTCCCGTCGGGTGTTTCGGCTTTGATCGGGATCATAACCGAAGCGCAGAACAATGCCGCCGAAAGTAAAGCAGCAGTAAAGCGTCTGAAGCGCATTGTTTTATCATTCCTTTCCATAGATCCGGAAAATTTGACTGTCCAAAACTGATAGATCAATCGTTCGTTAAAAGGGAGCGGAAGTTTTCGGTTTCCGTTTTGATCGCGGCGGTCACGTACCCGCTTGTAAAGAGGTAGTTATAGCTGTAAAGAGCAACGCCCCCGTAATTTTTACACCCCTTCGCGTATTCGATCTGCCGCTTGAGCATGGTATCGGTATTCTGCCATTCATACTTTCCGCCGCCTGCCCATTGATCCTCCGTACCGATCTTATAGACGGCGAGACCGATACAAAGCTTTGTTTTCGTTCCGTCAACGAGCGTGTTCCATTCGTCGGTACAGCGCTTGAACGGCTGCGCGGAATTTTCAAAGCCGTAATAGATCTGCGGCGCGAAATAATCGACATATTCGCCCTTGCACCATGCTTCCGCGTCTGCGTAAAGCTGATTTAAATTATTGCTCATGCTTCCTTGCGTGCTTGCGCCGAAAACGGCGGAGCCGGAGCATTCGTGAACGGCGTTATAAATCTCTCGGACGAGCGTGTTGCAGTTTCCGACCCGAAACGCCGAGAGCGAGGAAGCATTTGAGGCGGCATAAGCCGCGCTGTCAAAGGACGCGTCGGTCGTCGGGTAAAAATAATCGTCGATATGTATGCCGTCCACGTCGTAGCGCGAAACAATCTCCCGCACGCCGTCGCCGACCAGCCGAACGGCTTCGGGATAGGCGGGGTTCAGGTACCATGTTCCGCCGACGTTCACGAGATATTTTCCGTTTAATGCCGTGTCACCGTACCATTGCTTGATCGGGATATCCGCCGAAACCGCTTTCAGATCGTCCGTTCCGCAGAGCCGGAGCGGGTTGATCCATGCGTGAAAAGAGATCCCGCGCTTATGCGCTTCGTCGATCAGGATCGGGTACGGGTCGTAGGCTGTCCTTACGCCGACCGTGCCGGAAATATGCTTGGTAAAAGGGAAGAGATCGGAGAAGTAGAACGCGTCTCCGAACGCCCGTGCGTGTACAAAAACGGTGTTGATTCCGAGGGATGCGCAGTTGTCGTAAATCGCCGCCGCAGCCTGTCGGAATTCCGATTCGCTTTTTCCCCGTAAGAGCGCTGAGATCTCGAGATAGGAGATCCATACGCCTTTCATTTCGGCGTGATTGACGGCTTGATAGCTGTTTTTGGCATAGCTTCCCGACGGTTTGGGGGCAACTGTGGTTGCAGCCGCTGTGGTCGTCGTTGCGACCGTCGTAGTCGTTGTGATCTCCTCGGCTGTGGTTGTTGTTTCTTTTTTTGTGGTAATTTCGATCCGCACGGTTGTCGTTGTAGCGGGCGGTTTGGTCGTCGTCTCGGTTGTTGTGGCCGTTGTGCTTGGCGGAGCAGCAGTCCCGTCGGGCGGGTTTGTCCGGGCTTCGGTTTTTTCCGTTGTCACAGCTGTGGTCGAAACGGCGGAGGAGGAAGCAGACGCGGAAACGGGAGCGGTTTCCTCCGGTTCCGAGGTATCCGCCGAAAATTCCTCCGAATCCGTCGGAAGTGCTGCGGAACTTGTTGGAATGGACGCTGCGCTTTGCGCCGTTTTTGCCATAGGGTCGAATACGATCCCTCCGAAGCTTCCGTTTGCGACCGTGCGCTCGGGAAGCTCCGAGCCTTCTCGGCAGGCGCATAGCGTGAGAATTACCGACAGCAGGATTGTCATTATTTTTGCCGATGCTTTTTTCATATTTTCCTCGATGATCTATAATAAAATATATAAAACTCGATTGTTAAGCGGATTATACCAGTTTATAATTAAATTTATTATACCATCTTTTAACGAAAAAGTCAACTTCTTTTTTCACTTTATCGGGGCTTGAAATTTCGGGGCGTTTATGCTATACTATTACTGATTTTCGACGGAAAGCATGTCGAAAATAGTACGAACATAGCCAAGCAGTATGGAAAGGGACGGTCGGATATGGCGAAAAAGCAAAAAGAGCTTCATCTTCTGAAACGGGGGAGACAGGGTGTTTTTCACGCAATTTTCAGTCGTTTCGGTCTTGTTTTGATTTTGCTGCTTCTGCAATTTTTTGTTTTATTCGACGTTCTTCTTTGGTTCGGGAATCTTCTGCCGCATTTTTGGGGCGGTTCGGTTTTGTTCTCGGCGGTGGTCGTACTGTTTCTTCTGAACGGAAAAGCGAATCCGTCGGTGAAAATTACATGGCTCCTTGTGATTATGGTTATGCCGGTATTCGGAGTCCTGCTTTACTGCTACACAAAAAGCGACATCGGACACCGCGCGCTTAAGTCGCGGCTGAATCAGATCTTTGCCGAAACGAAAGACCTGATCCCCCAGTCTGAGGAGATAAAGGAGCGGTTCCGTTCCGAAAATAAGGGAGCCTCTTCGCTTGCCGCCTATATTCGGCGAAGCGGTTGTTTTCCGATCTATGACCAAACGGAGGTTACTTATTTCCCGCTTGGGGAGAATAAATTTGCCGAAATGCTCCGACAGCTCAAAAAAGCCAAGCATTTTATTTTCATGGAGTATTTTATTATTGAGGAAGGGCAGATGTGGGGCGAGGTACTTGAGATTCTCGCCGAAAAGGTAAAGGAGGGCGTGGACGTCCGCCTGATGTACGACGGAACCTGTGAATTTGCGCTCTTGCCGCGAAGCTATCCGGAGCGGCTTCGGGAGCTTGGGATCAAGTGCAAGATCTTCGCGCCCGTAATGCCGTTTATTTCGACGCACTACAACTATCGCGATCACCGTAAGATCCTTGTGATCGACGGTCATACCGCCTTTACGGGAGGGATCAATCTCGCGGACGAATATATTAACGCGAGGCAGAAGTTCGGGCATTGGAAGGATACCGCCGTCATGCTGAAGGGTGAGGCGGTAAAAACCTTTACGCTGACTTTTTTACAGGCATGGGTGATCGATGAGCCGGATTCGTCCTACGAGGAGTTTCTGAACGTTCCCACTTATCCGCAGGCGGAGGCGAAGGGCTACGTGATCCCGTACAGCGACTGTCCGCTCGACGACGACAAGGTCGGTGAACGGGTTTACATGGATATTTTAAACCGTGCCGAGCGGTATGTGCATATTATGACGCCGTATCTGATTTTGGACGGAGAAATGGAGAGTTCCCTGAAATTCGCGGCGGAGCGCGGGGTCGAGGTAGCGCTGATCCTTCCGGGGATCCCCGATAAAAGGGTCGCTTATGCGCTCGCGAAAACGCATTACCGTTCGCTGCTTGAATCGGGAGTTCATATTTACGAATATACGCCCGGCTTTGTGCACGCCAAGGTTGTTTTAAGCGACGACCGAGAGGCGGTCGTCGGAACGATCAACTTCGATTACCGCAGCTTTTATCACCATTTTGAGTGTGCGGCGTATTTGTATGAAAGCGGCTGTATTCCGAAGATCGAGGAGGATTTTCAGGAAACGTTCGCGAAATGCCGTAAGGTGACATTTGAAACGGTAAAGCATGAGAACCCGCTCGTAAAGCTGGTAGGCTTTTTCGCGAAGGTGGTTGCACCGCTTTTGTAGGAAGCCGCACGTTCCGCTTTAGTGCATTTAAATTAGGGCATGTTGACACTATCCGAAACGCCCGTCTTACAAGCATCTTTTCCGTATTTCTGCGTTAATTTTTCTTGACATACGCCAGTATGCCTGCGAAAAATTGCCTTGAAATACGAAAAATCTGCCTGCAATCCGAACATTTCGGGTAGTGTCAACAAGCCCTAAAAGAAAAGCCCATTGGTAAGGCGAACCGCCTGCCAACGGGCTTTTATGCTATAATCTTCCTTTAAAATCCTCATAGCCGAATTTTTTTAAGATCTCCGTTCGTCCGTCCGTGCGGAGCACTGCGATCGCGGGGAGGGGCATTCCGTTAAAGGTATTGTTTTTGACCATGGAGTAGATCGCCATATCCGTGAAGATCAGCCGATCCCCGACCGAAAGCGGCTTGTCGAAGCTGTATTCGCCAATCACGTCCCCCGAAAGACAGGTCTGCGATCCGAGACGATAGGTATACCGTTTTTCGCCTGCCGCGCCGCTTCCGAGAAGGGGAGGGCGGTACGGCATTTCTAGCACGTCCGGCATATGACAGGCGGCGGAGGTGTCGAGAATTGCGATCGGAAGATCGTTTTCCGTCAGATCGAGCACCGTTGTTACGAGATAACCTGCGTCGAGGGCAACGGCTTCGCCCGGCTCGAGATAAACCGTCAGACCGTATTTTTCCTGCATTCGGCGTATACAGCGTTCCAAACGGGGAATATCGTAATCGGCACGGGTGATGTGATGTCCGCCGCCGAAATTGATCCATTCCATTTCGGGAAGCCATTCGCCGAATTTTTCCTCCACGGCAAGGAGCGTTTCTTCAAGCGCGTCCGAATTCTGTTCACAGAGGGTATGAAAGTGAAAGCCGCTGACGCCGCCGAGCAGTTCGGGCTTGAAGTTTTTCCGCGTGATCCCGAGCCGTGAACGCGGGGAACAGGGATCGTAGATCTCGTGTCCCTCCTGCGTCGAATGTTCGGGATTCAGGCGAAGTCCGATCTTTACGCCGGAGCGAAGTGCCTTTTCGCGGTATTTTTCAAGCTGTGAAAACGAGTTGAAAATAATGTGATTCGAGTAACGGAGAATTTCGTCGAACTCGCTTTCGCGGAACGCGGCGGAAAAGGTATGATTTTCCTTTCTCATTTCCTCAAAGCCGAGCCGCGCCTCGTACAGTCCGCTTGACGCCGTCCCGCTCAGGTATTTTCCGATCAGGGGATAAAACGGATATGCCGAAAACGCCTTTTGCGCGAGTAATATTTTACAGCCCGTGCGCCGCTCGACGCCCTGTAAAATTTCGAGGTTTTCGATCAGCTTTTTTTCGTCAATGACATAGCAGGGGGTCTCAATTTCGTTTTTCCAATTCATAGGCTGACCTCACATTTGTAGGAGCGTAACATTTCGACTTTTGCGGAAAATCGGGATTCAGCGATCCAGCGTTACCGTAAAGATTTCCTCTACCGGAAAGGTGATTTTTACCAGACCGACCGCGATAAATTCACCGCTCATCTTTTGGAATTCGCGCAGCAAAAGATCGCTTGCTTTCAGGAAAGCCTCGTCCCCGTCTTCGCGGGTCAGCGCGACCGTACAGTGCGGCACCCATCGATCCGGGCAATACCATTCCCAGCCGTTTGTATCAAAATCCTTGAGCTGTTCATGCAGTTCCCGCTGAAATTGATACATTCCGCTGTTCATAATGGGTGACACAAAAATCGTTTTCGTGTCATTGAACATACCAATTGAACCAATATACGCCGGCATTACTTTATGCTCCCGCGCGAAAGCCTTTAACCGCTCTATACATTCGGCTTCGTTCACGTCGTTAAAACAAGCCAGCGTAAGGTGCGGTCTTGTTTTCCATTCCAGAAATTTGGTGCTGATTTTTTCGTCGGCAATTCTTTGCGCCAAGCCGTAAAGCTTCTTTTCGGTTTCTTCGTCGTAATATAACTCTACCGCGTATTGCATCATAACCTCTGCTTTCTGTCAATCCACCAAAACGGGATCCCTGTCCTCCTCCCAAGGCAGTCCCCATTTGTTCAGCGCGTCCATAAAAGGATCGGGGTCGAATTCCTCAATATTGTAAACGCCCGCCTTGTTCCATTGCTTCGTCATCAGGAGCATGGCGCCGATCATCGCGGGAACGCCCGTTGTGTACGAGATCGCCTGCGAGCCGACCTCCTTATAGCATTCCTGGTGATCGCAGATATTGTACAGATAATAATTTTTCTCTTTTCCGTCCTTTTTTCCGCGGAAAATACAGCCAATATTGGTTTTTCCGACCGTCCGCGGACCGAGCGAAGCGGGGTCGGGCAGGACTGCCTTTAAAAATTGAAGCGGAACGATCTCTTTCCCCTCGTAGAGGATCGGCTTGATCGAGGTCATTCCGACGTTTTCAAGGCATTTCAGGTGGGTGAGGTAGCTCTGACCGAAGGTCATGAAAAAGCGGATCCGCTTAATTCCCTTGATGTTCAGCGCAAGGGATTCCAACTCCTCATGGTGCAGCAGATACATATCCTTTTCGCCGACGCCCTTGAAGTTGTACACGCGCTTGATCTCCATCGGCTCAGTCTCGATCCATTTTCCGTTTTCGATATAGCTGCCCTTTGCCGATACCTCGCGGATATTGATCTCGGGATTGAAATTCGTCGCGAACGGATAGCCGTGATCGCCGCCGTTGCAGTCGAGAATGTCAATATAGTTGATCTCGTCGAATTCGTGTTTCATCGCGTAAGCGGAAAAAACGCCCGTAACGCCGGGATCGAAGCCGCTTCCGAGAAGCGCGGTGATCCCCGCCTTTTCAAAACGCTCGCGGTACGCCCACTGCCATTTATACTCGAATTTCGCGGTATCGGGCGGCTCGTAATTCGCCGTATCGACGTAATTGGTCTTTGTTTTGAGGCAAGCTTCCATGATCGAAAGATCCTGATAGGGAAGGGCAAGGTTCAATACCACGTCGGGGCGGTACTGTTCGATCAGTGCCGCGACCTCGTCCGCGTTGTCGGCGTTTACCCGCGCCGTTTCAATGACGGTTTTTGTGGTCGGCTGAAGCTTTTCCTTTAATTTGTCGCACTTTTCCTTGGTGCGGCTCGCGATCAAGATTCCTTCAAAAACCTCGCTGTTCTGGCAACACTTGTGGATCGCGACGGAAGCAACCCCGCCGCAGCCGATGATCATACATTTTCCCATGTTGTTTTTCCTTTCCGTATTTCGATACTGCAAAAAATAAAATGAATGTTAGAGCTTATCCTATGTGGTCATGCTCTTATTCCACGTCCTTTAACAGCTCCTCCACATAGTTCGGGAGGGCGAACGAGCCGACGTGAAGCTCGGTATTGTAGTATTTCGTATTCAGCCCGCGGAGATTCCATTTTGCCGCGCTGAAATCTCTGGTCGGGTGATATTTTTTCGACGCGAAGCCGAACAGCCAATGCCCCGAAGGATAGGTCGGGATATGCGCCTGATATACCTTGCTGATCGGGAAGCTTTCGACGATCCGCTTGTGTGCACGCTGCATGGCGGCGGCGTCCTCGGTATAAAACGGGCTCTCGTGCTGGTTGACCATGATCCCGTCCTCTTTGAGCGCCTTGTAGCAGCTTCCGTAAAACTCCTTTGTGAAAAGCCCCTCGCCGGGGCCGAACGGATCGGTCGAATCCACGATAATGATGTCGTATTTGTTTTCACAGCGGCGGATATATTTTACGCCGTCTTCGATAAAGATATGAACGCGCGGATCGTCGAGACGGCAGGCGGTAAGAGGCAGATATTTCCGGCATACCTCGATCACCAGCTCGTCGATCTCCACCAGATCAATATGCTCAATCTCGGGATAGCGGGTCAGCTCGCGGACGACTCCGCCGTCTCCCGCGCCGATCACAAGCACGCGTTTGGGATTCGGGTGTACTGCCGTGGGGACGTGGGTAATCATCTCGTGATAAATAAACTCGTCCTTTTCGGTCAGCATCATATATCCTTCGAGGGTCAGGAAGCGCCCGAATTCCTTGGAATCGAACACGTCGATCCGCTGAAACTCGCTCTGACCGGAATAAAGCTGACGATCCACCTTGATGGAAAACTGCACGAACGGCGTATGCCGCTCGGTAAACCAAAGTTCCATAAAATCAGTCCTTTCCTTTCGGCTCATACTTATTTCCGATTAAAAAGTGTACAAAAATTCAAGTAAAGGCTTGGATATATGCGGCTTTGCGCAGGATTTTTGTCTACACTTTTATCGGAAATCAGTATCAATCACATTCAGGCGGTTCAGCTCCAAGTCCTCCGTCCCCGTCATGGAACAGCCCTTTTCCTTCGCGTAGCGGATATATTCGATAATTTCCGGGGTAATCAGCTCTCCCGGCGCTAAGATCGGGATCCCCGGCGGATAGCACATGACAAATTCCGTGCAGACGTGTCCCGCGGCTTCCTCCAGCGGGAGAGATTTTTTCGGGGAATAGAACGCCGTACGCGGCGTTTCGGCGACGATTGGGTTCAAGTATTCCTGTGTGAGCATTCCCGTTTGCTCTTTTCCGTAGCGGCGGCGGATCTCGGAAAGCGCGTTGATGAGCCGTTCAATATCTTGCTTCCGGTCACCGACGGAGAGATAGGCGAGAATATTTCCGAGGTCGCCGAACTCGATCTGTATATCATATTCGTCGCGGAGAAGGTCGTATACCTCGATCCCCGCAAGCCCGATGGAAAGCGTATGCACCGAAAGCTTGGATATGTCGAAATCGTATACGCTCCCCCCGTTGATCAGCTCGCGGGAAAAGGCGTAATATCCGCCGATCTCGTTGATTTCGTACCGCGCGTATTTCGCCATGTTTACCGTTTCACCGAAGATCTCTCTGCCGTGGAGCGCAAGGCGTTTTCGCGAAAGATCGAGACTGGTCAGAAGGAGGTAGGAAGCGCTTGTCGTTTGGGTGAGGTTAATGATCTGGCGCATATAGTCGGCGTTTACGCTCCCGCCCATCAGTAAGAAGGAGCTTTGCGTCAGACTTCCGCCCGATTTGTGCATACTGACGCTCGCGAGATCGGCGCCGCAGGACATTGCCGAAGCGGGGAAGCCGTCCCCGAAATAAAAATGCGTCCCGTGCGCCTCGTCCGCCAGAACGAGCATTCCGTGACGGTGGGCAATCTCGGTAATTTTACGGAGGTCGGAGCATACGCCGTAATAGGTCGGATTGTTGACGAGAACCGCTTTCGCGTCGGGATTTTCGAGGATCGCTTTTTCGACCTGATCTGCCGACATTCCGAGCGCGATTCCGAGCTTTTGATTCACGTCGGGATCGACGTAAACGGGGACTGCGCCGCTTAGAATGAGTGAGTTGATCGCACTTCGGTGGACGTTTCGCGGAAGAATGATCTTTTCGCCGTTTTTGCAGGCGTACAGGATCATCGCCTGTACCGCCGAGGTCGTTCCTCCGACCATGAAAAACGTATGCGCTGCGCCGAACGCCTCCGCCGCGAGCGCCTCGGCATCACGGATCACGGAAACGGGGTGACATAAATTATCAAGCGGTTTCATCGAGTTGACGTCCACGCTCATACAGCTTTCGCCGAGAAATTCGGTCAGCTCCCGGTTTCCCCGTCCGCGCTTATGTCCGGGGACGTCGAACGGGACGATCCGCGCGCGCCGGAACCGCTGCATTGCCTCGTAGATCGGGGCGTTTTCCTGTGTATATTCCATCAGTAGACGTTCCTCCCGCTGAAGATCTCAATCATTTCCCGGCGGAGCGCGTCGGTGATCGAAAGCCTTACCTTCGGCGGAAGCTCGTCAACGTCCGCGTTAAAAAGGTAATTCTGTAAATTCAGCTCCTTGATCAGCATTTTCGTGTGAAACATATTCGCCTGATAAACGTTGATATCCACCGCGTCATACCGTTCGAGGATCGAATCGGCGATATATTCCTGAATTGAGGTGATATTGTGGTCGATAAAGACCTTTTTCCCCTCAATATTCCGCGTAAAGCCGCGGACGCGGTAATCCATGGTAATGATGTCGGAATCGAAACTCCCGATCAGGTAGTCGAGCGCGGTAAGCGGCGTGATCTTTCCGCAGGTCGCGACGTCGATGTCTACGCGGAAAGTCGCAATACTGTTGTCGGGGTGAAATTCGGGGTAGGTATGCACGGTTACGTGGCTTTTGTCAAGATGCGCCGCCGAAGCGCCCGATTTGAGCGGAACCATCGTTTCGTCCGAGATCAGAAAGGTAGCGGAAGCGCCCTGCGGGTCGTAATCTTGATGTGAGACGCTTAAGACCTTCGCACCGATCATTTCGGTCAGGTGGGTCATAATATCGGCAATGCGGCTGCTGTTATACTGCTCGTCGATATAGTCGATATAATTCTTCTGCTCCTTCGGCGTTTTTGCGTAGCAGACATCATAAATATTGAAGCTGAGAGATTTGGTAAGATTATTGAAGCCGTAAAGTTTTAACTTGTTTTCCATAGGGATCACCGTACCTTTCGCCGAGGGAAATTCGTTTTATATTATGGCAGGACTGCGGGGCGGCGCACCGCCATAAAAGAAAAAAGCACGGCGTCTATTCTCAGTCGTCGTGCGTGTATGCGTTTTCGTTTCGGGTGTTACAAAAATGCACAAATCAGGGCGTTAGAGTCTATATAGCATAATACTTTTACTACTCTTATTGACCGTTTCACAAGCTGACGCGCGGAGCCTCCGCAGAGATAACAAACATATGAAATGTTCCCGAAGCGGGCAAAAACCTCCGTCCTTCGGATCAATAGGCTGTAACAGCGTGGGGCAAAGCCCCGGAAATGCTATACTACGCGCTGTTGCAAATCGTTCATAAACGATTTGCATTGCCGTCAAAGACGGCACGCGGCAACGCCGCGCAGCGCTGCGTTCATACTGCCGCTGCCAAAGCCGCAAGCGGCTTTGAACTGTTTTGCAACAGCGGACAGTATATGATGAAAGGTTAAACCCTCATTTCTGCCATGCTTATTTTAACACAGTTCTTCCGTTTTGTCAATGCCTTTGTCAAAAAAAGTAGGAATTGACTGTATCCGCAGCGATTTGGGCAAAAAAATGACGGCAAACAGCGGATATGTCTTTTTTGTGCTATTCTGCGTCAAGTTTGTTATATGAACGGATTCCAAACGGTGATAAAATAAAAAAGAAAGCAAAACGGTTGAAAAGTTTTGTTTATTATAGACGGATTCGGTCACGTTTTATCGGAGATCGGATCGGTCGGTACAGAAAGGACGGTTATTTTATTTTGAAAAAAGTGAAGAAGGGACTAAGCGCGGCTTTGGCTTTTTTGCTGATTGCAGGAATGGGTTCCTGCTCCGGCGGCGGGGGCAGTCGGAACTCGGATACACAGGCAGCGGCACCCGCGGTGACAACAACGCTGCGTAATGAGCTTGACGAAGAAATCAATTATAACGATATGGCGAATATCGAGGAGATCAACGCGTCGGACGAGGAGGGTACAGGTCCGCTTTACGTTTCCGGGCAAAAGGCGGGGACGGTCAAGGGGCTTTGCTACTACGATTTTTCGGCGGAAACACCCGAGCTTTCTCAGCTTTTGGCGGAGCGTTACGGCGGTGTTCTCGAAACCGAGATCTGCTCAAGCGGAAGCGCTTATTTCGAACGCCTGAATATGCGGATCGCCTCGGGGGATTCGCCCGATCTGGTGCGCTACGACTGGGAAGCGTACCCTTGGGGAACGTTTAAGAATATGTATACGGCGCTGGACGAATGGCTGGATATCGACTCTCCGCTCTGGGAGGGTGAAAAAGAAGTTATCGAGCAGTTCAGCTTCCTCGGACGGCATTACTACTTCCCGCAGGATATTATGCCGAATTTCTCGATCATCTACAACCGCGTCTCGCTCGACGAGGTCGGACTCCCTGATCCGATGGATCTGTACGACAGCGGCGAATGGGACTGGAACGCCTTTGAGGACATGATCCGCAAATGGGTAGAACAGGGCGACGATTACATAGGTCTTACCGGCGGACAGTGGACGGCGCTGATGTTTGCGAACACGACCGGCACGAAGGTCATGGATATTCAGGGGAACGAATTCGTCAACAACATGAAGGACCTGAACGTTCAGCGCGCGATGGATTGGGTCAGCGAGCTGAAGCGGCAGAATCTGTTCGGCGACGGCTTTGTAGATCCGTCGGAAGCGTTTATCGACGGAAAACTTTTATTCCTCTCCATGGGCTGGGAATGGGGCTTCACCGAAGCGCAGAACGGTCTTTTCAAGAAGAATCTCGAGTATGATTTTGCTTTTGTGCCTTTCCCGAAAGATCCGCAGGCGGATAAATATTATCATGCCGCCGATTCGTTCGGCTACATGGTTCCCGCGGGGGCGAAGAATGTTCAGGGCGGCGTTGACTATATCCTTTGCAGCCGCATTTACGCGACCGATCCCGAGATCATCGCGGCGGACAGAGCGGAAAAAATGTCTACCGACCCGGTTTACTATCCGAAATGCCCGAGCTGCAAATATAATTTCAAGGAACACGGTCAGGAGGATTTGACGGTCTGCCCCGAATGCGACACGCCAAGAAGACAGAAATTCAAGGAATATTACAGCGAGCGTCAGCTCGACGTCCTCGACGATATGAAGAATCCCGATAAAT
Source organism: uncultured Ruminiclostridium sp. (assembly GCA_964456025.1). GTDB lineage: Bacteria > Bacillota > Clostridia > Oscillospirales > Ruminococcaceae > Ruminiclostridium_E. The sequence goes on from CAYVZH010000013.1 coordinate 28,289, forward strand.
TTGAGTTTATTTATGACGCTTCTTTCGGTCTCGGAGAGGATTTTTCGAAGATCTTTATCAACAGTCAGGAAGAGAGCCTTTACGACGGTCCAATCTGGTACGGTTCTTCGTACACTCAGCTCCGCGATACGTATTATAACGTGATTGAGTCATATCTTACGCCTTATCGCGAGGCTCTTGCCGGAGGATAATGTGAAATAAATTGCCGCCTGCTGCGAAAAATGCAGCGGGCGGTGTTTTTATTTGTCGGAAATCTCTTGCGGTCTTTTTCGGAATGTGATATAATAAAAGCGGGAAGGGCGGCAGAAAAAAGAACTGTCCGATACGGAATCCCGTATCGGACGGTTCGGCGCTTTGAAGTAAAAACTTACTTGATAATGTATTTGGAGATGGATTCTTCCAGCTCCGCGGTATCGTCGGTATGTGCGATGAGTTTCAGCTCCTTGGAAAGGTCGATGCTGAAAATACCCATGATCGACTTTGCGTCGATCGCGTATCTGCCCGAAACGAGGTCAACCTCGTAATCGAAAAGCATGATGGTCGAAACGAACTTCTTCACGTCGTCGATCGTTGTGATCTTTACCTTAAATTCCTTCATAACAGTTTACCTCCCTGTTTTTTTGTTGTTTTTACTTTACAATGTAATCGGAAATCTCTTCGAGAAAATCTTCACAGTTCTCGCTGTGTACGGTGAGTTCGAGCGGGCGGCTTAAATCTAAGCTGAAGATACCCATAATCGACTTCGCGTCGATCGTGTACTTTCCAAGCGTCAGATCTGCTTCGCAGCTGAGGTTGTTTACTTTTTTTACGAAATCCTTCACATTGTCAATCGTAACAAGCTTAATGGTTTCCTTTTTCATGACTGCGTTCACTCCTTTCTGCTGAGATGGGAGCCGTTTTGCTTCCATACGTTCATCATAGCATAAAAAACGGAATTGTCAAGGGGATTTTGAAAAATTCGGGAAAAGTGAAGGAAAAATATAAAATCGCCTTTGATTTTTGTGCAAATTTAATAATGGGGGTCTGTTGAATTTATGCGTTTTGCTATAAAAACCTTTGGCTGTAAGGTGAATCAATATGAAAGCGACGCGATCGTAAGCGCGATGACGGAAAATGGATTTGAGGAAACGGCGCTCGAATCCGAGGCGGAGCTTTTTATTGTAAATTCCTGTACCGTAACGGAGGGGAGCGATCGGAAGGCACTTCGGGCGGTTCATCGTCTTCGGCGGATTTATCCGGGAAAAATGATCGTTCTGACAGGCTGTTTTCCGCAGGCGTTCCCCGAGGAAGCGAAATCTTCGGGCGCCGATCTTGTGACGGGAACGGGGCAAAGGGCTCATCTTCCGCAGCTGATCCGCCAAAAAATAAGCGAGAAAGCTGCCGAGGAAGTAACGTTTTTGACTCTTCCGACATCGTTTGAGGAGCTTCCCCTGCCCAAAAACAAAGAAAAGACCCGCGCCTTTCTAAAAATTGAGGACGGGTGTGATCGGTTTTGTACTTATTGTGTGATCCCGCGGGCAAGGGGAGAGGTGCGCTCGCGGAGCCTTGCTTCGATCTATGCGGAGGCCGATCGTTTCGTCCGTGAGGGACATCGGGAGATCGTCCTGATCGGGATCAATCTTTCGCGTTACGGCGCGGACTGCGGCTTAACACTCGCGGACGCGGTCGAGACGGTCTGCGCGGTTGAAGGGGTGGATCGCGTCCGGCTTTCGTCGCTTGAGCCGGAGCTGTTGACCGAAGAGATCTTATCGCGGCTTGCCGCGCAGGAAAAGCTGTGTCCGCATTTTCATCTTTCGCTGCAAAGCGGTTGTGACGAGACGCTGAAGCGAATGAACCGCCATTATACGACAGCGGAATATTTTGAGCTCGTGACCCGGCTGCGCGAGCTGTTTCCGAATCCCGCCATTACGACGGACATTATGGCGGGGTTTGCGGGGGAAACGGAAGAGGAATTCGCCGAAACGCTCGCGTTCGCGGAGAAGGTTGGTTTCGCGAAAATTCATGCGTTCGCCTATTCGCTTCGGAAAGGAACGGCGGCGGAACGGCTGAAGGATCACGTTCCCGAAGCGGTAAAGGCGGAGCGGTTCGCGCGGCTTTCGGCGCTTGACCGACGGCTTCACCGCGCCTTTCTTGAAGCGCAGATCGGAACGGAGCAGCAGATCCTGATCCAGAAGCGAACCTCTCCCGAATATGCCGCGGGGCTTACGCCGAACTATACGCCCGTTCGTTTATATGGAAGTCAAGCCGCGCGGAATACGATCCTGACGGCAAAAATAACAGAGGCAGGGGAGGATTTTTGTTTTGGGATTCAGATCGGATAAATGCTGTCTCCGCGTTCCTTTTGCTGATCCAGAATGTCCTGGAGGGTGATCCCGTCGAGATATTCGCTGATGACGCGGGTCAGACCCTGCCATACGGGAAGCATAGCGCATATATCGCTTCGCTTACATTCGGCTTTTTCCTGTTCGGCGCATACGAGCGGGGAAAGCGAGCCTTCGGTCATTCGGAGGATCTCGCCGACGGTATATCGGTCGGGTGTTTCGGCAAGGCGATAACCGCCCTGTACGCCGCGGTTTGTCAGGAGAATGCCCGATTTGCTGAAAATCGGTATGATCTGCTCCAGATATTTTTTTGAGATATTTTGACGCGCGGCGACTTCCTTGAGCGCAATAAATCCGCTGTCCTGATGTTCTGCTAGATCGAGCAGCATTCGAAGCGCGTAGCGTCCTTTTGTTGAGATTCTCATAAAGGATTCTCCTTTCTATGCTTGATTATATCACAGGTCGGATCGGTTTTCAAGTAAATTTTTCGGCAAAACAGAACATAAATTAAAACCTCCCTCTCCGAGAGTCGTTTTGGAAAGGGAGGTCTTGAAAACTGTTCCGTATTTTTTAATTATTCCGCATATGTTTTTTGAGCAGTCTTGCCACAATGTTCACGTCGATCGGTTTTGGCGTATGCGCGTTCATGCCCGCGTCAAGACATTTTTTCATATCCTCGGCGAACGCGTCGGCGGTCATTGCGATAATGGGAATATCCTTATCCGGACGGCTGCCCGCGCGGATCACCTCGGAAGCCTCATAACCCGACATGACAGGCATTCTGATGTCCATGAGGATCGCTTTATAATAGCCCGGCTCGCTTTTTTCAAACATTTCCACACAGATCTTTCCGTTTTCGGCGTGGTCAATGTCAAGTCCGAGATCCGAAAGAAGCTCATGGGCGATTTCCCAGTTCAGCTCGTTGTCCTCGGCAAGCAGGATCTTCTCGTGGTTAAACGATATGCTTTCGCTCGGTATTTCAACCGCTGCCGCATCGGATACCGACGGTGTTTCGCTTTCCGCGAACTGTTTCAGACCGTAGAAAAGGGTAGACCGGAACAGCGGTTTTGAGATGAATCCCGAAACGCCGGCGGATCTTGCTTCGTCTTCAATTTCCGACCAGTCATATGCGGAGATCAGGAGGATCGGAATATCGTGTCCGAGTGTTTGACGGATCTCTTTCGCGGTTTCGATCCCGTCGATCCCGGGAAGCTTCCAGTCGAGCAGAATGATCTGATAGGGGTCGGCGGCTTTCTTTTGTTCAACCACTTTCAGCGCGCTTTCACCGTCAAGCGTCCATTCCGCATTAATCCCGATTTTTTGAAGGGAATCCACTGCGGTGCGGCAGATCATTTCATCGTCGTCCACAACGAGCATATGCCAGCTTGGGAGAATCATTTCCTCGGCACGTGTTTCGGCCTTCTCGAGATCGAGCGTTACGAAGAAGTGCGTTCCTTTTCCGAGGGTGCTTTCCACCCGGATCGTTCCGCCCATCGTGTCAACAATATATTTCGTGATCGCCATGCCAAGCCCGGTGCCTTCGGTTTTGTGGACGCGCTTTGAATCCTCACGGGTGAAGGAATCATAGATTTTTTCTAGGAACTCTTCGGTCATACCGATCCCGGTATCCCTGACCTCAAGCTGAACGCGCGTATGGCGGTCGCCAAGCGGAGAAGGTTCTTCATAAAGCCTGACCTCGATCGTGCCGCCGTCGGGCGTAAACTTGATCGCGTTGGAAAGAAGGTTCAGGATAATCTGATTCAACCGGATACTGTCACAGCAGACATTTTCCGCGTCGATATTGCTAATAAACACATCGAATTTTTGTCTTTTCGATTTGATCTGCGGTTGGACGATACTTACAATCGACTCCATGACCTCGCGAAGCGAAACGTCGGAGATCGAAAGCGTCATTTTTCCGCTCTCAATTTTTGACATATCGAGAATGTCATTGATCAATCCGAGTAAATGCTTGCCGGACAGGCTGATCTTTGCGAGGCAGTTTTCCATCTGCTGTTTGTTGTCAATATTCGCGGCAGCGATTGCGGTCATTCCGATAATCGCGTTCATCGGCGTCCGAATGTCGTGTGACATATTGGACAAGAATTCGCTTTTGGCTTTGTTTGCGTATTCCGCTTCCTCCCGCGCCTTTTCAAGAAGCCGCATTTGCTTCTGACTGATTCGGTAATAGATGATAAAAATGATCAGGAGGGGCGCAATGATCATAAGCGTCGTAATCAGGAACAGAACCGACCGGAAGCTGTTCAGACTGTTTATCGTCTGATCCAGTGCGCCGTAGGGCATGACCATGATCAAAAACCATTCCGAATTGGTGAGCGGGGTGCTGTAAATATGGAGTCGGTCCTCGTTCAGCGGAAGAAAGGTGGAATAAGTCTGTTTATTCTCCATAGAGACCTTCAGCTCGTCAATATAGGTCTGCGCTTCTTCCGGGTGGTTTTCCGAGAACAGGTATATAATGCGGTCGAAATAGCTTTCCTGAATAGAATCGGCATTTCGGATCACATAAGTTCCGTCGCGCCGGATAATATGTGTGTACATAAGGGAGTCGCTGTCGAGTGAAAGAATGTCGTTGATTTTTCCCGCGGGAAAACCGCCAACGAGCGCAATGCTTTTTTTCCCGTCTCCGATCGGATACGCGACAGGCATGCCGACCATGACGATCTCTTGATTGGAGACAGAATGACCGACTGCGATCTTTTTTTCTCCTCCGTTGATGGAATTTAAGAAGGAGAGCTTGTCTTCAAGTTCGACCTGTTCGCCGTAGATCATGTGAAAATCGCCGTTTTCATCGTAAAGCGCGAGATAATCGAAATTCCGTATCCCGCCCTCGTAGGTGAGAGAAGCGAGAAGCTCGTTATCATACCGACTTGTTTCGGGCGGATTGTTTTTGATCATCGTCTCGATCTGAGCGGTTTGAAGATCAATCGTGGTTTCAAAGTGTCGCGCGATCTCCTCGCTCATTCCCTGCATATAAAGAGTGCCGACTTCGTTTATGACAGCTTCGCTTTCGTTTTTCATGCTTGTGAAAAAGATCACAAGTGCACTCAGGCACACCGCAATCAGGATCGCCAGGCTCAGCAGCAGAAACCTTGAGGTTTTCTTTTTATTTGCTAACACTTGCTTTGCCTCCAAATTCCCGATTTTATTCGTCGAGTCCGTTTAAAGCATTGATCGTCATTTCATAATCGCGGCGTACCTGTTCCAAAAGCTTTCCCGCGTTTTCCGCTACCGTACCGCGCAGCGCCTCCGTCAGTTCGGAGGAGGATTCGCGGAGCCGATCCAGACCGAGATTCGCGCAAAGCCCTTTCATCGTATGCGCCATACGGAACGCGGTCTGAAAATCTCCTTTTTCAAAGGAATCGAAAAGCTCGGCGGCGCTTGGATCGTTCGGGAATTTTTTGACGAATTTCAGAAGCATTTTTTCCGAATTTGCCATCCGGGCGAGCGCCTGCTGATAATCCGAGCCGATTTGACGGTAACAGTTTTCCAAGGTCATAGATATTTCATTCCTTTTCGTTTTTTTGTGCAGCGTTATCCGCCATATTACGGCATATATGTTTCGTTTTCAACGGGGATCAGCTTTCCGATCACGGTCGCTTGCCCATCTGCCTTCTCCGTTTCCGTTACGCGGCATATGAGCTTATATGTATGAATTTTCGGCGCATCGGGTTCGCACGGAGCCTTTTCAATCAAGGTCGTGATCTTAAACTGTTCCTTGCCCGACGGGTCGGAAACTTGCTGGTGCAGATAAAATTCTGCGGTAGGCTGTTCCGAAGAGAGAGAACGGAGCGTCGCGGCGATCCGCCGAAGCGCAGTCTGTCCAAAGGTCGCTTCGAGCGCCTCGCTCCGGAGCGGGTTGACGACGGTCTTATCCGTTCCGATCATCTGTGCGCCCTTTTCGGACAGAGTGAGTAAATTGGATGCCGCGTTATACTCAAAGGAGCAGCCGCCCGTAATTTCCTCATAAAAACGGTTTTTGATCTTTTCGTGCTCCAGCATATAAAGAAGTCGGTCGGAGGAATACAGCGTATCATTTTTCAGGAGCGAGCGGGCGAATTCCTTGATCTCGGATTCGCTTCTTGTGTTTAAGCCGACGCCGCCTTCCTTTACGGCGCGCATTTGCTCCTGACAGTGCTCGAGGCATTTCAGAAGGATCGGGTTAAACATTCCGCATTCGAATTTTAAGATCATGCCCATTGCGGTGTCATGTGAAAACGCTTTTTTATAGACCCGTTCGGAGGTAAGCGCGTCGTAAACGTCCGCGAGGGAAACAACCTGTGCCGCGATCGGGATATCGTCGCCCTTTAATCCGTCTGGATAACCGCGCCCGTCCCAACGCTCGTGGTGCCAGCGCGTGATCGTGTATGCGAGCTTTACGATCGGTTCGCCCCGATGGAAGGGAAGCTCCGAAAGCATTTGCGAGCCGACGGCGGAGTGTGATTTCATAATGGCGAATTCCTCGTCGGTAAGCTTTCCGGGCTTATTGAGGATCTCGTCGGGAATCGAAATTTTTCCGATGTCATGAAGTGCCGCGACGCTTGAGATCATGGTAATATCCGCTTCGGAAAGCTGATACTCATTAGTGTTTTTCACCAGCTCCCGCAGTAGAATTTCGGTATAATTCTGGACATTAATGACGTGCATTCCGCTTTCGCCGTTGCGGAACTCGACGATATGCGCCAGAATGTCGATCATCAGGCGGGCATTTTTCTCTTTTTCATAAAACTGATCCGCATACAGATCCATCAGTCTTTTTTGTTTCGCGTACAGCGTGGTGATGTTCCGGCAGCGTTTCCGTACGATCAGTGTGTCAAAGGGACGGCGGATAAATTCCGTCACGCCAAGCTCATATGCCTTATGGATCACCTCGACGGAATCCTCCGAGCTAATCATAATAACCGGAATGTCGGAGAGCCAACCGTTTTTATTCATGATCTCGAGAACCTCAAGACCGTTCATGTTCGGCATTACCATGTCGAGAAGCACCAAGGAGATCTGCGTATAATACTCCTGAAGAAGCGTGATTGCTTCGCCTCCGTCAAAGGCTTCGAGGATCTCGTACTCGCCGTCAAGCATTTCGGTGAGTATTTCGCGGTTCATTTCGGAATCGTCAACAATAAGTATTTTTTCCATAGCGGATTCGGCGGTACGGTATAAACCGGTCGATTCGGTTTAAGACCCGTATTTCCCGTTCTCTCCTTTACATTATTATAATTATAATTATTATAACACGGAATCGAAAAAATGTCAACTGCGCGTAGAAGAAAACTGCGGATCCTTTTTTGTTGCAGTTTTGCCGACGGGGAGCGGAACAGACTTCCCGAAATAAAAACGAAGACTGTACGCAAAAACAGTCTCCGTTTGAAGGCGCTTATTCCCGATAAAAGTTTCCCGTATGATAATTTTCGCCGCCCGTTTTCCGCGCTCTCAGCCGATAGGTCACAACTCCGTCTGGGCAGGCGAATTCCTTTTCAAGCGGGGAATCGGGCGCGTTTCCCGTTGGGGAGAAGCCGCCGATCCTTCGCAGGTCGCCTCCGCCGCGCACCGTTTCTAGCATAGGGAAGAGCAGGAGCATGGATTTTGAACAGAAGCCGCGTCCCTGCGCGTTGACGGGGCAATCATAGGTGCAGCGGTAAACGTCTCCGACCTCTTCGCCGTTGCGGCAGTGATTTTCGGTTTTATTGTCATGTGAAACGGAAACGACTTCGATCTCAAACACGTATTCTTCATCATACCATTTTTTCATGGAAAATTCCTTTCATAAAAAACCAACCGTGTCGTTTCGGGACACGGTTGGCATTTTTTACTTTACGATTCGAACGCTGATGACATTGGCTACCGTCTTGATCTTATCGGAAACACCGTCCGCGCTGCCCTTTACGTCAAGCACCGTGTACGCCATATCCTTCTTGGAGCGGCTCGCCATATTCTCGATATTGAGACCGCTTTCGGAAACGCAGGCAGTGATCTTCGAGATCAGTCCTTCCACGTTCTTGTGGATCACGCAGATCTTCGCGTCGCCTGTTGCGGCGAGGGAAACGTTCGGGAGGTTCACGCTGTTGATGATGTCGCCCTTTTCGAGATATGCGATCAGCTCGTTTACCGCCATGACCGCACAGTTGTCCTCGCTTTCGGGCGTGGAAGCGCCGAGATGAGGGATCGCGATCACGCCCTCCGCGCCGATCATGTCATCGGACGGGAAGTCGGTCACATATGCCGCCATGCCGCCGTTCGCGAGCGCGTCAAGGATCGCCTTGCTGTCTACTAAATCGCCGCGCGCGAAGTTTAGGATACGAACGCTTTTCTTCATGGTTGCGATCGTTTCCGCGTTGATCATGCCCTTCGTATCCGCGGTCGCGGGCGCGTGAAGCGTGATATAATCACAGGTTTCAAAGATTTCCTTGTTGGACTTCACGTAATGAACGGTCGCGGGTAAGCGGAGCGCACCGTCAACGGAAAGGAACGGGTCAGCGCCGTAAACTTCCATACCGAGTGCCGCAGCCGCACCGGCAACAAGCGCACCGATCGCGCCCAGACCGATGATACCGAGCTTCTTACCCTTGATCTCGGGACCCGCGAACTGGCTCTTGCCTTTTTCAACGAGCTTTCCGACCTCGTCGCCCTTGCCCTTCAAGGTTTTGATCCATTCCATGGAAGCGGGAATCTTTCTGCTCGAAAGGAGAAGTCCCGCAATAACCAGCTCTTTTACCGCGTTGGCGTTCGCGCCGGGGGTATTGAATACGACGATTCCTTTTTCGGAGCACTTATCAATCGGGATATTATTGGTTCCCGCGCCTGCTCTCGCGATCGCGAGAAGGTTTCCGCCGAGCTCCATTTCGTGCATGGAAGCCGAACGGACTAAGATCGCGGCGGGATCGGTAATCTCCTCGCCGAATGTGTATTTTTCCTTGTCGAAAAGATCTGTTCCGCAGGCGGCGATCTTATTCAGCGTTTGGATATTGTACATTTTGGTACCTGCTTTCTGTTATTGATTTTGATTAGGTGTAAGGGGCGTAACGATCGGTTTTCCGTCCTTGTCGAGAAGCGGGGTAAGCCCGCCGGAATAACCACTCTGCCGAAAGAGATAATTCACGCCCGTAACAGTATCGACAAGGATCTCGATCTTTCCCGAGGTAAGAGGATTTCCTTGTACATACATCTTTACAAATCGATCCATTCTGCTGCCTTTCCCGAAATCAGCCGTTGTTCTTCTCGAATTCGGTCATGAACGCAACCAACTTTTCACAGCCCTCGATCGGCATCGCGTTGTAGATGGAGGCTCTCATGCCGCCCACACTGCGGTGTCCCTTGAGGTTTACAAAGCCCGCCTTTTTCGCTTCCGAAACGAACTTCGCGTCAAGCTCGTCGTTTCCGGTTACGAACGGAATGTTCATGAGCGAGCGGGAGCTGCCCTGTACGGTCGCCTTGAACATCTTCGAGCTGTCGAGGAAGTCGTAGATGATCTTCGCTTTCTTCTCGTTGCGTTCCTTCATCGCGGTCAGACCGCCGTTTTTCTCGATCCATTCGAGAACGAGCTTGAGGATATAAATACCGTAGGTCGGCGGAGTGTTGAACATCGAGCCGTTGTCGGAATGCGTCTTGTACTGGAGCATGGTCGGAACCTTAGAATCCTCGGGGAATTCGGGGATCAGGTCTTCGCGGATAATTACGACGGTAAGACCCGCGGGTCCCATGTTCTTCTGCGCGCCCGCATAGATCAGACCGAACTTGGAAACGTCAATCGGTTCGGAAAGAATGCAGGAGGATAAGTCGGCAACGAGCGGAACGTTTCCGGTTTCGGGAAGCGTCGGGAACTTCGTGCCGTAGATCGTGTTGTTCAGGCAGATATGAAAATAATCCGCGTCAGGGTCGAATTTCGAGGAATCCAGCTCGGGAATATACGAGAAGGTCTTATCCTTCGAGGAAGCGACCGCGTTAGCTGTTCCGAAGCGCTGCGCTTCCTTATATGCCTTGGTCGCCCACTGTCCCGTAATCACAAAATCCGCCTTGCCCTTTTTCATAAGATTGAGCGGAATCATCGCGAACTGCATGGACGCGCCGCCCTGAAGGAAAAGCACCTTGTAGTTGTCGGGGATCGCCATGACCTTACGGAGCTTTGCTTCACATTCCTCAATGATCGCGCCGTACTCTTTCGAGCGGTGGGACATCTCCATGACGGACTGACCGCTTGTGCCGTATTCAAGCATTTCGTCGGCAGCGATTTTTAAGACCTCTTCCGGAAGCATTGCCGGACCGGCACTGAAATTGTAAACTCTCATCTTTGTGACCATACCTTTCTTTTGTGATTGAATATATCAGCTCATTTGGGCTGTTTTCACCCTATCTATTATAGAAGATTCGGCTTGTATTGTCAATAGTTATCGAAATTTTTGGTAATTTTTTAGGGCAATTTTCCCCCGCAGCACCCCGGAATTTCCCGGACAGGGCAGGGAAAGGAGCTTATTGCTCCTGCACCCTACGAACCCGCCTGATCCGCTCCCGCATGATCGTATGCTCGTTTTCGGAACGTCCGCATTTCGGACAGCGGTCGCCGATGATCCCTGTGTAGCAGCAGACGGGATCACGGTCAACAGGGTGGTTGATCGAGCCGTAGCCGATCCCTTCCTCCTTCATGCAGCGAATGATCTGTTCAAAAGCGTCCAAGTTGTTGAGCGGGTCGCCGTCAAGCTCCACATAGCTGATGTGTCCCGCGTTCGTAAGAGCGTGATACGGCGCCTCGAGGTGGATCTTCTCAAAAGCCGAAATGTGGTAGTAGACGGGAATATGGAAGGAATTCGTATAATAATCGCGGTCGGTGATCCCTTTGATCTCGCCGTATTTTTCGCGGTCGATCCGAACGAATCTTCCCGAAAGACCTTCCGCAGGCGTTGCGAGGAGCGAGAAGTTCATTCCCGTTTTCTTGGATTCCTCGTCCATTCTTGCCCGCATACGGCTGATGATCCGGTAACCGAGATCCTGCGCCCGCGCGCTTTGCCCGTGGTGTTCGCCGATCAGTGCGACGAGACATTCCGCAAGCCCGATAAAGCCAACGGAAAGCGTACCGTGCTTTAAAATTTCTCCGACGCAGTCGTTCGGTCCGAGCTTGTCCGAATCGATCCAAATCCCCTGTCCCATCAGGAACGGATAATTCTTTACCCGTTTCTGCGACTGGATCTTATACCGATACATTAACTGGTCGATCACGAGATTCATTTCGTCCTCAAGCATTTCAAAGAAGCGGACAATATCTTTTTCCGCGCGGATCCCGAGCCGGGGGAGATTGATCGAGGTAAAGCTGAGATTCCCGCGTCCCGTTACGATCTCGCGCGAAGGGTCGTACACATTTCCGATCACGCGTGTACGACAGCCCATGTACGCGATCTCGGTGTTATAATCGCCTTCCTTATAATAGGGAAGATTAAAGGGCGCATCAATGAAGGAGAAGTTCGGGAAAAGGCGCTTTGCCGAAACGCGGCAGGCAAGCTTGAATAAATAATAGTTCGGCTCGCCGGGATTGTAGTTGATCCCTTCCTTGACTTTAAAGATGTGGATCGGGAAAATGGGCGTTTCTCCGTTTCCGAGACCCTTTTCGGTCGCGAGAAGAACGTTTTCGATGACCATCTGCCCCTCGGGAGAAGTATCCGTACCGTAATTGATGGAGGAAAAGGGAATCTGCGCGCCTGCACGGCTGTTCATGGTATTGAGGTTATGAACGAGCGCTTCCATGGCCTGATAGGTCGCGCGGTTCGTTTCTTTTTTGGTCAGATTGACGGTAAACGACTGTACCGACGCGGCAATCTCCTCGCTTCCCGTGATTTCGGTCAGCGCCTTCAGCTCTTCCTCGGCATAGCCGTTATCGTACGCAAGAACGGGGGATAAGCCCTGTTCTTGCTTAAGCCGTTTCATGTACGTTTTGACCTTTTCCTCAACGGCAAGGTCGTTTTCACTGCCGGTTTTGAGCATGACCGCACGGACGATATTTTTTTCATAAAGCTGTTCGTAGGACTTTCTTACGCCGTCTGCCATGGCATAGTCGAAGTTCGGGATCGACTGTCCGCCGTGCTGATCGTTTTGGTTGGACTGGATCGCGATACAGGCGAGCGCGGAATAGCTTCCGATATTGTTCGGTTCACGGAGGTAACCGTGACCGGTCGAAAAACCGCCTTTAAAAAGCTTTTTTATGTCAATTTGACAGCAAGTCGTCGTCAGTGTCAGAAAATCGAGGTCATGGATATGAATATCACCTTCAATGTGTGCCTTGGAATGAAGCGGATCGAGTACGTACATCTCGTTGAACTGCTTCGCGCCCTCCGAGCCGTATTTCAGCATGGTACCCATCGCGGTATCGCCGTCGATATTGGCGTTTTCGCGCTTGATGTCGCAGTCTCTTGCCGCCTTGAAGGTAAGATCCTCATAGGTTTTCATGAGCGTTGTGTTCATTTCACGGATCCGGGTGCGGTTTGCGCGGTAAAGAATATACGCTTTTGCGGTTTTGGCGTGTCCGTTTTCGACCAGAACCTTTTCAACGGTGTCCTGTACTTCTTCAACCGTGGGAACCTTTTCGGTTTCCGCCGAATCCTTTTCGAGAATTTTACATACCTCCTCGGCAAGAGACATTGCCGAATCGTAGTCCTTTCCTCCGACGGAAGCTGCGGCTTTAAAGATCGCGTCCGCAATTTTTTGAAGGTTGAACGGCATTTCTCTGCCGTCTCTTTTTTGGATTTTAGTGATCATGTCAGAACCCCTTTTAATCTGTGCTGAAAGTTTCAAACCACAATATATTGTGGTTTGCCGTAAAGACGGGTGCAAAATATATTATATTGCAGGAAAGTCAATTTGTCAATATGAACAGCGAAAAATTATTAAATTACCTGTTTTTTTATTTTATGTACAGTCGAAAAAAGCAAAAAAATCGGACAAATCCTTCGATCTGTCCGATTTACGGTTCACCGGAAATTATGCGCCGGCATTTGCTTTTTTTGCGAGCTTAGACTTTAATCTTGCTGCCTTATTCTTGTGGATCAAGCCTTTTCCCGCAGCCTTGTCGAGCTTTATAACAGCGGCTTTTACCGTCTGCGCATCAGCGGCTTCCGCCCTTGCTTTTTTAAGAACCGTCTTTAACTCGGTTTTCGCCGCCTTATTGCGTGCGTTTCTTACGTTCGCGACTAAGACTCTTTTCTTCGCGGATTTAATATTCGGCACCTTTTTTGCACCTCCTTAATTACGGATCGGTATAATCCTGCTTTTTTACAGTACAATGTATTATATCATACTTTTTTTTAAAATGCAAGACTTTTTTGCGAAATTTTTATTTTAGGCGGAAATTATGAAACGAAGTGATTTAATCTGTGAAAATGGTGTCATAAATGACAATTTAAAAACGGATTTTGTTCACGAATATGAAATCTTCGGAACAAAATGCAACAAGATTACGATCGGAAGGGAACACGGACGGCTCCTCGGGAAGGCGCCCGGGCGATATTTCACGCTTTTTTCGGAGGAAGCGGATTGTACGGAAGCCATATTCCGTATTTTGTCGGAACTGGTTCCGCGGGAGGGCAGCGCGCTTGTCGTCGGGCTCGGAAACGAGCGGATCAGCGCGGACAGTCTCGGAGCGAAATGTCTCCGTTCTGTTCCCGCGACCGCGCATCTGGCGGTTCACGAAGACTTTTCCGCGCTCGGAATGCGGAAGGTGTATGTACTTGAAACGGGCGTAACGGGGCAGACCGGAATGGAAAGTGCCCGACAGGTGCGGCTGGTCGCCGAGGGAGTGGACGCGGCGTTTGTGATTGCGGTGGACAGTCTGGCTTGCTCGGAAAGCGAGCGTCTTTGTAAAACGGTTCAGATCACGGACGCGGGGATCGAGCCGGGCGCGGGCGTCGGAAACAGCCGAGAGGCAATGAACGAAAAAACGGTCGGGAAAACAGTTTTGGCGGTCGGCGTTCCGACGGTGATCGACTATGACGCGGACGGTGCGACGTTTATGGTAACGCCGCGGAATATCGACCGTATTACGGATCGCTACGCGCATTCTATCGGTTCCGCGATCAGCCGCGCGCTGAATCCTTCTTTATCCGAAGATGAGCTTTCCGCGCTGATCCTTTGAGCATATCCCGCGCCTGAACCGCATAAACTGATAGCGGCAGTCCGGAAGGGAAGCTTGTCTTTTTACGGGAAAGGAATGGTCGTTCAAATGAGGATTATAAAAACGGTTATGAAAAAAAGCGCGCTTCGCGGGATCGCGGCAGGCGGAGTGCTGCTTCTTACGCCTTTGCTCTCGGTTTTTACGGCAGGGATCATGCCCGAAGCGATCCGCTTTATGACGGAGGCGGCGCGCTTTTCGGTATACCCCCTGAACAATCCCCGCGAGGTCAATAACGGGAATTTAATTTTATATACGCCGCTTTCTTCCGAGGAATCTGCGGCGGAATCCGAAGAAACGGAGCAGGCGGTCGTCTCGGAAAGTCCGAATGAGGAACCGCGCGGGGCGGCTTTTTTATCTCGAAATATTTCACAGACAGATGAGGATCTTTCGGTTTTTAAGGATCGGAGCGGAATGATCCGGGAAATGACCTTTACGGGAAACGGCGGCTCGGATTTTATTGATCTTCCCGACGGCGGACAGCTTCGCAACTGCACGGATCTTTCCAACGAAACGGTTTATGAGGCGGCGACAAGTATGCACGGGATCCGGATCGAGCTGTTCAGCGACGAGCCGCAGGTTCTGATCTTACATACGCATACGAACGAGAGCTATGAGCCGAGTGAAAAAACATATTATGACGAAAGCTATACCTGCCGTTCCGAGGATCCCGATAACAGCGTTGTCTCGGTTGGGACGGCGATCGCGGAGGAGCTTGCGTCGGCGGGGATCGCGGTGCTTCACGACGGAACGGTACACGACGGGCAATATACGGGCGCGTACACAAGGAGCTATGAAACGACGGTTCGCCTACTGAACGAATTTCCTTCCATTAAAATTATACTGGACATTCACCGCGACGCAATCGAGGAAGAGGACGGCACGCATATCAGTGCGGTCACGGAGATTGACGGAAAAAAGGCGGCGCAGATCATGATTATTTCGGCGGCGGACGACGGAACCTATGATATTCCGAATTATCTGGAGAATTTGCGGTTCGCGAGCGCGCTTCAGCAGTCCTTTGAACGGCATTATCCGACGCTCGCGCGTCCGATTCTGTTTCAGTATTGTCAGTATAACCAACAGCTTTCGACCGGTTCGCTTCTGATCGAGGTCGGCTCTCACGGAAACTCGGTCGATCAGGCGGTATACAGCGGCCGTCTGATCGGGCGTTCCTTGGCGGCGATGTTTACGGGGGACGAGATTCCCGTTTCGTCTGTGCGTTCCGTTTTGCCGCGTTTCTTTATTGATAAGCTGAGATAAAAACAAGCGGTTTTTACGATCTGCGTGTGTTTTCTTTTGTCTCGTTGCGGAATTTTAGCCAACATCGGAAAAGGCAGAGCCACTGCACATAGGAAATATCGCCCGAAGGCGGAATCGGAGGGAGATGTTCCAGTCTGAGGGCGGTTGAAATCTGCTTTTGGGTCAGCAGTCCGCGGAAGCGAAACGGTCTGTCTTTTCCATGCTCTAAAAAAGTACGGAAGTCATGTCTCAGCGAGTAGGGAAGATCAAAGTTTTCCTTTAATTTCATTTCCAGCAGGACTGTGTCAACGCTTGGTGCGGGATGAAAGTCCTGTCTGCTGAAATGCCAGACGATTCGGACATCGAAAAACGGCTTCAGGCTTAACGAACTGAGGTTTTCCCTCGGAAGTCCCATAAAGCGCTTGGCGGCGCCTTTTTCCATGATCAGCCACATTGCTTCGGGAGGATTGTCCGAAAGCGTCAGTTTACGGACAATTTCCGTGGTTCTTGAAAAAGGAATATTCGCGAAAACTTTATAGGGAGTGCGGGGGAGTCTGCATTTCAAAAAATCACGGCAGTACAGGCAGACATTGCTGTTTAGCTGTGGTTTCAGCTTAGCATAAAGATTTTCGTCGATCTCGTAGGAAATCACCTTGCACGTTTTGGAAAGCGCTTTGGTGATATGCCCTTTTCCTGCGCCGATTTCGAGCACGGTATCGTTTGGAGACAGCGTTGTTCTGGAGATCAGCCGGCAGATTGTTTTTTGGCTGGTTAAAAAATTCTGTGAGATGGAATACGGATTGTTATATTGTTTTTTGGACATAAAAAATACACCCCTTGCATGATTTGTAAACAGCAAAAAGGCATAGTTATACCAGTGTAAATAGATATAACTATGCGATTTTAGCGAATACGAATCACACAAATAATCATGGGTGTACCTCTTTACCTTTTTATGTTTTCATATTATCATATTCTCGAGATTTTGTCAAGATTTTCATAAAATTATTTCCTCTTGTGCGGCGGTCGGCGGCGTACGACAGCCGCACAAAAATTTTGACAATATTTTTTAGAAAAGTATTGACAAACAGAATCAAGTGTGATATAATAAACTACACCGTTGAGTGAGAACGGTATCCGATGTGGCGGCATAGCTCAGTTGGCTAGAGCACTTGGTTCATACCCAGGGTGTCGTTGGTTCAAATCCGACTGCCGCTACCATTTTTATGGCCCGTTGGTCAAGCGGTTAAGACATCGCCCTTTCACGGCGGAATCATGGGTTCGATTCCCGTACGGGTCACCAGTAGCATGGCTCCTAAATGGCTGTTCAAGGCTGTTTGGGAGTTTTCTTTGTTCATTATTTTTGAAAAAGCCGAATCAGGCAGCGTGCCGTAAAAAGAAACACTTCCTTTCGAGAGACATATAATTTAAGATATGGATCTTATGAAGGATATAATATAAGAAAGAAACCTGTAAAGATTCCGGCAGTTTACTGTGCCGTCATCGCGGCTCACGGGTTTTTATTTAAAATAGGTGGATCAAGTCGACGAAAAAGGAGGGTGGCTATGCTTCTGCTTGCAAGGATTTTTATACCGAATTATAAAAATACGGACGATCCCGAGGTTCGGCGGCGCTACGGACAGCTTACGGGGACGGTCGGGATCGTGCTGAATCTCCTGATCTCCGTGCTGAAATTTATCGCGGGCGCGATTACCGGTTCGATCGCGATTACCGCCGACGCGCTGAACAATCTTTCCGACGCGGGAACGTCAATCGCTACGATCGTAAGCTTTAAGCTTGCCGAGGCGCCCGCCGACCGCAAGCACCCGTTCGGGCACGGGCGGATCGAGTATGTGGGAGGGCTGATCGTATCGGGCATGATCCTGCTGGTTGGGTACGAGCTGCTCCGCGATTCGATCTCGAAGATCATTACGCCCGAGGAGCTTTCCTTTCAGTATCTGTCTCTTGGTATTCTGATCGCTTCGGTGCTGGTGAAGCTGTATATTTTTTCATATAACCGAAAGATCGGCGGAATGATCCATTCTGTCGCCATGAAAGCAACGGCAATGGATAGCTTGTCGGACTGCGCCTCAACCGGCGCGGCGATCGTCGGACTGTTGGTCTACAAGTTTTTTTCGGTCAATATCGACGGCTGGGCAGGGCTTCTTGTAGTGGTCTTTATTGCGAAAACAGGACTGGACGCGGCGAAGGAAAGTCTCGCACCGCTGCTCGGCGAAAAGCCCGATCCCGATTTTGTGGAGGAAATCCGTAAAATCGTGCTGAGCAGCGAAGGGATCATCGGGCTGCACGATCTTATTGTTCACAATTACGGCGTCGGCGCCAATATGATCTCTCTTCACGCCGAGGTTCCCGCAAGCATGGGATTTACCGAAGCGCACGAACTGATCGACCATGTGGAAAATGAATTGAAGAAAAAATTCTCGGTAAATGTTACCATTCACATGGATCCCGTCGAGGCGGAAACGGAGGAGTCACACCGATACCATGAAATGCTGGAAAACATTGCCGGAGAAATGGGAGTTACGATTCACGATTTCCGCATGACGGACGGAAAATTTCGGAAAAATTTGATTTTTGATATGATTGTGCCGTTTCAGTCTCCTCAAAAAGATACTGAGCTTGTCCGAAAAATAACCGAGCGGATCCAACAGGAGGATGGCTCGGTGGACGTGGTGATCAACGTGGATAAGGAAATGTACTGAATAAATGAAAAAGACGATGTGTTTTCGCGGAACGCACCGTCTTTGTTTTTGGACGCAAAGACTCCTGCCCGCAATTTTTTACGGGAATGAGTCTTTGCTTTTTGGGAAATGGATTCATGGGAACGGCTCCGAATTCGAGAAATCGTTCTGCCGGTCCCGTGAACACAAGCTCCGAATCTGCTTTCGAAAGCGCCGTTCCTCATTATATTCATAAAAAAACAAATTTATGCCGCTTCTTGGAGGATTTTCAATTCATTTTCATTGCAATTTTGTCGAAAGTATGGTATACTGGAGAAAATTCAAGAAAAAGCGATGATGTTTGTGCCTCGGCAAATTCTTTCGGCACAAACTTCTTCCTTAGGAAAGGTGTGGTCATAATGATGAATCGGAACGCGACAAATATTAAACGGTTTATTATTTTCCTGAACGCTGTTTTTCAGATTTTATTGTGCACCTCCTCGTTTGCCTACGCATGGGAAAATTACTATAATTTGCAGCTCGGAAATTTCTTCTTTAAAAACGGAAGCATTATTTTTTGCGCGCTTTACGCGTTTATTTATTTCATTCTGATCGAGCTTTACGGCGGATTTCGGCTCGGGAGCCTTCGGATCACGGATTCGCTGTTTTCACATGGGATCGCGTTGATCTTTACGGATCTTATCGCATTCTTGCAGATCTGTATGATGGCGCGGTCGATTCTTAACCCGGGGCCGCTGTTTTTGACGCTGATCCCCGATATGGCGGCACTCCTGCTGTGGAATGTTTACATACACCGCAATTTCGCCCGCCTGTTTCCGCCGAAAAAAATGATTCTTGTTTACGCGAACAGGTCGGCGCGCTCGCTGGTGTATAAAATGAGCAAGCGTTATGATAAGTTTATTATCTGCGCGGCGATCAACGTTGAAGAAGGTTTCGAGCGAATCGCTTCTTATCTGCCGGATTATGACGCCGTTGTGATCTGTGATACGCCGAACGAAATTCGGAACGATATTCTAAAATTTTGCTTCAAAAACAAAATTTTGGCTTATGTGACCCCGAAAATTTCGGATATTCTGATCCGGGGTTCGGAGGAATTGAATATCCTCGACACGCCTTTGCTTGTTTCGCGGAATTTCGGTGCGAAGCTTGAACAAAAAATTCTGAAGCGTCTTTTCGATCTGCTGGTTTCCGGCGCGGCGCTCGTGGTCTTATCCCCGATCCTGCTCGCCGCCGCCGCCGCGGTAAAGCTGTATGACGGCGGTCCCGTGATCTATAAGCAAAAACGGCTTACATACGGCGGAAAAGAATTTTATTTGTATAAGTTTCGTTCGATGATCGTCGACGCGGAAAAGGACGGACGCGCGCGGCTCGCGGCGGAGGGAGACAGCAGGATCACTCCCGTCGGTTCGTTCCTTCGCAAGACGAGATTGGACGAGCTTCCGCAGCTTCTCAATATTCTGAGAGGGGAGATGTCGATCGTCGGACCGAGACCGGAGCGTCCGGAAATTGCCGTGGAATATGAGGGCGCTATTCCGGAATTCAGTTTTCGCTTAAACGCGAAGGCGGGTCTTACGGGATATGCGCAGGTCATGGGGAAGTACAACACGACGCCTTACGATAAGCTGAAGCTCGACCTGATCTATATTGAAAATTTCTCGCTCCTTCTCGATCTGAAAATCATTATGATGACGGTTAAGACGATTTTTGTGAAGGAAAGTACCGAGGGCATTGATGAAAATGCGCTGAACGCAATGGATCTGAGCTATCACGAACAGGAAGAGGAACGGGCGGAAATAAAGGTGTAGCTTCAAAAAACGGAGAATCCTATTATATAATATGGTATATGATCATATTGCCGGAACAGAGGTTCCGGCTTTTTCTTTCCGTTTTTTTCATATTTTTGAAAAATTTTGAAGAAAACTTCTTGACAAATGGGAAGATTTGCTGTATAATGAAATACTGAATTATAATGGACATATTAACGAAAAAGCGGTGAATATGCCTGTGTTTTCAAAAATTTAAGGAGTGATTTAAGCCAATGGTGAATGTTAAACCGGTACAGCTGGGCAATATTACCCGAATGAGTTTTTCAAAGATCAATGAGGTTATTGATATGCCGAACCTCATTGAGATTCAGAAAAATTCATACAAATGGTTTCTCGATGAGGGAATCAAGGAGGTTTTTAACGACATTTCCTCGATTACCGATTCAAACGGAAAATTGGTCTTAAGCTTCGTCGATTACCGAATCGACGAAAATCCGAAGTACACGATCGAGGAGTGCAAGGAGCGCGATGTGACTTATGCGGCGCCTCTTCGTGTCAAGGCACACCTGCGCAATGAGGAAACGGGCGAAGTGGCGGAAAGCGAAATCTTCATGGGAGATTTTCCGCTCATGACCGACAGCGGCACATTCGTAATTAACGGGGCGGAGCGCGTTATCGTATCGCAGCTCGTGCGTTCGCCCGGCGTTTACTTTGGCTTTGACTATGATAAAACCGGCAAAAAACTGTTTACTTCACAGGTGATCCCAAACCGCGGCGCATGGCTTGAATACGAAATGGATTCAAACGATGTGTTTTATGTCCGTATTGATAAAAACAGAAAGATCCCCGCGACGACGCTTGTACGCGCGCTCGGAAAGGGGACGGACGAGGAGCTTGTCGAACTTTTCGGTGACGACGAGCGGATCCGTCAGACGATTCAGCAGAAGGATTCTACCAAAAATAAGGAAGAAGCGCTGCTCGAGGTATATAAAAAGCTTCGTCCGGGCGAGCCGCCTACGGTAGATTCCGCCGAAACGCACCTGAACAATCTGTTCTTCGACGCGAAGCGCTATGATCTTTCGCGCTTCGGACGCTATAAGTTCAATAAAAAACTAGGCGTAGCGAGCCGTATTATCGGACATAAGCTGGCGCAGTCGGCGGTAAATCCGATGACGGGAGAAATTCTGGCGGACGCCGGAGAAGCCGTTACGACCGAAATGGGCTTTGCCATTGAGCAGGCGGGAATCGGTGAGGTATTTCTCGATATCGAAGGAAATACCGTTAAGGTAATCGGAAACCGCATGGTCGATATTGCGCCGTATATTCCCGACGGGATCGACGCAGAAGCCTGCGGGATTAACGAAAAGGTTTCGTATACCGAGTTAATGCGGATTCTCGAGGAAAACGAATCCGCCGAGGATATTGAAGCCGCGCTTCGACAGAACGCGGACGTTCTTGTTCCCAAGCATATCACGCTTGAGGATATTTTCGCAAGTGTCAGCTATTTTATCAATCTTTGTGAAGGCGTCGGAATGGTCGATGATATTGACCATCTGGGAAACCGTCGTATTCGTTCGGTGGGCGAGTTGCTTCAGAATCAGTTCAGAATCGGCTTCACCAGAATGGAGCGCGTGATCCGTGAGCGGATCGGACTTCAGCAGGATACCGAGAAAATCTCGCTCGGGAACCTTGTGAATATCCGGCCAGTCGTTGCGGCGATTAAAGAATTTTTCGGTTCCTCTCCGCTTTCACAGTTCATGGATCAGAATAACCCGCTTGCGGAGCTTACGCATAAGCGGAGACTCTCGGCACTCGGTCCGGGCGGTCTTTCCCGTGACCGCGCGGGATTCGAGGTACGTGACGTTCACTACTCGCATTACGGGCGTATGTGTCCGATCGAGACGCCGGAAGGTCCGAATATCGGATTGATTTCGTATCTCGCGTCCTTTGCGAAGATCAATAAATACGGCTTTATCGAAGCTCCGTACCGCAGAGTGGATAAGGCGACGGGGAAGGTTCTCGATGAGGTTGTTTACATGACCGCCGATGTCGAGGATCTGTACACGATCGCGCAGGCGAACGAGCCGCTGGACGAAAACGGCTGTTTCGCGAGAAAGCGGGTTACTGCCCGCCGCAGGGACGAAATTCTCGAAGTAAGCCGCGATCTTGTTGATTTTATGGACGTTTCTCCGAAAATGGTTGTTTCCGTCGCGACGGCGATGATTCCTTTCCTTGAAAACGACGACGCGAACCGTGCCTTAATGGGCGCGAACATGCAGCGTCAGGCGGTGCCGCTGATGGTAACGGAACACCCGCTGATCGGAACGGGCATGGAGTATAAGGCGGCGGTCGATTCCGGCGTATGCGTTCTCGCAAAGCAGGACGGCGTTGTTACAAAGGTGAGTGCCGACGAGATCGTCGTAAAGGACGAGGTCGGTCAGGATCACCGCTACAAGCTGATCAAGTTTAAGCGTTCCAACCAAGGAACCTGTGTCAATCAGCGTCCGATCGTATCCAAGGGTGATACCGTAAAAGAAGGTCAGGTTTTAGCGGACGGTCCCGCGACTTCCGAGGGAGAGATCTCTCTCGGAAAGAACGCGCTGATCGGCTTTATGACCTGGGAAGGGTATAACTACGAGGACGCCGTACTGATCAATGAAAAACTCGTATATAACGACACCTATACTTCCATTCATATTGAGGAATATGAACTGGAATGCCGTGATACCAAGCTTGGCGCGGAAGAAATTACCCGCGATATACCGAACCTCAGCGAGGACGCTTTGAAGGATCTCGATGAGCAGGGAATTATCCGGATCGGTGCGGAGGTTCATTCGGGCGATATTCTTGTCGGAAAGGTTGCTCCGAAGGGCGAAACCGAGCTTACTGCCGAGGAACGCCTGCTTCGCGCGATTTTCGGCGAAAAGGCAAGGGAAGTCCGCGACAGCTCTCTGCGCGTTCCGCACGGAGAAAGCGGCGTAATCGTAGATGTCAAGGTGTTCACAAGAGAGAACTGTGATGAACTTGCCGCGGGCGTGAATATGGTCGTTCGCTGCTATATTGCGCAAAAGAGAAAAATCTCCGTCGGCGATAAAATGGCGGGTCGTCATGGAAATAAGGGCGTTGTTTCCCGCATTCTTCATCAGGAGGACATGCCGTTCTTACCGGACGGAACACCGCTTGATATTGTACTGAACCCGCTCGGCGTTCCTTCGCGTATGAATATCGGACAGGTACTCGAGGTTCATCTGGGCTATGCGGCGAAGGCGCTCGACTGGCGGATCATGACGCCCGTATTCGACGGCGCGCATGAGGAAGATATTCGCGCGTGCTTTGAGTTGGCGGAGTCACAGCGGCAGAATTATCGGGGAAAAGACGGCGCAGAGATCGACTTTTCCAAGATCCCGATGAATCCCGACGCGAAAACACAGCTTACCGACGGGCGCACCGGCGAAAAATTCGACAGCCTTGTAACAGTCGGCTATATGTATTATTTAAAGCTTCACCATCTTGTTGATGATAAAATTCACGCGCGTTCGACCGGACCCTATTCTCTTGTTACGCAGCAGCCGCTCGGCGGTAAGGCGCAGTTCGGCGGTCAGCGTTTCGGAGAAATGGAAGTTTGGGCGCTTGAGGCTTATGGCGCGGCTTATACACTCCAGGAAATCCTGACGGTAAAATCGGACGATATTGTCGGCCGTGTAAAGACCTATGAAGCGATCGTAAAGGGCGAGAATGTTCCGAAGCCGGGCGTTCCGGAATCCTTTAAGGTGTTGATCAAGGAGCTTCAGTCGCTCGGTCTTGACGTAAAGGTACTGGACGAGAACGAGGAAGAGATCGACCTGAAACAGACCTTTGACGACGATGATATGGGTACGGTAAGTCCCGAGGATTTTGAATACGTGGCGGACGAAAATGAGATTGATTCGGCGTTTATCCCCGAAGAGATGGACGATGACGAGTATTTCGATGACGACGAGGGCTATGACGAGGACGAAGCTTACGGCGACGACGAGGTATTCGACGACGAGGAGGATTTGGACATTGACGGCGATGACGACGAGTAAATTCCGTTTCGCGGTTTAAGACGGCACCGCTCGGCAAGCGAAAATAGTCCTGCCGCGCGGTACGGTCTCAGAATTTTACGGCAATCTGAACTTTTAAAGAATTGAGGTTAGTAAAATTGGCATTTAATGTATTTGAATCAATGAAGATCGGACTTGCGTCGCCCGAACAAATTCGTGCATGGAGCTATGGCGTTGTGGAACGTCCTGAAACGATCAATTACAGAACACAGAAGCCGGAACGTGACGGTCTGTTCTGCGAACGGATCTTCGGACCGCAGAAGGACTGGGAATGCGCCTGCGGAAAATATAAGCGTATTCGGTTTAAGGGGAAGATCTGTGAGCGCTGCGGCGTTGAGGTCACCCGCAACAAGGTTCGCCGTGAGAGAATGGGGCATATCGAGCTTGCGGCGCCGGTATCGCACATCTGGTATTTCAAGGGAACGCCTTCGAGAATCGGACAGGTTCTCGATATTTCGCCGAAGCGCTTGGAAGAAGTCCTTTATTTCACGAAATATATTGTAACTGATCCGGGAACAACGGTTCTTACAAAGGGACAGCTCCTTTCCGAAAAGGAATACGCCGATATGCGCGAGCGCTATGAGGACGATTTCCGCGCGTCCATGGGTGCGGAGGCGATCAAAGAACTTTTGATGGAAATTGATCTCGAAAAGCTTTCGGCGGAATTGAAGGAGGAGCTTTCGGGCACCCAACAGGGACAAAAGCGTGTAAAAATCTTAAAACGGCTCGATGTGATCGAAGCGTTCCGTCAGAGCGGGAACCGTCCCGAATGGATGATCCTTGACGTCGTTCCGGTAATCCCGCCCGAAATTCGCCCGATGGTTCTGCTTGACGGCGGACGTTTCGCGACAAGCGACCTGAACGATCTGTATAGGCGTGTAATTAACCGAAATAACCGACTGAAGAAAATGCTGGAGTTAAAGGCGCCGGATATCATTATCCGAAACGAAAAGAGAATGCTTCAGGAAGCGGTTGACGCATTGATCGACAACGGCCGTCATGGCAGAGCGGTGACCGGTCCCTCTAACCGTCCGTTAAAATCCCTTTCCGATATGTTGAAAGGAAAGCAGGGGCGTTTCCGTCAGAATCTTCTCGGAAAGCGTGTCGATTATTCGGGACGTTCGGTTATCGTCGTAGGACCCGAACTGAAAATGGATCAGTGCGGACTTCCGAAGGAAATGGCGATCGAACTGTTTAAGCCCTTTGTGATGAAGGAACTGGTTGCACGCGGGCTTTCCAACAACATCAAGAGTGCGCGGAAGATGGTTGACCGCGCGAAGGACGAGGTGTGGGACGTTCTTGAGGACGTGATTAAGGATCACCCCGTACTGCTGAACCGTGCGCCGACGCTTCACCGTCTCGGTATTCAGGCTTTTTCTCCGGTACTGGTCGAGGGGCGCGCCATTAAGCTTCACCCGCTCGTTTGTACCGCGTACAATGCCGACTTTGACGGAGACCAGATGGCGGTTCACCTTCCCCTTTCGGAGGAAGCGCAGGACGAGGCGAGAACGTTAATGCTCGCGGCGAAGAACCTGTTAAAGCCCTCGGACGGACGTCCGGTTACCGTTCCGACGCAGGACATGGTACTCGGTTCCTATTATTTAACGCTTTCCAAGGAAGGTGAAATGGGCGAGGGAAAGGTTTTCCGCGATTTTAACGAAGCGCTGATGGCTTATCAGGACGGCGTGATTTCGATTCATGCGGCGATCAAGGTTCGTGTGACGAAGGAGATCGGCGAGGAAAAGATCCAGCGGCTGATCTCGACGACCGTAGGAAAAATTATTTTTAACGAGCATATTCCGCAGGACTTAGGATTTGTTGACAGAAGCAAGCCCGAAAATGCGCTGAATCTTGAAATTGACTTTAAGGTTGATAAAAGTATGCTCGGGAAGATCATTGAAAAGTGCATAAAAATTCACGGTACGGCGATGACGGCGCAGGTGCTCGATAAGATCAAGGCGATGGGATATAAATATTCGACCAAGGCGGCGATCACGGTCGCAGTTTGCGACGCTTCCATTCCGCCCCAAAAGAAGCGGATTTTAGAGGACGCCGACGAGCAGGTTGCCGAGATCAATAAGAATTTCTCACGCGGTTTTATTTCCAATCAGGAGCGTAAAAATGCGGTTCTCGATGTATGGAACCGCGCAACAAACGATGTTTCGACCGCGCTGACGAAAAACCTCGATCAGTATAATCCGATCTTTATGATGGCGGATTCCGGAGCGCGAGGCAGTACGAACCAGATTCGTCAGCTCGCCGGAATGCGCGGACTGATCGCGAATACTTCGGGTGAAACGATTGAGATCCCGATCCGAGCGAATTACCGTGAAGGCTTAAACATCATGGAATACTTCATTTCCTCCCGCGGTGCCCGTAAGGGTCTGGCGGATACGGCGCTGAGAACGGCGGATTCGGGTTATCTTACCCGTCGTCTGGTTGACGTATCGCAGGAAGTTATCATTCGTATGGAAGACTGCGGAACGACGGACGGAATTGATGTTTATGAGATCCGTGAGGGTAAGGAGCTGATCGAATCGCTTCAGGAGCGCTTGGTCGGGCGTTATCTTGCCGAGGATTTCACGGATTCGGACGGAAATATTCTCGTATCGAAGGATAAGCTTGTAAATGACGCGGACGCGCAGAAGATCATTGCTTCGGACGTAAAAACGGTAAAGATCCGTTCCGTACTGACCTGTGCGGCAAAGCATGGCGTTTGTGCCCGCTGCTACGGTTCTTCTCTTGCGAACGGAAACCCGATCTCAATCGGTGAAGCGGTCGGAATTATCGCGGCTCAGTCGATCGGTGAACCGGGTACGCAGCTTACGATGAGAACCTTCCATACGGGCGGTATCGCTTCGGCGGAGGACATTACACAGGGTCTTCCGCGTGTCGAAGAACTGTTTGAAAGCCGCCGCCCGAAGTCGAGTGCGATCATCACCAAGCTTTCGGGTAAAACAAGGCTTGAGGAAATCAAAAAGACCCGTCACGTTGTCGTAACGGCGGAGGACGGAACGGAGGAGGCGTATGCCGTACCGTTCGGTTATCGCCTGAAAATCGAGGAAGGGGATATGGTTCAGGCAGGCGATCCGCTGACCGAAGGCTCGATCAATCCGCACGACGTTCTTTTCGTGAAAGGTGAGCAGGCGGTTCAGAACTATATCATCAGCGAGGTTCAGAAAGTTTACCGCTTACAGGGTGTTGATATCAACGATAAGCATATCGAGGTTATTGTCCGTCAGATGATGAGAAAGGTTCGGATCGACGAGCCGGGCGATTCTTATCTGCTCCCCGCTTCGACGATCGACAAAAACGAGCTTATTCGGATCACGGAGCAGCTTGACGAGAGAAAAGCGAACGGCGAGGACATTACGTATCCGACGTATTCGCCGGTTCTGCTCGGTATTACAAAGGCGGCGCTCGCGACCGACAGCTTCCTTTCGGCAGCCTCTTTCCAGGAAACGACGCGTGTTCTTACCGATGCGGCGATCCACGGAAAGGTTGATCCGCTTCTCGGTCTGAAAGAAAACGTTATTATCGGAAAGTTGATCCCGGCGGGAACGGGCATGAATGTTCGCGACGAGGGAGAGAGTGAACAGGCAGAGGAAGAAATTGCGGAAAGTGTTTAATTCCGTTTGTTCCTGAATCTCACTTCCAAGAACGGAAGCTGAACAATTCTCACGGTGAAAGAAACGCCTTGGGGCTTGTACGGTAAATTGTCACAAAAAAAATAAAAAAAATATGTTTAAAATGGCAAAAGCTACAATCTTTTTGTGCAAAAACGGAAAGTATTGACTTTTGCCATTTTTTTGTGTATAATAGTGAATGTTCGGGACATGTGCCCGAATGATATTTTTAATTTGGAGGTGAAATAATGCCAACCTTTAACCAGCTCGTAAGAAAGGGCAGAGAGGTATCCGAAAAGAAGTCGAAGGCGCCTGCACTCTTAAAAGGTTTAAACACGCTTAAGAAGACTCCTACGGACGTTACGGCACCGCAGAAGCGCGGCGTTTGTACCGCTGTAAGAACCGCAACGCCGAAGAAGCCGAATTCCGCTATGAGAAAAGTAGCCAGAGTCAGACTCTCCAACGGATATGAAGTTACTGCCTACATCCCCGGCATCGGACATAAGCTTCAGGAGCACAGCGTTGTTCTGATCAGAGGCGGTCGTGTAAAGGACTTACCTGGTGTGCGTTATCATATCGTTCGCGGAACGCTTGACGCACAGGGCGTAGACGGAAGAATGCAGGGAAGATCCAAGTACGGCGCAAAGCGTCCGAAGGCTGGTGCGAAAAAGGCGTAGCTTAAATTTTATTTAAGTAACTTAACTGCCGCATTTGCGGGTATCGCTATATATTCATAGAATACCTCGGAATGCACGGCGGGAGGTTAGCGGCTGTATGCCGCGACGCTTTCGAGTACCGATGATTTTCATTAGCCGCGTTTCGCGGCGCAAGAATTATGAAGGAGGGAAGTAAAGTGCCAAGAAGAGGGAATGTACCGAAGCGTGATGTGCTCCCGGATCCGCTCTATAATTCGGAGCTTGTGACGAGACTGATCAACAACATCATGCTGGACGGCAAAAAGGGCGTTGCCCAGAAAATCGTTTACGGCGCGTTTGAGATCGTAGGCGAAAAGACCGGGAAAGAGCCCTTGGAAGTGTTTGAACAGGCAATGGAAAACATTATGCCTCAGTTAGAGGTTAAGGCTCGCCGCGTTGGCGGTGCAACTTATCAGGTTCCGATGGAAGTTCGTCCCGAACGCCGCAGAACCTTAGGCTTAAGATGGATCACCACTTACAGCAGAGCCAGAAATGAAAAGACAATGAAGGAAAGACTTGCACACGAAATTCTTGACGCGGTAAACGGTCAGGGCGGCTCCTGCAAGAAGCGTGACGATACGCACAGAATGGCAGAAGCGAACAGAGCGTTTGCACATTACAAGTGGTAAGCAATAGAACGGAGGAAATATGGCTAGAGATGTAACTCTCGAAATGACCCGTAATATTGGTATCATGGCTCACATTGACGCAGGCAAGACGACGACGACCGAGCGAATCCTTTTTTATACCGGTATCAACCATAAGATCGGTGAAACTCATGACGGAAGCGCGACAATGGACTGGATGGAGCAGGAGCAGGAAAGAGGAATTACGATTACCTCCGCCGCGACTACTGCATACTGGAAAGAGCATAGAATCAATATTATCGATACTCCCGGTCACGTTGACTTCACGGTAGAGGTTGAACGTTCTCTGAGAGTGCTTGACGGTTCTGTTACGGTTTTTTGTGCAAAGGGCGGTGTTGAGCCGCAGTCCGAAACTGTATGGCATCAGGCTGACAAGTATCATGTTCCGAGAATGGCATACGTAAATAAAATGGACATTATGGGTGCCGATTTTTATAACGTTGTCAATATGATGAAGGAACGTTTGAAAACAAACGCTGTCCCGATCCAGCTTCCGATCGGTGCGGAGGATACCTTCCGCGGGATCATCGACCTCGTTGAAATGAACGCCGATATTTATTATGACGATCTCGGCAAGGATATGAGAGTCGAGGAGATTCCTGCCGATATGAAGGAAATCGCTGAAAAGTACAGAGAAAATCTGCTGGAAGCGATCTCCGATCAGGACGAAGAGATCATGAACAAGTTCCTCGAGGGCGAGGAGATCACGACCGAAGAGATCAGGGCGTGTATCCGTAAGGCGACCATTGCGAACGACATGGTTCCTGTCACCTGCGGAACCTCGTACAGAAACAAGGGCGTTCAGAAGCTGCTTGACGCGATCGTTGATTATATGCCTTCTCCGCTCGATATTCCCGCGATCAAGGGTGTTGATCCCGAGACCGGCGAGGAAACCGAACGTCACGCGGGCGACGATCAGCCGTTCTCCGCGCTCGCGTTTAAAATCGCAACCGACCCGTTTGTCGGAAAGCTCTGCTTCTTCCGTGTTTATTCGGGTATGGTTGAAGCGGGTTCAAGCGTCTTAAACGCGACCAAGGATAAGAAAGAACGTATGGGACGCATTCTTCAGATGCACGCGAACCACAGACAGGATCTTGAGGTCTGCTACTGCGGTGATATTGCGGCGGCTGTCGGCGTAAAGAACACCACGACCGGCGATACGCTCTGCGACGAGAATCACCCCGTTATTCTGGAATCCATGGAGTTCCCGGATCCGGTTATTGACCTCGCAATCGAGCCGAAAACAAAGGCCGGTCAGGAAAAGATGGCGCTCGCGCTTGCGAAGCTTGCCGAAGAGGATCCGACCTTTAAGACATGGACAGATCAGGAAACGGGTCAGACCATTATCGCCGGCATGGGCGAGCTTCACCTTGAAATCATTGTAGACAGACTTCTGCGTGAATTTAAGGTTGAAGCGAACGTAGGCGCGCCGCAGGTAGCGTATAAGGAAACGATTACCGCGCCTGCCGAATCCGATACGAAATACGCGCGTCAGTCGGGTGGTAAAGGTCAGTACGGTCACGTTAAGATCCGCGTAGAGCCGAACGAATCCGGCAAGGGCTATGAGTTCATCAACAGCATTGTCGGCGGCGCGATCCCGAAGGAATATATCCCTGCGGTTGACGCGGGTATTCAGGGCGCGATGCAGGCAGGCGTGCTTGCGGGCTATCCCGTGGTTGACTTAAAGGTTACGCTTTACGACGGCTCGTTCCACGAAGTAGACTCTTCGGAAATGGCATTTAAGATCGCGGGTTCAATGGCGATCAAGGACGCCTGCAAGAAGGGCAGCCCTGTAATCTTAGAGCCGATCATGAAGGTCGTTGTTATTGTCCCCGAAGAATATATGGGCGACGTTATCGGCGATTTAAGCTCACGCCGCGGAACGATCCAGGGCATGGAGGACAGAAACGGCGTAAAGCAGATCAACGCGCTGGTTCCGCTTTCTGAGATGTTCGGTTATTCAAATGACCTCCGCTCGAAAACACAGGGCCGCGGTCAGTATGTTATGGAGCCGAACAGCTATACGCAGGTTCCGAAGAACATCGCTGAGGGCATTATGAGCAAGAGAAACAAGGAATAATAAAAAAATTTCCAAAAACCTCTTGTATTTTTAACATTTTTTTGATACAATAGTAAATATAAGAAATCCAATTTCACTTTAGGAGGAAACAAAAATGGCAAAACAGCATTTCGAGCGTACCAAGCCCCATGTAAACATTGGGACCATCGGTCACGTTGACCACGGCAAGACCACTTTAACCGCTGCGATTACGAAGGTTCTCGCGCTGAAGGGTCAGGCAAAGTTTGAAGCGTATGATATGATCGATAAGGCTCCCGAGGAGAGAGAGCGCGGTATCACGATCAATACTGCTCACGTTGAATACGAAACCGACAACCGTCACTATGCGCACGTTGACTGCCCCGGCCACGCGGACTATATCAAGAACATGATCACCGGCGCGGCTCAGATGGACGGCGCGATCCTTGTTGTTGCGGGTACCGACGGTCCTATGGCGCAGACCAGAGAGCATATCCTTCTTGCGCACCAGGTAGGCGTTCCGGCGATGGTCGTATTTATCAACAAGTGCGACGACGTTGATGACGAAGAGCTTCTCGACCTCGTTGAAATGGACATCAGAGACATTCTTACCAAGAATGACTTCCCGGGTGATGATATTCCGATCGTTCGCGGTTCCGCGAAGGTTGCGCTTGACTGCGCGAGCCAGGACGTAAACGCGCCCGAGTACGCTTGCATTCTTGAACTGATGAAGCAGGTTGACGAATATATCCCGACTCCTGACCGTAAGGCGGATCAGCCGTTCTTAATGCCGGTTGAGGATACGATGACGATCACCGGACGCGGCACCGTTGCTACCGGTAGAGTTGAGCGCGGTATCTTAAAGACCAACGATACCGTTGAAATCACCGGTCTCGTT
>CAYVZH010000014.1:0-60279 GCA_964456025.1 uncultured Ruminiclostridium sp.
CAATCAGCTCATCAACCTCTTTTTCTTCAGTCGCCCAGCTTGTCGCGAATCTTACCACGGTATGGTTTTCGTCAAGTTGTTCCCAAAAACTGAAGGAAACCTTTTCGCGAAGCTGTTGCAGGCGATCGTTTTCAAGCGTGATAAAGATCTGATTGGTCGG
Organism: uncultured Ruminiclostridium sp.; assembly: GCA_964456025.1. GTDB lineage: Bacteria > Bacillota > Clostridia > Oscillospirales > Ruminococcaceae > Ruminiclostridium_E. The sequence continues at coordinate 161 of CAYVZH010000014.1, forward strand.
GGAATCGGCGTAAAATGTGTAATTCTTTTCCCCGAACGCGGCGCGAAGCCGATCCGCCATGTCGATCGCGTGTTTTGCGATCTTAAAATACAGACCGTCGGTAAAAAGCACGTCAAACTGGACTCCGAGAAGCCAGCCTTTGGCGAGAAGCGCGCCGTGCTGCTTCATCAGCGTCATAAAGTGAGGCGGCGTGTTCTTTTTTGTAAAAACGACTGCTTCGCCGCAGAGCGCGCCGACCTTTGTTCCGCCGATATAAAAAACATCGCAGTATTCCGCGAGATCGACGAGCGTAACGTCTGTCTGCGGGCAGGAAAGTCCGTAACCCAGCCGCGCGCCGTCCACGTACAACGGAATCTTCGCTTTGACACAAATTTCCGAAAGACGCTTTAATTCAGATTTGGTATAAAGCGTTCCGTATTCCGTCGGGTGGGAAAGATAAACCATTCCGGGAAATACCGTATGCTCGCGGTTTTCGTCGCTGTAAAACCGGGTCAGATAAGCTTCAAGCGTATCGGCGGAAAGCTTTCCTTCTTTTGCGGGAAGCGCTAAGACCTTATGACCCGTATATTCGACCGCGCCCGCTTCGTGAGTGCCGATATGTCCTGTTTCCGGCGCGACCACGCCTTCGTGGCGGCGGAGCAGAGAAGCGATCACCGCCTGATTGGTCTGCGTCCCGCCCGATAGAAAGAAAATTTCCGCGTCGGGGCAGCGGCAGCTTTCCTTTATCTTTTGTTTCGCGGATTCGCTGTACGGATCGCTTCCGTATCCCGGAAAGCTTTCGTTGTTGATCTCAATCAGCTTTTGCAGGATCTTTTCATGCGCGCCGCGGGAATAATCATTGGTAAAGTCAAGCATTCGTAATTCCTTTCGCTTTTAAATGCAATGAGCGGGATTTCATTTTTTTAACAGTTTAACGATTCGCTGATGAACCGGACGAACTCCTCGCGAGGAATCGGCTTCGAGTAATAGAATCCCTGAATATAATCACATTCAAGCTTACAGAAACGGTTTACGAGTTCCTGTGTTTCCACTCCTTCGACAATAATTTCCAAATCCATGTCTTTAATCATGCGAATGGTGTTTTCAAGAACGATAATCATTTTCGGATTTTCGTCCAGATTCGTAAAGGTTTTATCCAGTTTTACAAGCTTTAGCGGCAGAGAAGCAACCCGGCGGATATTGGAATAGCCGGTTCCGTAATCGTCGAGCGAGAAGCTGATTCCGGAGTCCGCGAGCAGTCGCAGATTTTCGTCGAGTACGTGCTGCGAGTAGGACACGGCGGTCTCAGTGATCTCGAGGTTGACCTTATCGGAGGAGATATTGTATTTTTCGAGCGTTTTCAGGACATCCTTCGCCAGACCGCTCTGCATACACTGCGCTACCGAAAGATTTACCTCAATATATTCGAGATGAAGCTTTTGAAAGTCCTCGCTTGCGATGAAGCGGCAGACCTCCTCCAGAACAAAGTTCCCGATCGCGTGAATGGCGCCGCTGCGTTCGGCGGCGGGGATAAACAGCTCGGGGGAGATAAAGCCGTATTTCTCGTCTTTTAAGCGAAGGAGCGCCTCAGCGGAGCGGAATTTCTTTTCTTTAATGGAATAGATCGGCTGGTAATAGACCATAAAGCTGTTGTTGGCGAGCGCGTGTTCAATGATCGAATCCAGTTCCTGCATAATATCAAAGCGGTTTTTTACCAAAAGATCAGCGGCACGGAGAACGTCGCCCGTATAACCGTTTCGGCGGTCAAGCTCTTCTCCGAACATATTCAGCGTCTGAAAATCCTCAATATCTTCCGGACAGCTTACCGTACAGATATAACCCACAAGGCTGAAATTCATGTGGTTGACCGAGACGGTTGATTTCAGGGATTCGTTGATCCAACTCGCTGCGGTCGGGGTTCTTGACCGTTTGTTTTCTTCAAGCGCGGCAACAAAGCGTCCGTTTCCGAGGTAATAAAGATCGGCGTGAAGCTTTAAGTTGCGGTTCATGCGGTTCAGCTCATCAGCTAGCTTTCTTAAAAGATCGTTCGTCCCCGCATAGCCGAGAACGCTGTAAATGATCGAATAATTTGCGATGTTGATAAGGATTGCGTCAAATTGTTTTTTATTGATGAAATTCCGGCGCATTTCCTCGGCATAAGCGCTGAATTTCCGGAGTCCCGTAATGTGATCGATCGTTTCCTCGGGGCGGCTGATCATCATGGTGATAAAAAGAATCCCGAGCGTGTAGGAGAGCAGGGTGGTTCTTACCGTCGTATCGAGAAGCTGGATCGCAACGCCGATGATCGAGATCGGGAAAACCATGATCAGTCCGAAAAACTGGTGCGGTGAAAAAAGCTTATGAAATACGCACATATAAATGATCCCAAACAGAACATAGAAAGAGGAAACGAGATGCATGATAAGAAACCATGATCCTCGAATATAATGCCCGTCGGGATCAATATAAAAAATGATCTTCATAAACGGATTCAGCAAAAACGCAGCCGCGACCACGGCAGCAGGAAAATAGAAGAAAATCAGAAGCGGCTTGTTGGTGCACAGAATATGCCACGTATCCGTAAACAGAATGATATAAATGCAGAAAACGAAGGGGACGAGAGTGTTGCAGAAAAGGTAAAGAAAATGCAGCGAATAATTAACGAGTGCTCCGCTCCGATCGTTCAGCATGACGGAAAAAAGATCGGCAATCGTCGCGATCATGGTAAAACCCGTCATGATCAAAAGCGTGCGGTTTGTTTTCCCTTTTGTCATTTTCCGAAGGATCGTAGAAGCCAGCAGCAGAAAAAGAAGCAGAAAAGAGCAAATGTTAAAATAATTCAAATATTTCTCAGTCATAAAATAAAATTCCCCATATAAAAACTCTTTTTACCGTTTCCATTCATTATACATGATATTCTGCCTTGTTTCAAGCGGAAAAATAGACAATTATTTGACTTTTTTCCGCTGTTAAGCGGTTGATTTTACGAAAATTCTCAACACCTTATGAATACCCGTCCGGAAACAGCGAAAAAGGAAGGCCGCAGTTTTTCGTGATCGGGTTTTGGCTGTGGATTTCCCTTGATTTTTTGGGAAAGATATGCTATAATTTGGAAGAACGAATCATGAAAAGCAAAGTTTTTTGTTTGTATTCGGAAAGGAATGATTTTTTCATGAAAATTTTTGTATTCAGCTATCGTGATTTTGATGAGGCGGAGCATTTTACGGAGGAGGCGAAGCGGACAGGCGTAACGCTCGGGATCTGTCGGAGCGCGCCGACTATGGAGACGATCGGTCAGGCGGCGGGGTACGACTGTATCAGTATTCTGACGACTCCGCTTGACGCGCCGCTTCTTCGGGAAATAAAACGGCTCGGGATCCGCATGATCTCCACTCGTACGATCGGTTATGACCATGTCGACGTAAAAGAAGCCGCCGCACTTGGCTTAAAGCTGAGCAATGCCTCTTATTCGCCGGACGGCGTCGCGGATTACGCGATCATGCTGATGCTGATGGCTTCGCGAAAAATGAAACGGATTATGCAGCGCTCAGAAATTCAGGACTATACGCTTCCGGGAATTCAGGGAAGAGAGTTTTCCGCGATGACGGTCGGGATCGTCGGAACGGGACGGATCGGGCGAACGGTCGCGCGTCATCTTTCGGGATTCGGCTGTACGGTACTTGCTTGTGACAAGTACGAAAACGACGAAACGAGGCAATACGCGCGGTACGTGTCCATGGAGGAGATCTGGCGGAGCTGTGACCTGATTTCATTGCACTTGCCGCTTACCGACGATAATTACCACATGGTCAATCGGGAAACGATCGCAAAAATGAAGGATAAAGCGATCCTCGTCAATACGGCGCGCGGTTCTCTGGTGGATTCCGAGGCACTGATCGAAGGGATCGAAAGCGGGAAGATCGGCGCGGCGGCGCTCGACGTCGTGGAGGACGAGTTCGGGATGTATTATTATGACCGAAAATCGGACGTGCTGATCAACCGTCCGCTCGCGGTTCTCAAAAGCTTCCCGAACGTGATCGTGACCCCGCATATGGCATTTTATACCGATCGCGACGTGAAGGACATGGTTCACGCCTCTGTCGAAAGTTGCCTTTTAGAGGAAAAAGGAGAGGAAAATCCATGGAAGGTGCTGTAACGGCAGCACGCCAATTTTCGGAAAACCGTCTTTTTTCCGAAAAACGCTTGAAATCGTCTTTCGGTAATGATATAATATTTTTATTGAGCCGAGACCGTACCGCTGAAAGGAGGTCCTCGGATCATCGGCATAATACGACAGCTCAGAGATCGTTCGCGGTATGCTACGCATACTTTGGCATTGATAGATTTTGCCGTTTCTTCCCGCGTTGGTTTTTATGTGAGGAATTCCCGATATACAGAACCGACCGTGCAATTTCCGGAAAACCGTACAAAAATCCGAAGCGAACGCTTCGGGGAAACTCTCCCTTTTGATGGAAAGGAACATCGTTATGGCTGCTGTGATTGACCGTACCCTATCTTATATGCCGCTGAACACGGAATTTGTTCAAAAAAACCATATTTTTTCTTATTTGAACGCACTGAAGGAATGCGGAACCGATTATATCGAGATCGGTCGAAGTACGCTTTCTTTTCTTGACGGCGAGGATTTTTCGGAGCGATATATTTTTCGGATTGAAAACGAGGCGGATCTTTTGTACTGTAAGGATCGGCGATTCGCGTTCGTAAGCGTTCCGTATTCTCTTTCGCACCTGTTTCAGACGCTGAGCCGAGAGCAAAATATTCTGATTGAGCTGTACGCCGATGAATACAGCGCGCCGGCGATCCTGCTCCGCCTGAAAAGCTCGGGACTTCTTCGGTACATATCCGTGATCCGTCTGACAGGCTTCTTTTCCGCCGAGACAAGACCGATGGAAAAGCTGATCCGGTGGTTTCACAAGGAATTTGCGCAGTCTATTGATATATGTCCCTTAAATAAGGCGCTGATCGGCTGTATCGGCGCGATCGGCGCAAGGGAAGCGGGAGCGGACGCGGTCACGCTTTCGTTCGGAAGGGATTTCCGCTATACCTCGCTCGAAAGCTATTATATTGACTCTCATATTTTAAGCCGCACGCTTATCCCAAAGGAGGTCGTGATGGGGATCTGCCGCGCAAGCTCGGCATATTTTGAAATTTTCGGATCTCTTCCGTGCGGCATGGATCATCTGAACGACCTGGAAACCCGGTTAAAATCACCGATCTGCAATCCCGAACGCGGGATCCTTTACCGAAGGGTCGTCGTTCACGGCAAGGAAGAACAAACGCACGAAAATGCCGTTCGGCGGAAAATTCAGGATAAGGGACTGGAATCGGAGCTTGAGAAAACAATTTTAGAGGCAGTGCGGAAAGCGGGGCTTCTCGGATAAAAAACATCTTTGGACGATTACGGAAAGGGAAAGCATTCTATGGAGACAAAATCGGTCGCGTACAAATGCCCCGCCTGCGGAGCGCCGCTTGAATTTGACACGCTGTCGCAGCTGTTCACCTGTCATTTTTGTGGTTCGGCATTTGATAAACAGACTCTCGATCAGCACTTTACCGAGGACGAGCTTACGGAACGTGAAAGCTTTACCGAGGAGGAAAAAAACCTCGTAAAGCGGCGAAATGAGAAATGGCGGGATCAAAACGTATTGTATAACTGCCCGTCCTGCGGCGCGGGGATTTTTACCGATTATGAAAATACGGTATCCGTGCGCTGTCACTACTGCAACAGTCCCGTCGTTCTGGCGGGGAAGCTTTCGGGAGAATTCTGCCCGAGCAAGCTGATCCCATTTTCCATGACGCGCGAGTTTGCGGAGGCTTCTTTTAAGGAGTGGAGCGGAAAGCGGTTCTTTGTACCGAAAAGTTTTAAAAGCGAACGGACTCTGGCGGAGATGAAAGGGATCTATGTTCCGTTCTGGCTGGCGGACTGCCGCGTAGAAGGAGAGCTTGAAGCGATCGGAACGATTTCGACAAGATCGCGCAGCGGAAGCACCACCCGTGTTTTTGTAAAGGAATACCTCGTGGAGAGAAAGGGAAGCATGGTCTGCCGCGGCGTTCCCGCGGACGGATCGGCAAGAGCCGCCGACCTTCTGATGGAAAATATTGAGCCGTTTGATTATACAAAGCTGACGGATTTTGATATGTCTTATCTTTCGGGGCATAACGCGGAAAAGTACGATGTGCCGAAAGAACAGGTCTTTCCCCGAATCAAGCAGCGGGTTTTCGAGGAAGCGCTCACGGCGTTTAAATCTTCGGCGAAACAATATTCCTCGCTGAAGATCACGAAGAGCGACTTTAAAGTGACCGGCGTAAACTGGACATACGCGCTTCTTCCCGTGTGGTTTCTTTCCTATTATTATAAAAATCAGCTTTACTGCTATGCCATGAACGGACAAACGGGAAAATTTTCCGGCCGTCTTCCGCTCGATAAACTGAAGCTTGGTCTGTGCGCGGCAGGTGTTGCGGTGGGGATTTCTTTCATTACTTTATTACTTTTCGTGTTAGGATGATATCTGTGAAAAAACTTGTTTTGCTATTGTTTGTCTTCTTTTTCCTTGTGATAAATGCAGTTCCCGCGTCAGCCGAGCTGAGCGGCTGCTACCGGCAAAGCGTTTCCGACGATACGGCGGCGCTTTATGACTTGGACGGATCGCTTTCGGAAGCGGAGAAAAAAGAACTTTTTCCCATGATCACCGAGCTCGTTCGTGAGATGGGATTCAGCGTGTGCGTCGTGATCTCCGACAATGTCGGTGAATCCAAAACCGACGCGCAGGTGATCGACTACGCGGATCTGTTTCTGGAGAGCTTTTGCGGGATCAATGGGGACGGGATTCTGCTCCTGATCAATAACGATACGCAATATGACTGGATCTCGACGAGTGGATGCTGTATTGATCTTTTTACCGATCAGGACATTGAACGGACTTTTGATTATTTTTACGATGATCTGAAAGACGGAAACTATTACAATGCCGTTTATTACTTCTGCAAAGCGGTAAAGCGTTATTCGGAATATGATTCCGGTTCTAAATCCTTTGGGGATCTTCTTGGAATGGCCATTCTGTCCTCTCCTTGGTGGGGTATTTTTTCGGCGATGTTTACCGTTTCTTTTGTTCATAATATAAAAAGGCGTTACGAACTAAAGCCTCAAAAAGGCGCGACGAATTACTTGGTGACCGATTCGATCCAATACAGCGAAGAAAAAAAGGATACCTTTATTCGTTCTTATGTTCGGGTTGAATCCAACTCGTCCGGTTCCCATTCCTCGGGACACCGTTCCTCCACGCACCGCTCCAGCAGCGGCGGGCGGCATGGCGGAGGCGGACGGAGAAGGTAACGCGTTTGTCAATTCCCCGAAAATAATTGACAAATTCCGTGAAATAAGGTATAGTATACATCGGCAGTTCCGATTCGATCGCACCGCGGAGGACATAATATAAATGAAGAAAAAAAACAACAAGCTTAATCTGATCATTTGCGGCTTTGCTTTTTTGGTAATGCTGGTCTATATCTTCTGTTTTGACGGCGTTGATAATCTTGTGCGCTCAATCACGACTGTAAATTTCGGATTTTTGCTGCTCGCGGTATGCTGCATTTTCGGCTATTGGGTTTTGGAATCAGTCACGCTTCATATTTCGGCGAAAAGCATTGCTCCGCAGGCAAGGTTTCAGGATTCGCTTTTTGTAACGATCATCGGTCAGTATTTTAACTGCATTACACCTTTTGCGTCGGGCGGACAGCCCATGCAGGCGTATTATTATGTAAAGCGCGGGATTCCGCTCAGTGCGGCAATGACGGCGCTTATTTCGCGTTTTATCGTTTATCAGTTCGTCTTGACCGTTTATTCCGTTCTCTTTTTGATCTTTAAGCTTCCGCTGTTTCGGGAAGGCGAATTTAAGGGGCTTACCGTCCTTGTGATCATCGGTTTTCTGATCAATACCGCCGTCATTCTGCTGTTATTTATGGTATCGTTTTTCCGGACGCCGACGACAAAGCTCGCGCACGGCATTGTGTATCTGCTTGGAAAACTGCGGATCTTTAAAGATCCCGAAGAAAAGATCGTCTCCGTGGATCAGACCCTGGAACAATATTATGAGCATTTCCTTTTTATCAAAAGTAAGCCGCTGCTGATCCTGAAAATGTGTGCGCTGACCTTTGTGCAGCTGTTTTTGTATTTCAGCATCACTTATGTGATCTATCTCGGTTTCGGAATGAACGAGACCGATCTTTTTACGATCACCGCCTGTCAGTCATTTGTATTGATGATCTCCTCCTTTGTACCGCTTCCCGGCGCGCTTGGCGCGGCGGAGGGAAGCTATGCCGCTTTTTTCAGTAAGATTTTTGGCAGTTATACCGGATTTTCCACTTTTGTGTGGCGCTTTCTGACCTTCTATCTGCCGATCCTGATCGGTCTGGGGATCAATTTGTACTTAACGCGGCGGGGACAGGAGAATTTCGACGATATGCAAATAAATTCCGAAAAGTCTCGGGAAAATACGGAGAACCGTTCATAATAAGGAGACTTTTTAAAACGGAGGAGTGCGCAAAATGAAAGTGATCCAAAAACAGAACAACAGCAGAATGTGCTTTATTTGCGGAATGGACAACCGGGAAGGGCTTCGGGCGCAGTTTTACACCATGGAGGACGGAAGCGTTGTAACGCCGTTTATGTATCGGACGGAGCACCAGAGCTTTCCGCAGCGCGTTCACGGCGGGCTGATCTCCACCATGCTGGACGAAATGGGGCTTCGCGCGATGTGGGCAAAAAATTCGGAAAACGACTTCGGCGTTACGATTTCTCTTTCGGTAAAATTCAGAAAACCCGTCCCTTATAACGAGCCGCTGATCGGACGCGGGATCGTAACGCGCGACAGTTCAAAATTCATTACGATCAATTCCGAGCTTTTTGACCGCGGCGGAATTTTGCTTGCCAACGCGGAAGTGAAATATATCCGGCTTCTGCCCGATCAGATCGCGAAAGATGTGAACGTGCATGAGGAAATGTGCTATCATATCGCGGACGATGTTTCGGAGATTATTTTTTAGGAGATATACGATATTGGCTTAATTGCATTTGAGCGGGAGACAAGATCATGAGCGACTGGGATCGTGCGGCGGAGAAATATACCGAAGAACAGGAGTATTCCGAATTTTCGGCAGTCAATAAGAAAGTCGTTGCAGCAAGATTTCAGCGATTGAATGGAGAAAAATTGCTGGATCTGGGCTGTGGATACGGATTTTATACGGAATATTTCAGAAGCGTCGGAGCGGAGGTTATCGGGATTGATGGTTCCGAAAAGATGATTGAAATGGCGCGTATGAAATATCCTTTGTCCGATTTTGCGGTCTCGGATATAACAAAGCCGCTGCATTATGCAGACGGTTCGTTTGACATTGTTTTCTGTAATCAAGTGCTTATGGACGTTGAAAATATTGATCATGTGTTTTCGGAATGCAGCAGGATCCTTAAAACGGGCGGAATCTTTTATTATTCGATCGTTCATCCCGCTTTTTACGACTGTGATTGGCTGAAAGATGAAAACGGTTACCGCTACGCAAAATCAGTAAAAAAATATATTGAGCCATATCATTTTACACAAGACTTTTGGGGAGAAACGGAACACTTTCATCGTCCGATGTCTTATTATTTCAATATCGCCGCCAAGCATGGATTCCTGTTAAAACGGGCGGAAGAACCCGTTTCCTATGACGGTAAGACCAAGAACAAGGACTTACCTTTGTTTTTATTTGTTGAAAACGAAAAACTGTAATAATCACCAACCCCCGCCGCAATTCCTTACGGCGGGGGTTGGTGATTCCTCATTCTATATTCTTCCTTGCCTTCTGTTGTACGAATCTATTACATTCTCATTCCCGAGCAATATTCGAGCCGCAGGCGGTCGGAGATCATGGCGATAAATTCCGAATTGGTCGGTTTTTTCCGATCTTTTCCGCCAAATAACGCAATTGCGTTTTTGTCGCCGCGCTCCCACGCAATTTCGATCCCGTGACGGATCGCGCGTTCCGTCCGTGAAGCTGTCGTACCGTGATATTCCGCGACGGACGGGTACAGATCCTTCGTAACGCTTTCAAGGATATTTTTGTCCTGAAGCGTCATCAGGATCGCGGTTCGCAGATAGTGATAGCCCTTCAGGTGCGCGGGGATCCCGAACTGTCGGATCAGATCGGTCACGACTACCTCTAAATTCCGATGACTCTGCCCGCTCCGATCCCCTAGCGCGCCGCTGCGGAAGCGGCAAAGCGCTTTGCACTTTCTCACGATCTCCTCCGCGGCGAGCGGCTTGGAGAGAAACGAATCCGCGCCCGCTTCCAGCACCTCCCGCTCCAGAAACGGCGAGACGTAATCGGAGACGACCACCGTGATCGGAAGTTTGCCGAGATTTCGGCGGATCTCGCCCAGAAGCTCCGACGCGTTCATGTCGTTCATTCGGGCGTCAATGATCAGCAGATCGGGCATTTCCGTTTTCACCGATTCAAGCAGAACACGTCCGCTTTTCTGCCGTGTGATTGCGTACATTCCGTCCGCTTTCAGCAGACTTGCCCAGGTCAGCCCGAACTCGCGGCTGTCATCTCCGATCAGAACTTTCACTTTTTCCACAATTGTTATACCTTCCATTCTTTTCACGGGTACCGTAACGCCCCGCATATATTGCCGACTTGAGTCGGTAAATTTTATTTTAGCACGGATTCCGACATTTGGCAATATTTTCCACAAAAAAATGTCAAAAGAAAAAAGCAAAATTTTTACGGTTCCGGAAAACGGAGAAGAAAAAGAACCCGAAAATCCCGCCGGAATGCGGTTTTCGATAATTTGGGTCTTTGAAAAAAATAGAGTAATTGTCGAAAAATGGGAAAAAGAAGAGGGGAGTAGTTAGAGGGAAAACGTTTTACGCAGAGAGCGGAAGCTTCCAAAAAAATTTTAAAAAAACTGTCAACCTTTTCACAAAAAGCTGCACTTATATTATGAACGGTCAAGAATTGTCACGGTATATCTTCGGTTGAATTACATCCGAATCTCTACCGCTGGTAGAAAAATCGGGATTTTGCAACCAAATATAAAACCAAAGTAGAAATAAACGATTTACAACAACCAATAATTGTGATATACTGTGACCAATGAAACGGAAGTACACCGTCGAAAGCAAGGCGGATGAAAAGATAAAAGGGGGTATTTGAATGTCACAGCCGAGCGTATTTTCCTCGCAGCTTCAGAATCTTCGCAAGGAGCGCGGCATTACACAGGAAACGCTTGCGGTGAATCTCGGAGTAAGCCCGCAGGCAGTGTCAAAATGGGAGAACGGAAGCTTTCCCGACGGAGACCTTCTCCCGAGGATCGCGGATTTTTTCGAGGTAAGTATCGATTATCTTTACGGCAGGGCGGAACGGGCGCGTTCGATCGAACAGCGGGTCTTTGATGAATTAAAAGAGAAAAAGCTGTCCAAAGACGCGATTTTCGATGCGATCTTTGAAATGGCTTGGGCGGCACAGATCTCGTCCTGGGACGGGACAGGCGGCTGGTATCCGCTTCCGAGGTACGAAAACATTCAGTCGCATTTGGTCTCTGAGATCAGCGATGACGCGGGATTCAGCTATTTTCGGCTGAACGAGGATCTGCGGTTTTTTACCCTGATGAAAAATCCGCCTGACGGTTTTGCGAAGCGGCTCGGAGACGCGGAACGGTTCGCGCCGCTGTTCGCGTTTCTGGGTGATGTCGGGAATCTGAAAATCCTGTTCTATATGCTTTCCTTGAAGGACGGCGATGTGGTAAAGGCGTCTGTGGCGGCGAACCGACTGAACCTGTCCAAGGAAAAGACGGAAAAAGCGTTTGATTATCTTTGCGCGATCGGCGGCAAGGGGAACAAGCCTTTTATTGAGCTGTCCGTAATCAACGAAAACGACAGCTCGGAAAAAGCCTATACCTGCCACGGGTCTTTAACAGTTACGGTATTGATGCTTCTCTCGGCAGCGGATTCACTTCTGAATATGCCGAGCGGATTTCAGTTTCAGATGGGTACCAACACAAAGCCGTGGTTTCAGAAAAATGATCTGCCGTTTTTAAAGAAAGGAGGAGATTAAGCAGATGAAAAAGAAAAAGGAAGAAAACAAAAATCCCTATCATAAGGAATACGGGTTATTCTCCAATATGAAGTATGTGCTTGGGAATATGTTCCGGCTCGTGCCGAAATTTATGCTGTATATCCCCGTCGGGATCGTTTGCGCGCCGCTGATGAATTATCTCTGGACGTTTATCTCAAAATTCGTGATCGATATGATCACAGGGGAGGGCGGCTGGGAAAACCTCCTTTATCTCATGGGGATCATCACGGCGATTCAGATCGTCTCCACCATGGCGAGTACATGGGTGGGCAGCAAATGGGGGTATTATGTCTTTGTTCGCCTGAAAATGCTGGTTCAGAAAAACCGAAAGATCATGACCATGAATTATCAGAACGTCGAAGACCCCGATATTATGGACTGTTTTCAGAAAGCGGGAAATGCCGCGAATTCCAACAATGCCGGGATCGAGGGCATGATGCACCAGACGGTAAACCTTTTGGAATATTCGGCGGTCGCGGCGGTCGGGCTTATCATTATGGGGACATTGAATCCGTGGATCATGCTGATTCTGATCGTGCTTTCGGCGATCGGTTTCGCGACGAAGAATTACGCAAACGCGAAGGCGAAAAGAGTGGTCTGGGATCCGCTCGCGAACTGGTGGCGCAGAGACGATTATATGCGAAATACCGCCTGCGATTTCACGGCGGCGAAGGATATCCGAATGTTCGGGCTGCGAAAGTGGCTGACGAAGAAGTACCGCGAAATCAAAAAGGAACGGTATCGGGCGCAGATCAAAAATGCGAAGATCTGGCTTGCTTCGGGGACGGTATCGAACGTCTGCTTTGCCGTGTGTCAGCTTCTCGTGTATGGCTGGCTGCTGTATCTGGCGACAAGGGGCGAGATCACGCTCGGGAATTTCAGCTTTTATGTTGCCTCCGCCGCAACCTTTTACTCCCATATCTGGAATATCATGGACAGCGTCGCCGATCTTTTACAGCGGAGCCGTGAGGTGGACGACTGGCGGAGCTTTCTCGATCTCGAGGGCGGCGATCCCGACGAGGGAAAGCCTGTCCCGGAATACGACCGTTACGAATTTGAGTTTAAAAACGTGTCCTTTCGTTATCCGAAGGCGGAGAACTACGCGCTGAAAAATCTTTCTCTGACTTTGCGTGCAGGAGAGCGGCTCGCGGTCGTCGGGCTGAACGGGGCGGGGAAATCGACGTTTATCAAGCTTCTGCTGCGCCTGTATGAGCCGACCGAAGGCGAAATTCTCCTGAACGGCGTCAATGTTCGTGAATACAGTAAAAAGAGCTATTATCGGATCTTTTCTCCCGTGTTTCAGGACGTGAACCTGTTCGCCTTTCCGCTGTCGGAAAATGTTTCCATGCAGGTGCCCGATCAGACCGACAAGTCGCTTGCGGAAAAATGCCTGAACGACGCAGGCATGGCGGAAAAGCTGAAGGAGCTTTCGGCGGGCGTCGATACCGAGATCACAAAGATCATCAGCGACGACGGAACGAATCTTTCGGGCGGGGAATGTCAGAAGCTGGCGCTCGCCCGGGCACTTTATAAGGACGCGCCCGTCGTGGTGCTGGACGAGCCGACGGCGGCTTTGGACGCGCTCGCGGAGAGCAAATTGTACGGCGATTTCGATCAGCTCATCGGCGGGAAGACCGCCGTGTACATAAGCCATCGGTTAAGCTCGACGCAATTCTGCAATGAGGTCGCCATGTTCAAGGACGGCGAGCTGGTCGAGCTTGGAACGCACCATGCGCTTCTCGAACAGGGCGGCGCTTACGCGGAAATGTTTAAAATTCAGGCACAGTATTATATCGAAAATCCCGAGGAGGTGGCGGCTCATGCGTAAAAAAGAGAAAAAATCCGTGACCGGCGAAACGCTGCGGTTCATGCTGGGGCTGATCCGGCGGGAAAAACCCGCTCTGTTCGCGCTGTATCTTGTGAAAATCGTGAATACGTTTTGCTATTCCATGCTCGACGTCATCATGCCGAAATTCGTGATCGACGAGGTCGCCGCGATCCTCGGCGGAGGAGACGTGGAAACGCACCTGTCGCGGGCGGCTTTATATGTAGGGATCTTTGTGGGGCTTCATATGCTGTTCAATGTCCTGAATAACCTCGTTTCACAGGTGATCTCCGTGATCGACGAGTGGTTCCAGGAATATATCGACATACAGATCAATGACCACGCCATGGCGATGGATTTTGAGCATACCGAGAATCCCGAAGCACTCGACGCGCTGCAAAAAGCAAAGGAGGGCATGAGCTGGTATAGCGGCGGGGTCTGCGGCGTACTGGACGCATTTGTCGGAATCCTTCATCAAGCGGCAATTTTATGCGGCGTATCGGTGCTGATCCTTCTGACCTGTCCCTGGCTTCTCCCGATCCAGATGATCTCGCTGTTCTTGATTACAATCTTTAACGCGAAAAACAATAAACTGGAAAATGAGTTCTTTCTGCGCCTCGCGAAATTCAACCGCATTTTCGGGTATGTATTGTACAGTCTCGCGGATTATAAGCTCGGGAAGGACATTCGGCTTTACGAAAGCGCGGACATGATGTGTGAAAAGGGAAATGCCTATGCTGATTTTCAGATCTCGGAATGGATGGACCGCGGTCGGAAGCAATGTAAAAATTCATGGGTGATGGATATTGTGAACGCGCTTCGCGACGGGCTGAGTTATTTTTACATCGGCTATCTCGCGCTCACGAAATCGATCACGGTCGGCGATTTTTCCATGTGTATTTCGGGTTCGGGGACGTTTTACTGGAGCCTGAACCGAATTGTAACAGGCGTTCAGGATGTTTCCAAAAAATGCGCCTACGCACATCGGTATATTGAATTCATGGAGTATCCCGCCGCCATGACGAAGGGAGACCGTTCCGTAAAGGACGGCGATCATACCGTTGAATTCGTGAATGTCGGGTTTAAATATCCGCGTTCGGAAAATTTCGTACTGAAAAATATCAATATCAAAATCAAGTCGGGCGAGCATTTGTCGATCGTCGGGCTGAACGGGGCGGGGAAGACGACCTTTATCAAGCTATTGTGCCGTCTGTACGATGTGACCGAGGGCGCGATCCTGATCGACGGCGTCAATATCAAGGAATATTCCGAGGAGGAATATCGGAAGCTGTTCGCGGTGGTTTTTCAGGATTTTCAGCTTTTCGCGTTCAGTCTTCGGGAGAATATCGCGCTTTCGGAAGCGTCGGACAACGAGCGGATCAACGAAGTCCTAAAGCAGTCGGGCTTATACGACGACGCGCAGAGGCTGGAGCACGGACTGGATACGCCGCTGTTCAAAAGCTTTGACGAAAAGGGAACGGAGCTTTCGGGCGGTCAGCGGCAGAAAACCGCGATCAGCCGCGCCTTGTACCGAAACGCGCCGATCGTGATCCTCGACGAGCCGACGGCGGCGCTCGATCCCGTAGCGGAATACGATATATACCGCCAGTTCAACACGCTGGTCGGCGGAAAGACCGCGATTTACATTTCTCATCGGCTTTCAAGCTGTAAATTCTGCGATAAGATCGCGGTGTTCGCCGAGGACACGATCAAGGAATACGGGACGCACGATGAGCTGGTGGAAAAGCCCGGCGGGATTTACGCGGAGATGTTCGCCGCGCAGGCGCAGTATTACACCGAAACAAAGACTGCGTAAAATTGCGTAATTGGACGTGAAAAAGTATCATACAGCGCCGCGCAGATTTTGCGCGGCGCTGTACAATTCGGAAAAACTGTCCGTGAAGGTTTAAATACAGGCTTGGTATAATATAATGGATATATGGAATCCGGATCGGTGGGACGGTCACATGACGAACGGAATTGTCCGGCAGTGCTTGTACCCGAACCTTGCCAGATTTGGCATATTCGGTTATCATTTTTGATATATTGCACAAAAAAAACGCAAAAAATTTTACGTTCTGAAAAAGAAAGAAGTTGAAGTTTAGTATAGATTTTTGTCGAAATGTGTGATATAATTATTCTATGATTTTATTTAGGGAGATACTGCGTTCCGCGGTATCGCCTTAACAGATTTTAAGGAGGATCAAGTATGGCATTTAAGAAATGCGTTGTGCCTTTCGAGGGTACTGCCGAACAGGAGCAGGCGCTTAAAGCGACGATTGCCGCGCACAAGGACGATAAGGGAGCGCTTATGCCTGTACTTCAGAAGGCGCAGGAATTGTACGGATATTTACCGATTGAAGTACAGACCATGATTTCCGAAGAAATGGGAATTCCGCTTGAAAAAGTGTACGGCGTTGCGACGTTTTATTCTCAGTTCTCCCTGAATCCGAAGGGGAAGTACAGAATTTCCGTCTGTCTGGGTACCGCCTGCTATGTAAAAGGCTCGGGCGATGTATTCAATACGCTTCAGAAGGTTCTCGGAATCAAGGGCGGCGAAATTACGCCCGACGGATTGTTTTCGCTTGATGACTGCCGCTGTATCGGCGCCTGCGGTCTCGCCCCCGTTATGACGATCAACGACGACGTTTACGGGAGACTGACCGGCGATGAAAAGGAAATTCGGGATATTCTCGCGAACTATTCCGAATAATCCGCTATACGAATCTTAATACGAAAGGAAAAATATACTTATGATGAGCTTAGAAAAGCTTCAGGCGATTAAGGCGGAGATGGCGCCGATTATGGAAGGCCGTCACGTTTTGGTTTGCGGCGGTACAGGCTGTACGTCGTCGGATAGCGCGGCGATTATCGCTAAGCTTAATGAAGAACTCAAGAAAAACGGACTCGATCAGGAGATCAGAGTGGTAAAAACCGGCTGTTTCGGTCTTTGCGCGCTCGGTCCGATCATGATCGTTTATCCCGAAGGCAGCTTCTACTCCATGGTAAAGCCCGAACAAATTCCCGAAATCGTAGAGGAACATCTGGTAAAGGGAAATGTTGTTGAAAAGTATCTGTATCAGGAAACGGTTACGCCCGACGGGATCATTCCTTACGACCAGACCGCTTTCTATAAGAAGCAGAAGCGCGTCGCGCTCAGAAACTGCGGCGTAATCAGCCCGGAGGACGTAAACGAATACGTTGCGAAGGACGGTTATCTCGCGCTTTATAAATGCTTAAACGAAATGACTCCCGAGGACGTTATTAAGACGGTTCTCGATTCCGGACTCCGCGGAAGAGGCGGCGGCGGATTCCCGACGGGACGCAAGTGGGATCTCGCCAGAAAGCTTGTACCTAACGCGGATCAGAAATACGTATGCTGCAACGCTGACGAAGGCGACCCGGGCGCGTTTATGGATCGTTCCGTTCTGGAAGGCGACCCGCACGTTGTGATTGAAGCAATGGCGATCGCGGGCTACGCGATCGGCGCTACGCAGGGTTACATTTATGTTCGTGCCGAGTATCCGATCGCCGTTCAGAGACTTCAGATCGCGATCAATCAGGCTCGTGAAGCGGGATTCTTAGGCAAGAACATTTTCGGAAAAGGCTTTGACTTCGATCTCGGCGTTCGTCTTGGCGCGGGCGCGTTCGTATGCGGTGAGGAAACCGCGTTAATGACCTCGATCGAAGGGAACCGCGGCGAACCGAGACCTCGTCCTCCGTTCCCGGCGGAAAGCGGCTTGTTCGCAAAACCGACAATCCTGAACAACGTAGAAACCTACGCGAATATCCCTCAGATCATTCTGAAGGGTGCCGATTGGTTCGCGGGAATGGGTACCGAAAAGTCAAAGGGCACGAAGGTATTCGCGCTCGGCGGAAAGATCAAACACACCGGTCTGGTTGAGATCCCGATGGGAACGACGCTCCGTGAGGTTGTATATGAGATCGGCGGCGGTATTCCGAACGGGAAAGCGTTTAAAGCGGCGCAGACCGGCGGTCCTTCGGGCGGCTGCATTCCTCCCGAGCATCTCGATGTTCCGATCGATTACGATAACCTGATCGCGATCGGTTCTATGATGGGATCGGGCGGACTGATTGTAATGGACGAAGACAACTGTATGGTTGATATTGCGAAATTCTTCTTACAGTTTACGGTTGACGAATCCTGCGGTAAATGTACGCCCTGCCGGATCGGTACAAAGCGTCTTTATGAAATGCTTGAAAAGATCACCTCCGGAAACGGAACCATGGAAGATCTCGATAAAATGGAACGCCTCTGTCATTACATAAAGAACAATTCACTCTGCGGACTCGGACAGACCGCTCCGAACCCTGTTCTTTCCACGCTTCGCTATTTTAAGGACGAGTACATTGCGCACGTACAGGATAAGACCTGTCCCGCGGGCGTATGCCAAAAGCTCCTTCGCTATCGGATCGAAGAGGATAAGTGTAAGGGCTGTACGGCATGTGCGAGAGCTTGTCCTGTCGGCGCGATCAGCGGTGCCGTAAAGCAGCCGCATCACATTGATCCTGCGAAGTGCATTAAGTGCGGCGCTTGTATGGAAAAATGTAAGTTCGGCGCTGTTTCAAAAGCTTAACAGTAATTTCAGAAAGGAATTGTCTAATTATGGTTAATATAAAAATTAACGGCGTGGATTACGCCGTTGAAGAGGGAACGACCATACTTAAAGCCTGCCGTATGAACGGGATCCGAATCCCGACCTTATGCTGGCTTAAGGAAATCAACGAGATCGGTGCCTGCCGTATCTGCGTGGTTGAAATGACCGGCGCGAGAAGTTTGGTTGCTTCCTGTGTATACCCGCTTTCAAAGTTTGACGAAGGAAAGAATATCCTGACACATTCTCCCGCAGTTCTCGAAAGCAGAAAAACCACGCTTCAGCTTTTGCTGAGCAATCACAAAAAGAAATGTCTTTCCTGTGCAAGAAGCGGAAACTGCGAGCTTCAGGCGCTTTGCCGCGAGCTTGGTGTAGACGACGAAAACGCGTTCGACGGCGTTATGAACGAATACGAGATCGACACCAGCGCGAAGCATATGTACAGAGACAACAACAAGTGTATCAGCTGCCGCCGCTGTGTTGCCGCGTGTGCAAAGACACAGGGAATCGGCGTGATCGGCGCGAACAACCGCGGTTTCAAGACCGAAATCTCTTGCGCATTTGATATGGACTTAGCGGACAGTGCGTGTGTATCGTGCGGTCAGTGTATTGCGGTATGTCCGACCGGCGCTTTGAGCGAAAAGGACGATACCGATAAGGTTTGGGCGGCGTTATCCGATCCGACAAAGACTGTTGTTGTTCAGACGGCTCCCGCGGTACGCGCTTCGCTCGGCGAGGCGTTCGGCTATCCGATGGGAACGGACGTGGAAGGGAAGCTTGCGGCTTCGCTTTATAAGCTCGGCTTTGACCATGTATTTGATACCAATTTCGGTGCAGATCTTACGATTCTGGAAGAATCCAATGAGCTGTTGGAGCGCGTTACAAAGGGCGGCGTTCTCCCGATGATCACTTCCTGCTCGCCGGGCTGGATCCGTTACTGTGAAGCGTACTATCCCGAATTCATTCCGAACCTGTCCTCCTGCAAATCACCTCAGCAGATGACGGGCGCGATGATTAAGACCTACTGGGCGGAAAAGAACGGGGTCGACCCGAAAGACATCGTAAGCGTATCGGTTATGCCTTGTACCGCGAAGAAGTTCGAGATCGGAAGAGAAGATCAGTCCGCGGCAGGCGTTCCCGACCTTGATATTTCCATTACGACCAGAGAGCTTGTAAAAATGATCAATAAGGCGGGAATCCGCTTTAACGAGCTGGAGGACGCAAAATTTGAATCCCCGATGGGAAGCGGTACCGGCGCAGCGGTCATCTTCGGCGCGACGGGCGGCGTTATGGAAGCGGCTTTAAGAACCGCCGTATGGAAGCTGACCGGCGAAACGAACGATTCCCCCGTTGAATTTAAAGAAGTGCGCGGTATTGAGGGCGTAAAATTTGCCGAGTATACGGCGGGCGGCACGACCGTAAAGGTTGCGGTTGCTTCCGGACTTTCCAACGCGAAGGCTTTGCTTGAAAAGGTAAAGGCGAAGGAAGTGGACGTTCAGTTTATTGAGATCATGGCTTGTCCCGGCGGCTGTGTAAACGGCGGCGGACAGGTGATCGTTCCCGCGGACGTTCGGAACTTTACCGATATTCGTGCGGAGCGCGCAAAAGCGCTGTATCATCTTGATGAACAGTATTCGCTCAGAAAGTCTCACGAGAGCGACGACATCAAGAAGGCTTATGAATATCTTGGTGAAGTTGGCGGTCATAAGGCTCACGAACTTCTTCATACCACTTATAAGGCGTCGAAGCTTGTGAAGTAAGGCACTGCAAAGCCAAAAAAGTTAAAAAGGCTGTGTGGAAGAAATGCTTCCGCACAGCTTTTTTATCAGTAAGACAAAGGAGAAAATAAAATGATCCAAAAATTTAGTTGTGTAAATATATCGTCAAAGGATCCTAAGGCATTAGCGGATTTTTATCGTACGATCGGTGCGCCCGTATTTGTTGAGGGTGACGATTACGACGGCTGGAACATTGGTGACCCGAAAAAGGGCGGTACAGTCTGTGTCTGGAGTGAGAATAATTGGGGCAAGTCAACCGCGGGATATGTCACCATTGTTTTAGACACCGATGATGTGCAGAAAACCTATGAAGAAATCAAATTGAAGGGAATCAATATTGACCCGCCGCGAACAGCCGATTGGGGCGGACAAGAGCTTGTATTTCATGATCCGGACGGAAATATTGTAATGCTATTATAAGGGGGATCAGCAATGAAAACAAACTTATCGCATATAAAACTCGGAGTCAGCGACCTAAATAGATCCTTAAAATGGTATACCGAGGTTTTAGGATTCGAGGTAGACAGCTATTATCCCGAAGAAAATCCTGTCTATTATGATTTCAAGGGTACAGGAGTATGTTTTGCCATAGGGCTTGCGGAAGGTGGTAAAATATATCACGGCGGTAGAACAAATTTTCAGACGGAAAATGTAGATGAGCTATGGGAAAATTTGAAAAATAAGGTTGATGTTATCGAGCCGATTTGGGATACGCCTTGGGGAACGAGAAAGTTTACAATTGCCGATCCCGATGGAAATGAACTGGGGTTTGGCAACTAATTAAGGAATCAAGTTTTTGTATGGAGTGCAGAGCATGAAAATTGAATACAAATTCGACAAAAAATTTACGGAAGAGCAGTTGGAACGGTTGTTCCGTTCGGTTGATTGGGTTTCGGCGAATTACGCCGATCGTTTGGTAAAGGCAATAGAAAACTCGGACACGTTGGTTTCCGCTTGGGTAGACGGGGAGTTGATCGGACTGGTCAATGCATTGGACGACGGAGCATTGACCGCTTATATCCACTATCTGCTGGTTGACCCACGTTATCAGGGAAATGGAATCGCGTCCAAAATGATCGGTATGCTGAAAGAAAAATATAAAGATTATCTGTATCTGATCCTGATTGCGGAAAATAAAGAAGTCGTCCGATTCTACGAAAAAGTGAATTTTCAAGCAGAAGAAGGCGCAACACCGATGGCGATTTGCCATTTTTAGGGGGAAGTGTATGGATCAAAAGTGTTTTACGGTCAGAACCATTGAGCCGTGCGAGCTTCCGATGTTAGCACGTCTTTTTGAATATAACGATTTGTCAGAAATGATCGAAGAAAATACACACGCGATCGAAAGCGGCAGCAGGGATATTTTTGTGCTGTTTTCGGACGGGAAACTGATCGGCGAGCTTCATACCGACTATGAAAGAGAAGACCCGCTTGAAGCCGTAAAGGGGAAACGAGCCTATTTGTCCGCCTATCGTATACGGCAGGAGGATCAGAATAAGGGAATTGGGAAATTTCTGCTTCGCTGTGTTCTGGATCGATTGACAGAAAAGGGATATACGGAATTTACGATCGGCGTTGAGGACGATAACGCGATCGCGAAGCATATTTATCAAAGCTTTGGATTTTCGGAGAAAATTGCAAGAAAAATAGATACTTATCAAGGGGATTCTTTTGAATATGATCTGCTGCTGAAAAGAAACGTGTCGATTTTAACGGACGAGAACGGAAATCTTTTTCTTTCTTTGGAGCAATGCAGCGAAAACGCGGTGAAAGAGCAGTTTCAACCGCTTACCCATTGCCTTGCCATTGTAAAATTGGACGATCGGCCTTTGTTCGGTTTCAATCAATGGAGAAATCGTTATGAAATCTTTGGCGGCTGCATGGAAAACGGAGAAACGCCGAGGAGCTGTATCGAACGTGAGTGCTATGAGAAGCTTGGGATTTCGGGTATAGAATTTACTTTTATCGGAATCATGAGATTTTTAATGCAGCCCGATTATTTTTCGGATCACGTCAGAATCGAATACGGCGCTTTATACAGCGCTTCGCTTTACGGTCGGTCATTGGAGGAATTGAGCGAACAGATCAAAGATCAGCAGGAAATCGCGAAACTGGCTTTTTATGACGAAATAAAAGGTCAATTTCCCATTGCCGCAATCGATGAGAAACTGTTGGACTACGACGGAAAGGAATAGGAAATGCGACTGCTTTTTGAAATCGACAAAAAAGGATATAAAGAAGACGGAACGGTCGGCTTTCGTCCGTCGGTGCGCGGGATTATCATTAGAGGCGATAAGATCGCTATGATCCACAGCCTGAAATATCACTATTATAAGCTTCCCGGCGGAGGAGCGGAGCAGGGCGAAGATCAGATTGATACCCTGATCCGCGAGGTGAAAGAGGAAAGCGGATTAAATGTGATCCGGTCTTACGTTCGTGAATTCGGTTATGTTCGACGGATCCAAAAGGGCGAGGTTGACGATATTTTCATACAGGATAATTTTTATTACCTTTGTGAAGCAGAAGAGAAAGTTAGCGTTCAGAAATTAGATGATTATGAACAGGACGAGCAATTCACGCTTGAATTTGTGACGCCGCAGTATGCCATTGACGTCAACGAAAATGCAAATCACAATGAAAAGGGGATCGACGCGCACGGCGCGGTCATGATTGAGCGGGAAATCCGGGTTCTTCGGATTTTGATGGACGAGGTTATTCATACGGGAAAGGATTCATAGCTTATGTGCAAAATTCAAATTATTTCAAAGGAACCGATCGAACGAGGCTGGTCGTGTGATACGAAATACCGCGCGACAGCCGAGGACGGGACAAGCTACTTTCTGCGGATCACGCCAACAGAAAAAAGTGCTTCGAGGGAACCGCTTTTTCGGATTCTGAAACAGGTTGAAGCGCTTGGAATCCCAATGTGCCGACCTGTTGAATTCGGCACCTGCGCCGAGGGCGTCTATATGCTCCTTACGTGGATCGACGGAGAGGACGCACGAACGGTAATGCCCGGGCTTTCCTTGTCCGAGCAATACGGTTATGGACGGAAAGCGGGAGCGATCTTAAAAAAGCTGCATTTGATCCCCGCGCCGGAATCTCAGCCGGATTGGGAGACCCGATTCAATCAAAAAATCGACTCTAAGATCCGAATATATCACGATTGCCCGATCCAATTCGAGGGGGACGCACATCTTTTGCGCTATCTCGCCGAAAACCGCCATTTGCTCAAGAACAGACCGCAATGCTTTCAGCATGGCGATTATCACATCGGAAATATGATGATCGAGAACGGGAAGATCGTGATCATTGACTTTGATCGATATGATTTCGGCGACCCTTGGGAGGAATTTAACCGAATCGTTTGGTGCGCACAGGAGGCTCCGTACTTCGCGGCAGGGATCGTAGACGGATATTTTGATGACCGGATCCCGGAAGAATTCTGGCGTTTGCTCGCCCTGTACATCGGCAGCAATACGCTCGGCTCTATACCGTGGGCGATCCCGTTCGGGGAAGAAGAAATTACCGTTATGGTAAATCAGGCGAAAGATGTTCTGTCCTGGTATGACAACATGAAAACTGTAATCCCGCGATGGTATACGGATTCCGTGAACAGCAGATAACAAATGCGCCGCACAGCATTTTGTGCGGCGTGTTTGCTTATTTTTTATCTTCCATAACCATGACCATGACAGCCTTCTGTGCGTGAAGCCGATTTTCCGCTTCGTCAAAAATCTCGTTCGCGTGTTCCTCAAAGACTTTATTGGTGATCTCTTCCTCTCTGTGCGCGGGGAGACAGTGAAGAACCATACATTCGGGATTCGTTACCGACATGACCTCGTCGTTGATCTGATAACCCCGGAACGCTTTTTTCCGAATTTCCGCTTCGCCTTCCTGCCCCATGGAAGCCCAGACGTCGGTATAAAGAACATCGGCATTTTTCGCAGCCTCTAAAGGATCGTTTACGATCCTGAACTGCTCGGGATACTGCTTTACAAACTCCATGACGGAATCGGAAGGATAATAGCCCTTCGGACAGGCGAGTGATACCTTCATTCCAACTTTAAGGCATCCTACTGTCAGCGAATTCGCCATATTGTTTCCGTCTCCGATATAACAGAAATTCAAGCCGTCCAGCTTGTTTTTATATTCCCGGATCGTCAGAAGATCGGCTAAAACCTGACAAGGGTGTGACAGATCGGTCAAGCCGTTGATGACAGGGATACTTCCGTATTCCGCAAGGCTGTCGACTTCCTCCTGCCGAAAGGTACGGATCATGATTCCGTCCAAATATCTCGAAAGTACGCGCGCGGTGTCCTGAACGGGTTCGCCTCTCCCGATCTGAAGATCATTCGAGGAAAGGAAGAGCGGCTGACCACCAAGCTGATACATTCCCGTTTCAAAAGAAACTCTTGTCCGCGTGGAAGCCTTCTGGAAAATCATTCCAAGCGTTTTTCCTTCAAGCCGCCTGTGCGGGATTCCGTTTTTTTGCTCATATTTCAACTGATCGGCGAGATTCAGGATCGAAATGATCTCCTCCGTACTTAAATCGAGCATTTTGAGTAAATGTTTCATGAGTTGTTTTCCTTTCTTTATTCATTGTCCGGATTCAGAACAAGGTTGTAGTAGTTGAGATCGGTGCGCCTTTCCCAGCCTTGCGCCGCCCAAAAACGGTTTCCCGATTCGTTGTTTTTAAAGCACACCAACGCGCATTTATGAATCCCTTCCTGTTTTAAGGCATTGCACGCAAGCTCCGTAAGATGAGAACCAATCCCTTTTCCGCGATATTCGGGCAGAACGCCGGTGTGGTAAATAAATCCCCGCCGCCCGTCGTGTCCGCATAAGATGCCGCCGACCGCTTTTTCGCCGTCAAGCGCAATGAAACTTGAGGAAGGATTTCGCACAAGAAATTTTTCGATTCCCTCGCGGCTGTCATCAAGACTTCTCAGCCCCATTCCCTCCGTGTTGTTCCATATACCGCGGATCGTGTCGTAGTCGTCCGCGGTTAATAATCTGTATTCCATTATTATCTGCCTTTCATAGAAAACCGTTTATGACG
Organism: uncultured Ruminiclostridium sp.; assembly: GCA_964456025.1. Lineage (GTDB taxonomy): Bacteria > Bacillota > Clostridia > Oscillospirales > Ruminococcaceae > Ruminiclostridium_E. Next base: position 25,556 of record CAYVZH010000014.1, read on the forward strand.
GCTCACTCAGCAGCTCCGACAGAATCTTAATACCCTCGTCGATCTCGTCAATCGTGATCGTCAGAGGAGGAAGGAGCCGAACCTTTGTTTTCGCCGTCAGTAAAAGCAAGCCCTTCTCCAGCGCTTTTTTTACAATTTCCGCGGCATTCTTGGTTTTCAGCTGAATTCCGATCATGAGGCCGAGTCCGCTTACGCTTTCCACTTCGTTGATCTTTTTCAGTCGTTCACAAAGATAATCCGCTTTTTTTTGCACTTCATCTAAAAACTCGGGGGAAGCCGCCTGTTCCAAAACCGCCAGACCGCCCGCGCAGCAGATCGGATTTCCTCCGAAGGTTGATCCGTGCGTGCCCGCGGTAAGAACCTCGGCGCATTTTTCTCCGGTTAAGCAAACACCCATGGGAAGACCGCCCGCGATCCCTTTCGCAAGAGTGACAATATCGGCTTTTTTTCCGAAATGATCGCCTGCCAGAAATCTGCCCGTTCGTCCGACGCCCGTCTGAACCTCGTCGGCGATCGTCAGAATATCCCTTTGCTCACAGACCTCAAAAATCCGATCGACAAATTCCTCGGAAAGCGGAACAACGCCGCCCTCTCCCTGAACATATTCAAACATGATCGCGCAAACGCTGTCATCAATTGCCGCGAGAAGCTCGTCGGGCCGATTTGCTTCCACATAGCGGAAGCCTTCGGTAAAAGGGAAGAAGTAGTTATGGAATACGTCCTGTCCCGTGGCGGAAAGCGTCGTAAGGGTTCGTCCGTGAAATGAATTGACCAGCGTGATAATGGTATGTCGTCCTTTTCCGTATTTATCAAAGCTGTATTTTCTGGCAATTTTAATAGCGCATTCGTTTGCCTCCGCACCGGAATTCCCAAAAAACATTTTTTTCATGCCCGACGCTTCGGCTAGTTTTTCGGCAAAATCCGCTTGCACCTTTGTATAATAATAATTGGAGGTGTGCTGGAGGGTTTTTACCTGTGCGCAAACCGCTTCGACCCATTTTTCGTTGCAGTAGCCCAAGGAATTTGTACCGATCCCGCTTCCGAAGTCGATATACCGCTTTCCGCTTTCGTCGATGGCACTTCTGCCGTTTCCGCTGTCCAGAACGATCGGATACCGTCCGTAGGTTCCCATAACGTGTTCGTTAAATTGATTGATCGTATTCATTTTGTCCGTACCTCTTGCCTTATATTATCATGGTGCCGGCGCCTTCGTTGGTAAGCAGTTCGATCAGAATGGAATGAGGGATCCGTCCGTCAATAATGTTTGCCTGCTTTACCCCGCGGCGAACCGCCTCTACACAGCAGTCAATTTTCGGGATCATGCCGCCCGAAATAATGCCCTGTTTTTTCAGGTAGGGAACCTCGCTTACCCCCACCGTGGGAATTAAAGTCGATTCGTCGTTTTTATCCTCTAAAAGTCCGACAATATCTGTCATTAAAATTAAGCTTTCCGCCTTTAGCTCCGCCGCGATCCGTGCGGCGGCGGTATCCGCATTGATGTTGTACACCGTTCCGTCGCTGCTGCTTGCCACCGTTGAGATCACCGGAAGATACCCGTTATTTAACGCATCATGGATCACCGTCGGATCAATTTTTACGATCTCACCGACCAGTCCCAGCGTCGGATCAAGCTGCTTTGCCTCGATCATGTGTCCGTCCAGACCGCAAAGCCCGATCGCTTTCCCCTTATTGCGATGAAGCATATCGACAAGCGCCTTATTTACCTTTCCGCACAGAACCATCTGAACAATATCGACCGTTTCCTCATCGGTATATCTTAATCCGTTCACAAACTTACTTTCTTTTCCGACGCGATCCAGCATGGCATTGATCTCGGGACCGCCGCCATGCACCAGAACAATCTTGATTCCAACCATACTTAAAAGCACCAAATCGGACATGACCGTCTGCTTCAGAAAATCGTTCGTCATGGCATTTCCGCCGTATTTGATCACCACGATCTTATCGTTATATTTTTGAATGTAGGGAAGCGCGTCGCTTAAAACGGACGCTCTTGTGTCATTTTCGATGTGAATCATTGCTTTTCCTTTCAAATCAGCTTCTGTAATCTCCGTTGATCTTTACATAATCGTAGGTTAAATCACAGCCCCAGGCGGTCGCTTCGCCGATTCCCGAGCCGATGGAAACGAGGATCGAAATCTCGTCCTTCAGCAGGATTTTTTTCGCCTCTTCCTCGGAGAAGGCACAGCCCGATCCGTTTTCGCAGACCCGAACGCTGCCCGCCTCGGAAGCAAGCGAAACATTCACGCAGTTAATTTCAAAATCAGCATCGGCGTAACCAATCGCGCAAAGAATTCTACCCCAATTCGCGTCCGCTCCGAACATTGCGCATTTCAGCAGGGGAGAGCGGATAATGCTTTTCGCGACCGTGATCGCCGTATCTGTATCCTTTGCGCCGCTTACCGTGCATTCAAGCAGCTTTGTCGCGCCCTCTCCGTCCTTCGCAAGCATACGGGTCAGGTTCATCATGACCGTATACAGCGCATTTTCAAACAGGCGGTATTCGTCGCTGTCGGCTTTGGTGATCTCTGTATTTTCCGCTATTCCGTTCGCCATCACGCTGACCATATCGTTGGTAGACGTGTCGCCGTCTACCGAAAGGCAGTTATACGTAAATTTGACCGCGTATCCGAGCGCTTTTGCAAGAAGCTCGGTAGAAATCGCCGCGTCGGTCGTGATAAAATTCAGCGTTGTTGCCATGTTCGGGTGGATCATGCCGCTTCCTTTTGCCATTCCGCCGATCCGACAGGTTTTCCCGCCGATCTCGAATTCAACCGCGACTTCCTTCTTTACGGTATCCGTCGTCATGATCGCGGTTGCCGCCGCTTCGTTCCCCGTATAAGAAAGGGAAGCGCAAAGCGGTTCGATTGCCGCGGCGATCGGCTCGATCGGAAGGATCTGCCCGATTACGCCCGTAGAAGCGACAACGACCTCCTCGGGAAGAATTCCAAGCCCGCTTGCGGCCAGACGGCACATTTCCCGCGCTTTTTCTTCTCCGTCCGCGTTGCAGGTGTTCGCGTTTTTGGAATTGGCGATGACCGCCCTCGCTTTTCCGCTGGTCTTAGAAAGGTTCTCCCTCGTAACAAGGATCGGAGCCCCTTTTACTTTATTTTGTGTATAAACCGCTGCCGTATTGGCTATAACATCGCTTACGACAAGACATATATCGTTTTTATGCGGACGGTTTGGGTCCTGATTGTCAATAGAAGGCTTTTTGATCCCGCAGTAAATGCCAGACGCCCGAAAGCCTTTTGCGGCACAGACACCGCCGTCAATAAATTTTATATTTGGGTACACTTGTTTAAGTTTCATTTTTTTGATTATTCCTTTTCACTGTAATCCATAGCTTTCAGCCCGACCGACTCGTCGATCCCCATCATCAGGTTTAAGCACTGAACCGCGGCTCCGCTTGCGCCCTTTCCCAAATTATCAAGCCTTGAACAAACGAGAATCTGTTCCTCGTTTCCGCAAACGAATATTTCCATGCTGTTCGTACCTTCAAGCGTGTTCGCGCTGAGAAATCCGTCCGAAAGAACGTCCGTTCCGTTCAGCTCGGTAACCTTAATGAATTTCGACCCGCTGTAATGGCGGTCGTAAAGCGATTTGATCTCCGATGGCGTGACCTTTCGCGAAAGCAGCCTCGTATGAAGCGGAACCGAAACGACCATTCCCGCGAAATAATCGCACACATAGGGATTGAACATCGGTTTATACAGCAGTCCCGAATGAACCTGCATTTCAGGCAGATGCTTATGCGCCTGCGGTAAAGCGTACTGACGGGGAGCGTCAAACTCTTTCTCCCGCGTCGGGGCTTCATACTGCGCGATCCCTTTTTTCCCCGCGCCGCTGTATCCCGAAACAGCATGAACCGTCACAGGGTAGTCTTTCGGGAGAACGCCGTCCTGCACCAAAGGAAAAACAACGGATAAAAAACCGCTCGCGTAACAGCCCGGAACCGCCACGCGGGAGGAGCCGACGATTTTTTCACGATACTGCGGCGAAAGCTCCGGAAAACCGTACGCCCAACCCGAATGAGTACGGTGTGCGGTCGAAGCGTCGATAATGCGGGTGTGATCGTTTTCCACCAGCGAGACCGCCTCGATCGCCGCCGCGTCAGGGAGACAAAGGATCGTAAAATCCGAAAGATTGATCCATTTTTTTCGTTCATTCGGGTCTTTTCTTCGTTCCGGATCGATCCGAAGAAGCTCAATATCGTTTCTGTTTTGAAATTTTTCAAGTATTTTAAGTCCGGTCGTTCCTTCTTCGCCGTCAATGAAAACCTTCGTCAATTTTCTGATTCTCGCTTTCTGTCAGTTTTTCGACCTCCGATAATGTGGGAGGGTATTTTGTGATCGGGAATTTTGTGCAGGCGATTCCCGCAACGGCACACGCGTACTTTACCGTATCAAGATCGTTCATTTTTCGGTACAGTGCGTAAACCGTACCCGCCTTAAAGCTGTCGCCCGCGCCCAGTGTTGAAACAATGTTCAAGCGGTAAGGCGAAAAGGATTTGGGTGGCTGACCTTTCCTTCCGTACATCAGGGGTTTTTCACCGCGGGTAAAGATGACCAGTCCGTTCGTATTTTCGGTATACAGTTGAAATAATTCGTCAAAGCTTTTATCGGGATAATAGCTTTCCAGATATTGATGAGAGATCACGTTGACCGCGCAGTATCGGTTCATTACGCTGTCATACGCGCAGTCGATCGTAGCGTAAGGTTTGTTGTATTTTTGACAAAGCCTCGCGGATTCCTCGGGATAGAAAAACGGATCTATGCCGCAGCAAACAGCGTTTCTTACCGATTCCTCACAAGGCGGCTCGTAAAACGGTTTCTCTCTGCCGAAATGCTTTTCCCATTCGCCGAAGCAGGTTCTTGTTTCCGCGTCGATCAGAACGTAATCGACGATCCCGTCAAAATCCTCGTCCTGTAATTCGGACAGATCGACCCGCTTATCCCGAAAATAGTTTCTGATAAGCTCTCGATTGCTGTTTCCGATATGACTTCCGCCGAGCTTCAGGTTCAAGCCAAGAGACGCAAGCACTGCCGCGGCCGTCCCTGTTTCGCCGCCCACATGGCTGTATTTTTCCTTGATTTCGGCGTAACCGTCGGGCGCGGGGAATTTTCCTTTCAGCAAAAACGCGTCGGTCGACATGATCATACCGTACATATAAACGAAATCCATACTTTACTCCGAGTCGTTTTGTTTCGTAACAAATTCCGAATGATAGGCTTCGATCGTTCGCCTTGTATCCTCGATCTGCCGTTTTACGCTTTCCGGAGACGGACCGCCGTAAGATTTTCTTTCCTTTACGCAGGTTTCAAGGTTGATCGCCTGATAAATACCGTTGTCAAAAAGTTCCGATTTCTCGCGATAGGCTTCGAGCGGGAGATGTTCAAGGTCGGTACCCTTTGAAATGCACTCCGCAACCAGTCCTCCGGTGATTTTGTACGCGTCGCGGAAGGGCATACCCTTTTTTACCAGATAATCCGCGCAGTCGGTCGCGTTGATGAATCCGCGCGCGGCGGCATTTCGCATATTTTCTTTATAAACCGACATGGTTTCCAGCATGGGAATAAAGGTGGATAAACAAAGCTTTACGGTCTCGACCGCGTCAAAAATGCTCTCCTTGTCCTCCTGCATATCCTTATTGTACGCAAGCGGAAGCCCCTTCATCATCGTCAGAAGCGTCATCTGATCCCCAAAAACACGCGCGGTCTTTCCGCGGATCAGCTCGGCAATATCGGGATTTTTCTTTTGCGGCATAATACTCGAGCCGGTAGCGAACGCGTCATCCAACTCAATAAATTTAAATTCCCAGCTGCACCAAAGGATAATTTCCTCTGAAAATCTTGACAGGTGCATCATGATTAAAGAAATCGCATTACAAAGTTCAATACAAAAATCCCGATCCGAAACGCCGTCCAAGGAATTTGTCATCGGCGCGTCAAAGGAGAGCAGGGAAGCGGTCCGAAAGCGATCGATCGAATAGGTAGTTCCGGCGAGCGCACCGCTCCCCAAAGGGCAGACGTTCATGCGCTTCACCGCGTCGTTCAGCCGCTCCAGATCCCGTAAAAACATCTGCGCATATGCCATGAGATGATGTGCAAAGGTGATCGGCTGGGCGCGCTGGAGGTGCGTATAGCCGGGCATGATTGTTTCGGTATGCTGTTCCGCCGTATCGCAAAGAACCGTCGTCAGCTTCACCAGAAGCTCTTTGATTTCCTTGGAAACGTCACGCAGATAAAGCCGAAGATCGAGCGCGACCTGATCATTCCGGGAACGTGAGGTATGAAGCCGTTTTCCGACGCTGCCGAGCCGTTTCGTCAGTTCCGCCTCGACGAACATATGAATATCCTCGGCGTTCGGATCAAATTCGAGCGCGCCGCTTTCAAGATCCGCAAGGATTCGGCGCAATTCTCCGATAATCTGCTCGCTGTCTTCCTTGAGAATGATCCCTTGCTCGCCGATCATTGCCGCGTGCGCGATACTGCCCTCAATATCTTGCCGGAACATCACGGCGTCAAAGGAAATCGAAGAGTTGAACGCGTTTACGCCGCTGTCGATCTCTTTTGAAAATCTTCCTGCCCACATCGTTTGTCCCATTTTTTCCTACCCTCTTTCATACGTTATAGTCCCAGTGAAGCGATCAAAATGTACATTGCCGCCAAAGCAAGGAGCGCTGCGTCAAGGAAAAATATCTGAAACGCTCTCGCCTTATAAAAAGCGCTTCCGCCGTCGATCAGAAACCGTTTGGGGTTTTCGCCGTCGTAATATACGTCAACCTCATCGCCGACGCTGTATGATATTTTTCCGTTTTTTCCGATGATATTCGGATTGTGGCTTACGACAAACAAAACGTTGCACTCGCCGCAATAATCTATGCCGTTTACGCTGTACTCGACCTTAAGGCTGTGAATGTTGTCAAATTTCACGATCTTGCCCTTGGTGATCTTCATTCTTCTTTTTACCAAAACGATACGTCGGATATATTTTACTGCGCAGACGTTCATAAATACAACAGAAACGGCGGCTATGAGTAATCCGAATATGATCCTAAATTGAATCATTGTGCGTCCTCTTTTTCACATTTAAAACGTATCAAAGCGGGAAAGCCGTTTCCCGCTTTGAATGAAAAATTTCTCGCTTGTTTGCAAATTTTACTTGTTTCTTTCGGCGTCCAGCATAGCCTTCACCTTAATCGGCAAGCCGAACAAATTGATGAATCCCGCGCTGTCCTTCTGATCGTATACGTGATCTTCGCCGAAGGACGCGAAATCCTCGCTGTAAAGCGTGTACGGGGAAGTAACGCCCGCGTTGATGATATTGCCCTTATAAAGCTTCAGCTTCACTTCACCCGTGCAGGTCTCCTGCGTTTTGTCCACAAATGCGTCCATTGCCTCTCTGAGCGGCGTATACCACTGTCCGTTGTATACCAAATCGGCATACTTTTGCGCCAAGCCCGCTTTATAATGCTGCGTTTCCTTATCCAAGCAGATCGTTTCAAGTACATCGTGCGCGTGATACAGGATCGTACCGCCGGGCGTTTCATAAACACCTCTGGATTTCATTCCGACCAGACGGTTTTCCACAATATCGTAAAGTCCGATTCCGTTTTCGCCGCCGAGCTTATTTAACGCTTTGATCAGCTTTACGCCGTCCATTTTTTCACCGTTCAGCGCTACCGGAATTCCTTTTTCAAAGGAAATCGTCACATATGTGGGCTTATCGGGAGCCATTTCGGGCGAAACGCCAAGCTCCAGAAATCCTGGCTTATTATAAAGAGGTTCGTTTGCGGGATCCTCTAAGTCAAGCCCTTCATGCGAAAGGTGCCAAAGGTTCATATCTTTCGAGTAGTTTGTTTCACGGTTGATCTTGATCGGAACATTGTGCGCTTCGGCGTATTCGATCTCCTGTTCTCTCGATTTAAGATTCCAGATCCGCCACGGAGCAATGATCTTTAAGCTCGGCGCAAGCGCTTTGATCGTAAGCTCGAACCGAACCTGATCGTTTCCTTTCCCCGTACAGCCGTGACAGATCGCGTCTGCGCCTTCCTTCTTGGCGATTTCAACCAAACGCTTCGCGATCGGCGGACGCGCGAAGGATGTGCCTAAAAGGTACCCTTCATAACGAGCTCCGGCTTTCAGCGTCGGGAAAATAAAGTCGTTGACGAACTCGTCCTGAATGTCTTCAATATAAAGCTTGGACGCGCCCGTTTTCTTCGCGCGCTCTTCAAGCCCCACGATTTCGGAATCCTGTCCGACATTGCCCGCAACGCAAATTACCTCGCAGCCGGGATAGGTCTCGTGCAGCCACGGGATAATAATGGAGGTGTCCAATCCGCCGGAATAAGCAAGAATGACTTTTTTAATTTCTTTTTCCATGATATACGCTCCTTTTTGCTTCAAAAATAAATCATACATACATTATACACCAAATATTCAACTTGTCAAGTAAAAATATCCAAATAAATGAATATTATTCAAAATATTATGAATATTTGTTGAATATTGTGAATATTCCAAAATCGTTCACGGTGTCGAAATTGGTGAAATTTTATCAGAACCCGTTGACATTTTGGGCGTTCATGAGTATAATATATACATGAACACACTGACGGAGGGCTTTTTATGCGTTTGAATGAGAAATTGGAGATCCTGATCGAGAGAAAGGGAATCAGCAAAACGGATTTTGCCGAAGCGGTCGGGATTACATATCGTGGGCTCGCCAACTATCTGAACGGAACAAGAAGACCGAAAAAGGATGTTCTGAACCGGATCGCCGAGCAGCTGGGCTGCACGGCCGAGTTTCTGCTGAATGACAATAAAAGCCTTGTTCTCGACAGCAAGGAGCGTTTTATCTATCATTCAAAATCCAACGCCGGTTCTGTCCGCGAAGCGGCGGAATATCTCGAAAAAGGGAAGGCGCTGTTTGAATGTGCCGAACTAAATCCCGAGGATAAACAGGCTCTATTTTCGTGCCTGACCGAATTGTATTTTAACGCAACGAGGGAACACGTCGGATAATTCTATGATTTCGGAGTATTCTTGTTCTTGCATACTTCAAATGCGAACAAATTCCTGAAAATGCTTGAAAGGTACAGCCATGGAAAAGAAAAAAATCGAACGGATTAACTTTCTTGCCCATAAATCCAAAACCGAAGGACTTTCCGATTCGGAAAAGATTGAACAGCAAAAGCTGCGCGACGAATACCGCGCATATATGAAAAACGGGTACATGGCACAACTGAACTGTGTTTATATTACCGAGCCTGACGGCACCACAAAAAAATTGATCAAGGAGACAAAAGAATAAGTTAAGATGAAATTCTCGGATTATTACTATATTGGGTTGATCGACCGTAATTTCAATCTTCTTTATTGTGATTCGTCCGCCGTATTCAATCGCATGAATGCCAGCCATATAAAGCTGCAGAAAAAGATGAACAAAGCGAAGGCGACGGAAACGTTATACGGAATGTTTACGATGGATTCCGTTCGGCACAAGGTTATTGTCGAGCAGACAATCGACGGTTTTTATTTGGTAAGGATCGTGCCGCAGCTTCCCGATGAGGTCATAGACAATGAACTGCTGTGCGAGAATGTTGACCAGATTGAAAGCAAAAACTTCGACGTATACACTCACTTCCGGATGATCTTAGAGTTTCTCGATCAATTTAATTATGATGAAATCCGAAAGTACGCAAAACGCGGACTGGGATATTCCGCCAATATTTCTGTCGATTGCATGAATTTACGGAACCGTTTTGATAACGACCGGTATATTACTTATGTCGAGCTTCGCAGAAGACTGATCCGTACCGGCGATATCATAAATTTTGCAATTGCGGATTTTGGAAAACGAATTTACTTTACATACGATATTGAGACGCCTTACGTTTATCTGGATTATAAACAGCTTGAATTTGCGATCTATAATTTATCAAAGCTTGCGATGGTGCTTACCTGCATCGGTTCGGAGTCCTATATTGAGATTTCTTCCGCCTGTGATGAATTTATTGATCTATACGCCAAAATTCCGCTTCAGCAAAATCAGCCATGTATGAAATTCAAAAATGAGATCTGTGCGGTAAAACACGCTTTCAAAAAGCTCGGCGGACATTTGAATCTTTATGAAGAAGAAGGATTTCTTTGCGGGTCGGGATATTTCGACGCAGAATTTTCCGCAAACCATTATGTTGTTCCGAGAGGTGCGCGAATGGTTGTCAGAAGAAGCATTCGGGATTTGCTCGCCAGAACGAAAAAGAGCTTTTGTCCGGTTTTTGAATATGATGAAAAGAATGAATTTATTTTCAAAACACCCTCAGCACAAATGCCTGAAGAACTTGACGGAGAGCTTTGGTACGCGAAAAAATTTTTTGAGGGAATTGAAGTTTTGACGCAGGATTAAAAATCGTTAATATTTTTCATTTCTACCTCAAAACTATCACAAATTTATCACAATGAATTGCTATATTTATAAAAGCTAAAAGGGAACTTTTAGCTATGATTAATGTAATATTAATCATAATTTCCTCTCCCAACATTTTATATATTATTTCATTTTATTTTCACCGTTCGATGGTGGAGCAGTGTTCAGTAATGATCATCGGTTGTTACTGAACTTTTTTTTACAATTTTCTAGATCGTAATCAGCAGAGGCCTGTCAAAGAGACAAGCTCATACTGATTTCCAATCGAAAGGTGTGCAAAAATCCGTGCGAAAGCTTGAACATATGTGATTTTGCGTAGGATTTTTGTCTACACTTTTATCGGAAATCAGTATCAGGAACCGGAAAGGCGGAAAACTATGTATAAGATCCTTGTAGCAGACGATGAGCAGAAAATCCGCGAAGTAATTCGCGAATACGCGGAATTTGAAGGGCATGAGGTATCCGAGGCGGTCGACGGAATGCAGACCGTTGAAATGGCGAAAAACGAAGATTTTGACATCATTATTTTAGATGTCATGATGCCGAAATTAGACGGTTTTTCGGCGTGCAAGGAGATTCGTAAATTTAAAAACACGCCCGTATTGATGCTTTCCGCAAGAGGCGAGGAGTATGATAAGCTTTTCGGCTTTGAGATCGGCGCGGACGATTATGTGGTAAAGCCCTTTTCGCCCAAGGAGGTTCTCGCGCGCGTAAACGCGATTATGAAGCGAAAAACGCCTGCCGCTTCTTCTAGTGATATTGTAAAATTTGAAGGTCTGGAAATCAATTTCACGGCGAGAAGCGTAAGTATTGACGGAGTACGCGCAAGCCTGACGCCGAAGGAATACGATCTTTTGTTTTATCTGGTTCGGAATAAGAATATTGCGCTGTCCCGGGATAAGCTGTTGGAAGAGGTCTGGGGATATGACTTCTTCGGAGATGACAGAACAATCGATACGCACATTAAAATGCTTCGCAATAATTTAGGCGAATACCGTAAATTCATTGTCACATTACGCGGAATGGGGTATAAATTTGAAGCTTAGTGAAGAAGCACACGAGCTGTTTCACAGCATTCGATTTAAAATTTGGCTTATTTTTCTTGAATTTACCTTTGTAATCCTTTTGTTTATTTATCTTTCACAGATCGTTCTGATGCCGCTAATCTATGAATATATGAAAACCCAGGAAATTATTTCAACGGCGAATGAGATTAAGTATGTGTGGGAGGAGACAGATCCTTCATCCACGGTTAAAATCATGGAAAAAAACGCCATCGAAAAGCAAATGGACATTATGATCCATATTCCTTCCGGCGTTATGGGAAGCGTTCCGGTGACTTATACCCATGATTCAACAGGCTCCCGCGTTTCGATTTATTACCGTGTCAAGCCTTCTATGGCGGAAAACCTGCGCGCTTCCAAAAACGGAATGATCTTTTATTACCCAACCAAAGAAGAGGAAGCCAAAGAATCGGTTTTAATGGCAACTTATGTTGGCGAACCGGATAATATCATCGGATATATTTTTATTTATACCTATCTGGAGCCGACCGGTACCACAACACAAATTTTAAGGACAATCCTTTTAGTGTCGTCGGGTTTTTTAATTTGCCTTAGCTTTGTGATCTCGTTTTTTATTTCAAACCGTGTGGCAAAACCGATCATAAACATTTCCCATTCGGCGAAAAAGCTGATCAACGGCGAATTTAATGTGCAGGTTCAGAAAAACGAATATACGGAAATCAAGCTTCTGACCGAAAATCTGAATATGGCGTCTGCCGAAATCGCGAAAACAGAAACGCTTCAGAAGGATCTGATGGCGAACGTTTCTCACGATTTACGAACGCCGCTTACAATGATCAAGGCATATGCGGAAATGATTCGGGATCTGTCGGGCAATAATCCAGAAAAACGCGAAAAGCATTTACAGGTCATTATTGATGAAGCCGATCGGCTTACGCTTCTTGTCGCAGATATTTTAAATTTATCGAAGCTGCAAAGCGGCGTTGTGGAAATGGATATTAAACCGATCAATTTCAGCGAGGATTTAAAAGAGATTGTTTCGCGCTTTTCCATGCTGGAACAAACAGAAATTAAGCTTGAGGTTCAGGATGATATTTATATTAACGCCGATCATAAACAGCTCGGTCAATCAATATACAACCTAATTATAAACGCAATCAATTATTCGGGCGAAGATAGCGTCACCATACGGCTGTATACGCTTAAAAACGGAAAAGTTCGCTTTGAGGTATCCGATACGGGCGTAGGGATTCCTAAGGAACAACTTCCGTATATTTGGGAGCGTTATTATAAGGTAGATCGATCCGAGAATCATAAACGTGCGGTGAAAGGCACGGGATTGGGACTGTCAATTGTAAAAGGCGTTTTTGAGCGTCATAATTTCCAGTATGGAATTGACAGCGAAGTCGGCAAAGGCAGCACATTCTGGTTTGAATGCAGCGCTGTAAAGATGAAAAAGTGATTGTTGCAATTTTAATAAGCCAAAACCACCGCACAGGAAAAATGCACAGTACGATCTGACGCGGTGGTTTTGGATTTATTACGCCCCCTTTATTGCGCAAAACTTTTATTTTACGCAATTGCATATTTCTCAAAAAAGACACCCCTGCCACGGTTCTATGTAAAAAGCAAAACCCCGCTTCCCGAAAAGCGGAGTTTTGAATTATTGGGTGACAATAGCTTTACTTGCCGGTAAACAGAATCGTCAGCAACGATTTTGCCTGAATCTCGGTCGGCTTCTTTAATACGCCCATTTCGACAAGCTTTAACATGATCCTTGTGCGGAGCTGAACGGCAGAATTTTGACCGTAATAACGAATTTCTTCGTGCATATGCTTCGGCTGACCGATCAATTCGGCTTCTGTGACCATACTTGCATATTCCTTTGACAGCTTCGTCATTTCATCCGGCGCTTTCGGGATATGATCATACCATTTTTGAAGGCTGTCGCAAAGGATCACATTGCACTTATAGCTCCCGTTTTCCTTGATTAAATATCCTTTATCGATCAATCTCCGATAGCTTTCGATGTTTGCCGGAACCTCGGGCAGCTCACCGTGCAGAAAATAATCGAGTTTTTCGTAATCCGAGGAAAGATTATCTACCCAATCCCCTTTTCTCGAACTCCAATAACAGTTGAACTGCCAACCTTGCCATTCATACTTTTCCATGTCTCTCCACATATCTCCGCATGCCCAAAGCTTATCCCATGATTCTTCGTCGCTCGGCTCCCAATCCGCTTGAACCTCAACATTGGCATGAGCTCTATATTTCCCGCCGTCGGGACGTTCAATCTGATATTTTTGATAATTGATCTCCGCCGTGGTAAGCTTATGTGCGAGGAAACACATCACACTCCACTTATAAGCGTTCAGGTCGTTATCGGGAACGTGCACAAAATCAGGGATTTCCGTAATGCTGTTCAAAATGGGCGCAAAAAACTTTTCCGAAAAAAGCGGCACATACTTTTTATACGCATCTCGATAAATGGCGGTCGATTCCCTGTTGGCTTCGTAAATCGTTATATGCGTCTGAAATTTATCTCCCTTGAGCCGATCCATGAATCCGTATTCTTCGAGAACATTTACCTCATCTTCCACAAAAATCGGATTTACGCCAAGCTCGTCGGCGATTTCATTGATTGTCCGCGGCTGATGATAAGCGGCGTAAGCGATATTCTGCGTCAGGGATTTCGCGAGAAAATTCGACGTATCCCCCTTACTTCCCGGACAGCCGCTGTGCCCCATGTTACAAAGCCGGATCGGCTCTACGCCAAGCGTTCCGACGGTTCTTGTCTTTTCCATACCTGTTTTTAACTCCTTTCGCGATGTCGATAAATGCCATTTCACCGTGTTTTCGGAAATCCCCAGCCTTTTGGCAATTTCCCGGATTTTCAGATCGTGAAAATAATAATGAAGAATAACGCTCCGCTGCGTTGCGGACAGGTGTGTGATTTCCCGCCGAAGCAAACCGAACTCCTCCTGATCCAGAAACTCCTGCATCGGATCCGACTCGTCCACAAGCAGGTCGATTCCGTCAACGGCACGGTATTTCTTTCCGTGATCAATATATCTTGCGTACATGTTTTGGGCGATACGATAGACATACCCATCAATGTTGACGATTTCCACGCTGTTTAACAGGGATTTATAGACCTCACAGACGGTCTGAGAGGAAAGCTCCTGCGCTTCGTCAATGTTGTTCAGACGGCTTAACGCAAATCCGAACAGTTTTTTGACATACCCGCCGATGATTCTGTCCGCTTCTTTTTTCTCCATTTTTACTCTCCTAAGAACGTTCTTAATAATATAGTGCCGATTTTTTGAAAAAAGTTGGTGTTTTATTTTATTTTTTTCACTTATCCCGCAAAGCAGACCGTCTTCCCTCTTATTTTCGAGCCCCGATGATATGGATTCCCTCCGCACTGTCATAATCATAGGTGGAAAGGCGGCGGTTCCGCGCGTCAAAGGAGTGTGCGCAAACGTAGATATTCATAGGATTTACCGGTTCTCGAATCATGGAGATAAACAGTGTATGATAAAGAATCCCCGCATTGTTCCGCAGTTGGATTACATCGCCGATCTCGAGATCTTCGAGCGGTGCTTCGGCACCGTATACAGCGGCTCCTTCATTTGTCAATAGAAAATCCCTTAAAAAAGGAACTCCCGTCCACGAAGGGGCGCGGTCGTTGATGTCGATATAGTACCAGCCGTTTTGCTCCGCGTAATTCATCACACCGCAGCCCGCGTAAAGGCACTGTGAAACAAAATTCGTACAGTTTCCCCCGATTTCCTCAAAATCATAGTAGATCGGATTTCGCCGGTACGCCCAATCCAAGGCATAGTCTACTGCCACGGCACGATCGTATTCGATATTCTGTAATATAAAAATCACCCCTGCGGCAGGATATGCCGAGAGGTGATTTTTTGTTACAGGGTTACCTTTTCGATTTCCCAGATTTCTTTTGCGTAGCCTGCGATAGTTCGATCTGAGCTGAATTTCCCCGCGCACGCCATATTCATCCAGCACTTCTTCGCAAACGCAAAACGATCCTTATAATCCTTGTTCAGCTTCAGCTTTGCTTCAACATAGCTTTCGAGATCGCCGATTAAATGGTAATGATCCGGTCGGTGCCAAGACGCGCCGTCCATCAGCGAGAAATAAAGCTCCCGGAATACGCCCGTTCCGTCGTCACTTACCGTCCCGTCGATCAAAGTTCTGATAACCCGCCCGATCTTTTCGTTCTTCTCAACTAAGAAGCGCGGATCATAAATCTTCATGATCTCTTCCAGTTCTTCTACGGTTGCGCCGAAAATATAGTTGTTTTCCTTACCCGCTTCCTGAACGATCTCAACATTCGCTCCGTCAAGCGTCCCAAGTGTTACCGTTCCATTCAGCATGAATTTCATGTTTCCGGTACCGCTTGCTTCCGTTCCCGCCGTCGAAATCTGTTCGGAAATGTCCGCCGCTGTGACAAGCTTTTCCGCATAGGAAACGCGGTAGTTCTGAACAAATACAACCTTTAACAGATCCTTGGTATCCGGATCATTGTTGACAAGACGGCCAATCTCATTGATGTATTTAATGATCCCCTTCGCGCGACGATAGCCGGGGGCAGATTTTGCACCGAAAATAAAAGTCATCGGATAGAAATCACGAATGGAGCCGTCTTTGATCCCAAAGTAAAGATATAAAATCCCGAAGGCATTTAAAAGCTGCCGCTTATACTCGTGAAGTCGCTTGATCTGAATGTCAAAAATGCTGTCGGGATCAATCTCGATTCCCTCATGCTCCTTGATGTATGCCGCGAGCTGAACCTTTTTCTCACGTTTGATGTTCATGAATCTTTGAAGCTCGTTCTTATTGTCCGCGAACCATTTCAGCTTTTGAAGCTGCTCCAGATCCGTGACCCATTCGCTCCCCTTGTTCAGCTCGGTGATCAACGCGGAAAGCTCCTTGTTGCACAGCGCAAGCCATCTTCTCGGCGTAATTCCGTTCGTTTCGTTCAGGAATTTATCGGGATAAAGCTCGTACCATTCCTTCAGCGCATCGGTTTTCAGAATCTCGGTATGAATTTCCGCTACGCCGTTTACATGCGAAGAGCAGTAGATCGCCATTTTCGCCATGTGGATCATATCCGCGGAAATCATTTTCAGCGGGTAAATCTCGCTCTGGATCTTCCCCTCTTTATACATTTCACCGATAAAGGCTTCGTTGATCTGTAAAATGATCTCGTAAATCCGAGGAAGAACCTCTTTTACAATGTCCACGCTCCATTTTTCGAGCGCTTCCGCCATGATCGTGTGGTTCGTGTAATTAAACGTCTTTTTCGCAATCTCAAGTGCGTCGAAGAAAGAAAAACCTTCTTCGTCCACAAGGACCCGGATCAATTCGGGAATGGAAATAACGGGATGGGTATCATTCAGCTGAATTGTAATTTTTTCGTAAAACTTTTTCAGATCGCCGAATTTTTCCTTATATTTTCTGACAATATCCTGTACGGAAGCGGATGAGAAAAAATATTCCTGTTTTAAGCGAAGGATCTTCCCTTCCCGCGAATCATCGTTCGGATATAGAACACGCGAAATATCCTCGGCGCGGTTTTGCTCGCGGCAGGCTTCCTCGTATTTCTGATCGTTAAATAAACCGAAATCAAATTCGTTGACGGGTTCTGCCTGCCAAAGGCGAAGTGTGCTGACATGGCTCGTTCCGTAAGCGACGATCGGCATATCGTACGGGATCGCCCGAACGACCTGATCGCCGTAGGTCACGGTCACCTCGTCCGCGTTGATCCGCTTGCTCCAGGGATCGCCGAATCGCGTCCAATGATCGGCGATTTCACACTGAAATCCATTCTCAATGGACTGCTTGAACAAACCGTATTTGTAACGGATCCCATAGCCGTCCAGAGGGAGATTCAACGTTGCGGCGCTGTCTAAAAAGCAAGCGGCAAGACGACCGAGTCCGCCATTTCCGAGTGCCGCATCTTCGATCTCCTCCAGATCGGAAAGATCAACGCCTGTTTCGCGAAGTGCTTCCCGTACTTCTTCCTCGATCCCAAGGCAAAGAAGATTATTGTAAATCGCTCTGCCCACTAAAAATTCCATGGAAAAATAACAGGCCCGGCGGGCAGAAAGATGGGCTTCCTTGCTTTTTGACCAATCGTCGGAAATCAACTTCATGACCGCGTTTGATACGGCGTCGTGAATCTGTTCGGGTGAAGCTTTCTCCGCCGTCACACCATATTCGTCATCAAGACGTTTCCGAAAATCCGTTAAAAAATTTTCTTTTGAAAACATATTCTGCTTCCTTTCGGTAAAAATGTATAAGCGTGCCTTTGCATGACTGCGGACAAACATGATACGCCGCTCTCTTATGCTGATTTTCGACATTTTTTATCGAAAATCGGCGTGAAAGGCACGTTAATAAGGCGAATGCCTGTAAAACAAAATAATATCAGATGTCGAACCCCCGCCGACTTTCTTTCAGCATTTTCTCCCGCTCTCTATGCAGATTTTCATCGTACATTTTACTGTGGGATACATATCCTTGAAAAACATTACGCTGAAAAATACGCGATTCCCTCGACTTCATATACATCAGGCTGCCGTCGTAATCGTCAAGCGCGTAGTCGGTTTTTGTCATGACCGTTCCGCAAAAGTCGCATTGAACTTCGTCCTGTTCCTTGCAGTATAATAGCCTTAGCATATTGCCGCAGCGTTCGCATACAAAAACAGGCGCCTCGGGACTTACAATCAAGCTTTTAAACGTCATTACCGAATCACCGCCTCCTCGGGAGTTTTGGCGTAACGCGCTTTCAGCTCTTTCTTTTTGTTGTACATACGTTCGTCCGCAATTTTATGGACTTCCTTAAGCGTAATATACCGATTCTCGGTATTCTGATAATAGGCAACGCCGTAAGCAATCCGCAATTCAAACGGCTTTGTCGGATTTCGGTTAAACTGTTCGATCATCGATTCAAATTTCAGAATCGCTTCTTCGCACGCAAGCGGCGCGTGACTGTATGTCGTGATCGCCACAAACTCGTCGCCGCCGACACGGTAACAGGTCCCAATCGTTCCAAAGCTTCGGTCGATGATGTCCGCAGCCGTTTTAATTAACAGGTCACCCGCTTCATGACCTTTGGTATCATTGATAATTTTCAGATTGTTTACGTCAAACTGAATAATCCCGATATAGCTGTAATTCGTGCGCATAACCTCAAGCGTATCCATTTTTAACTTAAACGCCGCGGAATTTCCAATCCCGGTATTCGCGTCGGTATAAGCGATCTTACCGATCTTCCCCGCTTTAATCCCGAGCTTCAGCAGCGTGATTGCTTCCTTGATCTCGATCGCGGCAGCGGTTATGATCAGAAAAATCACACCGATCCTTGTCGCGGCGGAGTAGTCTCCTTCATTCCCCTGATAAAAACGGCAAATATCGTATAAACCGAAAATTGTAAAAGAAATGACACCGAAGTTAAGGAACTTCGATTTCTCTTTATTGCCTTGGTGGTAAACCAAATAGCTGAACATTTCGACAAGCACGACAATGGCGGCGATGACGATCAAAATGTGTTCCACAACAATCAGTTCACCGGGCTGTAAAATTCCCGCAAACATCAGCGACAGGATCAGTACGGAAATAACCGACCAAATGCAAAGCAGTGCGCGGAACAGCGAAACATGAAAGATCCGAAACTCGTCATAAACATACAGAAGTGCAAAAAGCAGCGACGACAGCAGGTAAAGGTGCAGTCCGATTTCAACAACCTTTATGTTGTCGGTAAAGAGATAGATCCAAATAGACCCGCTCATGATCCATGCGGAAAAAAAGACGGAAAATAAGCCAAAAAAGATCATTCCCCAATAATGCTCCAACACATTTCGGGTAAGGAGCCCGATACAGATAAAGAGCAGACCCGAGAAAAAGAGGAGCGCGCATAAAACAAGCGGAAAAATCCCGTCGGCTGTTTTTGCCATAATGATAGCCGCGGTATCTCCGAAATACACATTATCTATTCCGCGGCTAAACGAAAGCGGCGTACCGAACATTTCGATCTTAATTTCCTTCCCCTCATCTCCGGCGTTGAACCGGATCATGCGGTAAGACGTAAAAGAAGACATTCCGTCGTATTCCCCGTTTTCGTGAACAAAAGAAATAGGCTTTTCGTCCAGATAAACATTAACCACAAGATTATTGGTGCGGAAAAACAGGGCGGTTCCGTCACAATCCTCCGGTACGTTTTTAAACAGCGTAACGGCGGTTTGCGCGTCCGTAAGGGTCTCACGCTGAAAAACCCTTGTCAGGTCATAGGAAAGTCCGTATTGGTTTTTCCAGCCAAGCTCAAAGCTCTCAAAAGTTTTGTTTTCAGCCGTTTTCTTCTGCTCGCCGCCGTCCATACAGGCAACAACAATACCGACGATCGCGCCGATTGCAATCGCCAGTGCAATAAACAAAAAAACAAATTCAAATTTATCAGTCTTTTTCAATTTCATCACCCAATTTTTTTCAAAACGGCAGAAATTATTTTCATAAAAAGGACGCAGAACCTCTAAAGATAATTTTAACATATTTATCACAAAAAAGCAATAGATGTAATTAAAAATTGGCAGAAAGTTCAATATTTCGGTTCTGATTTAGTTTCATTTGAACAAAAACGTTCTTTAAACCGCCGTAATCATGGTGAACAGCTTTTCGGGATCATCGCAGATAATGTCCGCGCCGTTTTCCTCCAGCTCTCCACGATCCCGAAATCCCCACAATACGCCGCAGGCAGTCAGCCCCGCACGGTACGCCGTCTGCATATCCACACCGCTGTCTCCGACATAAAAAGACTCGTCCGGTTTCACTGCAAGCGTTTCGAGCACACGCAGCACCCAATACGGATCGGGCTTTTTCGGAAAACCCTCCACACTTCCGAAAACCGCGTCAAAGGTTTTCGGGAAATACCGCTCGATCATTTCCGCGGCAAACTCATGCGCTTTATTGCTGACAAGCGCGAGCTTTACATCTTTTTCCTTCAGCGCCCTTAAAAGCTCCGGAATTCCCGGATACGGAACGGTTTTATCGTTCATGTGAATATTATAATAAGAACGAAACATTTCATAAGCTTCCGAAAACGTCGCTTCGTCCGCTTCCTTCGGAAGCATTCTCTCAATCAGCTTCGGGATCCCGTTTCCCACAAAACGGCGATAGCTTTCGGTCGGATGCGTCGGGAGCTTCATCTGTGACAACGCGTAATTTCCCGCGTCCGCCAGTCCGTCCAATGTATTCAGAACCGTTCCGTCCAAATCAAAAATAACGCAGCGATACATGACTTTCCTTTCCTTCCGATCGGTTGACATCGCGGCAAAAAAACGGTATAATAAAATTAAAATGTGACATGATCCCGTTTTTAAAGGAGCCGATCTTACAATGAGTTATTTTGTTTGCCCGATCTGTAAAGCCGAGCTGAAAAAACGTCAGAACAGCTTTGTATGTGCCGAAAATCACTGTTTTGATCAATCCCGTAAGGGCTTTCTGAATCTTCTTCTTTCACAAAAATCACGGCACGGCGACGATAAGCTCATGGTTCGAGCGCGAAAGGATTTTCTCGAAAAGGGATATTATCTTCCCCTTTTAAAAGTACTCACAAAGCAGGTCGAGAATTCCGCGTATGACGGCTGTACAATTTTAGACTGCGGCTGCGGCGAGTGCTGGTATACGAACTGCCTTTATGAAGCGCTGGAAAACAAGGGGATCTCCACCGAATTTTTCGGGATCGACGTATCCAAAGAGGCGATCTCCCTCGGCGCGAGCCGTAACAGAAGACTAAAGCTTGCCGTTGCGTCGGTATATGACATTCCGCTTTCGGATCACAGCTGTGACATCATTCTTTCCCTGTTTGCGCCGTTTTCGCCGCAAGAGTACAAACGATTGTTAAAGAAAAACGGTACGCTTATTCTTGCTTTTCCCATGCAGGAGCACCTTTGGGAATTAAAGCAGGCAATTTATGACCGTCCGTATAAAAACGAGGTTTCGGAAATGGAAATGGAGGGATACACTTTAATTTCCGGTGAAGTTATTCACGATAAGATCAATTTATGTACAAACGCGGAGATTTTCTCCCTGTTCTCAATGACTCCGTATTTTTACAAAACTTCAAAGGAGGATAAGAAAAAGTTAGAACACTTAGACCGTCTCGAAACACAAATTCATTTCTGCGCGGCAATGTACCGCAAAAATGACTGAAATGCTTTATTTGATCATCGCGATATTCAGGTCAACCTCTCCTTCAATTCCGTCCACTGATCCCGTACCGTACTGCCATACGTCAAAATCATAGCAATAATTCAGGTTCGTGTCATAATACGCAAGCCAGACGGGATAAGCGCTGAGCTTCCGAAGATCATACTTCATTACCGCCTGTTTTTTATTGGTATAGATCATTGCATTATAACCCGCGTCCTCTATTGCCTCACAAAACGAGATCGCGCTTAAAGTCAGCGTTTGAGGCATGACGTCCTCTGTTCTCGGCGGCGCGTCCTCATCTGCCGTCACAACCGTTTCCCAGTCGTATACGATCGGATATTCAAGCGTCCGTCCGTCAAGCGTTTCCAAAAGGAAAGCAGCTTCTTCGGCGGCTTCTTCCGCCGTGACTGCCTGTGAAAAGAAATAGATCCCTAGGTCGATCCCCGCGTCATGCGCGCCCTCGTAATTTTGCAGGAACTTTTCGTCGATACAAAGCTTTCCCTCTTCGCCGTAACCGCGGTACCCGATCCGCAGGAATGCGAATTCCACGCCGTCTTCCTTCACGAGCTGCCAGTCAATATCTCCCTGATGAGACGAAACGTCGATTCCGAAATAAGAGGAGTCTTCTCCCCTTTCCGTATAGTGCATTCTTCCCCGTTCATCGACGAAAAAATTACTTTTGCGGTATGTATGCTGCGGAAGCTCGGATAAAACGGGGATCCACGCGTATCCGATCGAGGATTCGTAAATCAGGATTTTCCCCGATTCCGCTTCGATCCCGGTTGGTACAACGCCGTCCGAAGGCTCCGCCTCCTCAATAATATTCATGGCTTCTATGTAATCTGATTCAAGCGACTTTTTTTCTTCCTCAAGCGAATGGATTTTCTCCTGAAGCTCCGCCGTTTCTTCCCGGAAAGACCGAAGATCGTTGGTAAAAAAGTAAAAGCTCGCCGCGACCGCGCAAAGCGTCAATACGGCGACCGTGATATTTGCGATCCCGATCCCAACCGCCGCAGCGCCGGATTTCTTCCCGGTACTTTTCACATCTATTTCTTGGAGCACTTCTTCTTCCGGCTCCAAAGCTTCCACCGCCTCCGAAACATTTGCAACAGGTTCAGCTTCCGCGGGAGCCTCAACAGCTTCTTCCGCCGGCTCGTCGGCGATCTCCTCCGGGACAGGCTCTTCAAAAACAGCTTCCGTTTCCTCTTCCGGAACCGTATTTTCGGATTCCTGCGCTTCGTTTTCCGTTTCTTCGGCGGTAATAAAGCGCTCCAGTTCTGTTTTTTCTTCCATAGAAGCCGCCCCTTTCTGTTCCTACTGTAAAAATATAGGAACGATCGTAACCTGTTTCTCTTAATTTAAGATCAAGTAGACAAAATAGACGGCATAACAGCCCAACATAACCGCGCCGCCCGCCTTGGAAAGCTTTTTATTTTTAAACACAAGCAGCCATAAAAGAAGTGCCGCAACGGCTGCAATCGCGCTGTCAATCAAAAAGCTGCTGCTGAACCCGATCGGGATCGGCGAAACAACACCCGCAAGCCCGACCACGAGAAGAATGTTAAAAATATTGCTTCCGATAATGTTCCCGATCGCAATATCCGTTTGATTCTTTCGTGCCGCAGTCACCGAGGTCACAAGCTCCGGAAGCGATGTTCCGAACGCCACAATGGTAAGCCCGATGATCCGATCATCCACCTGAAACGCTACCGCGATCTCGGTAGCGCCCGTAACGGTAAAATCGCTCCCGAGAACGATCGCCGCCAATCCAATCAGAATGAACAGAATCATTTTCGGAACCGTATCTTTTTCGGTAAGCGCGGGCACATCGTCCGCCGTACCGTTCCCTTTTTTGGAAAGCAGGATCAGATACGCGAAAAACAAAGCGAACAGGACAAGCAGCAGGATCGCGTCCAGTTTGTCAATATTCCCGCCGAGCGTTCCCATAATGCCCAGAATTACCGTGATAAAAATAACGAAAGGGATCTCATAGCGAAAGGTCGTTTTTTTCACGGGAAGCGAAGCGAACAGCGCTGAAATCCCCAGGATCAGCAAAACGTTCATGATATTGCTTCCGATAACGTTTCCCACGGAAATTCCCGCGTTTCCCTGAACTGCGGAATTGATACTGATCGCCGCTTCAGGGGCGCTTGTCCCGAACGCGACAATGGTAAGACCGATCACGATCAGCGGAACCTTCATTTTTGCCGCCGCCTTCGACGCGCCGTCCACAAAAAAATCCGCCCCTTTGATCAGCATGGCAAAGCCGAAAATCAGCATGACCGCGGCGGCGATCAGCGTCACCGTGCTGTTTTGCCCGGTAAGTTCCGATATATAGTTTAAAAGCTGTTTTGAAACGTCCACTTTTTTACTTCCTTTCACGGTTTTACAACATCTATTTACAATTATAACGTTATTCCGCCGAATTGTCAACATCTTTTGCAAAATGCGGTCTTCTTTTTCGAGGAGAGAAAAATTTTTATATGAAAGCAGTATTTTCCCTTTTGTTTTTAAAAAAAGCTTGATTATTTTCTTTGCTTCATGTATAATAAGGTTTATCCGGAGGAAAAATTTCCCCGAAAACAAATCATTGACAAGGAGTTCGGCATTTGACCGCCGAAATGTACGGATCGGAAAGCCCGCCGGCAGATCGCGTTTTCGCGGCAGGCTTTTGACATTGTTTTTACGGAGCACGCATGAATAAAATATTAAAATTTCTTACAAGCAGGCTTTTTATCATAAGTATGCTGATCCTGATACAAATATTATTGATCGTTCTGCCGACGGTATTCCTTTCTACTGTCTACGTGCCGGTTTTTTTTCTGTTTCTCGCGGTGGATTTTTTGCTGGTTCTCGCGATTGTAAACCGGAATTATAATCCAAGTTTTAAGATCGCGTGGCTGATCCCCGTTTTGTGTATTCCGATCGGCGGAGCGCTTCTTTATATCCTGTTCGGACGGAATCACCTGAACAAGAAAAATACGCAGCGGCTCAAAAACGCGGTGGAAAGCTCGAAGGGAATGATTGAGGCAGATCAGGAGCTTTTAACCATGATCGGCGAAAAAAACGCGCACCTGAAACGCGAAGCCTGTTATATCATCAACAATTCGCGCAGCAACATCTACGCCTTTACGGAAACCGAGTTTTTAAACCCCGGCTCCTTGTTTTTTGAACGCCTCATCAACGACCTCGGAAAAGCGGAAAAGTTTATTTTTCTCGAATACTTTATTATCGGCGACGGAGAAATGTGGAGAAAGACGCTGAAGGTTCTCACCGAAAAAGCAGCCGCGGGGGTAGAAATTCGACTTTTGTACGACGACATCGGGACGATCAATCTTCTTCCCGCTGATTTTCCCGAACAAATGAGCAGTCTCGGGATCAAAACGGCGGTTTTTAACCCGTATAAGCCCTCCCTCGATCAATTCCTAAACTATCGTGATCACCGTAAATTTGCGATCATTGACGGAAAAATTGCCTTTACCGGCGGGATCAATATCGCAGACGAGTATATTAACCGAAAAAAACGCTTCGGCTTTTGGGAGGATTCCTCCGTAAAACTCGACGGCGATGCGGTAAAAAAGGTTACCGCTTTATTTCTGGAGATGTGGTATTTTACAACGCAGGAAAAGCCCGAATTTCAAAAATATCTGCCCTCTTATCAAGGGAAAAACGACGGCTTCGTCATTCCTTTTTCGGACGAGCCTCTTTTTCAGGAAATGATCCATGAAAACGCTTACATCAATCTTATCAATAACGCGAAAAAGAGCGTTTATATCTGTACGCCGTATCTGATCCTTGACAACAACATGGAGAGCAGCCTGATCCGCGCGGCAAAAAGCGGGATCGACGTAAAGATCATTACGCCGCACCATCCCGACAAAAAAATGGTTTTTGAAATGACGCGCGCGAATTATGAAGCGCTGATTCAGAGCGGCGTGGAGATCTACGAATTCACTCCCGGCTTTATGCACACCAAAATGATCATCGGCGACGGGCTGACGGCGATCGTGGGAACATGTAATTTCGATTTCCGCAGCTTTTATCTTCACTTTGAAAACGGTGTGTGGATGCACCGGTCAAGGGCGGTCAAGCAGGCGCAGGATTCTTTTTTTAAGGCGCTTTCGGCTTCGGAAAGAATTACGTCCGCCTTTTTTGAGAACGTCCCGCTAAAGACCCAGATCATTCGTTCCTTCCTTAAAATTTTCTCGCCCTTAATGTAGGTTTTGCCCGCTCGGAAACGGACAAGTGAAAGGATTTTGACCATGACCAAAAAACAAAAAGCGAAAAAGATGATTGAGCTGCTGAAGCTTTCCTACCCCGATGTGCATTGTGCTCTGATCTATGAAAAGCCGCACGAGCTTTTGATCGCGACAAGGCTGTCCGCGCAGTGTACGGATAAACGCGTCAACATGGTAACGCCGGCGCTGTTCGAGCGCTTCCCGACCGTTGAAGCGTTCGCGGACGCACAGGCTTCCGAGATCGAACCTTATATCCAGAGCTGCGGATTGTTTAAAACCAAAGCGCATGACATCGCCGAAATGTGCAGAATGCTTCGCGATCAATACGGCGGAACGGTTCCCGATACGATTGAGGAGCTTACGAAGCTTCCCGGCGTCGGCAGAAAAACCGCAAATTTGATCTGCGGAGACCTGTACGGAAAGCCCGCGCTGGTCTGCGACACGCACGTGATCCGCCTTACGAATCGGCTGGGACTGACCGACAGCAAGGACGCGCAGAAGGTCGAAAAGCAGCTTGCCGCAATCGTTCCGCCCGAGGAAGGATTGCTGATGTGTCATCGGCTGGTATGGCACGGAAGATTGGTGTGCAACGCGAGAAAGCCCGACTGTGAACAATGCTGTATGAAAGATATATGTAATTACAAAAATTAAATATTGCATTTCTCGTGAAATTATGCTATACTAAAAATATACATACATGAAAGGGGAAGGCGTATGAAATACGACATCAGCGAGGCTTCTGCCAGATTAAAGGCAACCCGGGAAAGCCTTGATTTCACGGTGGAGGAAATCGCGAAAGCGGCAAGCATTGCTCCGGAAGAATACATAGCATACGAAAACGGTGAGAAGGATTTCTCCCTTTCCGTTCTGGACGCCTGCGCCGAAGCGCTCGGGATTGAAATGATTGAGCTTTTAACGGGTATGACCCCGACGCTCCAGACCTACTCTTTGGTTCGGAAAGGCGAAGGACTTCCGATTGAACGAAGGATCGGTCTGACTTATCAGCACATGGCATACCTGTTTAAAAACAAAAAGATCGAACCGATCATGGTGCATGTTCCCTATGAGCCCGATCGCACAAAACCGGTTCAACTTACCGCACATGAGGGGCAGGAAATGGAATTGGTGATTCGTGGAAAAATGAAATTCGTGATCGGAAATAAAACAGAATTTCTGAACGAAGGGGACTGCGTTTATTTCGACAGCTCCAATCCCCACGGGATTGTTGCGCTCGACGGCGACTGTGAGCTGCTCGCCATTCTGATATAATGTAAAGGAAGAGGAGCCATTAAAATGGAAGAGATCAAAAATTATTACAAGCGGTTTGTAACGGAAGGTTTCGACGAAAACGGAATTTTAAACAAATTTGAGTTAAGCTGTCCGGATAATTTTAATTTTGCTTATGACATTATCGATCGGTTCGGCGAGCTTGATCCCGACCGCCCTGCCCTGCTCCATGTGGATTTACAGGGAAACGAGACACGCTTCAGCTATCGCCGATTATCCGAGCTTTCCTCGAAAGCCGCCAATCTGTTTTTAAAACTCGGAATACGTAAGGGCGATAAGGTAATGCTTGTGTTAAAGCGGAATTACCAGTTCTGGTACGCGTTTATCGGACTGATGAAAATCGGCGCGATCATTATTCCGGCGACCCATCTTCTTACGACTCATGACCTCACTTACCGCTTTACCAGCGCCGAGGTAAAAGCGATCGTTTGTACCGGATTAAATCCCGACATCGAAAAATTTGTTGATGAAGCGCAGGAGGAATTAAAGATTCCTTTAATTAAAATGATCGCGAACGGTACGCGGGAAGGCTGGATCCCGTTCGATGAGGAGATCGAGAAGGCTTCTCCCGAGCTGAAGCGGATCGAAACGGATTCCCACGATTATATGCTTCTTTATTTCACTTCGGGTACGACGGGTTATCCAAAAATGGTCGTACATAACCACCGATATGCGCTTTGTCATATTCAAACCGCCGTACATTGGCAGAATGTGGACAGTAACGGTATCCACCTGACCGTTTCCGATACGGGTTGGGGAAAAGCCGTCTGGGGAAAGCTGTTTGGTCAGATGTCGGTCGGCTCCTGTGTTTTTGTTTATGATTTCGATAAATTTATTCCCTCGGATATGCTGGAAATTCTTCAGAAATATAAGGTCACCTCTTTTTGCGCACCGCCAACCATGTACCGCTTTTTCATTAAGGAAGGGCTTGAAAAGTACGACCTTTCCTCTCTAAAATACAGCGCGATCGCGGGAGAAGCGCTGAATCCCGAGGTTTATAACCGCTGGCTCGAATTTACGGGATTGAAACTGATGGAAGCGTTCGGACAGACGGAATCTACCGTAATTTTGGCGAATCTTGTCGGAACAACGCCGAAGCCGGGGTCCATGGGAAAGCCTTCCCCGCTGTATAACGTTGATATTGTCGATGAAAACGACCGTTCCGTTCCCGCGGGCGAAGTCGGAGAGATCGTGATCCACGCGGAACGCGGAAAAGACGGGCTGTTCTGCTGCTACTATAAAGACGAGGAACTGACAAACGAAGCGTGGTGCAACGGCGTTTATCATACCGGCGATACGGCTTGGCGCGACGAGGACGGATATTATTGGTATGTCGGAAGAAACGACGACGTTATTAAAGCAAGCGGATACCGGATCGGTCCTTTTGAGATTGAAAGCGTTTTAATTCAGCACCCCTCGGTTCTCGAGTGCGCCGTTACCGGAACACCCGATCCGATTCGCGGGCAGGTCGTAAAAGCGACCATTGTTCTTGCCAAGGGGTATTCGGCAAGTGAGGAGCTGACCAAAGAGCTTCAGAATTACGTCAAAAAGAATACTGCCCCGTATAAATATCCTCGTGTCATCGAATACGTGGACGAGCTTCCGAAAACGATCAGTGGGAAGATCCGCCGTGTTCAGATTCGGGAAGAGGACAAAAAAGCAAGTCAAAAATAACAATAAAATTGAGAAATCGGTGCCCGTAATTTTACGGGCATTGTTTTTGTTTTCAAGGAAAGTTTTTCTTTGACAATCCCCCTTCTTTTCCCCATTTTTCGACAATTACTCTATTTTTCCCAAAAATCCAAATTATCAAAAACCGCATTCTGTTGGGATTTTCGGGTTCTTTTTCTTCTTCGTTTTCCGGAGCCGTAAAAATTTTGGATTTTTCTTTTGACATTTTTTGTAAAAGATATTGCTAAATTCCGAAAACAATGATAAAATAAAATTTACCGACCTAAAGCAGCACTGCACAACCACCGGCTTCGCCCTTGATGTCCGCTTGCACGACATCTTTGCCGTCATATTGCACTGAAATTTCTCGAAATCCGTCAGGATTCCTTCTAAATTTCAGCACAATCTGACAACGAATTGCCGCACAATCGAACATCAATGGTTATACGGTGCAGCTTTTTCGGCAATATATGCGGGTCGTTACTGTACCCGTGAAAAGAATGGAAGGTATAACAATTGTGGAAAAAGTAAAAGTTCTGATCGGAGATGACAGCCGCGAATTCGGGCTGACCTGGGCAAGTCTGCTGAAGGCGGACGGAATGTACGCGATCACGCGTCAGAAAAGTGGACGTGTTCTGCTTGAATCGGTGAAAACGGAAATGCCCGATCTGCTGATCATTGACGCCCGAATGAACGACATGAACGCGTCGGAGCTGCTGAATCAGATTCGCCGGAATCTCGGAAGGCTTCCCATTACGGTGGTCGTATCCGATTATGCTTCGCCGTTTCTGGAGCGGGAGGTGCTTGAAGCGGGCGCGGATTCGTTTCTCGCCAAGCCGCTCGCCGCGGAGGAGATCGTAAGAAAGTGCAAGGCTCTTTGCCGTTTCCGCAGCGGTGCGCTCGGGGATCGGAGCGGACAGAGTCAGCGGAAATTCGAGGTGATCGTGACCGACCTGATCCGACAGTTCGGAATTCCCGCGCACCTGAAGGGCTATCACTATCTTCGGACCGCGATCCTGATGACGCTTCAGGACGAAAATATCCTCGAAAGCGTTACAAAGGAGCTGTACCCGTCTGTCGCGGAATATCACGGTACGACGGCGGCGCGGACGGAACGCGCGATCCGTCACGGGATCGAGATCGCGTGGGAACGCGGCGACAAAAACGCAATTGCTATGTTTGGCGGAAGAGATCGGAAAAAGCCGACCAATTCCGAATTTATCGCGATGATTTCCGACCGTCTGCGGCTCGAATACTTCTCGGGAATGAGAATGTAATAGATTTATCATTGAACAGCACCACAGAAGGCAAGGAAGAATATAGAATGAGGAATCACCAACCCCCGCCGTAAGGAATTGCGGCGGGGGTTGGTGATTTCAATCTTCGTTTCGTCATGCATATATACCATTTGACAAAATTCCAAAAGCATGGTATACTGTAATAAATAAATTTCGGAGGAAAAATTCCTCCGAATAAATTCTGAACGAAGGGATCGTTTATATTTATGGAATGGTTTAAAACAGCTTCTTTTTATCACATTTATCCGCTTGGCTACTGCGGTCAGCTTCAGCCGAACGACTTCACGAGCGCACCGACCGGAAAGATCCTGAGCGTGATCGATCAGATCCCCGCAATCAAGGAAATGGGATTTAACGCGATCTATTTCGGTCCCGTTTTTGAATCGGTAAAGCACGGGTACGATACCGTCGATTACCGCACGATCGACCGGCGTCTCGGCACAAACGAGGATTTTGCCAAGGTTTGCAAGGCGCTGCACGAAAACGGGATCAAGGTTGTTCTCGACGGCGTATTCAACCATGTCGGACGTGAATTCTGGGCATTTAAGGAGGTTCGCCAGACACAGCGCAAAAGTGAGTATCGGGACTGGTTCCACCTACGCGACGGAAACTCGGCGTACAACGACGGATTTTACTATGAAGGCTGGGAGGGTCATTACGACCTGGTAAAACTCAACCTTTATAACCCGCAGGTGCGTCAGTACATAAAAGACAGTATCACACAGTGGGTCAAGGAATTCGACATCGACGGGCTGCGTCTTGACGTAGCATACTGTCTCGATCCGAACTTTCTGAAAGAGCTTCGCGGGCACTGTAAATGGCTGAGGGAGGATTTCTGGCTGATGGGTGAAACCCTTCACGGCGACTATAACCGTTGGATGAATCCCGAAATGCTGGACAGTGTTACAAATTACGAATGCTATAAAGGCTTGTATTCAAGCTTTAACGATATGAACATGTTTGAGATCGCGCATTCGATCAACCGCCAGTTCGGAAGCGAAAACTGGTGCCTTTACCGCGGGAAAAATCTGTACTGCTTCTTAGACAACCATGACGTCAGCAGGATCGCGACCATACTGAAGAATAAAAATCAGTTAAAGCCGATCTATGCCCTTCTGTTTACTATGCCGGGAATTCCGGGAGTGTATTACGGGAGCGAATTCGGCTGGGAAGCGGATAAGCACGGCGGAGACGACGGGCTTCGCGTCCCCTACGTAAAACAGGAACCGACCGAGCTCACCGAGTATATCGCCAAGCTTTCAAAATTCCATACGGAAAGCCTTCCGCTTTGTGCAGGAAGCTATCGGCAGCTTCACCTGCAAAACCATAATTATGCTTTCGCGCGGGAATACGAGGGAGAAACCGTCGTTTCCATGATCAACGCGGGAGAAGATTTCACCTTCCATGTCGGGATCGGCGGAACCTATGAGGACATTCTGACCGGAGAGACCTTTGATCTGTCACAGAGTGTTCCGGTAAGCGCACATAATGCCCGCGTATTCCGGAAAGTGTAAAAGAAATCATAACTTCAAGTAAAACAAATATGCCGCAGCGCGTTCTCCTTTGTGGAAAAAAGCGCCGCGGCTTTTTATTTTTGGTTCAGCCGTATTTATGTAAAAAATGATCAACCGTTTTCCAGTAAAGCTCGGGATCGACATCCATACATTCCGCGTGTCCCGCCCCGTAAATGACCAGCTTTTCCTTCGGGCAGGCTGCCGCCTCGAATAATTCGTCCTGCATATAAAACGGAACGAAGGTGTCCGCGCTTCCGTGAATGAACAGAATCGGAATTTCGGCGCGGCGAACCGCGCGAACACAGTCGGCGTCCCTGCGCAGGCTCCAACCGTCCTTCAATCGGGTGATCCCGTCGACGATCGACAGGAACGGAAAGGACGGAAGCCGGAAAAGCTGCTGTAAATTATATTTGAATTCCTCATAAACCGACGTATACCCGCAATCCTCAATGACTGCCGTTACGTTTTTCGGGAGGCTTCTCCCCGCGGTCAGAAGAACCGTAGAAGCACCAAGCGAGACTCCGAACAGCACGATCCGCTCGGGTCGCTCATTCCGGTTCAGGAAGCGGATCCAACTCAGTACGTCGTACTGTTCCTTATGACCCATCGTCGTCTGTCTCCCCTCGCTCAGCCCGAATCCCCGCTGATCCGGCATCAGAACGCTATATCCGTTCCGATAAAAATGCTCGGCATATTCCGACAGATTCTTTCCCTCCGAGTCATAGCCGTGTACTAAAACGACCCAGCGTCGACCGCTGTTCCTGACGGCGGTTCCGTGAAGATACAGGCCGTCTCTCGCAGTAATATAGCAGTCCCGGCTTTCGGCGCCGCGCAGCCATTTTTGCAGCTTTTCCACGTTTCCCGAAGGGAATTTTCGGATATCGGTATATAAATAGATCTTATATAATAAAGCGCAGAGCGCTGTCACCATTCCCAAAACAACGCCAACGGCAGCAATGATTTTCTTCAAAAAACCCCATTCCTTTCCCCAAGAACCTTATATATTAAGCATACCATAAATCCGTTTGCCTGTCAATCCGTCAAATTCCGGAGATCACGCTGCCAGATTTGCTGTTGAACGGCAATATCTCCCTTTAGCGTGACCTGCGCGGTCAGCGTCACGCCCGTATCGTCGCTGCTCGCCTGCCGTTCGACGTTTAAAATCTCATATTCGCCAAAAATGCTCTCACAGTAATCGTCCAGCTTCTTTTCAAGCAGCCGGATAATGTCCTCTGTTTTTCTCGTAACGAAAATATCCTCGTATTCCGTATAGGTATAAGTCTTGACCTTCCACGGAAGTTGAATATCCATCAGATAATACGCCTCGGTGTATTCGGTACAGATCTTATTCCTGTTTGAAGCGGGCTTTTGTGACATCGGAATCACAAACCCGAACAGCATCAGTTCCTTTGCCGTTTCGACCGTTCCGGTCATTTGTTTTTCGGTTGTCGTATAGGGCATGGAAAAAGAAACTTCCTCCGTAAATTCGGCGATGATCTTTGCGTTCGCGTGCGTCATCAGGATATGCTCCGCGCCGTCGTTCACCACGCCGCTGACAACAACATTTCCCTCCGAAACACCGCTTCCGATCGGGTAAAGGAGCGTTCCGGCATAAACCTGCGTTTCAACGATCTTCCCCGTTTTCGCGGCGATCACGTTACAGGGAGTTTTCAGCGGGATCTCCTCAGCACCGTTTATTTCCGTTTCATTCAAATAAACGTGGATCGCGCTTCCCCGCCGGCTTACGCTTACCCAGGAAAGCTGGGAGATTTGCTGCTTTAAATGAATTTCCGTCGCATTAACGTCAAAGGAGGAAATAGGCGCGCCGGGAAAGATCCCGTCCTCGATCAAAATCTCAAGCACCTGATTTTCGGAAACGAGCTCCGCGCCGTGAACCTCAATTTTCCATACAAAACGCTCCAGGATCAAAAGAAGCAGAATCGATAAGATCCCGCCGAAAAAGAAACCAATCCGCTTACGGTACGGAAAAAAACGGGTATAAAGTCCGTTCTTTTTTGTTACACGCGTCCGTATCCCGTACTTTCGGGCGGTCTTCGCAATCTTCGGATAGCATTTTCGTTTGGTCTGTGCGTGAAGAAGCCCTTGTTCCGTCCGAATATTCTTTAAGAAAATGTTCTCGCGGATCAATTCGGAGAGAAATTCCTCATAATAAACGCCGATCGCTGAAAAAGTGACGGCGCCGTGCGGGATTCGATTCATTTTCCTTCTGCCCTTTCCTTAACACTCTTTATTAAGGCTACACCGCATAATTATTGTCGTTCTATCAGCCGTCAGGTCTTTCGTCAGATTGTACAGATTTTGTGCAGGAAGACTGACGTCTTTCAAACGAAATCTATGCAATATGGCGAAGAATATGGCGGCTGATAGAGCGGCAAAGGCGTAGCCGGTAATTGTGCGGTATTGCCTTAAACACATCTATTGTTGGTCTTGGGATATATTCTTATTTTTCGGATTTTCTTCAAAAGCGACGGAATGAAAGCTCCCGCTGATGAAAACGCCTTCCCTGCTGTAATTCTTCATCGAAAGATTCAGTCCCGTAATTGTGACGGTGCATTTCGCAAGCGTTAACCGGATCATATTTTCGTTCATCACCAAAATTCGCTTGCAGCATTCGATCTGCATATGCTCTGCGTCCTTTATCTGGATCAGGGAATGGCGGTTTGCCTTGTTTTTTAAAGCCTCGAAGCTCTCGGCAATATCATAAAAATTCATTGAATCACCTTCCCGCTAATATATATGTAGAAAAACAGGTATTAGAACAGTATTCCTAAAACGCGGCGTTCGTTGAACCTAAAGGAAAGGAAATTTATATGCGGCGGATTCTCCCTTTTTTAAAAAATCTCGGATTCTGTCTTCTCGGGATTCTTCTGATCTATTTTTCGGAAAATATCACCCAAAATATTGCCGGAAGCATTCAGGTCTGTGTTTCCAGTATTATTCCATCGATGTTCGCGATGCTGGTTCTTTCGACCTATGCCGTCT
>CAYVZH010000015.1:0-55924 GCA_964456025.1 uncultured Ruminiclostridium sp.
GACCCCCGGTTCAAATCCGGGTGGCGCCTCCAAAAAACAAGTCCGGTTTTCGGGCTTGTTTTTTTTGACATTTTTTTGCTGTATCCGACAAAAAAAGAAAAAAACGGATCGTGTTTTTGAGTAATTTTGACACTTTCCTTTTTAAGGATATTTTGTTATAATAAGATTTCACCAAAAAAGCAATCAACGTTTTTATGGATATATTCCGAGGTTCACCATGTTTCTTTTAAAATGGCTCTGGAGCAATTTAAGCGGCTACCGCGGACGGTATCTCGCCGCCATGGCGCTTTCCGTCGTCTGTCAAACCATGTATATCATTACCCCGATGATGAGCCAGCGGATCGTCGATACCTTTATCGTGTCCGAGACCGCCGCCGAAAACGTCCGGACGCAGCCCGACCTGCTCTGGTCGATGGTCGCAGCGATGGTCGGCTTTACCTTCCTGCGTACCTGCATTACATACACCGCCAATATGATGTACGAAACGACCTCACAGGCGGTCGTCTACCGCGTCCGCAAAAAGCTGTACGATAACATCAACGCGCAGGACGCGGACTTTTATCACCACCACCGCACCGGTGACATCATGACCCGCATGAGCGGCGACATTGATATGGTGCGGCACAGCGTCGCCTGGATCGTTAAGACCGTACTGGAAAGCCTTGTGCTTTTCCTCTCCTCGATCGTTTACTTTTTCAGCATGGATCCCCCGACGGCATGCTGCCTGATCGCGCTCACTCCGATCATTTTTATCGCGTCCTTCCTCTTTAAGAAGAAGGTTCGCCCGATGTATGTCGATCTGCGCGAAAAGCTCTCCCGCATGAACACCATGGCGGAGGAAAATATCTCGGGGAACCGCGTCGTAAAGGCGTTCGCCCGCGAGGATTACGAGATCGGGCGCTTCGACGAGAAAAGCGCCGAATATTCCGCCGCGAACCAGGCCGCCGCGCTGAAATGGATGGATTACTTCCCGACGATCGAAATCACCGCGCAGGCGCTTTCGGCGGTACAGCTTGTCGTCTGCGGGATCTTCGCGGTCATGGGACGGATCACGGTGGGCGAATTCACTGCCTTCGCGGGGCTGATCTGGACGCTCGCGAACCCCATGCGCAATATCGGGACGATCATCAACGATTTTCAGCGGTTTTCCGCCTCCGCGAATAAAATCATCGAGCTTTACTACGGGAAATCGCTTATTTCCGACCGCGAGGACGCGGTCGAGCTTACCGGGCGGCTGAAGGGAGATATTGAATTCAAAAACGTTTCCTTCGGCTATGACGGAACGCCCGTTCTGCGGAACATCAACCTGAAGATAAACGCGGGCGAGACCGTCGCCGTCATGAGCGCCACGGGCGCGGGAAAAACCACGCTTGTCGAGCTGATCTCCCGAATTTACGACGTGGACGAGGGCTCGGTAACGGTAGACGGGATCGACGTGAGAAAAATGAAATTAAAACAGCTTCGCGGAAGTATCGGCGTCGCGACGCAGGACGTGCTGCTCTATTCGGATACGGTCGAGGGGAATATCGCCTTCGGGAACGCCGATATGACGCAGGAAGACGTGATCCGGTGCGCCGAGGCCGCCGACGCGGACGGCTTTATCCGTAAGCTCTCCGAAGGGTATGAAACGATCGTCGGCGAGCGGGGCGTCGGGCTTTCGGGAGGGCAGAAACAGCGGATCGCCCTCGCCCGCGCGATCGCGGTAAAGCCCTCGATCCTGATCCTCGACGATACGACGTCGGCGGTCGATCTCGAGACGGAAACGCATATTCAGGAAAGCCTCCGGAAGCTGGACTTCCCCTGTACGAAGATCATTATCGCGCAGCGGATCTCTTCCGCCAAGGACGCGGACAAGATTGTGATCCTCGAGGACGGGAAAATCGCGGACATCGGTACGCACAGCGAGCTGATCGGACGGGAAGGGTACTACCGCGAGGTGTACGAACTGCAAAAATAGGAAATGTCCACACAAGGCATGTTCTGAATGAGGTTATCACATGGCACGAAATAAATTCGACATTGACGAAACGCTTGAAACGCCCTTTGACATACGGCATCTCAAACGCGCGCTCATTTACTGCGGCAGGTATCGGGGACGAATCTTCCTTTCCCTGTTTTTAAGCGCGACCGCGGCGGTAGTCGGGCTTCTGACCCCGCTGTTCAGCCAGTACGCGCTCGACGTTTCGATTCCTGAAAAAAATATTCCGCAGATCGTTCTGCTCGGCGTTCTCATGCTCATTTCGATCATCGTAAGCGTGGTGCTCTCCGCCGCGCGCTCCCGGATCATGACAAGGGTGGGGCAAAGTATCGTCTACGACATTCGGAAGGATCTTTTTGAGCACCTGCAAAAGCTCCCCTTTGAGTACTATGACAACCGCCCGCACGGGAAAATCCTGGTGCGCGTCATCAACTATATCAACAGCATTTCCGACCTGATGACCGACGGGATCATTCGGTTCATTCTCGAAATATTCAACCTGATCTTTATTACAATTTTTATGTTTTTCGTTTCGTGGCAGCTTGCGCTGGTGGTGCTCTGCGGGCTTCCGATCTTCGCGGGGATCATGCTCATCATCAAAAACAAGCAGAGAAAGGCATGGCAGCAGGTCAGCAACAAGAGCAGCAACCTGAACGCCTATATCCACGAGAGCATTGTCGGCACAAAGGTCACCCAGATCTTTACCCGCGAGGAGATCAACGCGGAAATCTTCGACAAGCTTCAGAACAGCTACCGCAAAAGCTGGATGCGGGCGGTCACGTTCAGCAATCTCGTATGGCCGACCGTAGACAACATCGCGATCTGGGTACGGGGCGCGATCTATCTTACCGGACTGCTCGTATTCGGGACGGGAACGGTCTCCCTCGGAAATATCGTCGCGATGTGCAGCTACGCCTCCCGCTTCTGGCAGCCGCTCCTCAACCTCTCCAACCTCATGAATACCTTTATCAACGCGGTTTCCTATCTTGAGCGAATTTTTGAAACGATGGACGAGCCGATCACGGTTGACGACAGGGAGGACGCCGCCGAAATGCCCGAAATGAAGGGCGAGGTCGCGTTCCGGAACGTGACCTTCGCCTATGAAACGGGTCCCGTTATTCTCGAAA
This sequence comes from uncultured Ruminiclostridium sp., assembly GCA_964456025.1. GTDB lineage: Bacteria > Bacillota > Clostridia > Oscillospirales > Ruminococcaceae > Ruminiclostridium_E. The sequence continues at coordinate 3,106 of CAYVZH010000015.1, forward strand.
ACGTCAGCTTTACCGCGAAGGCGGGCGAGAGCATTGCGCTCGTCGGTCCGACAGGCGCGGGAAAAACCACGATTGTAAGCCTGCTGAGCCGCTTTTATAACGTAAACGGCGGGGCGATCGAGATCGACGGGACGGATATTTCCTCCGTAACGCTTCATTCCCTGCGGAGCCAGATGGGGATCATGCTTCAGGACAGCTTTATTTTCAGCGGCACGATCATGGAAAACATCAAGTACGGAAGGCTCGACGCGACGGACGAGGAAGCGATCGCGGCGGCGAAGGTCGTGGGGGTCGATGAGTTTATCTCCGCCCTGCCCGACGGCTATTACACAACGGTGAACGAGCGCGGCTCGGGGCTTTCGCAGGGGCAGAAGCAGCTGATTTCCTTCGCGCGGACGATCCTCGCCGATCCGAAAATCCTGATCCTCGACGAAGCCACCTCCTCGATTGACGCGAAAACCGAACGGTATCTCCAACGCGGGATCGACCACCTCCTCAAGGGACGCACCAGCTTTATTATCGCGCACCGCCTGTCCACCGTCAGAAACTGCGACAAGATCATGTATATTGATCACCGAGGGATCGTCGAATGCGGGAGCCACGAGGAGCTTCTCGCGAAAAAGGGCGATTATTACCGGCTCTATACCGCGCAGGCAATTTAAAGCGATCAAAACAGGAGAACGGCATGGATATTTCCAAAAGCATTTTTCGGCGAAGAAAGGTCAATTTTGAGAAGCTGACAGCCTTCGGCTTTTCAAAAGAGGAAGGAACCTATTCCTACCGCACCGTGCTTTCCGGAAGCGGATTTATATTGACAGTCCATATTACGGAACGGGGCGAGATCGGTACGACCGTGACCGATCCCGCTTCCGGCGAGCCGTATGTCCTGCACCTAGCCGACCGCACGGAGGGAAGCTTCGTCGGCGGCGTGAAATGTGAATATGAGCGGATCCTCACCGATATTGCAGATCAATGCTTTGAGCGCGATGTCTTCAAAGCCGATCTTACCAGAACGCTGATCCGATATATTCGCGGTACCTACGGCGACGAGCTTGAATATTTATGGGAAAAATTTCCCGAAAACGCGGTCACGCGCCGAAAGGACAATCGGAAATGGTACGCCGTTTTTCTGACGGTATCGCGCCGGAAGCTGGGCTTCGATTCGGACGAAACGGTTGAGATCCTCGATCTGAGAATGGCGCCGGAGGAGATCGTCCAAAAAGCGGACGGCGTGAAGTTCTTGCCGGGATACCACATGAATAAAAAGCATTGGATCACCGTATGTCTGGACGGAAGCGTACCGCCGAGCGAGATTTACGGACTGCTCGAAGAAAGCTATCGGCTTGCGCGCAAATAAGAAAAACAACAGCCCGCTTCAAGGGCTGCTGCTTCTTTCTTTATTTTTTGGATTGCAGTTCGGACAGCCGCTTCCGGATCGCCCGCAGCGCCTCCGCCGGATCGGACAGTTCCGCAACCGCCGCTTCCATCAGGCAAAGTCCGGTTCCCGCGCGGTTGATGATATGCTCGGTAAGGGTATCGTACCGCGGCTCGATCCCGTTTTCCCGAAGCACCCGAACCGCCGCCTTACTCATGACCGGCGCATACACCTCCGCGACCCCGAGAAGCACATACAGGAACGCCGCCGCCTTCCCTACGACCTTATCGGCGGCGGAAAACCCTTTCCAGTCGTTCCCACCGTCGAGCAAGCCGAGGAGGGGCTTCACGCCGCGTTCCGTACAGGTGACCGTTTCTTCTCCCCTGCACAAAACACAGGTATACGCCCCGCCGCTAAGCAATTCCGCCGCTCTTTTCAGGTCACTTCTCATTTTTTGACAGATGATCCACGCGGTAAACGATCAGGGGGATCAGCGCCCACTGTAAAACGATCCCGAAAATACCCGTAACAATGCTCATCCAGATCGAAGCGATCTGTACCTTTTCATTCCCGAACGCAAACACCGCGGTGAGGATCGCACCCGCGCGAAGCGCTCTGCCGCCGACCTGAACGATCAGCAGCTTTGCGAACGTCGGCATTTTACCGTTACGGAGCAAGCCCGCGAAAAGGCCGTACGCGAAAAGCTCGATCATCATAAACGGAAGCATTGCCGCGCCGGGCATGGACGAAACCGCAAAGCTTACGAGCGGCCCGAGAAGTCCCGCCGCCGCGCCCGCGTACGGTCCCGCGAGCAGTCCGACTAAAATGATCGGCAGGTGCATGGGCAGAAAGGTTTCGCCGAGAGCGGTTCCGAGTCCCGAAACCGCGCCAAGCGCGTGGAAGATCTGCGGAAGGACGACCGCGCCGACCACCGCCGCAAGTGCCGCAAGTGTTTGAACCTTAACGGACAGACGGGGCTTCGCCGCGCTTCTTAAAATTGCCGTGTTTGCCATAATGAATCTCTCCTTTGTTAAATTTTCATGGGAATGCAGATTCCCTTTTTCCCGTAACTGTAAAAAAATTCCTACACCGATAGGCGCAGGAATTCATTTCTGGTGGAGATGAGGGGATTCGACGGCACTTTTGCAAAGCAAAAGCGCCTAACCCAAGGGTTCTCACCTGCCTCCCTCTGCGCCAAAAAGCAAAACCCACATCGAAGGGACGTGGGTTTTATTTTTTGGTGGAGATGAGGGGATTCGACGGCGGCTTTTGCGAAGCAAAAGCGCCTAACCCTCGGGGTTCTCATCTGCCTCCCTCTGCGCCAAAAAGCAAAACCCACATCAGCGGGATGTGGGTTTTCCTTTTTGGTGGAGATGAGGGGATTCGAACCCCTGACCTCTTACATGCGAAGCAAGCGCTCTCCCAACTGAGCCACACCCCCAATTGATTACTGTTATATTATAGCACAGGGCACCCGAAAAGTCAAGCGTTTTTTTGTCAAAATCGAAAAAAATTTGTGCTCGGAAAAAATTCCCCCTGACCTTCCGGACAGGGGGATTTCAGATATCACATTAAGCCGCTATTCCTTCAAATATATCATCAGTGTTGTCATAGACATATACGAAGGCCTCCGTAACCTCATTCGTCTGCGCCGCGTAGATGAGCATCAGACCGCTCACCTCTTTTTTCTTCGCGTTCGCGTCCATCCATACTCTGTTTTCGCCCGTCGTATTCACGTTCCCCGAAATCGGGTCGCCGTATTTTTTGTCATAAGCGTTCCGAATCTCGTTGTATTCCTTCTTCGAGTCTACGTTATAGAACATGCAATAGCCCTTGAACTGTTTCTTCTCGTTGAAAATCAGTACGCAGGCCGTCTCCTTTCCGCGGTAAAGTACGGTGCTGATATACGCGTCGTCCCCCTCTCTGTCGGGATTTTTCATAAAACGGCTCTTTCCGCCCATGCTTTTGAGAACGTCTTCTCTTTTCGCGCCGTACTTCGGCATGACGAACGGCGGATATTCGGCGGTCTTTACGCTTTTCGCCTCGGACTGCGTCTGCTCGGTATACTTTCCGTCCTTGCCCTTCACGAGCGCCGCGACCTTAAACTGATACTTTGTATCCGAATCAAGCCCCTTAACCGTATAGCTCGTCTTGGAAACGCTCTTGATCTTTACGTACTTCTTGGTCTTGCTGTCGTACTGATAGACGGCGTACTTGTCCGCGCCCTCCACCTTGCTCCATTTCAGGGTAACGGACGAATCCGTCTTCTCCGACGCCTTCAGATTCTTCGGCGCGGCAAGCTTTTCGGACTTCGCCGCGGAAACGGAAATATCCGCCGCGGGAAGCAGGGTCGGTACGGCGGAAAACGTCATCGCCGCCGCGAGGAGTGCTGCAAAAATTCTTTTTTTCATGTTTCTTCCTTTCCTTTCTCGCCATACCAAGCGGTTAAAAAATAATCCACGCTTTCTTTTATACTCTCGGCAAGCTCATCGGCTCGCTCGTATATATAAGCCACGCCTATCCCGTCCGCCGACGATTGCTTGCCGGCGCGAAAAAAGGTGTAAACAATGAACATTCCCTGATCCCGATCATTTTGCGAAAACCAGGCTGCCTGAGCGTCTGCCGACGAATCTGACGATTTGGACTCCGAAAAAAGCGGCTCACCGTATTTTTCGGTCAGTCTGCCGCATTCCTGATCGATCGCCGACTCTTTGATACCCTTACGGATCAGTTCAAACTGCTGGATCCTTCCCTCGTCGTCGAAATGCACCGACGCCTCGGCAGGCTTACCCTGATACAGCACTTTTCCTTTATAGCCGCCATACGGATCCATAAAAGCCATCGGAAAAAAACTCAGCACAAAGGCATTTTTGTCGTATTTCTTAAAAAATTCGGTTTCCGTCATACCGATCGGCGGGATCGAGATCTCGGGCGCGTCCACATTCTTTACTTTCACCGCTTTGGACTTCGTCTGTACGGTATACTTCCCGTCCTTGCCCTTGACCCGCGCGGCGATCTTGAACTGATAGGTCTCCCCTTTTTTCATTCCCTCGATCTTATAAGAGGGGTACTTTGTGCTGTAATATTTGACCGGATAATCCTCCGCTTTCAGATTTTTCAGCTTTTCGTATTTTTTCGTTTTGGCATTATAGCGGTAAATGACATAGCCGTCCGCGCCCTCGACCGACTCCCACAACAGCGTCGCGCTGTCGTCGGTCCGCTCGACCACGTCGATCCTCGCCGGTGCGGGAAGCTTTTCGGACTTTGCCGCGGAAACGGAAATATCCGCCGCGGGGAGCAGCGCCGGCACGGCGGTAAATGTCATCGCCGCCGCGAGAATTGCCGCAAAAATTCGTCTTTTCATCTTCATTCCTTTCGCCGTCAGGCTTCCGGTATGTATCCTTCTGCCGCGCGGCAGTCCTGCCATGAAAAATTTATGGCAGGGTGCGGTTCGCCTATTCCGCGATCTCCTTCTTTGCCGCGGGTCTTTTAACGGTCGCTTTCGCCGTCTTTTTCGTCTCCTTTTCCCCGTGGATCAGCTTCGGCTTTTCGCCGTTCGTCACGCAGTCCGCGCTTACGACTACCTTTACCAGATCGTCATAGCTCGGCGCCTCGAACATCGTATCGTTCAGGATCGACTCAATGATCGTCCGAAGCCCGCGCGCGCCCGTTTTCCGCGCAATGGATTTCTTCGCGATCTCGCGGAGCGCGTCCGCCTCGATCTCAAGCTCCACGCCGTCCAGGCGGAAAAGATAGCTGTACTGCTTCGTGATCGCGTTTTTCGGCTCTACCAGAATTTTTACCAGCGCGTCCTCGTCCAGCTCGTCGAGTACCGCGATCACGGGAAGCCGTCCGACAAGCTCGGGAATGATCCCGTATTTTACGAGATCGTCCGGCTCGACCTGATGAAAAACCTTCGCCGATTCCGCTTCCTTCTTGTCCGCAAGCTCCGCGCCGAAGCCGAGCGAGGAGGAATTGATCCTCGAGGAGATCGTTTTTTCCAGTCCGTCAAACGCGCCGCCGCAGATGAAGAGAATATTTTTCGTGTTGATCTGGATAAATTCCTGATTGGGGTGCTTTCTTCCGCCCTGCGGGGGAACGTTGGAAACGGTACCCTCCACAATCTTTAAAAGCGCCTGCTGAACGCCCTCGCCGCTTACGTCACGGGTGATCGAGGTATTCTCCGAGCGGCGCGAGATCTTATCGATCTCGTCAATATAAACGATCCCGTGCTCCGCGGCTTCAATATCGTAATCCGCCGCCTGAATGAGCCGCAAAAGAACGTTTTCGACGTCCTCGCCGACATAGCCCGCCTGCGTCAGGGTCGTCGCGTCCGCGATCGCGAACGGAACATGAAGCACCCGCGCCAGCGTCTGCGCGAGCATGGTTTTTCCGACGCCCGTCGGCCCGAGCAGGAGAACGTTGCTCTTCTGAAGCTCGACCGTGGTATTATTCCGGTCGTCGTTCGCGAGCGTTCTCTTATAATGATTGTAAACCGAAACGCAGAGCGTCTTTTTGGCTTCCTCCTGACCGATGATATACTGATCGAGCACAGCCTTGATCTCCGCGGGCTTTACCGCCGTACGCTCCGGCTCCTTCGCCGCGGGAACCTCCTGCTTCGGCTGCTGAGGACGCTTTCGCTGCTGATATTCGGCCTCCCCGTCCTCGAGAAGCATTCGGTAGGACGCAAGCACACATTCGTTGCAGATCGCCGCGTTATTGGAATAAAGCATTCGCGCGACCTTATCGTCCGGCTTGCCGCAGAAGCTGCATCTTAACATATCGGAAGATCCTTTCCATCGAAAAATCTGACATATCTTTAATTTCAAGAGGCACCGCACAGCGATCTGCCGCGCGGTGCCGACCTTTTACCGTTTATCCAGCACCTTGTCGATCAGCCCGTATTCAAGCGCTTCCTGCGCCGTCATAAAGTTGTCGCGCTCGGTATCCGCGCATACGGTTTCGTAATCCTTCCCCGTATTCTCGCTTAAAATATGGTTTAAGCGATCCTTCGTGCGCTGTAAATACTTGGTGCGGATCTGAATATCGGTGACCTGTCCCGAGATCCCGCCGCCCGCGATGAGCGGCTGGTGGATCACGATCTCGCTGCTCGGAAGGGCGAGCCGCTTCCCCTTCGCGCCCGAGGAAAGCAGGAACGCGCCCATCGACGCCGCCATGCCCATGCAGATCGTCGAAACGTCGCACTTGATATAATTCATAGTGTCGTAGATCGCCATGCCGTCCGAAACGGAGCCGCCCGGGCTGTTGATATAAAGGCAGATGTCCTTTTCGGGATCCTGTCCCTCCAGAAAGAGAAGCTGCGCCACGACCAGCCCCGCCGTAACGGAGTTTACCTCCTCGTTCAGCATGACGATCCGGTCGTTTAAGAGCCGCGAGTAAATATCATACGCGCGCTCTCCTCTTCCCGTCTGTTCAATGACGGTCGGTACTAAGCTCATGTTAAAACCCATATCACTCTACCATTCCTTTCCTGAAAAGACATTTTCCCGTGCTTCTCCGTTACTGCGCGTCCGCTTCCTCAACCTCGGTGATCTCGGCGTTTTCTTTTACGAAGTCGAACGCCTTCTGGATCTTCAGGTCGATCATCAGGCTCTCCGCGGGAACCGCCGCCTTTACGCGGTCAATGTCCATCTTATGCTGCTCGGAAAGCTCCTTGTAATGCTGTTCAAGCTCTTCCTCGGTCGCTTCGATCCCTTCGGTCGCGGCGATCTTTTCAAGCGCGAGACGAAGCTTTACCTGAACCTCGGCGGGCTTGCGGAAGCTCTCTCTGAACTGATCCGCGGAAAGTCCCGTATACTTGAGATAATCCTGTAACGTGATCCCCGCGTAACGGTTTCTGTACTCCCATTCGCGGAGCATATCGGCGATCCGGTGCTCGTACATTACGGGCGGAACCTCCGCCTCCATCATTTCGGAAAGCTTTTCCGCCATGCTGTCGTCAAGCATGGAATCCGCGCGCTCGTTCGCCGCGTCGGTCAGCTTTTTCTTGAGATCCGCCTTGTATTCGTCGAGCGTGTCGAACTCGCTTACGTCCTTTACGAACTCGTCGTCGAGCGCCGCAAGCTCCTTCGCCTTGATCTCGTGCAGCTTGCACTTGAATACCGCGGGCTTTCCGGCAAGCTCCTTCGCGTGATAATCCTCGGGGAAGGATACGTTTACGTCGAACTCCTCGCCGACGTTCTTCCCGACGAGCTGATCCTCAAAGCCGGGGATAAAGCGTCCGCTCCCGATCTCGAGGCTGAACTGCTCCGCCTTTCCGCCGTCGAACGGCACGCCGTCGATCGAGCCTTCGTAATCGAAAATCACGGTGTCGCCCGAAACGGTCGCGCGGTCGGTCACGTCGATAATTCTCGCGTTGTTGTTTCTGACGCGGTCGATCTCCTTGTCTACGTCCCCGTCGGTTACAGTCTTGACCTTTTTCTCAAGCTTTAATCCCTTATAATCGGAAATATTTACCTCGGGCTTTACCGTATACTGTACCTTAAAGGTCACGCCGTTCTCCTTGGAGACCTCGGTCACCTCGACGTCCGGAACGTCCACGACCTCAAGCTTTAATTCCTCCGCCGCGTCGGCTACGGTCTGCTGGTACATGCCGTTGACCGCTTCCTCGTAAAAAACGTTCTCGCCGTACTGGGTCTCGATCATCTTGCGGGTCGCTTTTCCCTTACGGAATCCCGGAATCGAAATATTCTTTCTTCTCTTTAAATAAACCGCCTGTATCGCCGCCTCAAACGCCGCCGCGTCTACCCGGATCACCGCTTCCGTCGTATTCGTCTCCGTTTTGTTGTTTGAAATGATTTCCATTTTAAATGTCCTCCGTTTTTCATTGTAAGTGCCTTTATCCTCAAAGCCGTTCGCGCGGCTCAAAAAACCACAGATAATATTATATCATACTTTTTTCCGTTTTACCAGTATTTCCCGTAAATTTTTTATTTTTTTATGCAGGCGTGCGCTTTTCCCGCCGTCAGGTGACCCGGATCGGCATAAACCCAAGGGAATCGGCGGAAACCATGCGGTATTCCGTTCCGTCCGCCTCCCCCTGAAAAGCAAGCTTATGCGCCGCGCCGTGAATGTGCCCGTAAAAGCAGCGCCGGATCCCGTATTCCCGGATCACCGAGAGAACGTATTCGTTCCGCTCGCCGTTAAAGATCGGCGGGTAATGCAGAAACGCCGTAAGCTCGCCGCCGAGCTTTTTTCCCTCCTCTGCGGAGGCGCGGAGCCTTCCCGCCTCGCGGTTCAGGACCTTCAGGTCGCACGGCTCGCCGTCGTCGTTGATCCAGCCGCGCGTCCCCACGATACTGATCCCGTCGGCAAGAAACGCATTGTTGTTCAGGATCCGGATCCGGGTAAAGCCGTGATCCTCCAAAAACCGATTCATTTTCGCGGCAGTCGTCCACCAGTAATCGTGGTTCCCTTTTAAAAGGATCTTTTCCCCGTTTAAAACGCGGTCGATGTACTCAAAATCCTTTTCCGTTTCCGAAAGATTCATCGCCCAGGAGATGTCTCCGGGAACGACGACGGTGTCCCCGTCCGAAACGACCCGGTTCCAGTTCTCCGTCAGGCGTTCGACATAATTGTCCCAGCCCCTGAAAATGTCCATCGGCTTTTTTACGCCGAACGAAAGGTGAAGATCGCCGATCGTATAAACGCTCATTGCTGTCCGAGATAGCGAAGCACCGCCGCGGGCATTTCCTGCTTTTCGACCGAATCCATAAAGCGGACCGGCTTCCCCTTCGTCGCGGCAAGCGGCGCGGGCATGGTCGTCGCGGTATGCTTTTCAAGATTCTCGATCACGGTGAATTCGTCAAGACCCTCCGTCGAAAGTCCGACCGCCTCCGAAACCGCCGCGCCGAACTTATACGGGTTCGCGGTGGAGGCGATGATCGCTTTCGCGGTATCGCCCGTTTCCTCGCGGTAATCGCGGTATACCCGATAAGCGACGGCGGTGTGAGTGTCCATTAAATAGGAATACGTGTCGAACACCTCGCGGATCGCCGCTTTCGTCTGCGTATCGTCGCAGCACCCTGCCCAGAAATCGTTATTCAGCTTTTTCTGAACGGGCGAGGAAACCGTATACTTCCCGTACGCGGAAAGCGCGCCGAACCACTCCGCGATCTGCTCGTCGTCCCCGTCGGTAAGGTGATATAAAAGCCGCTCGAGGTTGCTCGAGATCAGAATATCCATCGACGGCGAGATCGTCGTATGGAACGCGCGGTTGCGATCGTATGTCCCAGTGCGGATAAAGTCGGTGAGAACATTGTTCGCGTTGGACGCGCAGATCAGCTTCTTCACGGGAAGCCCCATCTGCTTCGCGTAGTACGCGGCGAGAATGTTCCCGAAGTTCCCGGTTGGGACAACAATATTGACCTTTTCGCCGTATTCAAGCTCCCCGCTGTCCATAAGCGAGACGTAAGCGGAAATATAGTATACGATCTGCGGGCAGAGCCGTCCCCAGTTGATCGAGTTCGCGCTCGAGAAAACGATCTTTTTCTGTTCCAGCTCGGCTTTGAGCGCCTCGTCGGTAAAGATCGCCTTCACCCCGTTCTGACAGTCGTCAAAGTTCCCCTTTACGGCGCAGACGTGAACATTCCCGCCCTCCTGCGTCGTCATCTGGCGCTTTTGCATATCGCTGACCCCGTCCTCGGGATAGAAAACGGTAATGCTCGTTCCGGGCACGTCCTTAAAGCCCTCAAGCGCGGCTTTTCCCGTATCGCCCGACGTCGCGACAAGGATCGCGATCTCTTTTCCGTCAATGACCTTCTTCGCCGAGGTCGTGAGCAGGTGCGGGAGGATCTGAAGCGCCATGTCCTTAAACGCGCAGGTCGGGCCGTGCCAGAGTTCGAGAATATACGTCCCGCTCAGCAGGTGCGAAAGCTCGGAAACGTTCTCCGTATCGAAGCCGCTCCCGTATGCCCCGTCCACGCACGCGCGGATCTCCTCGTCGGTAAAATCCGTCAGGAAAAGCTTAAAGATCTCAAACGCGCGGTCGGAATAACTCTTCCCGCAGAGCGCCTTAAAATCCGCCTCGCTCAGCTTCGGGAGCGTATCGGGGACGAAAAGCCCGCCCTCGTCCGAAAGCCCCTGCGCGATCGCCCGCGCGCTTTCGACGCTGATCCGGTTGTCTCTTGTGCTTCTGTAAATCATATGGACTCCTTCTTTCTTTTTCCTTCAAAAAAGGAACGCCTTAAAATATCTCCATTCCGCTCGCGTCAAACGCGTCGGGATAATAGTTCCATTCAAGTACCCGCGGGTTTTCCTCGGTCGTCACCGTAAGCTCCGAAAGATCGAACCGCATGGGCATTTCCGAAAAGCCACGCTCCTGCGCGAAGGTAAGCGCGGTCAGAATGATCCGCCGCTTTTTCGCCCGGTCGAGCGCGTCCGCCCCCTCGGTCATACTTCCGAACTTCCGCGTTTTGACCTCGACGAAAATCAGCTCGCCGCCCTGCTCGAAAACGAGGTCGATCTCGCCGCCCTTCCGCCTGAAATTCCGTGCGAGAAGGGTCATTCCCCGTTCCTGAAGCTGTTCGGCGGTATACGCCTCGCCGAATTTTCCGCGCTGCGACGCCCTGCTCATATCGGGTGCTTCTTAAAAAAGGAACGCCGATGCTCGGGGCACATTCCGTACTGCCTGAGCATTTCGTAGTGCAGCTTCGTTCCATAGCCCTTGTGCTTGGCGAAACCGTATTCGGGATAAAGCCGATCCATTTCGATCATCGCGCGGTCACGCGTCACCTTCGCCAGGATCGAAGCCGCCGCGATACTCGCGGAGATCCCGTCTCCCCCCACCACCGCCTCGGCGGGTATGGGAAGCGCGGGCAGGCGATTCCCGTCTACCAGCGCGAACGCGGGAGCGGCCGAAAGCCCCCCGACCGCCCGCTGCATGGCGAGAAAGGTCGCGCCGAGAATGTTATATTCGTCAATTTCCTCGGCGGAAGCCGACGCGATCGCGTAGGCAAGCGCCTTTTCGGTAATTTCCGTAAAAAGAAGCTCCCGCTTTTTCTCGGACAGCTTTTTGCTGTCGTTAAGCCCTTCGATCATCACGCCCTCGGGGAAAATGACTGCGGCGGCGTAAACGCTCCCCGCGAGAGGACCGCGCCCCGCCTCGTCAATGCCGCAAAAAACGCCGTGTTTTTCCCGAACAGACGTATCGAATGAAAATCGCTCAGCCGTTTGGCTGTTCAAGCGTGATTTTTCCAATTTTACCGCTCCTGTATTCGTCGAGAAGCGCCGCTGCCGCGCGGCGAAGATCGGGAACGCCGCCCGAAAGCACCATGCCTCGCTTTACGGCGATCTTCTCCAGTATCTTTCCGTCCGGATCGTCCAGCTTATACCGCTCGGAAAGCCGCTCGGGATAATGCGCCTTTAAATATGCGCCAAGCTCCTCCGCGAGCGCCTCGGTATCCATAATATCGTCCTTGATCGCGCCGGTAAACGCGAGCCGGAGCGCCGTTTCCTGATCGTCGAGCTTCGGAGACAGGATCCCGGGAAGATCGAGCAACTCGACCTCCTTGTCGATCGTGACCCACTGCTTTCCCCGCGTTACCCCGGGACGATCCTCGACCTTCGTTTTCCGTGCGTTCGCCATGCGGTTGATGAAGGAGGATTTCCCGACGTTCGGGATCCCGACAACCATGATCCGAAGCGCCCTTCCGATCATACCCCGCGCACGCCGCTTTTCAAGCAGGGGCGCGAGCCGCTTCTTTAAAAGAGGAAGAAAACGGTTCATGCCCTTCCCGCTCCGACAGTCCCCCGCCAGAACGGACAAGCCGCGCTTTTCGTAATACGCCTGCCACCGCTTCGTCATCGCGTCGTCGGCATAGTCGCATTTATTCAGCAGCAGGATCCGCGGCTTTTCGCCGATCAGCTCGTCAAGGAGCGGATTCCGGCTCGATTCGGGGATCCGGCTGTCTACAATCTCAACGACCGCGTCCACAAGTTTCAGGTTCTCCTCGATCATGCGGCGCGTTTTCGCCATATGCCCCGGGAACCACTGAATATCTCCCTCGTATGCCATCAGATCACGCCTCCGAACCGGTCGAGCGGCGCGATCCGAAGATAGACCTTCCCGACGATATTGTTCACGTCGATCAGCCCGACGCGGCGGTCGCGGCTGTCCGTCGAGTTGTTGCGGTTATCGCCCATCACGAACACGTACCCTTCGGGGATCTCGACCGTTCCGACCATATCCAGCCGCTCGCGGGTATAATCGTTGATCGCGTGACCGTCCTCGTAGAGGATCCCTTCCGCGATCTCGTGTTCAAGCGCAGTCCCGTTCCGGTACACGATCCCCGCGTCGAAGTCGATCGAGATCGTATCCCCCGCGACGCCGATGATCCGCTTTACGATCGCTTCTCCGTACGCGTCGGTCACTTTGTTGTAAAGGTCGTCTTCCCAGATCACAACAATGTCGTTATGCGCGGGCGTATATAAAAAATTCGTTACCAAAAGCCGTTCCTGATCGTGGAGCGTCGGAAGCATGGAATCTCCGTCCACCGTCGAAAGACGGGTCAGAAGCGCGAAAATCAGAATGATCGCGAGAACGGAACCGATGACCGTATTGTACCAGTCGAGCGCCTCCGCCCAGAAGGTCGGCTTTTTTTCATTTGGAGACGGCGCTTCCGCCGCCGAAGTCTCGTCATTTTCCCGGATCTCGCCGTCCATGAAAGCACCCTCCTTCGTTTTTAAAATCTCCTAAAACGAGAAAAAATAGCCAAAGGGACAGCGGCGGGATTGTCCCGTCACTGCCGCAATCGTCTATTTTTCGGTTAATGTTCGGTATTGTTTTTCGAGCCGAAGGGTTTCGGCGCACGCTTAATACTTCGCCTTAACCTTTGCCGCCTTGCCGACTCTGTCTCTGAGGTAGTAGAGCTTCGCTCTGCGAACGATACCCTGTCTTACGACCTCGACCTTATCCACGGAGGGCGAATGAATCGGGAAAACTCTCTCGATCCCGCAGCCGTGCGCAACGCGTCTTACCGTAAAGGTCTCGTTGATCCCGCCGTGCTTCTTGGCGATAACCGTTCCCTCGAAAACCTGGATACGGGATTTATCGCCTTCGGTGATTCTTACGTGAACCTTCACCGTATCGCCGACCCCGAACTGCGGAATCTCGGTTTTCATGCTGTCCTGCGTCATGAGCTTGATTGCGTCCATTTTACACTGTTCCTTTCTTTTCCGATGTTCATGCAGGGCGCTTTCGTCCCGAAATTGCAGCGGAACATCTGTTTAATGTCGGGGCAGCTGCCCCCGCATTAACTCTCGCCGCGGTTACGGCGGTTACAAATGCTTTTCTATTATAACACCTTTCCCCCGAAAATGCAATACCTTTTTTCGGAAAAATCGTGTTTTTAACGAAAAATTTCTCCGTTTTTACAATAAACCGCCGTTCTCCTGATCCGAAGCCGCCCGATTCGCACGTCGAACTGCTTCTCGAAGGTCTCGAAAACGAGGTTCGCGTTCAGGTTCGTTTCCGTCCCCGACGGTAAGAGGAGCCGAAGCCGTCCTTCCTCCCGCTCCTTTATTTCAAGCGCGGGCTTCAGGTCGATTTCGGAAAATCCCCGCTTTGTCCTTTTCTCGGCGAGGATCCGCTCCTGCCCGAAAAAACGGGTCAAAAGCGCTTCGTCCGCGTCATGGCAGACCTCGTACTCCGACCGCGCAATATCGGTGTTCTTATAAACCGGCTCGGAAGCCTCGAGAACGCGGATTCCCTCGGGAAGCGCCCGATTCAGCCGATCGCGGAGTTCTTCAAACGAAAGTTCCTCCGTGAGGCGGGTATCGAGGCTTTCGCGGACGCCCTCCGTCCCGAGTGAGAGCGGAAGCGCGAAGGTGATGTACACATGGGGGTTAAAGCCCTCCGTCTCCCATACGGGGAGCTTCGCCCTGCGCACCGCGCGCTGAAACAGGCGGTAAAGGTCGAGGTGGGAGATATAGACGGCACGTCCCGTTTTGCTGAAAAAAATCCGCACGTTTTTCAAAAGCATTCACCCCCGATCTTTTTGTTCACGCCGCAGCCCGCGCACCCCTCGCGGCAGTTCCTTGTCGGCTTTTCCTCATGCGCAAGGCGGTTTTCGCGGACAAAGAAATCGCGGGACACGAGAATATCCATATGGCTCCACGGCATGACCTCGTCATATTCCCGTTTGCGGTTCGCGTAAAAGGCGGGATCAATCCCGCACTCGCGGAACGCCTCCTGCCACAGATCATAGCGGTAATATTCGTTCCAGCCGTCGAGCTTACAGCCCTTTTTCCACGCGGTATAGATCACGTCCGCAAGCCGGCGGTCACCGCGCGCGAGAACCGCCTCCACGATCGTCACCGGATAGCGCGACCAACTGATCGTCACCTTTTTGGAATTGATGATACTGAGAAGGTATTTCTGCCGCGCGTCGATCTCGGCTTCGGTCGGCTGCGGCTCGAACTCGAAGGGCGTGAACGGCTTCGGGATAAAGGTTGAAAGCGAGACGGAAATGCGGACGTTCTTTCCCTTCGGGCGGTTCGGAATCGTATAATACAGGTCGATGATCTTGTCGCAAAGCTCCTTGATCCCGTCCATATCCGCCATGGTCTCGGTCGGGAGCCCGAGCATGAAATACAGCTTGACTGCCGTATAGCCGCCCTCGAACGCAATGCGGCAGCCCTCGAGAATGTTTTCCTCGGTGATGTTCTTGTTGATCACGTCGCGCAGCCGCTGCGTCCCCGCCTCGGGCGCGAAGGTAAGCCCGCTTTTGCGGACGCTCTTTATTTTTTGGAGCAGCTCGTCGCTGAAGCGGTCGATCCGCATGGACGGGAGCGAAAGATTGATCTTCTCCCCGTCGGTATAGGCGGTGAGCCGTTCGAGCAGCGGCTCGATCCCGCTGTGGTCGCTGGTGCTGAGCGAGGAGAGCGAAACCTCGTCGTATCCCGTCGTTTCGCAAAGCGAGATCGTCTCCTTTTCGATCGTCCCGATCGACTTTTCGCGGAACGGGCGGTAGAGATAGCCCGCCTGACAAAAGCGGCAGCCGCGGATACACCCGCGAAGCACCTCCACCACCGCGCGGTCGTGAACGATCTCGGAAAAAGGCACCACAAAGCTCTCGGGATAATACGTTTTGTCGAAATCGCGGACGATCCGTTTCGTGACCTTCTCCGGCGCGCCGTCCCGCGGCGTGATCGACCGAACCGTCCCGTCCCCGTGATACTGCACCTCATAAAGCGAGGGAACGTAGATTCCCTCGATCTGCGCGGCACGGCGGAGAAACTCGGCTTTGGAACAGCCCTCCGCCTTGCACCGCTCCAGCAGGCGCATGAGTTCAAGATTGACCTCCTCACCCTCGCCGAGAATGCACAGATCAAAAAAATCGGCAACAGGCTCGGCATTGCAGACACAAGGTCCCCCCGCGCATACGATCGGGGTCAGGCTCCCGCGGTCGCGGGAAAATACGGGAAGCCCCGCGAGATCGAGCATGGCGGGGATATTCGTATAGCAAAGCTCGTACTGGAGCGTAAAGCCGATCATGTCAAAATCGCGGATCGGCTCCAGGCTCTCCAGCCCGTAAAGCAGCACGCCGTTTTCCCGCATTTTTTCCTCCATATCGGGCAGGGGCATAAAGACCCGCTCACACCAGTATTCGGGAACGTCGTTGACGAGCGAATAGAGGATCTTCATGCCGAGGTGGGACATTCCGATGTCGTAGGTGTCGGGAAAGCAGAACGCGAAGCGCAGCGAGACGTCCGCGGTGTTCTTTGTCACGGAATTCAGCTCGCCGCCGATGTAGCGCGAGGGCTTTTGCACCTGTAATAAAAATTGATCCAGCTTTTCTTTATACATCCTTAAAATCCTTTCCTATGGAGGAAGTTTGTGCCGAGAGAGGCTGCCGAGGCACAAACGACGGGTTTGAAAAATCAAAGATTTTTCAAACTGTTTCCTTTCAGAGCGCGATATAATGCGGGATAATATCCTCGCATTCTCCGCTTTTCGACAAAAATCCGTCCGGGATCACCCCGAGACGGGTAAACCCGAGCTTTTCGTAAAGCGCGAGCGCGGGCTTATTGCTCGCGACGACCGCGTTGAACTGTAAGATCCGGAATCCGAGCGCTTTGCCCTTTTCGATCGAATGCCGCACCAGCGCTTCGCCGATCCCGTGCCCGCGGAAAGCGCTCCCGACCGCATAGCTCGCGTTGCAAATATGACCGCAGCGCCCGACATTGTTCGGGTGGAGAATATACAGCCCGACGAGCTCCCCGTTTTCCCCGTACGCCAGCCCCGTGAAGGACTGCTCCTCAAAAAAAGCCTGTCCCGTTTCGTCCGTCAGAAGTTCCGTCTGCGGGAACGCGTTCCCCCGTTCCACGATCTCGTTCCAAAGGGAAATTGCCTCCTGCACGGCGGAGGAGGAAAAGGGGACGATCGTGATGTTGTTTTCCGTCATGTTTCCGTTTTTCCTTTCCCGTTCTTTAAAGCTTGTCCGAAAAGCCGCTCTTGGGGAAATATCGGGTCGGTCGGTTTTGATCATAAACCCGATTCCCGAGAATGGTCACCGCCCCGCGCGGACAGGCGCAAAAGCAGCGGTAACAAAGCGTACATTGCTCCCCCGCGAAAGCCTTTCCGTCTGCGATACGAAGATTTTTCATCGGACAAAGCTCCACGCACGTCCCGCAGCCGACGCACTTCTCTCCGTCGATCTTCGCCGCTTTTCGGTAGCCGCGCGTTTTCCACCCGAAATAAAGCCGCTGCCCGAACAGTCCCGCCAAGTGCGAAAAGAAGCCTAACCCCTCCCGATCGGGCTTCCCGTCCGACAGCCGTCGCGCGGCAATCTCGGTCTTTCGCAGGGAAGCTTCGACGGTTTTCCGATTTTCCTCGAACGAGCGCTTCAGCGCTTTCTCGTCGCCGATACTGTCGGGCATTTTCAGGTGAAGCCCGCCGATGATTTGCGCGCCGTATTTCCCGAACAGTCTCGCCGAAACGCCCGCGCCGTCCCCGCTGAACATTGCCATAGTCGCGATCACGTAAATCCTTTTTCCGTTCCAGAGTGCCGAATTCCCGTCGATAAAATCGCGAACAATCTTCGGAAGACTGCTGTAATAGATCGGATAAGCGAAAATAAGCTCCGTTTCGCGGGAGATCGCCGAAACCGCAGCGGATTCCTCAATCGAATACAGTTCCCCGCCGCCGCAATATTTTAAAAATTCCGACAGGCAAAGCGCGGTATTCCCCGTCCCGCTGAAATAAATTCCCGTCAATGGCTTTCTGTCCTTTCCCGTTTCTTATCCGTCCGCTGTTTCGTCCCGCCCGACGGGGAAATATTTTCTCATGGGAACGTATTCGGAAGCCGTCTCCTCAAATCCCAACGCTTTATATAATCGGTATCCGTCTTTGGTAGCCTTTAACTCCACAAAATCCAGTCCGAATTGCTCCGCGTCGGACAGCAGCTCCCCCATTACGCGCCTTGCGAGACCTTTTCGCCGATAATCGGGAGCCGTATACACATTATATACCGTCCCGATCTTTCCCGTAATAAAGCTTGGGTTTGCCGGAACCTCCGCGACCACTAAAAAAGCGCATGACACGATCCCGCCGTCTTTCGCGGTATAAACGAACAGATCACGGTTCAAATGCTCGGTAAAATAGGCGGGCAGAACGCTTCTGAGCCTTTTCTCCGTGTCCTCCGTCAGTCCGCCGTGATCTTCCCTTATATAGGCGATCCGCAGATCCGCTAACGCGGAAATCTCCTCCGCGCCCGCCTTTTCAAATACCATTCCGCGATCCCCTCCGTTCGATCAGATTATCTCTCCCATAAAACGCTGCGGCATCTTTCCAAAGTTGACGGCGCAAACAGCGTCAACGATCTCCTCTTTGCGGCTCTCGGCGTCGGGCAGATCGCAGACAATATCATTGAGATCATACGGGCCGTTCCGGAAGTGTCCGACCGACGCGCCGTGAAACTCGCCGTCGATCAGCAGATACTGCAAAGGCTCATGGTCATACGGAAGCCCTTCGGTCAGCTTCTTTGCAAATTCTTTCAAAATGTGCTCGTGCGCCTTATAAAGGAAGTCGTTGCGGTGAATGGCATAGACAAAATTCAAAGTCTTCGGTGCATAGCTTGTAAGCAGCTTTGCGTCGGCACTCAGCATATAACCCGAGTCCGATACCACCAAAACACCCTCGGCAGCAAGCGCATTGACCGCCGTTTTGATTTCTTTCTCGGGAATCTTATAAAAAGACTTTGCCATTGCAGTATCGAACCATACAAGACGGTACGCAAACCGCTGAAGCACAATTTTGAGCGCTTCCGATCTTGTATACCTGTCCGGATTCACCTCCGGGAACATTTCCGAGAATTTGTACCAGCCGCGATCCCACTCGCCGTCGTATTGATCCTCGTAAATTAAAAACGCTTCCTGTAAGCGGTGCAAGGCGGGCGTAATCTCCTTCACCAACAATCCCGTTTCTTCCTTGATCTGCTGAATATTGAGAGGCCCTTCCCGCTCGATCAGCTCCAGGATCCGCAGCTGTATTTCGCTCGGCTTTGTAAGCGGCTTACGGTAGAGCGCGATAAACCGCTCCAGATCACAAGGCTCTATCCAGCCCAGATTCCCGCCGGAAAACCGCCCCTTGATGAGATTTCGGTCGAGCTGCCTGTCCCGATTAAACTCAATATCATTGAAAGCCGCGCGAAAAGAAAGCGTCGGAGGTTCCCCGAAACCGTTCCAATACACATTCTGCCCGGGCTGCAAATCGCGATACAGTTTTATGTATTCGTCCTCGTCCGCTTTATTTATAAGGCATTGACGTTCCATACGCAAAGAGATGATCTTCGGTTCCATTTTACTTCTTTCCTTTCGGCTCGGCATACCGACGCGATTCTGTTTAAGGCATATTATACTACAATTTTTCCAAAAAATCAACCGCCAGCAGGTAAATTAAAAAGACGACCGACGAAAAGCCGATCATTCCCCGCGCGAACAGCAAAATCACCGTCGGGATCAAGAGAGCGCCCGCCGCCGCTTCCGTCACCCCCATGATCCGCATGGCGCGTTCGGGCGGGAGCAGCCGCAAAAGCGCCCGCTCGAGAAGCCTTCCGCCGTCGAGCGGGCGGATCGGGAGCAGGTTCAGCAGCCCCGTCAGCAGGTTGACCGCCCCGAACAGGAGAAGCCGCGGCGAGCCGCCGGGCAGAGTGCCCCAAAAAAAGAAAGCGAAAAAAAGGGAAAAATTCACCGCGACCCCGCCGAGCAGCACCCTTACGCTCCCGAAGCCCTCCGCCGAAAGTAAAATGCCGCCGCCGTAAAACGTCATTTTACGGGGCGGGCAGCCGTCGAGGAACATCATCAGCACGTGTCCGAGCTCGTGGAGCATACAGGACAGCAGGCAAAGCAATGCCGTCCCCTCGGTATCGGTACAGAGCAGCAGACTCAGCACGGCGGGGAACGAAAAACGCACCTCCGCCGAAAACCGCCTAGCCATTCAGCGCCCTTTGCACCGCCTCGGCGATCGCCGCGCGAAGCTCCTCCGAGCCGAGCATTCCCCCGAGCCAGACGAACAGCCCCGCCCCCGCCGCAAGCAGCAGCCGGACGGCAAAGACCGCGCGGAGCGGGATCCCCCGCCGGACGGACGGGGAAAAGACCCGTACCCCCTCGGATTCTTCCGGTTCGGACAGTTCTTCCTCCTGATTTTGTGCAGGCGCGGAGGCTTCCCGCCGCTCTTCTCCGGACGGAAGCTCCCGCGTTTCGCGGAGCTTTTCCTCGGGCTCTTCACTCGCGGGGATCCTCGTCGGGTAAGACCCGATCGTTACGGTCGTCATAGAATCAGCTCCTTCCGGTTTAGTTTAAAAGATATGGGAGCGCCCGATACAATGCCGCTCCCGGAATGCCCAATACCGCCGAGAGCGCCGCCCCGAAGGGGTTTACCTCCGGCGATTCGCCAAGCAGGAGCGCCGAACCGATCAGCGCAGCGACCCCGAGCAGTCCGTTCAGCACGGCGTTTCGCTTCGGGTGCTTTGTCCGCGCGTAAAGCTCGGTTACCGGAAGCGCCGCCCCGATCAAAAAAATCCATTCCGCCATTTTTGAACCTTCCTTCTTATAATTTAAAAAAAGAGAGAGAATATATATTTAAGAGATTTTTTACCGAAAAACGTTTTTTATGTCAAGCTTCAATGATAAGAAATCCCCTTGATCCCAAGCTCCCTCGCGCGGCGCAGCAGACTCGAATACCGGAGCGAGAGCGCCTTTTGCTCGAAAATCAGCGCCTCGATCTCGTCGCCGTCCGTCGCGAGATTAAAAAGCTGCTCCTGCTTTTCGAGCCTGTCCCGAATGTGGGAAAGCTCCGCGAAAAGCTCCCGTTCCTCCCGATCCATTCCCCTGCCCCCTTTGTCCTATCCTTATGCGGCGAGACGAAAAAAAAGAACGGCGAAATTTCGCCGTTCCCTATTTGGTGATAAAGAATAAAAAGAGAAATAAGAGAGAAAAAATTATTTTGCGGAGGCTCTGCCCCCGCACCCCCGCCAAAGGGAACTTTTCCCCTTGGAATCCCGCTTCCCATCACAACTTCTACCATTTTCAACCCTGCGGCTGTCAGGTCGTAAGGCTGGTTGAAAACAAGTAAAAATAATACAGAGAGTTTTTTTCGCCGTTCCGATCACTATTCTAAACAATACCGCTTCATTTCCTCCCCCTCGGGGGTTTTCCAGAGAAAAACGCCGTTTTCATAAACAAGATAGGTCGGCGGGTTCCCGTTCTTCGGGAGCGCGGGAGAGCCGTCGTTCAGGCAGATTACCCCGCCCGCCTTTTCCGCGCCGAACAGGTGGGTATGCCCGTTGATGAGAATGTCCCCTTCCTTCAGCGGCGGGAGATTTCCGGAATGAAAATGATGTCCGTGCGAGAGAAAAAAGGAATGTCCGTCCGCGAACAGCATGGCGCTTTCCGACAGGATCGGAAACTCCAGCATCATCTGATCCACCTCGGAATCACAGTTCCCGCGGACGCACAAAAGCTCGTTCTTCGCGGAGTTCAGAAGGCGGACGGTCTCCTGCGGATCATAGCCCTCAAAAAGCCCGTTCCTCGGACCGTGATATAAAAGATCGCCGAGCAGGCAGAGCCGCTCCGCCCCTTCCCTTCGGTACGCTTCAAGCACCTTACGGCAGGCGGACGCGCTCCCGTGCAGATCGGACGCAAACATCAGCTTCATAAATATAATCGTTCCTTTCCCTTTTCTTGTTACGCGTAGATTTCCGCGCAGTATTTTTCCGCCTGTACGTTCCACATTTCCGCATATTTCCCGCCGTCGGCGATCAGCTCGGAATGCGTGCCGCTTTCGGCAATGCTTCCGTTTTCAAGAAGAATGATCCTGTCAGCGTCCTTTGTGGTGGAAAGGCGGTGAGAGATCAGGACGACCGCCTGATTTTCCGCATTTTCAAGCATATTTTTGTTCAGACGGTACTCGGCGATCGGGTCGAGCGCCGAGGACGGCTCGTCGAGGATCGCGATCGGCGTACCGCGCATAAAAATTCTCGCGATCGCCGCCTTCTGCGATTCGCCGCCGGAAAGCATTGTCCCGCTGTCGGAGAATTCCTTCGTAAGCTCCGTATCGAGCCCGCCGGACAGATTCGCGAGCTTCCTTCCGAAATCGGCTCTTTCGAGCGCCGCCGTGATTTTTTCGCGATCGCCGGGATCGCCTTCGTCCACAAAATCCATTTTTACGTTTTCCGCAAGGGTCGCGCCGTAAATCTGGAAATCCTGAAATACCGCGCCGATCCTTTCGCGGTATGCCCGGATATTCAGCTTCCGGATATCCACGCCGCCGAACGTAATGCTTCCCTCGGTAACGTCGTATAAACGCATGATCAGCTTGATCAGCGTGGTTTTTCCCGCGCCGTTCTCGCCGACGAGCGCAAGCTTTTCGCCCTTTCGGATCGTCATGCTGACATTCCGCAGAACATACCTTTCGCTGTCCTTATACCGAAAGCTGACATTTTTGAGCTCGAGGGTGCAGTCGTTTTCGGGGATCGACTCGGTACCCTCGCAGCCCTCGATGTTGATCTCGTAATCCATAAAGCGGCGGAATTTTTCGGCGTACTGACCCACCTGCTGAAAATCCACAAGCGCGTAATTCATCGAGTCGAGACGGCTCTTGATGTCGTTCGTCGCGTTTTTGAGGGACGCGACCTCGCCGAGACCGATCGTATGCTTTTCGATCGCGAGATAGGCGAGATAGACCGGTACGGCGAAAAACTGGCATACGGTATAGGTGCAGATCCAGTTGATGAGCGTCGGCGGAAGGATCTTCAGCGAGTATTTCAGCGCCATTTTCCGCTCCTCGGCGATCGCTTCGTCGTACTGTTCGATCAGCGCTTCCTCGATCCCCGAAAGCTTGATCTCCTTGGCGTACTCGGGCTGGTAGAAAACGCGCTTCGAGTAATCCGCCTTCCGCCCGATCTTCGATTTTTCCAGCTCATACTGAAATTCGAGCTTTGTAATGATAAAGCGGGTAATGATGTTGATGATAAAGCCCGCGACGGGGAAAATCGCCACAACGGGATTGACGGTAACGATCATCGTTCCCGCGATCAGCATGGCGGTGACGCTGGAAGCAATGTTCGCGACGCTCATGACCGCCTTTTTCGCCATTTCCTCCGATTGAGAGGCGGCGATCACAAAATCGTCGAAATACTCGGGAACGTCATAGCACTTCAGGTCGATCCTCTGCGCCTTCGCCATCAGCTCGCGCTGGATCGCGCCCGAAAATCCGATCATTCTTGTCCAGAACAGGTTTTCGGAAAATCGGAAGATCGCGAAGCGGACGATCTCCAGAACCAGCATAACGGCGAGAACCTTGATGACGCTCCCTATATCCGCCGTCGTCGTAAAAATTTCAATGATCTCCTTTAAGAGAAACGTATTCATGAAAGTACCCGCGCCGCGGAAAACGCACTGACCCGCGATATAGGATACCGACATCGTTTTATCGTGACGGAAAGCGTATTTCAGGACGTAAAACACATTGGAGATCAGCCGCCCGATCCCGATCTTATTTTCCGTATTTTTTCTCATGCCGTCACCTCCCCGACAAGGTAATTCTGCGCCTGAAGCCTCCACATCTCGGCGTATTTCCTGTTCAGCGCCATCAGCTCGGCATGACTGCCCTGTTCGATGACCGTCCCGTTTTCAAACATATAGATCCTGTCTGCGTCGCGCGTCGCGGAAAGGCGGTGGCTGATAAAGATCACCGTTTCGTTTTCGGTTGCCGTAAGCATATTCTGATACATTCTGTATTCCGCGATCGGGTCGAGCGCCGAGGACGGCTCGTCGAGGATCACGATATCCGGCTTTCGGGCAAATACTCTCGCGATCGCGATCTTCTGCGCCTCGCCGCCCGAAAGCCCCATGCCGTTTTCGTCAAACTCCTTCGTTACCATCGTGTCGATCCCCTTTTCGAGAGAATCGAGCTTATCGCCGAACTGCGCCTTGCGGAGAGACTCCTCGACAAGACGGCGTTCCTCCTCGTTTTGCGGCTTGCGCATCAGAACATTGTGCGAAAGGGGAAGGGCGAAGACCTGCAAGTCCTGAAACACCGTACCGAAACGGCTGTGGAAGGACTTCGGCTCGTAGTCGTTGATATTCACCCCGCTGATGGAAATTTCGCCTCCGGTCGCGCGGTACAGCCCCATGATCAGCTTGACGAGCGTGGTTTTCCCCGCGCCGTTATGCCCGACAATGGCGATCTTTTCGCCCTTCCGTATGGAAATATTGATACCCCACAGGGTCGGCTTCTCCGCGCCCTCATAGGTAAAGCTCATGTCCCGGATCTCAATGTCGGAAAGCTCCTCCGCCTTTCTGAGCGCGGTCTTCTCCGCTCTCGGCGTATAGGAAAGGAACTCGCGAAGATTCGCGGCAAACGCGCTCTCCTTCGCGAGCGTAACGATCAGCTCCACGGCGTCCGAGGTGCGCCAGGAAAGCGTACTTAAAGCGGGAATCATCGCCACGTAAGCGGCGGTCTTCACCTCGCCCGTATTCAGCATAAAGGCTATGTAAAGATAGGGCAGGATCTGGGATAAAATATAATAGAGAACCCATTTGACAGGCTCGATCACGCTCAGCTTTCCGCGCATTTTCCGCGCTCTCCCCTGCATCTCGCCGTATACCTTTTCGTGACGCGCCAGAAGCAGCTTCCCGATCCCGAAAAGGCGCAGCTCGCCCGCGTATTTCTTTTCGTAGAATACGCGCTTTGCGTAATCGCCGAACCTCCCGTCGCGGGTGTTGGAGAAATCAAGCGCGTAGTACAGCTCTCCCTCTTTTTTCCCGAAGTACAGGGAGACCGCGATCATGGGAACGATAAACATCAGCAGCACGGGATCGACGTCCGCGACGATCACCGTCGCCGCAGCGACCGACGCGATACTCGCCACAAGCGCCGCAGAGGAATAAAGGATCGTATTTCCGCGCCACTGGCACTCGTTCAGCGCGCGGGTATACCTGTCGTAAAAATCGGGCTGCTCAAAGCGGGTATACTCCATGGAAACGGATTTTCGGATCACGCGCTTATAAAAATCCCGATACATTTTCGGGAGGAACTGCTTTTCGCAGAGCTGGTGGATCGCCGCGCTGATGTGAATGCAGATATGCGCGATACACATTGCCCCGACAAAGGAAGCCAGCACCGCAAACGGCGTTTCGTTCTCGATCGCTTTATAGATCCACTCCGTCAGGTATACCGAAAAAATCGTCCAGAATACGTTTTCCGTAAATTCCTTTATAAACGTATAGGAAACGTACCCGCGGCTGCCGTGCCATAAAATGCCCAGCATATACGCGACGTTCGACAACGGGGAGGGAGTTTTCTTCTTTTCCGTTTCTTTCATAATGCTCCTTTCTCTTTGTTCCGCGCGTTTCCGAAAAGTGGAAATTGAATTATTTTACCACACTTTCCCGCGCTTGTCAAGCAGTTTTTTCGATATTTTCGGAAATTTCCGCTTCTTCAGTATACATCAATTGCTATGATTTGTCAATATCTATTGATGATTTTTAATATCTTTAGATTCGGTTATACTATTTCTAAGGAATTATTCTAAGGAAGTGATTTTATGGAAAACCGAAATCTTGAGGTCGGGGAGCGGATCACCGCGCTCCGAAAGGAACGCGGCTATACGAGAGAAAAGCTGTCCGAGCTGGCGGACGTTTCGGTGCAGTTTCTCGCCGATCTCGAAAAGGGGCGGAAGTCGATGACGGTCGCGACGCTTCGGAAGATCGCCGCGGCGCTCCTCGTATCGACGGACTATATCGTCAACGGAACACCCGCGCGGGACGAAAACGCGGCGATCCTGTCCATTCTGGACACGCTCTCCGAGCGGAACAAAAAACAGGCGGAAAGGCTCCTTGCCGTCTTCGCGGAGGCGGTTCGGGCGGAAGAATGACCGTTCCGCGCGAATTGACATTCCCGAAAAAAGAACGGAATCATCAAAAAAGGAAGCCATTATACAAGAAAGGACGGTACGAAAGATGAAGCATGAAAAATCACCGCGCGAAAGCGGGAAAAAGGGCATTCTGCGGCTCG
Source organism: uncultured Ruminiclostridium sp. (assembly GCA_964456025.1). Lineage (GTDB taxonomy): Bacteria > Bacillota > Clostridia > Oscillospirales > Ruminococcaceae > Ruminiclostridium_E. The sequence goes on from CAYVZH010000015.1 coordinate 29,019, forward strand.
CCGCGCTGCTGCTGATCCCGACGCTCGCCGCCTGCCATTCTAACGCCCCCGCGGAATCCCCCGCCGATCCGTCGGTAAGCGGCGCGGAAACCTCCACCATCTCGACGACCGAAAGCACCACGGAGTCCTCCGCCGCCTCGACGACCGAGAGCACCCCGGAAGCCCCGCCCGCGCTGCCCGAGGACTTCCGTCTCTCCGATTACATAACGGATTTCGACGAGGTGGAGCTTTCATACTGCTCGTACATCAGCGACCTCTCCTTTCCCCAAGCCGACGAAGCCGCGATCACCAAAGCGATCGAAGCGTACAAAAGCTCCGAGCTGTATACGGAGGTGATCGACAGGTTAAAGGAGATCTTTTCCTACGAAAACGGCGAGCTGATCTGCGCCAAAGAATACTCAGAATCCTACCGCGCCGAGCTCGCGTACTATATTGACCGAAGCGCCGCGCCCGAAATTGCCCTGAAGCCCGATGTGATCAAGTCTTATCGTGCGTTATTCGACGGCGAAAACGCGGAGAACCTTGTTCTGCTGCGCACCGCCCTGCCGATGTCAAAGCAGGATTGGTCGGGTCATTCCCGCTATCATGTCCCGATCTATGTAAACGCGAGCGGCGAAGCGTATATCCTCTATGACGCGTGCCGTCAGGATTACGGCGAATTCGCTCTGGTGGACTACTCGTACGGCGCGCCGATCCACGCGCTTTTCGGCTTCGGTCATAATCAGAGCGGGCAGAGCGGCGCCCTCTATTCGTTTCAGGACGGAAAACCCAAGCTTGAGCTTTCGGGCCGTCCGCTCTCGGTATACCGCGGTATGCTGCTGGGCGGCTTCGGCTGGGAATGTTGGGAGCCGTACCTGTTCGACAAGGAAAACAGCGAATTCTGCGCCGTCGCGGCGGTCACGCCGAGCGAGGAGCTGGCGAAGATCATCTGCTCCGACCCGACCGTCCTGTCCTACGTCCCCGACGCGTGGGAATTCTATCAGAAAGAACGGCTCCAGATCATCGGCGGCAAATATATCACCTTCAACACGGGAATCCCGTGGGTGGATAACACGTTTGTCTATAACCGTTCGGAGAAATGCTTTGAGCACATTGATCAGTCGGTTTCGGTTACGGGGATCTGGCTTCCCGAGCAGATCACCAAATCCTACAATATAAATCTGGGATCCTGACCTTGTTCAGGCTCTATGTCCCCTCATTATACTGAAAAAAGCGGAAGCTGTCAAGCGGCAGAAAGTATTTGACAACCGCGCCGCATTATGGTAAAATAAAGACATAAGTATTCTTCACGCGGCAGCGCCGGAAAGGAGCAGTCATGATCATTGTACCGACAGACAGACTAAAAGAGGGAATGAAGCTTTACGCGAACGTGGATTCCTCCACGGGGCGCAATTACGGCACCCTGCTCCCGAAAGATACAGTCCTTACCGCCGAAACGATCGAGCTGCTGCGCTCGAAGGGGATCAAAAGCGTGAAGATCGTCGGCGAGAGCGATAAAAAGACCACGCTCATCAAAAACGCCACCCCCGAGGAGCTGAAGCAAAAGCAGCGGATCAGCCGCGCACTCTCCGATCTGGACGAAATTTTCGACTGCAACGAGGAGATCAAGGAGCTTTCGCACACGGCGGTGCAGAAGGTCGATCGGATCGCCGGAGACATTATCGACGACATCGCGAAGGATACCTCCTTTCTCGGAAACCAGATGATCGCGCTCCAGAATTACGACGATTACACGTATAAGCACTGCCTGCGCGTCGCGATGATGGCGGCGTCGGTCTGCGCGGAGCTGAAGCTCGATCCCGAGGAAACAAGGGAGACCGTTGTCGCGGGACTGCTCCACGACATCGGGAAATCGAACATTGACCACGAAATCATCATCAAGCCCGGAAAGCTCACAAACGAGGAATTCGGCGAGATCAAAAAGCACCCGCTCATCGGCTACAATATCCTGAAGCAAAGCAAGGAGTACAGCCCCAACATTCTTGCGGGCGTTTTATATCATCAGGAGAAATATGACGGCTCGGGCTATCCGACGGGGCTCACCGGGAAAAATATCCCGCGGATCGCGCGGATCCTGACGATCTGCGACGTATTTGACGCGCTTACCTCGAATCGTCCCTACCGTACCCCTTGGTCGGTCGCGGAGACGGAGGAGTACATTTTCGGCTCCTGCGGATCGCACTTTGATTATCAGATTACGCTCGCGTTCCTCCGCGCGTTCAACCCTTACCCGATCGGGACGCTTGTGCAGCTTTCGGACGGACGGTACGGTGCGGTCTCGGCGCATAACGACAATGTCCTCCGCCCGACGGTAACGACCATGGGCGAAAACGCCGGAGAGGTACTCGACCTCGCGAATGATTTCAAGCTGCTCACCTTGTCGGTCACGGGGCTTTATACGGGAGAGGTCGAGTCGGCGTAAGAATTGAATAAAGCCGCAATTTTTAATAAAACAAGAGGGGGACGAAATCCCCCTCTTCGCTATATTTTCAATAAAATCTCTTACCCCTCCGAATTTTCCAGCGCCCTTTTCCCAAGATGATACGAAAGCGCCGTGACCCCCGCCGCGAGCAGCGGCAGAATGCCGTAAAAAATCACCCTCGACATATAAGCGGGAATGTCGTTCGCGCCGACCATAAAGGCGGCGACCGCCGCCGCGATCGCGGCGATCACGGAAAAAACGCAGTACAGCAAATTCGACGTCTTGATCCCGAACCGCATCGCGATCGGGAAGACCGGCATGAGCGCGGCCGCCTGCAAACAGCCGATCACGACCGGGATCGCGATCAGCGGCTCGACATATTTGTTCCCGGCGAAAACCGCCACCAGATTCAGCGCGATCGAAACCGCGACCATGACCCCGATCAGGACAAGCGACGCCAGCAGCTTCCCACCGATGAGCTGCCCCACGGTCAGAGGGAGCGTCCGCTGGAACCTTGCCCAGCCGCTTTGAATATCATCGGCAACGCTATTTAAAAAGATCGAGGAAAAAATAGTGATCGTGATATAATTCATAAACCCGTACACAAGAACCGTGGTGAATGCGCTCTCCTCGCTCCCTTCCGCCGACAAACCGATTCCGAGAAGAAAGAGCAGTATGTGCGGAAGCAGAAACAGCAGCGCCGACACGGTCAGCTGAAAGCGGATCCCGTATAAGTCCTTTAAAATCAACGATTTCAACAAACGTCCCCCCTTTTTACCCGAAGCCAGATCAGCAGGCAGAACACCGCGTAAATTCCCACGCAGGCCAGCCACGCGACGGGATCCGACGAAAGATTCTCCACACCGGTCAGGATCTCCTGATCCTCCAGCAGCATACACGGCAGCATAATTCCGAATCCGACGATCAGCCCGATCACCAGACCGCCCTTTTCCGCGCTTTTCAGCAGCAGGGTCGGGAAATATAACGCAATGTCAGCCGCGCCGACAAACAGCATCAGAAACCCCATTTGCAGGAAAAGCTCGGGAGAAAGAAATCCTCCGTCCGCCAGCCCGAGAACTGCGAACAGCAGGAACATGAGCGCCGTTCCGAACACGTGCGAAAGCAGATTGATGACCAGAAGCGAGAGCGTAAAGCCGCCCTTTGAGACGCGCGACGAAAGCACATGGTTCAGAAAGTGGGTCTTCTGAAGCCTTTCGATATACCTCGCGCCGCCCTCACAGGCGATCACCGCGATGATGAGTCCCAGAAACGGAAGGATCATCGAGCGCAGAGCCGGGAGGATCTGCGGATCTTCCGCAAAAACGTTCAGACAGAACACTCCCAGCGCGGCAGACCCGACGAGACAGATGACGGAACCGATAAAAAACGCACGGCTCTCGAGAAAATAATGGTATAATATGCCTTTCATATTTATAAATATCCTTTCCTATGTGAGGATTGCGTTTCCTGCGGGAAACGCGACGGGTTTGAAAAATCTTTGATTTTTCAAACCTAAACTCCCTTTACTGCTGCTTTACGTAGTAGACCATGATCTCTTCAATGGTCGGAACGTCGGCGGTATAGTCGGGATACTTCTCGGCGGAGAGGGTCAAAATCTCGTTTGAGTACCGTCCCTTCCTCATGCCGATGATGTCCGCCCGATCCAGTGCCGCGAGCTGCTCGTCGGTGCATTTTAAAATGCGGTATTTTGCAAGCATTTCGTTCCGATCCTCGGTAAATACGATCTTCCCCTGATGAATGAAGCAGATGTAATCCGCGATATGTTCAAGATCGCTCGTAATATGGGTGGACATTAAAATGGAATGGGTCTCGTCCTGCATAAATTCGAGGAACAGGTCGAGAATTTCGCTCCGCACTACGGGATCGAGCCCGCTCGTCGGCTCGTCGAGGAGGAGCAGCTGCGGGTGGTGCGAAAGCGCCGCCGCGATCGAGATCCGCATGACCATGCCGCGCGAAAAGGTTTTCAGCTTTTTATTTGTCGGAAGCCCGAAGCGCGTCATGTAGCCGTAAAACGCCTCGCTGTCCCAATTGCAGTAAATTCCCCTTAAAACTTTGTCGAGCTGCTTCGCCGTCAGCGATTCCGGGAAGGTCAGCCCATCAAATACGACCCCGATCTTTTCCTTTGTCTCGGGGGAAAGCGAATTCGCGTCCTCGCCGAGCACCGTGACCGACCCTTCTCCTTTTTTCAATAAGCCGAGGATCGCGCGGATCGTCGTGCTTTTCCCCGCGCCGTTCTCGCCGATAAAACCCATTACCGTCCCGCACGGAACCGAAAAGCTGATGTTATCCAGCTTAAACTGCGGGTATATGCGGGTCACATTTTTTAATTCAATACAGTTTTCCATGATACCGTTCCTTTCAATATAGTAATTCGAGAATTTCCGAAAGCTCGCCGAGCGAAACGCCGCTCCGTCTCGCGATCTCACAGGCTTCGCTCAGGCACCGCTCGATCTCCCGAAGGTTCTGTTCCTTTAAAAGCTCGGCATTCTGCGCCGCGACGAAGCTTCCCCTTCCCGTAAACGATTCGATGAGACCCTCCGCCTCTAAGCTTTCATAAGCGCGCTTTGTGGTAATGACGCTGACGCGGAGATCCTGCGCGAGCGCCCGCATGGAAGGGAGCGAATCCCCCTCCTTCAGCTTTCCCGAGAGGATCATTCCCTTGATCTGCGCGGAAATCTGCTCGTAGATCGGAACGCCCCCCGAGTTGGTGATAATAATGTTCATACTGATACCTTTCCTCCGGAGGAAGTTTGTGCCTCGGCACAAACTTATGACATTTACGAAACGTTTAGTGTTGAATATTATAAATAAATTCGCCTATGTCTGTGCCGATTCTTGTACCGGCAGCCATAGCAAAAATGATTAAAATAATAAATAACAGTATCCCTGCGCCTATCATTAAATTTTTTGTTTTTTTCATGAGATTCACCGCCTTTCCTTTCTGTTTCGGCGGGAGCTTGCCTCTCCCGCGCCGCGCAAAGAGTTGGCAAGCCTTCGCGCGGTTTTTCCGAATGAATCGAAATTGCACAATAAAAAAGAGCTCTTTGTTTCTATTGTGCATATCCGATATATACAATATATCATATTTATTTCTCTCTGTCAACCCCTTTTCCGAAAAAAAACAAAGAATTTTACAAAAAGGGGATTGACAATAAAAATAAGGAATGGTAAAATGACTTTTGTTCATCGGAGGGACGAAATAGTTTCGTGACCGGATAATACTAATTTCTAATCATGCTATAGACTATGTCTATAGCATGATTCCGCCTGAAAGGCGGCTGTCAAAATCAAAGATTTTGACAGAAATTAGTATTGTACGGCTTTTCCGGCGGCTTCGCCGCCCTTCCGTGCTTTGCACGGAAGGATCAAACTGTAGACAAAGTCTACAGTTTGATCGGAAAATAGTATAAGATGTCGGCGGATCGCCGGATCTTGTCCCTTTTTGTTTTTCCGAATAAATGCTCTAAGGAAAGGAATGATCATAATTATGCCGAAAACCGAAATTCGCCTTTCGGATCACTTTACATATCAAAAGCTTCTGCGGTTTGTGCTTCCCTCGATCGCGATGATGGTCTTTACGTCGATCTACGGTGTTGTGGACGGCTTCTTTGTCTCAAACTTTACGGGGAAGACCGCGTTCGCCTCGATCAACCTCGTCATGCCGTTCATGATGATCCTCGGCGGCATGGGCTTCATGCTCGGAGCGGGCGGAACGGCGCTTGTCTCGACCGTCCTCGGCGAAGGAAACCGCGAAAAAGCCAACCGCTATTTCTCCATGATTATCTATGCGACGGCGGCGCTCGGCGCGGTGTTAACGGTAATCGGACTGATTTTTATGGAGCCTGTCGCCCGCTTTCTCGGCGCGACGGACGCGATGATCGGCGACTGCGTCCTGTACGGGCGAATCACGATCGCTTTTACGGCGGGATTCATGCTCCAAAACGTGTTTCAAAGCTTTCTGATCGCGGCGGAAAAGCCCAAGCTCGGACTTCTGGCGACGCTGATGGCGGGCTGCACAAACATGGCACTTGACGCGCTTTTTATCGCGGTGTTCCATTGGGGCGTCGCAGGCGCGGCGCTCGCGACGGGACTGAGCCAATGCGTCGGCGGGATCTTCCCGCTGATCTACTTTCTTTGCCCGAACAAAAGCCTGCTCCGGCTTACAAAAACAAAGCCGAAGCTCCGCCCGATCCTCCACGCCTGTGCGAACGGCTCCTCCGAGCTGATGAGCAACGTCTCCTCCTCGGTCGTCAGTATGCTGTATAACTTTCAGCTTCTGCGCTATATCGGCGAGGACGGCGTTTCGACCTACGGCGTCCTGATGTACGTACAGTTTATTTTTATCGCCATTCTCATCGGCTTCGCGATCGGGAGCGCGCCGATCGTAAGCTTTCACTACGGTGCGAATAACCTGCCCGAACTTCGGAATATGCTGAAAAAAAGCGTCCGACTGATGAGTATCGCGGGAGTAGCGCTGTTCCTGCTTGCGGAGCTTCTCGCCGCGCCGCTCGCGCAGATGTTCGTCGGGTATGACGAAGGACTTTACGCGCTTACCGTCCGCGCGTTCCGGCTTTTTGCCTTTACTTTTTTATTGGCAGGGTTCAATATCGAGGCTTCCTCCTTTTTCACGGCACTCGGAAACGGCGGGATCTCTGCGGCGATCTCGTTCCTGCGGACGCTCGTGTTCCAGTCCGCCGCCGTCCTGATCCTCCCCCTGCTGTTTGAGGACGGGATCTGGCTCGCGAACGCGGCGGCGGAGGTGTTCGCCTGCGCGATCTCGGTGATCTTTTTGTTTGCGAAACGGAAGAAGTATCAGTATTTTTAAGAGAATTATAAGAGAAATTTATGAGATGTGGGGACTCTGTCCCCACACCCCTGCTTCCTTTTGTGCCAAAAGGAAGCGAAAAGCAATATTGTTTTACGATTGGAAGTACTAAGTATTATTGACACATTGTTGTGGTCGTGCTATAATTTTTAGCAAGATAATTCGGAATTTAACGGAGAGTTTTTATGAAAAAGAAGATTATAACGATTCAGCATCCGCAATCTGAACAGCACATTAATCGTATGATTGGCTCATGGGAAAACTGGAATTTGACAGGAATTGGCATTGCGCAGGCACATAATATAGGAAAACACCTTGCTTCAGAAATCGGTGATGATAAATATCACATATATTCCTCGGACTTATTGAGAACAAAACATACGGCTGAAATCGTTTCAAGCTATTTGAATACATCGCCAATCTATGATAACCGAATAAGAGAGTTTTATTTAGGAGAGGCAGTCGGACAATCAAAAGAATGGGCAAAAAATAATTTATTCTGTCCTGTGTGGGCGGATACGATTGATTGGGCTGATACTGCGGACGGTCAAGTATTTAGAGGTGCAGAAACAAGGCGAGAAGTTTGGCATAGAGTTTCTCAGTTTTTCGATATGGTGATTGCTCAATCTTCTGACAATTTTATTATAGTTTCTCACAGCGGAACATTAAGCGTGTTATTTGCAATTTGGTTAGGCACAGATATGGAGTTGCTGGACAAATGCACATTTTGGGGTAAATCTGGCGGAGTTTCTTTTTTGAGTGAAGATAACAATGGACACCGTATAATATCAAGATTGAGTGATATGTCCTATATCAAAGAGTAAATTCTGATTTATGCAAGTAATACAATAAAAAACAAGCCCGAAAGCGATTGTCCAAACCGCTTTCGGGCTAAAAAAATCTATATGGGTATTCCTCTTTTTTGTTATCTTGTTATCTGAGCTTCGACGTTTCGATTCGGTTCAGCGCGCGCTTCAGCTTATATTCCGCCACGGCAAGCTCCTGCTCGGAGGACTTGTTTTTCGCCTCCGTCATGTTCTGCTCCGCCGTTTCCTTCGCTTTTTCCGCGCGTTCCACGTTGATCTCGTCCGCCCATTCGCAGCTTTGCGCTAAAATAACGGTTTTTTCCTTACTTACCTTAATGATCCCGGAGGAGATCGCCCCGAAGCGGAATTTTCCGTCGATCCGAACCTTGATCTTCCCGATCGGAAGCGCCGCGACATAAGGCTCGTGCCGCGCAAGGATCCCCTTATCGCCGACCGTCGTTCTTACGATCACGTTATCGGTCTCGCCGTCGTAAAAAATCCCGTCGGGCGTCAGAATCTGTAATTTAAACGGGGTCATTGCCGTACCTTTCCTTTCTTAAGGTTTCTTAGGACTGCTTTGCTTTTTCAACAGCCTCGTCGATCGTTCCTACAAATAAGAACGCCGATTCGGGAAGGTCGTCGTGCTTGCCCTCAATGATTTCCTTAAATCCGCGGATCGTTTCCTTTAACGGAACATACTTACCCTGCATACCCGTGAACTGCTCCGCAACGCTGAACGGCTGGGAGAGGAAACGCTGGAGCTTTCTCGCGCGGGCAACGATCAGCTTATCGTTGTCGTCGAGTTCGTCCATACCAAGAATCGCAATAATATCCTGTAATTCGTTATACCGCTGTAAAATGGACTGCACTGCACGGGCAACCTCGTAATGCTCCTGCCCGACAATCTCGGGGGTAAGGATTCTCGACGTACTGTCGAGCGGGTCAACCGCCGGATAAATACCCATCGAGGCGATATTTCTCGAAAGTACCGTCTTCGCGTCCAAGTGCGCGAACGTCGTCGCCGGCGCGGGGTCGGTTAAGTCGTCCGCCGGTACGTAAACCGCCTGAACCGACGTGATCGAGCCTTTCGCCGTCGAGGTGATCCGCTCCTGAAGCGCGCCCATTTCCGTCGCTAAGGTCGGCTGATAGCCTACCGCGCTCGGCATACGACCGAGCAGCGCCGAAACCTCGGAGCCCGCCTGCGTGAAACGGAAAATGTTATCAATGAATAAAAGAACGTCCTGCCCCTCGCGGTCACGGAAATACTCCGCCATCGTAAGTCCCGAAAGCCCGACTCTCATTCTCGCTCCCGGCGGCTCGTTCATCTGCCCGTAAACGAGGGCGGTCTTGTTGATAACGCCGGATTCCTTCATTTCGTTGTACAGGTCGTTTCCTTCACGGGTACGCTCGCCGACGCCGGTAAATACCGAAAGTCCGCCGTGCTGCTTCGCGACGTTGTTGATCAGCTCCATGATAAGAACCGTTTTTCCAACGCCCGCGCCGCCGAACAGACCGATCTTTCCGCCCTTTAAGTACGGCGCAATCAGGTCTACGACCTTAATACCGGTTTCAAGAACCTGATTGGACGCCGCCTGTTCCTCATAGGTAGGCGGATCCCGATGAATTTCCCAGCGTTCTTCGGTCTCGGGCGGGGGAAGATTATCTACCGGCTCGCCGAGAAGGTTAAAGATTCGCCCAAGCGTCTCCTTCCCTACCGGAACCGTGATCGAATGACCCGTGTCCACCGCCTCCATGCCGCGTACAAGACCGTCCGAGCTGCCCATTGCGATACAGCGGACAATGTCGTCGCCGATATGCTGTGCAACCTCGACAACAAGCTTCTGACCGTTATTGTCGATCTCGATCGCGTTCAACAGGTTCGGCAGAGAGTTCGGCGGAAACTTAATGTCAAGAACGGCGCCGATAATCTGAACGACGGTTCCAATGTTTTTTTCTGCCATCTTTCTTGTCCAATCCTTTCGTGTTTCTGCCGAATTCGATTTCGGCATAAAATCGGCTTTCACCGATGTGAGTCAAAAATTCTAAACGCCGCTTTTTACAGCGCGTTTGCGCCCGAAACGATCTCGTTGATCTCGTTCGTGATCTTCTCCTGACGCGCGCGGTTATAGATGAGCGACAGGTTCGAGATCATCTGATCCGCGTTGTCGGTCGCGCTTTCCATTGCGGTACGGCGCGCGCCCTGCTCCGAGGCGAAGGATTCCACCACGCCGCAGGTCAGCAGGCTCATCAGAAATTTCGGAACGATCCGGTTAAAGACCGCTTCGGGAGAGGGATCGTAGTTGATCAGTCCGCCGGTCTCGCCCGTCCCCGTCCCGAGGTTCGAGATCGGGAGAAGCTTGATCTGCTCCGGCGTCTGAACAAGCGGAGAAACAAACGCCGTATAGAAGAGCAGAACCTCGTCGATCTCGCCGTCCAGAAAGAGACGGGTCACGAGATCGGCAATATTCGCGCAGTCGGCGGTTTTTACACGCTCGGCGAGATACGGATAACGCCCCGCGATCTCATAGCCGCGCTTCTCGAAAAATTCAACGGATTTGCGCCCGACCGCGATGATCTTCGGCTTTTCCGCGTCATCATGGTGCGCCGCGACCGCAGCCTTTAAAACGTTCGAGTTATATCCGCCCGCAAGTCCTCTGTCACCCGCGATCACGATAAAGAGCCGCCGTTTCACCGGACGCTCCTCGGTAAAAGGGGTCGTAAAATCCTTTTTTACCGACGCAATCTCGGAGAGCAGCAAATACTGTGCCTCAAAATAAGGACGCGCCGACTCCGCCCGCATTTTCGCGCGGCGAAGCTTTGAGGAAGCGACAAGCTCCATCGCCTTCGTGATCTGGCGCGTCGAGCCTACGCTTCGGATTCGCCGCTTGATGTCCTTCATGTTGCCCGTTGCCATAGCTGAATGACCATTCCTTTCCTATTCGGGAGGGGTTCCGTTTTTAAGGGATCTTTCCTTGCTTATTGCAGGAGTGCCGCCCGTCAGCAGCCGCTGTCAATGTAAACGACCTTCTGGCGCAGAAAAAGCGCCGCCGCGATAAAAACCGTGACTACGGAGAGACTGATGGAAACAATACTTAATACAAACGCTGCTTTTTTCATAAAGAACAGCTCCTTTCCTTCGGGAAAAACTCCGAATGTCCGTTTTCGCGGGGACGATAGGAATACCCGCCCTGAACCGTGAATTTATCGGGAAAAACGATAGACCTTGCCCGGATTTTCCTCGAAAAACGCCGCAACTCTTTCAAGCTCTGTCTTTGCCTGATCCTCATCGGCGTAATAACCGCAGATAATGCAGCCCGTCAAAGTCGCTTCCGCCAAATGAGCGGTATAGCCGACGACCGACCATTTCTGCCCCGCTTTTCCGCCGAGATTCTTATGAACCTGAAAGCACTGTATATCCGCGAGGTTCTTTCCCTCAAAATCCATTACCAACATGACGCGGTTCCTTTCTTTCTCTTAAAAGCCTTTTAAAGACCCTTTACGAAATCCGCCGTAAAATCGGTCAGCACTGTTTTCAGCTTTTCCTCGTTCTCCGGCGTAAGTACCTTCTTTTCGCGAAGGCTGTCCGTGATGTCGGGGTGGCTTTCGGCAATATGGCGGAACAGCTCTGTCTCAAGCTCCGCGATCTTCTCGACGGGTACGTCCTTTAAGAAGTTATTGATAACCGCGTAGATAATGATGATCTGATCCTCTACGCTGAGCGGCGAGGACTGCGGCTGCTTCAGAACCGCAACGATCCGCTCGCCCTTCGCGAGACGGCTCTTGGTGTCCGCGTCTAAGTCCGAACCGAACTGCGAGAACGCCTGTAACTCGCGGTACTGCGAATATTCGAGCTTTAAGGTACCCGAAACCTTCTTCATCGCCTTGATCTGCGCTGAGCCGCCGACACGCGACACCGAGATACCGGGGTTTACCGCGGGGCGGATACCCGAGTTGAACAGCTCCGTTTCAAGGAAGATCTGTCCGTCGGTGATCGAAATAACGTTGGTCGGGATATAAGCCGATACGTCGCCCGCCTGCGTCTCGATGATCGGGAGCGCAGTAAGCGAGCCTCCGCCGTAATCCTCGTTAAGGTTCGCCGCGCGTTCAAGCAGACGCGAATGGAGATAGAAAACGTCTCCGGGGTACGCCTCACGTCCCGGCGGTCTTTTTAAGAGGAGCGAAAGCGCACGGTAAGCGACCGCGTGCTTCGAGAGGTCGTCGTAAACGATCAGGACATCCTTCCCCTGATCCATAAAGTATTCGCCCATCGTACAGCCGGAATACGGCGCGATGTACTGAAGCGGCGCAAGCTCCGACGCGGTCGCCGAAACGACAATGGTATAATCCATCGCGCCCGCGCTCTTGAGCTGCTCTACCACGGTCGCCACGGTCGAGGATTTCTGCCCGATCGCGACGTAAATGCAGAGTACGCCCGCGTTCTTCTGGTTGATGATCGTATCGATCGCGATCGCCGTTTTACCTGTCTGACGGTCGCCGATAATCAGCTCACGCTGTCCTCTTCCGATCGGGATCATCGAGTCGATCGCCTTGATACCCGTCTGAAGCGGGGTATCTACCGATTTTCTCGTAATGATACCGGGCGCGATCTTTTCGATCGGGCGCGTTTCCGCCGCAATGATCGGCCCTTTTCCGTCGATCGGCTCGCCGAGGGAATTTACAACGCGCCCGAGAAGCGCGTCTCCGACGGGAACGGAGATGATCCGCCCCGTTCTCTTAACGGCTGCGCCTTCTTTAATGTCCGCGTCCGAACCGAGCATAACCGCGCCGACGAAATCCTGCTCCAGGTTCAGCGCCATGCACTGAACACCGTTCTCGAACTCGAGCAGCTCGTTCAGCATACAGTTTTCCAACCCGTGAATCCTTACGATTCCGTCTCCGACGGTAACGACCGTTCCGGTGTCGGTAAGCTGTATCTTCGATTCAAACGACTTGATTCTGGACTTTATGATCCCTGTGATTTCATCAGGACGCAATTCCATTTTTTCAAATCATTCCTTTCTTGGGAGATCGATACTGATTTTCGATAAAAAGTGTAGACAAAAATCCTGCGCAAAGCCGCATAAATTCAAGCCTTTGCTTGAATTTTTGTACACTTTTCAATCGGAAATCAGTATTAGAGAGCCAGTGGGAACGCCTCACGGCTCCCCGAAAAGCTCCGAAGTACGGGACACCCCGTATCTCGCGGCGAACCGTTATCCGATCACGCCGCCAATTTCCTTTTTAAGCGCGTCTAACCGCGCGCGAACACTTCCGTCATAGCTCTTTCCGCCATATCGGATCACGACCCCGCCAATGAGCGAAGGGTCGATCTCCTCGCGAAGCGTTACGGTTTTCCCCGTGATTTCCGCCATTTTCGCGCGAATGCTCGCCTTTAGTCCGTCTCCGATCGGCTGTGAGGAAACAACGGTAATTTCCGCGACCCCGAACCGATCGTTGCACAGCGAATTAAAATAGCGGCAGATCCGCCCGAAATACGAAAGCCGTCCGTTTTCGGTCAAAACCATCAGAAAACGGTAAGTATAATCCGAGACCTTTCCCTGAAACGCCTCGTCGATGACCGAAAGCTTTTCCTTCATTTCAACCGTCGGCGTTTTCGTAAGCTTAATAAGCTCCGGAACGTCCGTCAGGATCTTATCGACCGCGGTAAGCTCCTCCTGTACGGTTTTGAGCATATCCGCGTTCTCCTCGAGGATCAGCCCGAAGAGCGCGTCCCCGTAATTTTTTTCTGCCATTCCCGTCATAGCGGTAACCGTTCCTTTCCCGCCCGTGAAAGCTTATTCGTTTCCGACGCGGGCGATAAAGCTGCTGATAAGCGCTTCGTTGTCCGTCTTGGAAATTTCCTTTTCACAGACCTTTTCGCTTGCCATGATGACGATGTCGGAAATCTGATCCTTGATCTCGTTCAGCGCTTTTTTCTTTTCGAGCGCGATGCTCTCCTCCGCCTTCTGCTTGAGAGCCGCCGCGTCCTGCTGCGCCTGCGCCATGATTTCGGCTTCGCGCTCGCCGGCGCGCTTTACCGCCGCGGAAACGATCTGTGCCGCTTCTTCCTTGGACTGCGCCAGACGCTCGGTGTATTCCTTCTGAACGGCTTCCGCCTGCGCCTGTGCGTCCTGCGCCGCTTTCATCTGCTCGCCGATCTTCGCCTTCCGCTCGTCTAAAATCGCCATCACTTTATTATGGAGAAGAAATTTATAGAGCAGAAAGATAATCAGCGTATTGATCAGCGTAAAGATGATGGTATCCGCATTGATACTGACCAGCTCCAGCGTCTGTGCCATCAGCTCCATTTTCATATGTGACCGTTCCTTTCCGTTAATTTAATCCGGGATCAGCCGAGCTGACCGATAAACGGATTTGCGTACATTAAAAGGAGCGCGACGATAAACGAGTAAAGACCCGTCGTTTCCGCGAGAGCGTCGCCGATGATCATCTGCTTGGTGATCGCGCCGCTTGCCTCCGGCTGTCTGCCGATCGCTTCGACTGCCTTACCTCCGCAGTAGCCTTCGCCGATACCCGGTCCGAGACCCGCGATCATGGCGAGACCCGCGCCTACCGCAGAAGCTGCAAGTACAATTGCCTGTTCCATAAAATATACCGTTCCTTTCCGTCGGGAGAGCGGCGTTCGCCGCCTTCCATCATGTAATTTTATTGTTCAAGCGGTAAAAACCGCTTTGCAACCTTTGTTTTTGCTTTCTTAGAACTTGTCTTCATAAGAGGATTGTGCAGATTTTCGAGAAAAAATTATTGCTGACGAGGAAAATTTTTGCAGGAATCCTTTCGGATTTCAAAAAAGTTTGACAACGTCTGCGATAATTTTTCCCGAAAAGACGTGCGATTCTCTTGTGAAGACATGTTCTTAATTGCAGGCATGCGTGCCCGCCCGTTACTGCTCCTCTTTGTGAACCGTCTCGCGGTAAGTCCTTACCGCCTCGTCCACGGCACACATCAGCTTTTTCTCGAGCGCCGTCCCGCGCGCGTTTTCTCCGTATGTAACGCCGATGTAGCAGTTTTTCCAGGTCAGTCCCCGGTCGATCGCGTAAAAATAGTAAACACTCTGACAAAACGGGGCGCTCACCCTAAAATAAACCTTTTCGCCGAAGTCGGAAACACGCTCGAACAGGTATACGTCCTTCGGAGTACCGCCGTGCTTATACCGCTCGATCATTTCATGGATCGGCTTTTCCGCCGCGTTCACAACGCAGAAGCAAGGGATCTCCCCATCATACTTCTCGTCCGTCGGACGGTATTCGGCGTAATAATCGACCTCCGCCGCGCCGCAGTCCCCAAAAATGAAATCACCGCTCAGCATAAACGAATACTCGATCTCAATATCCCCGTCTCCGCCGTCATAAAACAGTTCTTTCCGAAGCTCGGAAGGCTTCGCGGGAAGCTCGCCCGTCGCGACAAGCGCCGACACCTCGGCCGGTACCTCCGCTTCGGGAGCCGGAGCTCCGTCCGCGGGTTCCGCCGCGCGTCCGGCAAGCTCGTTCAGAAGCCCGCCCGCGCCGTTTTCAAGCGATTCGCCGATCTTCTTCGCCGTGTCCTTTAAAAACCGATCAAACAGACCCATGAAAGCCGTTCCTTTCTATTTTTTCAGGGCTTGTCGGCTCTGCCCGGAATGTTCGGATTGCAGTCAGATTTTTCGTGTTTCAAGGCGATTTTTCGCAGGAATACTTAATGTATTTCAAGGAAAATCAACGCGGAAACACGGAAAATATAACTGTAAGACGGACGTTTCGGGCAGCGCCGACATGCCCTTAGTCCGTTTCCGCCATCGAAACGTAAGACATTGTCAGCGTGATAAAAATATACGACTGGATAAACGCGGAGAAGAGGTCGAAATAAAGCGAGAGAACCGCGGGAATACCGATCGAAACAAGTCCCGCCGCAACACCGCCGAGCGCAAAGTAAACGATCCCGCCGATTACAACGCCCGAAATGTTGTTTCCGAAGAGACGGAGCGCCTGCGCGAGCGGATTCGCGAAATCGCCGATAATATTAAACGGAAGCATAAACGGCATCGGATCGAAAAATGACTTCAGATAGCCCTTTACGCCGCCTGTCCGCAGCTTATTGATCAGTACGAGGAAGAAGGTGATGACCGCCCAAGAGCCCGTGACCGAAATGTCCGAGCAGGGATTCCGGAGCCCGAAAATTCCCATAAGGCAGCCGAGCAGGATAAAGCAGAACAGCCCCCCGATATACGGCGCGAACGCCTTATAGCGCGGACCCATCGTATCGTTCACCTGTCCCGTAAACGTCCCGACGATATACTCCGAGATGACCTGCCGCCGCGAGGTCGGCGTAACCTTCAGGTTTCGCCCCATGAAGAAAAAGAAGAGCCCGAGAATGACCACAATGATCCATTCTACCACGATCGACTCCGAAATGATCCATTCCCGTCCGAAAAGCTCAAAACTGATGGATTTCAAGGGACCGTCCACCGTAAAAGTACGCGCTTCTTCGGCGAGAAGCTGCATAAAGCCTGTCTGCATCATACCGACTTCCTTTCTTTCAGTAAATCATAACCGTTCCGATGTGATCTGCGAAAAGCGCGCATATCCGAGCTTTTTCGCGATTTTCGGATCGGAAAATATGCGTTACGACTCAAAATCGTCATTCTTCTGACGAAGCGCCCGAACCGTATAATAAATTTTCGGGTAAAACAGCGGGATCACCGCCGTAAACAGCGAGATCAAATCAAACGTCAGCAGCAGCGCGAGTACCAGAAAAGCCCCGATATACCGCGCACCGTACGAGAAGTTCCCGAGAAACTGCCCGCGCTTGACGTCCCTCGTCTGGGCAATGGACGCCGCCGTGACCCCGATCAGCAGGAAATTCGCGGCAAACAAAAGATTCCCCGCAAGAAGCCCCGTATAAAGCCGCCAGTCATGCCCGAAGGCAAAGCCGATCGAAAGGATCGACAGGAGGATCAGCCCGTCGTAAACGAGCACCGAGGGGAGCATTTCCCGAAGCTCCGCCATCGCGGGATTTTTCTGTTTTTTCATAGCCGTTTCTTCTTGATACTGTCGTCGTAGTAATCATGATCTCGGCGGTCGTGGCTGACCTCAGTCGTCCCCGCGCCGGATTCGCTTTTATCAAACATGATGATGAGTTTTTTTAAGTAGTTCCACGAGCCGACCAGCATGCTGATGATGCCGACGGCAACGAATACAATCTGCACCCACGACGGCCAGTTCAGATAACCGACGAGAAACGAACCGCCCGCGACAAAAAAGAGCAGCGGGGCAAGTACGATAAACCCGATCTGGCTTACGACCGCGTAGATCGCAATTGGATTTTCTTTTTTTTCTTTTGCCATTTTTTGGAATCATGCCTTTCCGAGGGGCAACGCCCGTCTCATACCGATTTCCCGATTGAAAAGCGTCGGAAAAATCGAGCAAAATCATTGGATCTATGCAATTTTGCGAAGATTTTCCGGTATGCCCTCCGATCGAATATCAGTACAAATCGGTCTTTCTGTTCTTCCCGCAAAGCCCCGAAAAAGCTCAATTGATCACCGATCAGAACAGCACCGCTTTCAGCCGCCAGCCGTCCTCGGTCTTTACCATCTCGCCCGATACGCTCGTCGCTTCGCCGCTGTCGCGGTGATGGAGCGTCAGGGAGATCCCGCAAAGCTCGTCGCTTTCGGGAATGATCGAAAAGGTCGGATTGTCCCAAGAAAGCTCGTAGTCCATCGGTGTGAAGTTTTCGATAATGCCGAGCGCGCCGCTGCTGCGCTCCCGATAGATCGCTCCGTAGCCGAGCGAGTTGTGCTTGACGGTCGCCGCCTGCTCTGCCGCATAGGTGGAATCGACAAGCGATTCAAGCTGTGAGAGCGAGGTATACACGCTGTCGTCCACGGTATAATAGCCGTCCTCGGGACGGTTTCCGTAAGGCTCGTCAAGATGCGGAAGCCCGCGCGTATAATAAAGCTTTAAAACCTCGTAATTCTGCTGGATCAGACGCGTCGCCTCGTCCTTCATCTCCTCGGAGAGCGCGTCGTCGGGAACATAGACGTCCGGCTCGGGCGTCGTCTCCGCCGTTTCCGATTCGGTGGGACGAACGGGGATTGGGCTCGCCTCTCCTCCGCCGAGCGCGGAAAACACGAGAATAAAGACGATTACCGCCGCCGCCGCGCCCGCGGAAAGCAAAGCGATATAAAGCGGCGTACTCTCGGAATATTTTCCCTTTATACTCATTTGATACGGTCATTCCTTCCTTTTACGGGGTCCCGTTTTATCGGGGTGATCCGCCCGTTCCGATCGCGTAAAGCGCATGTGATCTCAATATATCACTTATTATACTATAAATTCCCAAAAAAATCAAGCCTTACGGGACATTTTTTTTAAACTGCACAAAAAATCCCGACGAGTTGCCCAAAAATGAAATAAGAAGCGGAAATTCGTCCATACTAGAAATTGCCGAAATAAGCTTTTTCGGGAAACGTACTTAACCGAAAGGAATGATCATCACTGAAAGCAAAGCTTACGCCGATTTTACGGAAGATCAGAAAAGCGCGGAGAAAACTGAAGGCGGCGGGAAGGTTCCGCCTTGCCGCCGAGGGAAGCGCCCTGTGCGGGAGCGTTCCCGACCTTCCGCTCACCGCGCGGGACGGCGAGCCGCTTCTTTTCACGCTTTTTAAGGACGAGACCGAAATTTCAACCGAACGGCTCGCCGAGCGGATCCGCCCGATCGCGCGGGAGCTTACGAACGCCGATTTTCTGGGGCTTTCGTGGCTTCTCCGCGCCGCGCTTTTTCTCCGCGCGGAAAAGGACGCGGACGAGGAACGGCTTTTCTACACGGCGGCGGACGTGGACACGGAACAGCTCGAGGACGAGCTGAACCCGCTCCGGATCCTCTACCGCGAGGACGATACCTATCGACGGAGCAGCCGCGAAACAAAGCTGCTCTGCTGCGCGAAGACCTCGCGCGCGGCGGCGGAAACGGGGATCCCCGAATCCCGCCTTGCCCGCGAATATCTGAACACCGCACAGCGCAGCGGGAACGATCTCTGCTCCGTCGTCTGGGCGGATTACCGCCGCGTTTTTCCGTATGCGAGCCTTCCCGCCTACCTGACCGCGCAGGCATTGATCGCGGCGGCAATTACGGCGGTCTGTATTTTCTTTTCCGACTGGTGGGTGGGACTGAGCGTGTTCGCGCCGTCGCTCGCGACCGCGAAAACGATCTGCGACCGATTCCTGCTCCGCCGCGCGAAGGGAGAGCCGCTCCCCACGGTCACGCGGGAGGAGGCGGAAAAATACGATACCGTCTGCGTCCTGAGCGCGCTCACGAATTCCCCCGAAGCGCTTCGGGAGGCGGCGGAAAAGCTTCATGTCACAAAAATCAAAAACAATTCCCCGAACATCTTCTGCTGCCTGCTCTGTGATCTTCCGCCCGCGAAAACGCGTGAAACGGAAGCGGACGGAGAAATTCTCGCGGAGGCGGAGCGGCTTTCCGCCCTCCCCGGCGCGCCGATCATTCTCGTCCGCGAACGGGATTACAGCAAAACGCAGGACGCTTATCAGGGAAAGGAACGCAAGCGCGGCGCGATTGAGGATCTTATGCGCCTGATCGCGGGGGAAAAGATCCGCTTCCGCTTTTCGTCGGGCGACCTCGCGCGGCTCCGGAAGGTTCCCTTTCTCTGCGCGCTCGATTATGATACCGTCCCCCTGATGGACAGCGTGAACCGCCTCGCCGCCGCCGCGCTCCACCCGGTAAACGAGCCGTTCGGGATCATTGCCCCGCGGATCACGACCTCGCTCTCCTCCGCCATGCGCACGTCTTTTTCCAGGCTTTTCAACGGCTCGGGCGGCTGCTCGGGCGCAAGCAGCTACGACAGCTTCGATACCGAGCTTTATTCCTGCCGCTTCGGCGAAGGGACGTTTACGGGAAAGGGACTGATCCGCACGGAGCGGTTTCTCCGCCTTTGCGCGGGAAAGCTCCCCGAGGAGCGCGTTTTGTCGCACGATATTCTGGAGGGCGGGCTGCTCGGGGTCGCGTATGACGGCGGCGTCGAGTTCAGCGACAGCTTCCCCCCGACCTCGAAGGGCTATTTTAAGCGGCTGCACCGCTGGCTCCGCGGGGATTTCCAGAATATCCGCTTTCTGTTTGATCAGCGGCTCACCCCCCTGACGCGCTTTAAGCTCTCGGATAATATCCGCCGCGGGCTTGCGCCGTTTTACGCGCTTTTCTCGCTCTTCCTGGCGGCTTACGGCGGCTATTCCGTTCCCGCGGCGGCGGCGCTTCTCTCGCTGACGCTTCCTTTTTTGATTGCACTGGTTCCTGCGGCGCTGCGGGGGCTTGGATTCTCGAATACGCGCGAATTCTACGCGCCCGTTTTCTCCCTGTCGAGACGGCTGGTATCCCAGCTTTTCTGGGAGATCATCTTTCTCCCGAAAAACGCCGTTCTCGCGATGGACGCAGCGGTTCGGACGGCGCTCCGGCTCATGACGGGGAAAAAGCTGCTCGAATGGCAGACCGCGTCGCAGTTCGACTCCCTCGGCGCGATCGGCTACGGGGGGCTGCTTCTGCCCGAGCTGATCGCCCTCGTGCTGCTTTACTTGAGCTTAATTACAGGGTGCGCTTTAACCGCGATCTCCGCGGGGCTGATGGCTTTCGCGCTTCCCGCCGCGATCGTGCTCGATAAGGTGCTGAAAACCGAGGAAACAAAGGTCGGCGAGCGGGAGCGGGACGAGCTTCTCGGGCAGGCGGAAAAGCTCTGGCGGTTTTACGAGGACTATGTGACCGAGGAAGAGCATTTTCTCCCGCCCGATAACGTTCAGTACGCGCCCGTTTACCGCGTCGCGCACCGAACCTCCCCGACCAACATCGGAATGTACCTGCTCTCCTGCGTCTCGGCGGCTGAGCTGGGTCTGATCGGCGAGGAAGCGGCGGAAACCTGCATTTCCCGCACCGTCGAAACGGCGGAGCGGCTCGAAAAATACGCCGGAAATCTTTATAACTGGTACAGCACGGAGGACTGCTCGATCTTAAGCCCGTTCGTTTCCTCGGTGGACAGCGGGAACTTCCTCTGCTGCCTTGTCGCGGTGAAGCAGTTCCTGATCGAGCGAAAGCGCTCTCCCGCCCTGATCCGAAGGATCGAAACGCTTCTGGCAGACGCGGATCTCACAGTTTTTTACAACAAGGTGCGCCGCCTGTTCTCGGTCGGGATTGACGCGAAAACGGGGCGGCAGGCGCCGAACTGCTATGACCTGCTGATGTCGGAATCGCGTATGCTGAGCTATTACGCGATCGCCACGGGACAGGCGGAAAAGGAACACTGGCGCGCCCTCTCGCGGCTCATGAGCAAGAACGGCAATTACGCGGGGCCGGTCGCCTGGACGGGTACCATGTTTGAATTCTTCATGCCCGAGCTGCTGCTCGAATCGAAATCGGGCAGCCTTTCCTACGAAGCGCTGAGCTACGCGGTGTACTGTCAGCGGGAGCGCGGAAAAAGCCGCCGCCGCCCGTTCGGGATCTCGGAAAGCGGATATTTTTCCTTCGACCGCGACCTGAACTATCAGTATAAAGCGCACGGCGTTCAGAAGCTCGCGCTTTGCGGCGGCATGGATCGGGAATATGTCGTCAGCCCGTATTCCACCTTTCTCGCTCTTTCGCACAGCTTTTCCGCCTGTATGAAAAACCTGCGGGAGCTTTCCCGCCCCGAATTCATGCACGAGCGGTACGGCTGCTATGAAGCGATCGATCTTACCGATACGCGCACGGGCGGCGCCGACGCGGTCATCAAAAGCCACATGGCGCACCATGTCGGCATGAGCCTCGGCGGGATCACGAACGCCCTTTGCGGCGGAAAATTAAGAAAACTGTTTTTGTCCGACGAAACCATGCGGCGGGCAGACGAATTACTGGAGGAACGAGTCATGTCAGGAGAAATTATCGTGGATCTCGAACGGTTCCGCGAAAAAAGAACGCTCGGGCGCGAGGAGGAGGATTTCAGCGATTTCTCGGTGCTCCGCCCGCGTATGAGCATTGCGGCGAACCGCAAGCTTTCGGCCTTTACGACGGATACCGGACTTTATTACGGACGCTTTGAAGGGGTATCGACCATGATCCCCTCGCCCGATTATCTGCGCCGCCCGCGCGGAATGTTCTTCGGGATCAAGGCGGGAGAACGGGAAATCCCCTTCTTCCTTACCATGTACGACAGCGGCGAGGCCGCCGAGCGGAGCGTCACTTTCGCGGAAAATTCCGCCGATTATTACGTGAACGCAGCGGGACTGCGCTGCGGAATGCGCGTTTCGCTCTTCGGGGAAAACGCGGCGGAGCTTCGCGAGTTCTCGATCGAAAACCTCACCAATACCGAGCGGACGGTGAATCTCGCCGCACTCCTTGAGCCCGCGCTCGCGGCGGAGCGGGACATTGCCGCGCACCCCGCCTTTCTCGACCTGTTCTTAAAAACCGAATACGACGCGGCGGAAAACGTCGTCCTCGTCCACCGCAAGGAGCGGGACGGCGACCGCGCGCTCTGGCTCTGCGTCGGCTTTAAGGAAACAGCGGAATACAATTATTCGTTTAACCGCGAGCGGATCGCGGACGAAAACAGTCCCATGCGCTTTTTAAGTAAGGCAGGGAGCGGGGAAAACGATCCCTGCGGCGTACCGAGTCCCTGCGTTTTTCTCGACCTCCCCGTGATTTTGGGCGCGGGGGCAAACTTCCATACCGAGCTGTTCCTCTGCTACGGGAAAAGCCGGAACGAAGTGCTCGGGATCGCGCACGACATTCGGACAAAGGAAGAAGATCCCGCCGTATCGCCCCTCCCCGGCTCGACCTTGCAGGGGCGGATCGCCAGACAGCTTCTCCCTGCCCTGCTCTGCCATAACGTCCTTGCCGAGGAGATTTTAAACACGCCCGCCCCGCTCGGACGGCGCGCGCTCTGGCGGTTCGGGATCAGCGGCGACCGCCCGATCCTTCTTTACCGCTATGACGGGGTCGAAATGAATCTCGAAAGCACGCTTCTGACACTCGGGGGACTGTCCGACTGCGGGATCGACGCCGATCTCGTCATTCTCTGCGAGGGAAAGACGCGACGCGAACGGATCGCCGAAATGATCCCCGATTACCGGAAGAACGTTTTCGTGATCGACAAAAGCGCCGCTTCGGCGGAGGAACAGGCGCTCCTGATCCGCTCGGCGGTATTCCTGTTCGGGAAAAGCGAGATCCGGAAAGCGCCGCGCCGCCTGATGGAGATCGTTCCCTGCGATCCGCCGCCCGAGAAGCGGCGGGAGGGCTTCTTCGGCGACACCTACGTCGTGACCAAAAAGGGAAAACCGATGTGCCATGTTCTTGCCTCCCGCGCGTTCGGCTGCGTCCTGTCGCAGAATTCCCTCGGCTTCTCCTACGCGCTCAACAGCCGTGAAAATAAGCTTTCCCCCTGGTTCAACGACCCGCTCCACGACAACAACGGCGAGCTTCTGCTCCTGCGCGGGAACGGCGTTTATTACGACCTGATCGCGGGCGCGGAAGCGGTTTTCTCGTCGAATAAGGCGGATTATTACGGCTCGGTCGGAAAGCGGGATTTCAGCGTGTCCGTCCGTGTTTTTGAAAAAGGCATGGGGAAAGAGATCACCGTAAAGCTGAACAACCCCTCCGCCGCCGAAAAGCAGTGCGCCTTATCCTATTATATCGAGCCCGTGCTCGGCGCCGACCTTTCATCGAACGATCACGGCGCGGCGCTCTCCTACCGTAGCGACGACCGCGCGGTCTATATCCGGAACGAGGCGAACGCCGACTTCCCCGGGGAAATGGCAGTATACTGCGATCATGAAGCGCTCCGGACGTCGAACCGCGAGCTGTTCTTCGGCGGCGAGGCGGCGGGCAGTCTTTCTCCCCACGCGGGCGGCTGCGCCGCGCTCACCGCGAGGGTAAAGATCCCGCCGCACGGGAGCGAAACGGTTCGCTTCATTCTCGCGTTCAGCCGCGGGAACAGCAAAAAGCAGCTCGAAGCGTTCCAAAAGGTCGGGACGGAATGGAAAAACGAACGCCTGCCCAAAATCGAAAGCCGCTCTCCCGAGCTGAACGCCCTGTTCCGGACATGGCTCCCGTGGCAGACGGTCGGCTGCCGTCTCTGGGCAAGGAGCGCGTTTTATCAGAACGGCGGCGCCTACGGCTTCCGCGACCAGCTTCAGGACAGCCTCGCCGCGATCGAGTATATGCCCGCGGAGGCGAAACGGCAGATTTTGCGCTGCTGCGCCTCGCAGTTCCCCGAGGGAGACGTGCTGCACTGGTGGCACCGCACGAGTCGGGGAAGAAAGGGCGTGCGCACCCGCTGCTCCGACGATCTGCTCTGGCTGCCCTACGTGACGGCGGTTTACGTCAAAAAGACGAAGGATAAGGAGCTTTTGGACTTAAACGTCCAGTATATCCACGGCGAACCGCTCGGCGAGCGAAATGAAAAATATATGGAGGTTGAAAACGGAAATGTTCGAGAAAGCGTATACCGGCATTGCAAAAAGGCACTTGAAAAAGGCTATGAAAAAGGGGATCACGCGCTTCTTAAAATGGGTGGTGGTGATTGGAACGATGGTTATAACCGTGTTGGCGCTTACGGACGGGGTGAAAGCGTCTGGCTCTCCATGTTCTACGTCCTCGCCGTAAAGGAATTTGCCCCGGTCGCGCGGGAGGCGGGAGATTCCGCCTACGCGGACGAGCTGGAAAAGCGGGCGGCGGAGCTGACCCAGAGCATCGAAAGCGAGGCTTTTGAAAACGGCTATTATCTCCGTGCGTTTTACGATGACGGAACCAAAATGGGCGCGCAGGACAGCCGCTACTGTAAGATCGACCTGCTCCCGCAGGCGTTCTCCGTCCTCGCCGATCTCCCCGACCGCGAAAAGCGGGACAGCGCGCTCTCAAACGCGTACCGCGAGCTGGTGGACGAGCAGAACCGCCTGATCAAGCTGTTCACGCCCGCCTTTGAGGCGGATAGCGAGCAGGATCCCGGCTATGTCAAGAGCTATCCCGCCGGCGTCCGCGAAAACGGCGGGCAGTATACCCACGCGGCGATCTGGCTCGCGCTCGCGTTCTTACGGAGCGGCGATAAGGTCACGGCGCGCCGTCTCGCGAATTTCCTGAACCCCGCGAAGCGCGGCGAGAATTTCAAAAACGAGCCGTATTATATGACCGCCGATATTTACACGAATCCCGCGGTGATCGGCCGCGGCGGCTGGTCGGTCTATACGGGCGCGGCGGCGTGGTATTACCTGCTGTTGAAGGAATTGTATGCGCAATAAATTTATTTAAAAAAGAAGATACAGAAGAAAACAGACAGAATGGGGGCTCTGCCCCCACCCCCCCCGCCAAATGGAAATCGCGAAAACTTTGTTTTGCGCGGTGTCCGTGCCGCGCCTTGGGTTTTCGCTACCGACGTCCTGTCGGCTTTTCCCTTTGGAATCCCGCTTCCCATCGTTATTCTTCCCAAATCCGACTCGGCGGCTGTAAGGTCGTAAGTTTTACCGAAAACGAATTGAAATTTCAAAAGGAGTTTTTCGACAGACAGAGCCCCTTCTTTCGCGGAAGCGAGAGAAGGGGCTCTCGGTTGGTGCAGTAAAATAAAAATTTTCAAAAATCTTTCGGATATTTTGCAGCGTTTCTTAAAATTCGTCGTATATAATAGCGAGAGAGAAAAATTGCTGCGCGGCATTTCGCTCGGAGGTTAGGACGCTATGCAAACAAAGGAAAGACAGCTTGCCGTAAAGCTGAAAAAAGGCGATACGGCGGCTCTGAAGGAAATCATAGACTGCTATACGGGATACGCCCGCACCGTTATTCGCAACTTCTCGCGCGGTATGTTTTCCGATCAGGATATTGACGAGCTGTGCTCGGACATTTTCTTTTCACTCTGGCAGCATCGAAAAAATCTCGACACAAACGTCGGTTTTCGCTCCTATCTCTCCGCAATGGCAAGGAATGCCGTCAAGGATCGTTTTAAGTCGGCAGATCCGCCCTGTGGCAACATCTCGGAGCTTGATCTGCCGAGCGGATCCCGAGTCGAGGACGCGGCGCAGTTTCACGAGATGATCCGCTGTCTTGACAAAGGGCTTTCGACGCTCCCCGAAAAGGAAGGCGAGATGTTCGCAAGGTATTATTTCTACGGCGAAAGTACGCCCGAAATCGCGCGAAAAATGAACGTTTCCGAAAGCACCGTGCGTTCCACTCTCTCCAGAACACGAACCAAGCTTAAAGAATATCTGACGAAAAGGGGTTTTGATTATGCTTGAAGAAATGCTGAAAAAATGCTTTGACGAAGAAAAAACGGCAGGCAAAAGCGCAGAGAACATCAAGGCCGCCGTTTTGTCACGAATCGAGGAGGACAAAACCATGAAACATTTTAAAATCAAGCCTTTGCTGATCGCCGCCGCAATTACCGCCACAGGCGTATTGTCCGCAGTTGCCGCGAACGCCGCGACCGACGGCGCGGTTTGGGACGGTATTGTAGAGACGTTCACTTTCTTTGTAAACGGCACGGAGGTAACCGCCACAGTCACGGAGTACACAGAAGGCGACAGCGAACAAAAGCTTCAGCGGATTGAATTTCGATTGCCCGAAGACGCCGAAAATATCGCCGTGGTATACGGCGCCGGCGAAGTCAGCGGATATGGGTATGCTTTATATCCCGCCAAAAGCGCCGAATAACACAGCGCCGTAATACTCCTATGGAGATCTCCCGCAAAAAGTTTAAGCCCCAAAGCAATGAACGATCACTGCTTCGGGGCTTATTGTTCCTATTCGATTCCTCGCATAAATCGGAGTTTATGGAGATTATTAAGAGACAGTTTTTATAAGTGCAGGGAGC
>CAYVZH010000016.1:0-54388 GCA_964456025.1 uncultured Ruminiclostridium sp.
CCGTGATCGCTACGCCGCGCGCGCCGTCTGTTCCGAATAACCGTCCCATCAAAAAAACTCCTCTCTTGACAGTAAAAGATATGCTATTATATTTTTGAAGCGCGCGAAAGGTTCCTGATACTGATTTTTGTTTCTGTCCTATAAAATCAGGAAAACGTCTGCTGTCCCTGCTGCTCCAGTCCTAAATGCCGATAGGCAAGCGCGGTTGCCATTCGTCCGCGCGGTGTTCTCGAAAGAAAGCCAAGCTGCATCAAAAACGGCTCGCATACGTCCTCCAGCGTCACCGATTCCTCGCCGAGCGCGGCGGCGAGCGTTTCCAGGCCGACGGGTCCGCCGTTATAGCCCTTGATGATCATGGTCAGCATTCGCCGATCGAGACTGTCCAAGCCGAGCTTGTCTATTTCAAGCCGATCAAGCGCGAGATCGGTCAGCTCCTTTGTTACCTTTCCGTCCCCCATGACCTCGGCGAAATCGCGCACTCTTTTCAGCATTCGGTTTGCGATACGAGGCGTTCCGCGTGAACGGCGGGCAAGCTCTCTCGCGCCGTCCTTTTCCGTCGGGATCGTAAGGATCACCGATGAGCGCAGGATAATGTCGCAAAGCTGATCCTCGGAGTACAGTTCGAGCCGCTCGATCACACCGAATCGGTCGCGGAGCGGTCCTGTCAGCTGTCCCGCACGGGTCGTCGCGCCGATCAGGGTGAAATGCGGGAGATCGATCCGAATCGACTGCGCCGAGGGTCCCTTTCCGATGATAATATCGAGAACATAGTCCTCCATCGCGGGGTAAAGAACCTCTTCGACCTGCCGTGAAAGGCGGTGGATCTCGTCGATAAAGAGGACGTCGCCGTCCTTGAGATTGGTAAGAAGCGCCGCGAGATCGCCGGGCTTTTCGATTGCGGGGCCGGACGTGATACGGATATTTACGCCCATTTCATTCGCGATGATCCCCGCGAGCGTCGTTTTTCCAAGTCCGGGAGGACCGTATAAAAGTACATGATCCAAGCTGTCCCCGCGCGCCCTGGCCGCCTCAATATAAATTTTCATGTTTTCCTTGACCTTATCCTGACCGATGTATTCGGCAAGGGTTTTCGGCCGGAGACTGTATTCGAGATCGACGTCCTCGGGCGTAAAATCGGGCTCGATGATCCGCTCGCGGCGTTCGTTGTTTGCGTTGGTTTCGATCATGCTTCTTTTCTCCTAATTTTTATGGCAGGGTGCGAGTGTAAAAGCAAATACCGTTTTCCGTTTTTGCGGTGTATCGGATTTCCTCTGAAAAGAAAACGGAAAGACAAGGGTAATGGGATCAAATGCTGCTCAGCTTTTTTAACGCTTCCTTTACCAGCTCCGAAACGGGAAGCTCGGGTGAAAGCCCCGCGACCGCTCCCTGCGCCTGCGTGTTGGAAAACCCGAGAACGACGAGCGCGGCGACCGCCTCCGCGGCGGCATTTGAGGCGGGGAGGGAAGCGGCCGGACAAACGGGAAGCTCCGTGACCCCTTCTGTCTGCTTCGCGAGCTTGTCCTTTAATTCGAGAATGATCCGATCGGCGATCTTTTTTCCGATTCCGGGGGAGCGGGTGAGCGCCTTGCTGTCCCCGCCCGCGACGCAAAGCGCGAAGCCTTGCGGTGAAAGATCGGAGAGGATCGAAAGCGCCGCCTTCGGTCCCACGCCGTTGACCGAAAGGAGCATTTTAAAGCAGTTCAGCTCTGCCGCGTCGGCAAATCCGAACAGCTCCGCCGCGTCCTCGCGCACGTTTAAAAGAGTGAGAAGCTTTGCTTCCTCGCCGACCGCAAGCTGTGAAAGGGTATACGCCGTGGTGCGGCAGCCGTAGCCTACGCCCGCGCATTCGATCACCGCAAGATTCTGTTCTAAGTGGATTACTTCTCCGTGTACGCTGTAAATCATAAGTTTTTCCGCCTTTCAGAATGATTCCGGAATTTCAGGAAGCCGACGGGCGCTCATACGCGGTGAGCGGTACAGTTTCCCGTGCTTCCTCCCGTCGCGCGAGTTCTTCAGCAAGCTTTTCGATCTCGGGATTGACTTCCTCGGTCTTTGCGCGGAACATATATTCGATAATTTCCCGAATGTCATCGAATTCTTCTCCGTCGTCCACCATGATAAGCGCGTGAACAATGTGCTCTCGCGCGCTTTCATAATTTCCCATGCAAGCGCAGCAAAGCGCCAGATTGACAAGCAGGGAATGATTGATTCCGTTTTTGTTCAGGGTGTTTACGCGGCTGAAAAACTCGACCGCTTCGCTGTATCTTTTTTCATACATTCGGATCATTCCGAGCCGATAGTATGCCAACTCGCGGCAGGGGTGGAATTTATCGCCCTCAAGCGTCATAACGGATTCAAACCACCGTTCACCCTCGTCCCGATCCGCGGAAGGGCAGTACAGATAGTAAGAGGAAACGACATTCACAAAGATCGTTTCATTCGGAAATTCCTTGGAGGCACGGATAAAATGCGGCATGAGAACGATATAATTGTTCAGATACCGCGCCATATCGATATAGCAGGCGCGGCGCATTCGCGGATCGGTCGCTTCGGAAAGACATTTTTCGTAGTTTCGGATCGCTTCGTCGAAATCGCCGTTGACACGGCTGAAGATCGCATCCAAAAAAAGATATTTCCCTTTGAGCCACCCCTCGAGGTGATATTCGTGAATGGCGTAGCCAGCGCTGAAGCCCTGCGGCTTGCGGTAATTCTGATATACGAAAATCCGTATAATGGCGGGCGCGAGAAAGAACACAAATGCAAATAAAATCAAAAGCGTAATGAGCGCGGGTTTATCGTAGATGTTCCGCGCGGGGAGTACGACCAGCGCCAGAATGCCGACCAGAACCAGATTGCAGACAAACGCGACCGACGAAACGATCATTTCGAGCCTTGTGTTCGGTTTTTTTGGCATGTTGTTTTCCTCCCTTTCAAAAAAATTCCGCGGCGTTCTAAACACGTCCGTTTTTTCATATCTATTAGCGATAGCTGCTGAGCTGTGAGTTATAGCTGTGCGCGTGGCAGATCGCAAGCGCGAGCGCGTCGGCGGTATCATCGGGTTTCGGGATCGCGTCGAGGTGAAGGATCCGCGTCGTCATTTCCTGAACCTGCTTTTTGACCGCCTTTCCGTAACCCGTGACCGATTGCTTGACCTGAAGCGGGGTATATTCGTAAATTTCGATATTCCGCTGCTTTGCCGCCAGAAGAACGATCCCCCGCGCTTGCGCGACGTCGATCGCGGTTTTTTGATTCGAGGTGAAATAAAGCCGTTCGATCGAAAGAAATTCCGGCTTATACCGGTCGAGAATATAGCAGAGATCGTTATAGATCTCGGAAAGCCGTGTATAAAAATTCATTTCGGCGGGCGTAGTGACCGCGCCGTATTCGATCGGCGAAAACCGCGCTTTTTCATATTCGAGGATCCCGAAGCCGACAATGGCGTACCCGGGGTCAATCCCTATAATTCTCAAAGGCGTTCCGTCCTTTCGGCGTTTAATAATTTATACTCCGTGCTGTTGCAAATCGTTGATGAACGATTTGCAGATGCCGTCCGTAACGGCATTTGCGGTAACGCCGCATACACTGCATACATACTGCGGCTTGTGAGCTGCTTCGCAGCTTGTCAATATGCAGCTTTGGCGCATATTTGCAGCATCAGACAATATATTATACCATATTTTATGGAAAATTGCAACTTTTTCCTTTAAATGAGTCCGAATTCTTTTAAAAAACGATAAAGCCGCCCGACGGGAAGCCCCATGACGTTATAATAATCCCCCTCAATTCCTCGGACAAGAAGCGCGCCCGCCCCCTGGATCCCGTAAGCGCCCGCCTTATCGAGCGGCTCTCCGCTTTCGGCGTACCGTTCGATCTCCTCATCGGAGAGCGAGAAAAAGGTGACTTTTGTTTCCTCCGCGAAGGAATGGATTTCACCGTTCGCGATCACGGTCACGCCCGTAAAAACGCTGTGCGTATTTCCCGAGAGAAGCGTGAGCATACGAACCGCGTCGGCGGTGTCCCTCGGCTTTCCTAAAATTTCATTTCCGTATACGACGACGGTATCCGCCCCGATCACGGTTTCATTCGGCGCGGCGGAGGCGATCTCCCGCGCTTTCGCTTCCGAAAGCGCCATGACATAGCGGTCGGGAGAAAGCCGCGGGTCGGCGATCTCCTCTCCCTCGGCGGGGCGGACGGAAAAATTTTCCGTGATCAGCGATAAAAGCTCTTTTCTTCGGGGAGAGCGGCTTGCCAAAATCAGCATTTTTCTTTTCCTTTCTTTCCGGTATATCTTCTTATTTTATCACAATCCCCTTTTTCTGTCAACTCCGCCGGGAGCGTGTAAAGGAAAAGCAGTCCGCTTTCCGTCAGACTGCTCTTAAAAATATTTTAATTTTAGGAATGCCGAGGCTCGTTCAGTCTTTTTTCGATCGCTCGGAATCTCGGCTCGCCGCGTATCGCGTCGTATCTGTTTCCCGACATATGCTGCAGCATTTCCGCGCAGAACGAGTCCTTCATGTTTGTTATCGTGTTCCCCGTGTTATGCTTCATTCTGTTCACCACAAGCGAGGTATAGGGCTTTTCGTCGGGAAGCTCGTCGTTCTCAATCGCGTAATCAGCGGACTTCTCGAGACTTTCCAGCGCCAGCGCGTGATCTCCCTCAGACATAGCGATCATTGCGATCTGCCGATATGCGTAGGATAGGTTATGCGCGTGGAAATTGAAATCCCCCTCTTCAATAATCATCTCGTAGACTGCAATGGCTTTTTTCTTGATCCTGATCTTCTCCTCGGGGGTGGACGCGGAGTTATCCTCGCGCGACATCAGCGTGAGAGTCATATACATCAGCTCCATGAGGCTTAGCGTATTACTCTGCTGTAAATAGAGAAGTTCCTCGCCCTCCAGAATATTTTCACCGACGATCTCATAGCTCTGCCACAGATTGGGGAGCTTTCTGACGGCTTCCAACGCCTTTTCGTGCTGTCCCACGCGCTGATAATAATAGCATAGATTCGTTTGTGTTGTATCGCGTATCGCCTCGTCGGTACATTCTGCGAGTATCCTTTCGGATATTGCGATGGCCTTCAGACAGTTTTGGCGGTATGGCTCTCCTCTCATATCCCAGTTCACAAAGGTGAGATAATGAGCGTATTCTTCCAGTATTGTGTAATGCTTCGGAAAGCGTTTAACCGCGTTCTCAAGCAAAGCGATATTCTCCTCGATCATGCCCTTCGACGCGTTTTCGCGAACCTTGGCGAGTATCTTCTCCACGTCGGAGTCGTCGCGGATCGCGTCCATTCCCATAAGCTCGTCTACGGTTATACCGAAATAATTCGCGATCATGGGGAGCATTTCAATGTCGGGGTATCCCTCGTTTCTTTCCCATTTTGAGACGGACTGAAACGACACGCCGAGGATCTGCGCAAGCTGCTCCTGTGTAAGCTCCCGAAGCTTTCTTTGTTTTTTCAGGTTTTCACCAATGTATAGTGTCATGTCGGTTCTCCTTAAAATAAAATCGTATCGGGCAGCGCTGTCTTTAACTTTATTATAAGGGGAAAACCGTCGAAAATCAATAACTTCAAAGGCGAATGACATTCAATTTGCGGTAGAATTTTTCGCGCGGGATTCTAATCCGTAAATTGAGAACGTCCCCTAAAGAATTGGCTTCCAAACGTCTCTTTTTACCTTCCGTCTACAAAATGTCGAAAAATTTTATCAAATCTCTTGACAAATAATCCGGAATATGGTAATATACATAGTGTTAGAAGTGGCTAACCAATATGTATCGGTAATTGAGTTAGCGTATTCTAACCTAAAAGGTGGGTGACTGAAAATGATGCCGTTGATTTTAGCGGATCGGGGCGAGGAAAAGATCATCACGAAGGTCGGAGGAAGCGCCGATACGCGGAAGTTTCTTGAAAATCTCGGATTTGTTCCCGGCGCGCTCGTTACGGTCATTAACGAGATTGGCGGAAACGTGATCGTGAATATAAAAGAATCCCGTATCGCGATCAGCCGCGAGCTTGCGGGAAAAATCATGGTTTGAGATGAAAATACGGAAAGGGGGTGGAGCGTGTTGACACTCAAGGAGGTAAAGATCGGGCAAACCGTAAAGGTGATGAAGCTGAACGGCGAGGGCGCCGTAAAACGTCGGATCATGGATATGGGGATCACGAAGGGCGTGGAGGTTTCCGTCCGTAAGGTCGCGCCGCTCGGGGATCCGATCGAGATCACGGTGCGCGGTTACGAGCTTTCTTTAAGAAAGGAAGACGCGGAAAAGATCGAGGTCGAATGATCGCGGGTGGTCGCTTGCTTTTTACGGCGGGACAGTATGAAAATATGTTAGTTTAATCTAACCTATATTATTTTGTTCGGACGTGCGGCCTTCACGCCTTTGCAAACAATGAAACAGAAAGGAACGGAACGAAAATGGAGATCAGAATTGCGCTCGCGGGAAACCCGAACTGCGGTAAAACAACGCTTTTTAACGCGCTTACGGGTTCAAATCAGTTTGTGGGGAACTGGCCGGGCGTCACGGTTGAAAAGAAGGAAGGAAAGCTGAAAAACCACAAGGACGTAACGATCACCGATCTTCCCGGGATCTATTCGTTATCCCCCTATACACTGGAGGAAACGGTCGCCCGAAAATATCTCGTCGGAGAGCGTCCCGACGCAATTTTAAATATTGTGGACGGAACGAATCTCGAACGGAATCTGTACCTTACGACGCAGCTGGTCGAGCTTGGGATCCCCGTTGTTGTCGCGGTCAATATGGCGGATCTTGTAAAAAAGAACGGCGATAAGCTGAATCTCACAAATCTGGCGTCGGCGCTCGGCTGTCGGGTATGTGAAATTTCCGCTTTAAAGGGAACTGGCGTCATGGAGGCGGCGGAGCTTGCCATACGGGCGGCGCAGTCGGGCGAAAAGACCGTGCCGCGCCATAGCTTCTGCGGCTGTGTGGAGCACGCGGTTGCGCACATTGAGGAGCTTTGTCTGCACGACATTCCCGAGGAGCAGCAGCGCTGGTACGGGATCAAGCTCTTTGAACGGGACGCACAGGCGGCGGAAATGCTCGGGCTTTCCGAAAATGTCTTAAATCATATCGAGAAGGACATCGCGTCGGCGGAAAAGGAAATGGACGACGACGCGGAAAGCATTATCACAGGCGAACGTTATAATTACATAGGGACGATTATCGGAGACTGCCTGAAAAAAAGAAACAAGGGGAGCCTTACCGTTTCGGATAAGATTGATAAGATCGTTACGAACCGGATTCTGGCGCTCCCGATCTTTGCGGCGATCATGGTCATTGTTTATTACGTTTCGGTCACGTCGGTCGGGACGATTTTTACGGACTGGATGAACGACGGAGTGTTCGGCGACGGCTGGCATCTGTTCGGAAACGGAACGGGCGAGTATGAGGAAGCGATGGACGAATATGCGCAGGAACACCTTTTTACGGCGGAATTACTCAATACAGCTCGGGCGGCGGCAGCGGCGGGTGTAGTCGGCGCGGAAGACATTTTGAGCGCGGCGGAGGACGGCTCTTTCACCGATTTTGATGAGGCATACGGCTCCTACGGCGATATGCTCGCGGAGGAGGGCTACGATCTTTCCGAGACGGTAGACGCGGCGCTTGACGAAGAAGCAAACGAGATTCCCGCTCCTGAGAATTACGGGATCTGGATTCCCGGAATTCCCGCGCTTGCGGAAAGCGGGCTGGACGCGGTCAGCTGCGCGGGCTGGCTCAAGAGTCTGATTTTAGACGGAATCATTGCGGGCGTCGGCGCGGTTCTCGGTTTTGTGCCGCAGATCTTGGTGCTGTTTATTTTCCTGGCGTTTCTGGAAAGCTGCGGCTACATGGCGCGGATCGCGTTCGTGATGGATCGGATCTTCCGTCGGTTCGGGCTTTCGGGAAAGTCGTTTATTCCGATGCTGATCGGTTCGGGCTGCGGCGTTCCCGGGATCATGGCGTCGCGGACGATCGAGAATGAACGCGACCGCCGCATGACCATTATTACGACGACGTTTATCCCCTGTGGTGCGAAGCTTCCGATCATTGCGATGATTACGGCGGCATTGTTCGGCGGGGTATGGTGGGTCGCTCCGAGCGCGTATCTGATCGGCGTGGCGGCGATCGTGATTTCGGGAATCATTTTAAAGAAAACAAAAATGTTTTCGGGTGATCCCGCGCCGTTCGTCATGGAGCTTCCCGCGTATCACCTTCCGACGGTGTCGAATATTCTCCGTTCCATGTGGGAGCGCGGCTGGTCCTTCATTAAGAAAGCGGGAACGATCATTCTGCTCGCGTCCGTCTTGATTTGGGCGGGGAACAGCTTCGGAACGTATCTTTCGGAGGGCATAAGCGCCTTCGGTTTTATTCCCGAGGACGCGGAAGCAACGTCGATCCTCGATGTAATCGGGGGAGCGATCTGTTGGATCTTTGCGCCGCTCGGCTTCGGAGAGCCGACCGCCGCGGTCGCGACGATCATGGGGCTTGTCGCGAAGGAAGAGGTCGTGGGCGTTTTCGGTGTACTCGACTTTGCGGGATTGGCGCCGCTCGCGGGATATTCGTTCCTTGTCTTTAATCTGCTTTGCGCGCCCTGTTTCGCGGCGATCGGCGCGATCCGTCGCGAAATGAACAGCGCGAAATGGACATGGTTCGCGATCGGGTATCAGAGCGCTTTCGCTTACGCGGTTTCGTTCATCATTTTCCAGATCGGTTCGATCTTTGTCGGTAGTGTAAACGCAGTCGGTCTGATTGCTGCACTGATCGTTCTTGCGGGAATGGTTTACCTTCTCGTAAGACCGCAGAAGAAAAAAGTGGAATATAATCTGAAGATAAAAGCAGTGAAATAAGAGGAATGTCCGAACCTCCGTTTTTGGGGGCAGGGAGCGGTTCCGCTCCTCTCCAAATTCGGCGAATTGGAAAAAATCCGTATTTCTTTCCGGAAAAAGGAGTTGACCGTTCATGATTGATTTTTTAATGAACAACATGGGGACGATCGCGGTCGGATCGGGATTGCTGGCAATAATCGTGTGGATCGTCATCGGAATGAGAAAAGAAAAAAAGTCGGGGAAGAGCTGCTGCGGCGGAAGCTGCTCCTGCTGTCCCGGGTCATGCACCTGCCATAAAGAATAAAGGCTTTTCCCGCGTTTGTATCTTTTGCCGTTTTTCGGAACGCTTTTTTGTAAAAAAGGGAGATTTATCCGAAAGATTCCGCTTTGTTCTTGACAACCGAAGCCGTTCTGCGTATAATTAAGATAATATTACTAAATGGTATGGCAGGAGGAACGGCATGGAACAAAAGGTTTCATACGAGGAAGAATACAGGCAAGCCGTTCGCGCGCTTGAAATCGAGAAGTTTATTGTCGAGCAGATCTGTAAATTCAGTATGACGGACGATTTTGAAACGGCGGTAAACGAAATTCTGAAGGAACTTGGCCTTTTTATGAAGGCGGAGCGGGTTTATATTTTTGAGATCGGCGATAAGCATATGTCAAATACCTTTGAGTGGTGCGCCGAGGGCGTTACGCCTCAGATCGACAATTTACAGGCGATCGATCATTATAACGTCCGCCATTGGCTGGCGGAGCTTGGGACGGGAAACTGTCTCGTGATTGATGATATTGAAAAGATCGCCGATTCCATGGCGGAAGAGTACGAGCTGTTGAAAATGCAGGAGATTCACTGCTGTATTGAGGTTCCGATGATCCAGTCGAAAAAGCTGATCGGTTTTATCGGTGTGGATAACGCGCCGAATGAGATGAACCAGATGATCCACAGGTTGCTTACGGCGGTCGGCTGTTTCATCGCGGTAAGCATTAAGAACTGCGAACGCCGCCGTGTGCTTGAGGTGATGAGCTACGCGGATAAAATGACAGGCTGCGCGAATCGGAATGCTTATATCAGCCGTATGGAATCTCTCCGCAGAAATCGCGCGGGTTTTTCGCTCGGCGCGGCTGTCTGTGATCTGAACGGACTCAAAAACATTAACGATACTTACGGGCATTCTGCGGGAGATAAGGCGATCTGCGGACTCGCGAGCGGGCTTAAGCAGCTCTTTTCTGACGAATCTGTTTTTCGGCTCGGCGGAGACGAGTTTGTTGTTTTATGTTCGGGCGCTTCGGAGGAAGAATTTGAGTCCGGAATGCGGGAAGTGATCCGACGGGCGGAGGAGGAATGGTGTATTTCCGTTTCCGTTGGGTATGCCTGGATAAACAGCTGCCGCTCACCGCAGGAGCTGATCGATCGTGCGGATAAGGAAATGTACGAAGAAAAGCGGAAGCATTACGAGCGGGCGGAAGCCTGAAATAAAAAACGGCACTGCGCAGCCATTACCGCGCGGTGCCGTTTTTCTTGTAACTTTAGCCGGTTTATACGTCAAGACATTCGTCCAGTGACGCGATGATCCCCGCTTTGTCCATATTCTGTCCGATAAATACAAGCTTGATCTCACGGTCGCCGTAGGTCTCGTCCCAGTCCGCCGCGATTTCGGGGTATTCCTTTAAAAGCTGTTTCCTCTGGCGTTCGGGCGCTGCCGCGAACCATTTCCCGGACTCGTCCGCCGTGATCTGAACGCCCGACTGCTCGAATACATACGCGCTGTCGCGGTTATCCGAGAACCAGAGCATTCC
Source organism: uncultured Ruminiclostridium sp. (assembly GCA_964456025.1). GTDB lineage: Bacteria > Bacillota > Clostridia > Oscillospirales > Ruminococcaceae > Ruminiclostridium_E. Next base: position 10,636 of record CAYVZH010000016.1, read on the forward strand.
TTTGGTACGGATAATGCCCTTCGGCCAGTTATCAATCCAGCGCATGAGCTTTTCCTTATTGAACGGACGGCGGCGGCGGTATACAAAGGTACCGATCCCGTATTCCTCCGCTTCGCCTTCGTCGTGGTGATGGTGGTGATGATGTCCGTGACCGTGCTCGTGTTCATGATCCTCATGATTATGCTCGTGGTCATGGTCATGGTCTTCATGCTCGTGATCGTGATGTTCATGATGTTCATCGTGATCGTCGTCATCATCGTCGTCGGCACCGTGTTCATACGCCTGAACCCAGCCCGCGGAGACCGCCGCTTCTTCAAAACGGTATGCTCCGGTATTGAGAATATCCGCGACGGAAACCTTTCCATAAGTTGCTTCGATCAGCCGTGCCGTCGGCTGAAGCGTTTTGATCATTGCGCGAACCCGTCCAAGCTGTTCGGGCGTTACCTTATCGGTTTTGTTCAGGATTACGGTGGTGCAGAACTCGATCTGCTGAATTAAAAGATTCTCAATATCTTCCTCGTCGATCCCGTCCGCTAAAAGGCGGTCGCCGCAGCCGAATTCGGTTGCCATACGAAGCGCGTCCACAACGGTAACGATGTTGTCCATGCGGCAGATGGGGGGCTTCCGGCTTCCTTCGCCCTCTTCCATATAAGCGATGGTCTGTGCGATCGGAAGCGGCTCGCAGATCCCGCTCGCTTCGATCAGGATATAGTCGAACCGCCCTGTTTTGATCAGGTCGGTGATCTGATTGATGAGATCAACCTTTAACGTGCAGCAGATGCACCCGTTAGAAAGCGGGACGAGCGTTTCGTCCTTTTGGGTCACCGCGCCGTTTTTCTGGATCAGCTCGGCGTCGATATTGACCTCGCCGATGTCGTTTACGATCACGGCGCATTTATAGCCCTCCTGATTGCGGAGAACGTGGTTGATCAAGGTCGTTTTCCCGGAGCCGAGATAGCCCGTAAGGAGCGTGATCGGAACGGGTTTGAAAGCTGTTTTCATGTTCGTTTGTCCTTTCTTTGTTTCTTTCATTATTTGATATGCCGCTTTAAGAGCCGCATTTTATAAAACGTTCCATTCTGTCTTTTGTGAACATATTTTCACAGAGTATTGCGTTGAAGCTTTAAAATAACCGTAAAAACCTTCGGTATTTCAAAAAATATGGTATCACAGTTTTTGAGCTTTGTCAAGAGTCGGATCGGAAAATTCGCGTTTTCCCTCTTGACTTTTTTGCTTTCGCATGATAAACTGTCAATAGGAGCCGAATTGTCGGAAATTTTAAAAATAAGGAAGGTGCGGTTATGAATAAGCCGTTAATTAACGAGGAAAATCGGGAGCTTCTTTATGAGGCGCTGTTAAATCTCAAATCGAAAGAGGAGTGCCGGGCTTTTCTGGAGGATCTTTGCACGATCAACGAGCTGGAAGCCATTTCTCAGCGGCTCGTCGTCGCGAAGCTGCTGTCGGAGGATAAGGTTTATGTCGATATTGTCGAAAAAACGGGCGCGAGTACCGCGACGATCAGCCGTGTAAACCGCACGCTTCGCTATGGGACGGGCGGATACGAGACCGTTGTGAACCGTCTCTCGGGAAAGGAATGATCGGAAGATGGGGTATGCTGCGTTTGCGGCATTCTATGACGCGCTGACGGCAAATGTTGATTATACGGAAATCGCGGCATATTACGACCGACTGAACCGCGCGTTCGGCGGAAAGAAGGGGATCCTTCTGGATCTCGCCTGCGGAACGGGAAGTCTTTCCGTTTTGCTTTCAAAAATGGGGTATGACGTGATCGGAACGGACAGCTCGCCCGAAATGCTGAGCGAGGCGCTTTCCAAGGAGCACAGCTCGATCCAGTATCTTTGCCAGAGCATGACGGAGCTTGACCTGTACGGGACGATCGGCGCCGCCGTATGCTCGCTTGACAGTATCAATCACCTTTTGGGGCAGGCGGAGGTGCTCCGCGCGTTCGAGCGGGTGTCGCTTTTCTGCGAGCCGGGAGCGCTGTTCCTGTTCGACGTGAATACCGTTTATAAGCATGAGCGGGTTTTGGGGAATCAATGCTTTGTTTGTGAAACGGATTCGGTTTACTGCGTGTGGCAGAACGAATACCTCGGCGGCGGAAAAACCGAGATCACGCTCGATTTCTTTTCGGAGGAAAAGGACGGGCGGTATGAACGCTGCTCGGAGGAATTTTCCGAAACGGCCTATCCCGAGGAGGAATTGCGCGCGCTGTTGGAGCGGGCAGGCTTTGAGGTCTGCGCCGTTTACGATTACCTGACGGAAAATCCGCCCCGCGAGGACAGCGAAAAGCTGACCTTTGTGGCGAGAAAACGCTGAAGATCGAATGAAGGAGCGACAGAATGAAACGATATTTTCTTGCAGCAGTGTTATTTGCATTTATGACGTTTTTGTCGGCAGGGTGCTCGCATTCCGAGGATTATAAATCACCGAGTACTCTTGCCAAAGAACGTCAGACCGAAATCATGGATTGCTTTATCAACAAGGACGGAGAAACGCTGAAGAGTTTTTTCAGCGAATATGTAATAGAGAATTATCCCGATCTTGATACGCAGATCGAGACGGCGCTGAATTTCCTTGACGGCGAGATCGTTTCTTATGATGAACCATTTTCAAGGGCAATGGGCAGCTTTGACCGAAAATATTATGGAGGGGATACAAGCAATATTATAACAGACAAGGATACGGAGTATAGGATTATCTTTCATGGCTACTTAACCAATGACGAGAAGCCTAAGAAAATTGGCGTAAATTGTATAACGGTAATCAATATGACAGAAGGGGCAAAGTTACCACATGATGCTACCATATCAGATAGAGTTCAGGCAGGGACAAGAGTTTATATTGGGGAGCCACATTAAACTTTGGTTCGTTTAGGTCATTAGAAACGGTGACTGCCGTGTTCTTATAAACCATTAGATATGAACAAAAACACTTAATTCGCAGAAAGCTAGTATATAATAAAGAAAAGGAATGGTTATAAAAATGGGAAAAATTGTACGGGCGCTGTCGGCGGACGGGAGCGTCCTTTGTTCGGCGCTGAATTCAACGGATATTGTAAACGAGATCTTTCGCGTTCATCAGACGACGCCCGTCGCTTCGGCGGCGCTCGGACGGCTCGCGACCGCGGCAAGTATCATGGGCGCGATGTTAAAGGGAAAGGACGACCGCCTTACGCTTCGGATCAACGGCGGAGGCCCCTCGGGCGGCTTGGTCGCGGCGGCGGATTATATGGGGAATGTCAAGTGCTATGCCGAGAATCCGCAGGTCGATTTGCCCCTGAAGCCGAACGGAAAGCTCGACGTTTCGGGATACGTCGGATCAAACGGATTTCTGGGCGTAATCAAGGATCTCGGATTGAAGGAGCCGTACGCGACGCAAACGCCGATCGTTTCGGGCGAGATCGCGGAGGACATCACAAGTTATTATGCCGTAAGCGAGCAGATCCCGACCGTCTGCGCACTTGGGGTGCTGGTTGACCGCGACTGGAGCATTAAAGCGGCGGGCGGGTATCTGATCCAGCTTGTTCCGCCGATCAACGAGGGCGCGATCGACATTATCGAGCGCAATATCGCGAAAATGCAAAGCGTTACAGCAATGATCGAGTCGGGTCTGTCGAGCGAGGAGATCGCGCTGATGGGCTTGGAGGGGCTGGACGGCGCTGTTCTCGACGATTGGGAGGTACGGTATTACTGCGGGTGCAGCCGTGAGCGGACGGAGCAGATTTTAATCAGTCTCGGAAGGGAAGAGCTTTCGCGTTTGATCCGTGAGCAGGAAACGATCGAGGTTTGCTGTCATTTTTGCGATAAAAAATATCATTTCACCGCCGCGGAAGCGGAAAAGCTGATGGAGCAGGGGAAATAATGCGAAAAAACGGAGGCGGCGCTCATGAAAAAAATACTTTTGGGATTAGCGGTACTTTTTCTGTTCAGCGGCTGCCAAACGGAAGAAGCGGCGATGATCGAAACTACCGCCGCGACCGGGATTGAAACGGTCGGGGAGATCGAAGAGACTGCCGCTTCCGAATCGGATTTTTTATATAAGATCATTAACGGTCAGGTGACGATCAATCAATATATCGGCGGAGAAAGCGTTGTTGTGATCCCCGAGACGATCGAGGGCTGTCCCGTCTGGAAGGTAAAGGGCGATTTTTTAAAAGGCAGCTCCGTTTCCGAGGTGATCTATCCCGCGAATTTTACGGTATTTGGGGGGCTGAACGATTGCCCCGAGTTAAAGGTAGTTCGGTTTTCTTCCTCGCCGAAGCAGATCACCGATCCGTTTTCCCGTTGTGAGAACCTAACGGAGATCGACATTCCCGACGGCGGCGCTTATCGGACGATCGACGGGGTCGTATATACCGCCGACGGAAAAACGCTTGTCGCGTATCCGCACGGAAGAACGGGAAGCTTTCATGTTCCCGACGGCGTGGAAGTGATCGGGACGAAGGCGTTTTATGGCTCGCACCTCTCCGAGCTTGTCCTTTCGGACAGCGTTCGGACGATCGAAGATTGCGCTTTTACGAAAACCGAAAAGTTGATGGAAGCGACGATCCCCGCGTCGGTTCGGACGATTGGGGTCTACGCTTTTTCGGAGAGCGGAATCGAACAAGTCACGCTTTCCGAAGGGCTTGAGGAAATTGGAGCTTGGACGTTTAAAAGAACAAAGATCACCGAGCTTTACCTGCCCGATTCGCTCGTAAAATGCGGTAGTGGTATTGCCGATCCGGAGGTTTTGATCTCCGCTTCTTACCCGATTGAAGGGATGAAGCCTCTTTTGCTTCATGAAAATCTGGAGTTCAGAGACGAAACAACGCTTCAGAAAGCCTTCTCCAAGGCGGAGGAGCAATTTTTTAAAATAAAATATTCCAAGGGATATATTTTTACGGATCTTTCGGGAGATCGGTTTCCCGAATTATTAGTGGTCAACGGTAACTATATGCGGCTTTATTATTTTGATGAGGAATGGAAGGCGGCGCCGTCTAATACCCTGTGGGAGCCATTCAATTTAATTCTTGGTGTTTACTGTTTATGTTATGACAGCGAAACCGAAACCGATACCTATTATTCGGGTTTGTACGAGGGTCACTGGGCGTTGGGAATAGAAGGCGAGATTCCCGTGACGAGCCAAGACTATATCCGCTTTACCGAAGACGGTATAATGACGGGCTTGCTTTTCGGAAATGAGATTAAGAATCTGTCCCGAGCCGAGATCCTTCAAACCGTTGATTTTCCGCAAATGCTGGAGGATTGGGACGCCCGTTTTGATGATCCGTATGAAAGGTTTATTTTAGTGACCGATTCGTTCGCCGAGGAACCGAACGGCGAATTGCAGCAAGCGCCCTTGAAAATTCATGAACAACAGGCGGAAGCCTATCCGTATTTTGAAAGCTATTATCCAAAGGAAATGCGTCTTTCAGTCGCGGGCATTGATGTTTTACGCGGCGAGGAGCAGCTTGCGGGAGTTTCCTTCGATCACGGCGCTCTGATATTTGAAAACGCAGTGATTGATTCAAGCGGTTATGCTTTTACAATCGCCGCTTCGGGGTTTGACGAGCTGACCATAGAGCTGATCGGAGAAAATAAGATCGTTTCCGATATTCCGTGTTCTCTTTTCAAAACCGGCGATATTTCGATCGTTTTTAAGGGCAGCGGGAGCTTAGAGACTCCGACTATGCAGGCGAAGAAGATCTCCTTAACGGAAAATGCAAAAATAATTGAAAACGCGGAGCTTTTAAAGGACAGATACTGTGTTATCACGGATCGCCTTATCCTGTCAGGAGAATCGAGACTGGAATGCGGGGTGATCGACGCGGATTCTCTTACGCTCAAGGAGCGCGCTTATGTGGGGATCCGGACGGGACATTTTGGAGAAATGGAGCTTTTGGGCGACAGCGCGATGGACGTTGTCTTGGATTCCTCGAAGCGAAAGGGTTACGGTATGAATCGGGCGCTGGCTGTGGCTCGGGACATTCAGATCGCCGATAATGCGCGGCTTTTCGCGGATAATTCAAGATACAGCGATGATACGATCTTCTTGGGTGGCGAAGACATTTGGAATAGGGAAGGCGATCTGTCCATTTCGGATAACGGTATTTTAGAGATCAAAGGAAACAGGCACAGCAGCGGGATTAGTCTTGAGTGCCAAAATACGACCACCGGAACACTGAAAATCAGCGGAAACGCGAAGATCAAGATCGACGGCTCACGAAGGTGCATCTATGCGCAGAAAATCGTATTAAACGGCGGAACGCTGGATCTGAACGCGGCGGATCGTTCCGCAAGCGCCGCGATCCTGATTGATTTGTACAGAACATCAATCTCATACGCCTTCTCTTCTTTCGAGCCCGGATATTTTATCAACGGCGAGATACTTTCGGAAAACGTTTCCGATTGGACCATAGAGGACGGTTATCTGTCGTCCGGCGGCGCTGCTGTTTCAAACTATTTTATTCAAGTACGGGAGCGCGAACAGCCTTCCGAATAACGGATCAAAACAGAAAAACAAGCAAAAGCATGACCGTGCTTTTGCTTGTTTTTGCTTTTATCGGTACCAACCGCGGAACTCATTCCAGCATGATCTCCTTGACGGAGATCTTTTTGATCCTCTCGGAATAAGCGTACATGATCCATTCATAGACCACGATAAAGACGGCAAGAAAGATCAGCATGGCGGGAAAGTCAAAATGATATTCGGGAACGCCTTCGATGTCTTTAAAGACAATATCTACCATGATCCGAAGCAGGACGTATTGATAAACGCTTCCGACCGCGAAGCCGATATACGCGAACGGGCGGTAGCCGCCGAAAATTGCCCTTCCGCACTCCTGCTTTGAATAACCGAATACCCGCATCATGGCGATTGTTTTCGTATTGCCGTGAACGACGGTTGTGACCGCGATAAAAAGCGTCGTAAAGGCCAGCGCAAGCCCGATCAGAATCATCATGATCGCCATCATTTCGCTTGAGAGATCCTTCATGCTGAACGACATCTGCGTCATTGACGAAAAGCAGAACGCCGCGAAAAAGATAAAGAAAACCAACGATTTCTTGCTTTTCAGGGTGCTTTTTTTCAGGTCGTCCGTAAACGTCCGTTCCTTGTTTTCCGATTCTTTTTGTTTTTTTATTTTTTTGGGAGGCTGCGGGTTGTCCTTTAAAAGCGTTAAAACGGGCTTTTTTAATTTATACTGTGCGTAAAAAATCGCGAGAAGCGCAAAAGCGGCGGTCGGGATCAGAACGAAGTACAAGAACAGGGACGGGTGAAAGCCGATCGTGATCTCGGGCAGGAAATGATCCTTGTTCTGTACCTTATAGAAACGCGGCATCAGGAGAAACGCGCCGCCGATCCCGACAAGCGTGCCGATCAGGACGCTGATCCCGAACACATAGAAGTGCTTTGCGATCTTCATATTGGAATAGCCGAGCGCTTTTAATATGCCCAGATCCTTTTTGTGTGTGTCAATATAATGCTTCACGTAAAAGATCAGCATAATGACCGAAGTGATCAGCAGACAGCCGCCGCTTACCGCGACAACGACCTTTGCCGTAGAAAGCTGCGCTTCGTAAAAGGTCATCGCAAGTTCCGTCGTGATCTCGTCCCTGATTCCGACAAGATCCATCTGAAAATTCACAAACATGGCGCAAACCAACACCGCACAGCAGGCAATGATCGAAATTCCAAAGAGCTTTGCCGAATCCTTTATTCCTACGATCATATGAAATTCTTCCTTTCTTTTTTCAGAGATGGGGAGGTTACCACCCGATCTCGTAAGCGGTTTTCCGCGTTTCGTTATGCGTGATCTCGGAGAGCTTCCCGCTGTTCATTTTGATCACGGTATTCGCCATTTCCGCGATGTTCAGATTGTGCGTTACCATGACGACCGTAAAACCGAGTTCTTTTTGCAGCTTGCTTATGTAATCGAGCACCGATCTTCCTGTTTCCTCGTCCAGCGCGCCGGTCGGCTCGTCGAGAAACAAGACCTCGGGCTTTTTCGCGAGGGCGCGGGCAATGGAGACCCGCTGCTGCTCGCCTCCCGAAAGCTCGCCCGGGTATTTGCGAAGCTTTTCACCCAGCCCTACGGCGTCGATCACGGTTCGGTAATCTTTATTGCCCGCGAGATCCGCGCCCATTTTTACGTTTTTTTCTACGCTCATGTTGGGGAGAAGGTAGTACTGCTGAAAAATAAAGCCGACCGTCTTTTTCCGGAAATCGGTAAGCTCGCTGTCGGAAAGTGCTGTAAGCTCGGTTGAACCGTAAAAAATATTCCCGCTGTCGGGGCGTTCGAGTCCCGAGACCGTGTTTAAAAAGGTGGATTTTCCCGATCCCGAAGCGCCGAGGATCACGGCGAAATCGCCGTCCTCGATCGTAAGGCTGATCCCTTTCAGGATCTGCGCGCGGCTTTCGCCTTTTCCGTAGGATTTTGTGATTTCTTTGACGCGAATCATTTTTTGTACCTGCTTTCGTTAGGATTGGAGCTTGTTCACATAAATCGAAACGTTCGGATAGCGAAGCGGATTTTTCATATAACGAGGCGATTTTTCGCTGGAATACTGGTTGTATTTCAAGAAAAATCAACGAAGTTATACGGAAAATTCGTCGCTAGACGGATGTTGAGCATTTATGTGAACATGCTCTAAGAGACTTTTAAACACTTCCGTCATCATGCCGCTGATCTCTTCGCCGGTAAAACGGCACATTTTTGTGGCACACAGCGTCGCGATCCCGTGGGAGTAGATCCAGAGATGACGATAAAGGTTTTCGGCGGCGGATTGATCGACATGATAGGCGTTTGTGATCGACGAGAGGATCGCCGTGTAGCTTTCGTCGATTTGGGGCAGTACACCGGTCAGGCTCGGGATCTGCGTTTGTTCCGACATAAACAAAAGCGCGAACAGCTTCGGCTCGTTGATCGAAAAAAGAATATACTGCGTTCCCACACCCTTAAAAGCAATCTCCGCAGACAGTCCCCGATCCACATATTCTTTATACAGCGCTTTGGCGGCTTCTATGACAGCTTGCTGCACTTCCTCCATGCTCTGAAATACCGTAAAGATCGGTCTTGCCGAGCTACCCAACTTTTCGCCGAGTGCCCTTGCAGTCAGCGCCAAGAATCCGTGTTCGCGGACGATCGCCAAAGCGGCTTCAATGATCTCTTCCCGCGTAAATTTTGCCTTTGGCGGCATTTTGAACCTCCTGTTTTAAATCGAACGTTTTAAAACGATAGTTTTATTATAGCCGTACCCAAATGATTTGTCAAGAGGGGGAGAGCGGATCAACAAAATTTCACACAACGATCACACGGCAGGGAAAGAACGGTATTCGGGGTTGAAATTCGGGAGAAAATATGGTATAATCAAAACAGCGGCAAAACCGCTTGCGGTTTTGTGACGGCGCTTCGCACCGTCTGCGGCTCCGCCGTCCGCTGTTTTTATTGAAACATAAATTGTTTTCGCCGCGCGAAAACTCGGCGTTGCACGCCGACGCGCCTTCGGCGCTTAAATTTATGTTATAATACGAAAAAAGGCGGAATCTCAGGGATCGCGTTCGCATTTATTTGTGTAAAGGAGAAAACAATGGCTTTTGATTATAAAAAAGAGTATAAAGAGTTTTATATGCCCAAAAGGAAGCCCGGAATCGTCGAGATCCCAAAAATGAATTACATCGCCGTCCGAGGAAAGGGCAATCCGAACGACGAAAACGGGGAATATAAAAATTCGATCCCGCTTTTATACGGAATCGCTTATACGATCAAAATGAGCTATAAGGGCGATCATCGTATTCCCGGATTTTTTGAATACGTTGTGCCGCCGTTGGAGGGCTTTTGGCGGCAGGGAGATTCCGTCGGGATGGATTACGGCAGGAAGGAAGACCTGAACTTTATTTCTGTGATCCGGCTGCCCGATTTTGTGACGGAGGAGGAGTTCCGTTGGGCGGTGGAGGAGGCATTCAAAAAGAAAAAGACGGATTTTTCGGGCACCGAGTTTCTTTCCGTTGACGAAGGGCTTTGCGTTCAGTGTATGCACATCGGCAGCTACGACGACGAGCCCGCCACGGTGGAGGCTATGCACCGATATATGGAGGAGAACGGGTATGCGCTCGATATTACGGACACGCGGCTTCATCACGAAATCTATCTGAGCGATCCGGGAAAATGCGAGCCGAGCCGTTTAAAAACCGTCATCAGACACCCGATCCGAAAGGCGCCTTAAAGTGTTCGCAGGGATCGGAAGAACCAAGGAAAGGAAAAAGAAATGTTTACGTTTAAGGAAAAGTACACTGTGGACGATCTGCGGGAGATCATGAAGGAGCTTCGGAGCGAGCATGGCTGCCCTTGGGACAGGGAACAGGATCACGTGTCGATCCGAAAGGACGTTCTGGAGGAGGCGTATGAGGTCGCCGAGGCGATCGACAGCGGAGACAGCAATCTTTTGAAAGAGGAGCTGGGCGATCTGCTGCTTCAGGTCATTTTTCACAGCGAGCTTGAGGAAGAAAAGGGCGTTTTTGATCTGGACGACGTGGCGGACGGGATCTGTAAAAAGCTGATCTACCGCCATCCGCACGTTTTCGGCTCCGTTCATGTTTCCGATTCCGACGAAGTGCTACGAAATTGGGACGCGCTGAAAAGCAAGTCGAAGGAGGAAAAGAGCGTGACCGATCGGCTGAACAGTGTGCCGAAGCTGCTGCCCGCGCTTATGCGGGGGGAGAAGGTCTCGAAAAGAGCGGCGAACGCGGGACTCGATTACGAGGATACGGCACAGGTCATCCGGGAGCTGAAGGAGGCTGTTTTGTCGCTGGAATGTGCCGTTTCTGAGAAAAGCGACATAAAAACAGAGGCGGAATTAGGCAATATTTTGTTCTCATGTACAAACTTGGCAAGATTTTTGAAAAAAGATAGTGAAAAAGCCTTGACATTTGCGATAAATCGGTTTATAATACGATTTAGCCGATTGGAAGATCTGATTGGAAAAGAGAGGAAGGCTTTTTCGGATTTATCCCAAAGCGAGCTGCGCGCTTATTGGGAAGGGATTCAGGATTGCTCGATTTAATCGGAATCGGCTAAGTACGCACAGTATTTATATTATTGGAGGTTAAAAATGACAAAGGCAGAATTCATTACGGCAGTGGCCGATAGGGCTGGAATCAGCAAGAAGGACGCGAATGCGGCGCTTACGGCAGTGATCGACACCATTACCGACACGCTCGCAAAGGGTGATAAGGTTCAGCTCGTAGGCTTCGGTACTTTCGAGGTACGTGAGCGTAAGGCTCGTCAGGGTATCAACCCGCAGACAAAAGAACAGATTACGATTGAAGCCGCGAATATCCCCGGATTCAAGGCGGGCAGAGCGTTAAAGGACGCTGTTGCAAAGTAATTTTACCGGTTATTTTGAATATAAACGGATTGCGATGTCGGCACTTTTCGGTGTTCATAACAATCCGTTTTTTATTTTTACAGGGAGGAGATCGAATGAGACTCGATAAATATTTAAAGGTTTCGCGGCTGATCAAAAGAAGAACGGTTGCGAACGAAGCTTGTGACGCGGAAAAAATTACGGTAAACGGAAAGGTAGCACGCGCTTCCTATGAGGTAAAGCTGAACGATGTGATTGAGATCAATATCGGGAAAACGCCGCTTCGGGTCAAGGTGATGAAGGTCGCGGAGGTCGTCGGAAAGGACGGCGCTTCGGATCTGTACGAAGTCTTGTAAATTTATCATAACGATCACTTTGCTTAAAAGACATACAGCGAAAAGACGGGCGGGTCAAGCTGCTGTTCTATTTTTCAGCGTGTCCGCATAAAAATGATTGTGTAATACGTTTACGATCAAGGCTGAGTTTGCGCCTCGGCGCAAAAAGGAAAGGTACGGTCGTATTTATGAACAATCATCATATTATTCTGAAAAATCGGGAGATCCTGCATGCGACCGGTGTGAAAAGCACGGAAAGCTTTCGTGACGAAAAAGTCGTGCTTCATACCGAGTGTGGAGACCTTGCGATTTACGGAAGCGATCTGTCCGTCAGTGAGCTGGATATGGGGTCGGGTGATTTTGACGTCTGCGGGAGGATCGACGGAATTCGATATCTTTCGGAGGACAGGCATATCCCCGACAATTTTATCAGCAGGCTGTTTCGGTGAGTTCGGCGGGGATTGTCTGAAGGAAGGGTTATCGTTATGTATGATACGACGCGGGAGATTCTGGCGGAAATCGGGATTTTTGCGCTGATCGGCGCGGTGCTGGGCTTCGGGTATGATATTTTACGCTTTTCTCGTATAATATGGAAGAAAAGTCCCATGCTCGTTCATATAGAGGATCTTTTGTATTTGCCCTTTTGTGCATTTTTGATTTTCTGCTGTGTGGTAGAATACGGAAAGGGTGAGCTTCGGCTTTACCACCTGCTTTCCTCGGCATTCGGGGCGGCGGTCTATCTGCTGACGCTTGGGCAGGTTACAAAATATATCGCGAAAGCGGTTCGGAGCCTTTTACGGTTTCTGTTTCGTCTGTTGAAAAAGCCGTTATATGGTTGTTATCGCTTAATTCACCAAATTTTTCATAAAATGTTTGGCGCTTTATGCCAAAAATTTAGGGAAATATTAAAAAATCTGTATTTTTACTTGAAAAAAGGGAAAGAATTGTTGTATAATAAGAATAAGTCTAAAATAGGGAATTTATTTAAAACGGGCGGTGAGGAACGGCATGTTATTCAAGCAAAAGTCAGAAAAAAAGCATAGACGTTCCTTTTTTATGGGTTTACTGTGTGCTGCCGCCTTGGTTTATGCCGTGGTTTCCTTAGTTTCGATTCAAGTGGAAATTGCGCAAAAGTCTGCCGAATATGAAGAGCTGTCCGCGAAGCTTGCGCAGGTCAAAACAGAGAATGAACAGCTGGAGCGGTATTCGAGCGACGAGTATCGGATTGATTATATTGAGGAAATCGCGCGCGAAGAGCTTGAATACTCTTACGCGGACGAAAAGATTTACTATTTTGTGCCGAGTAATTAAAGGGTGTCGGGAAAATGGGTCTCGGAGGGTTCGCTTTACCCTCCGCTTTTTTACGGCGGACGTTTCAAGGAAGGGATGAGCGGCTATGATGAAAAAGAAGGATCGGGAAAAGCTTTCCGTTGCCGCGAGGGTCGGAGCGCTTGTGCTTGCCGCGCTGATTCTGTTAGCGTTTATTTTGCAGGCGTTTATCGTATGAAAACCTTTTTGTAAAAATTAACAAAATGACTTGATTTTTTATGGGAAAAGATGTATAATAATTTTATAATATTCATCATGGAGGAAGTTCAAAATGTCTGAAAAAGTTTTAATTGAAACCTCTGCCCGTCACGTTCATGTGACGCAGGAAGCGCTCGAAGCGTTGTTCGGAAAAGACGCCGTACTTACCAAGAAAAAGGATCTTTCTCAGCCGGGACAGTACGCCTGTGAAGAAAGAGTTACGATCGTCGGACCGAAAAAGGAACTTGCGAACGTATCAATTCTGGGACCTGTCCGTCCGGCGACGCAGGTCGAGCTTTCGGCGACCGACGCGCGTTCGATCGGAATTCCGATCGTGGTTCGCGAATCGGGAGACATTGAGGGAACGCCCGGCTGTAAAATTGTCGGACCCGCGGGCGAGATCGAGATTGACAAGGGCGTGATCGTTGCGAAGCGCCATGTACATCTTATTCCCGAAACGGCTGAAAAGCTCGGTGTAAAGAACAAGGATATTGTCTGGGTAAAGGCGGAAACGGACGGAAGAACCGCAATTCTCGGCGATGTTGTGATCCGTGTAAGCGATCAGTTTGCGGACGCAATGCACATTGATACCGACGAATCGAACGCGATTGCCGCCACGCCGAACCTGATGGGGGAAATTATCAAAGAATTATAACGAAATCCGTCGATTCTGTCCGCCGCGCTGTTGTATCTTTGACGACAATTCAAGATACGGCGCGGCGGAGTTATTGTATCATGCGATTTTGTGAATTGTTCATGATAAAGCGAATATGAACGAATGAGGTGAGCCCCTTGAACCATTGCGGAACACAAATCATTGAAACGAACCGGCTGATCCTGCGTCGATTTGAGGTCTCGGACGCGGAAGTGATGTATCGGAATTGGGCTTCCAGTCCGGCGGTAGCGAAATTTATGACATGGGCGCCGCATAAAGACGAGGAAGAGACAAGAGCGCTTTTGACCGAATGGGTCGCCGCTTATGAGAAGCCCGACTGTTATAACTGGATCATTGTTCTGAAAGGCGAAAAAGAGGAACCGGTCGGCGGTATCAGCGTCGTCGAGGTCAGAGAAAACATTCGGTGCATGATGATCGGTTATTGTATCGGACAAGCCTGGTGGCGGCAGGGAATTACTTCCGAAGCGCTGGACGCGGTGATCGATTATCTTTTTGAAAAAACGGATGTACAGCGGATCGAAGCCTGTCATGACGTCAATAATCCCAATTCGGGCAGGGTCATGAAAAAATGCGGAATGCGGTATGAAGGAATGCTTCGTCAGCGCGGATTCTCGAATCAGGGAATTGTGGACGAGTGTTTTTATTCAATTTTAAGAGACGAGCCGCGCGAACGCCCGTTTCAAAATCAATAAAATACATACAATAAAGGAGTAAGCCATGAATTACAGCGAAAAACTGCAAAAATGTCTGGAAAGCGTTCGGAAAAAGACGGATTTTGTTCCGAAGGTTGCGCTGACGCTCGGATCGGGGCTCGGCGCGCTCGCCGAAGAGATCGAGATCGCCGCGATCGTGGATTACAGCGAGATCGAGGGCTTTCCGACCTCTACCGTTCCCGGGCACAAGGGAAGATTTGTTTTCGGCATGATGGACGGCGTTCCCGTGGTCATCATGCAGGGGCGGGTTCATTATTATGAAGGCTACGCCATGCAGGACGTTGTGCTTCCCACGCGGCTGATGAAGCTGATGGGGGCGGAGGTGCTCTTTTTAACGAACGCGAGCGGCGGGATCAATACTGATTTTTCGGCGGGTGATTTTATGCTGATCACCGATCAGATCTCGGATTTTGTGCCCAGTCCGCTGATCGGGCCGAATCTCGATCAATTCGGAACGCGATTCCCCGATATGAGCGAAATTTACGATAAAGATCTTCGTTCAATCATTGCGGATACGGCGAAGGAACTGAATATCAAGCTCCAGCAGGGAGTTTATATTCAGCTCACGGGGCCGAATTTTGAATCTCCCGCTGAGATCCGTATGTGTCGGACGCTCGGCGCGGACGCGGTCGGAATGAGTACCGCCTGCGAGGCGATCGCCGCGAATCACGCGGGAATGAAGATCTGCGGGATTTCGTGCGTGGCGAATCTGGGCTGCGGTCTGACGGAAAATCCGCTGACGCATAAGGAAGTGATGGAAGCCGCCGATAAGGCTGCGCCGCTCTTTAAGAAGCTGATCCGAACCTCGATTGTTCATATTGCGGAAAAAGTGTGAAATGTGTAAGAAAATGGAAACGAAAAAAGAATTACGGGATCGGGTGGAGAACGTCCGCCTTCGCGAATCGGAAAAAAGCGTTGTGATTCTGGATCAGACAAAGCTTCCGAATGCCGCCAAATTTTTGGAATTGAAAACGGCAAAGGAGTTTTACGACGCGATTTATGAGCTGAAGGTGCGCGGCGCACCCGCGATCGGGATCTGCGCGGGATTTGCGCTATACGTTCTTGCGAGCCGTTTTGAAGCGTCATCAAATGAGGATTTTTTTGCGCAGCTTTCCGAGGTAAAGCATTATCTCGCTTCCTCAAGGCCTACGGCGGTAAATTTATGTCACGCGCTTGATCGGGTGGAGCGTGCGGCGCTCTCCGGAAAGGATTCGGATATTCCTGAAATTCTGGAGAAAATGAAGCGCGAAAGTATTGCGATTCAGGACGAGGATATTGCAATGTGCCGCGCGATCTCGGAATACGGATTAACGCTCGTCCGGGACGGCGACGGAATTTTAACGCACTGCAACGCGGGTCCGCTCGCGACTTCTATGTATGGCACGGGGCTTGGGACGCTGATCCTTGGGGCGGAGCGCAGACGGCATTTTCATGCGTATGTGGACGAGACGCGTCCGCTTTTACAGGGTGCGCGTTTGACTGCGTATGAACTGGATCGGGCGGGGATCGACGTGACGCTGATCTGCGACAACATGGCGGGGCTGGTCATGCGGCAGGGGAAGGTAAATGCCTGCTTTGTCGGCTGTGACCGCGTCGCGGCAAACGGCGATACGGCGAATAAGATCGGTACGAGCAGCGTGGCGGTTCTGGCGCATTATTACGGGATCCCGTTTTATGTGTTCTGTCCGTCGTCTACCGTGGATTTCCACTGTGAGACAGGCGCGGATATTACCATTGAAGAACGTGATCCGTCGGAGATCCGCGAAAAGTTCTTTTCGTCTCCGTCCGCACCAAAAAATATCCGTTGTTATAACCCCGCTTTTGATGTCACGGAAGCGAAGCTGATTACGGCGATCATCACCGAAAAAGGAATTTGCCGATATCCGTATACACAGTCGCTGGCGGAGCGGCTGCAAGTGTAAATAAAGAAGGAATGATAAAATGAAAATCAGATTTTATAACGCGAAAATCATGACCATGGAAAACGACTGTTCGATCGCCGAGGGCGAGCTCCACGTTGAAAACGATCGGATCGCGTATATCGGCTCCGAAAAAGGGGAGAAGCCGTTTGACCGCGAAATTGACGTAAACGGAAACCTGCTCATGCCGGGCTTTAAAAACGCGCATACCCATTCCGCGATGACCTTCCTGCGTTCTTACGCGGACGATCTTCCGCTTCAAAGCTGGCTTTACGACAAGGTGTTCCCGATGGAAGCGAAGCTCACGCCCGACGCGGTCTACTGGTTCTCGCGGCTGGCGATTTTGGAATATCTGACAAGCGGAATGACCGCGAATTTCGATATGTATATGAAAACCGACGCGATCGTATCGGCGAGTATCGACAGCGGCTTCCGTACGGTTCTTTGTGATTCGATCAACAATTTTGGCGGAACGGTCGAGCAGATGGAAAAGGATTACGATCGGTTTGGGTCAATGAACGAGCTGATTTCCTATCACCTCGGCTTTCACGCGGAGTATACGACCAGTCCGGAGATCATGAAGGAGCTTTCCGCGCTCGCGAACCGAAGAAAGCTTCCTGTTTTCGTGCATAATTCCGAAACCAAAGCCGAGGTAGAGGGCTGTCGGGAACGCTATCATATGACGCCGACGGAATACCTTGAAAGTATCGGAATGTATAATTACGGCGGCGGCGGTTATCATTGTGTTTATATGTCCCAGGAGGATATCCGGATCTTTCAGAAGCGCGGATTATATACCGTAACGAATCCCGCGTCGAATCTGAAGCTCGCGAGCGGGATCGCGCCGATCTGCACATTTTTGGAGAACGGGATCCCCGTTGCGATCGGGACGGACGGTGCGGCGAGCAATAACTGTCTCGATATGTTCCGGGAGATGTTCCTTGTGACGGGGCTTCAGAAAACGGTTCGGGAAGACGCTTCGGCGTGTGACGCGGCGGAGGTCTTAAAAATGGCAGTGGTAAACGGCGCCCGCGCGATGGGGCTGAACGACTGCGACTGCCTGAAAAAAGGAAAGAAAGCGGACTTTATCGAAATTGATCTGCAGCAGCCGAATATGCAGCCGCAAAATCATATTGCCAAAAATATCGTATATGCGGGCAGTAAGCAGAATATTAAGAGAACGGTCGTGAACGGGAAGATTCTGTATGAAAACGGAAGTTTCTTTGTCGGAGAAACGCCCGAGCATATCTACAAAAAGGCAGAAGAGGAATTACTAAAAATGAAGTAAGGGGCGGCTATGAAGCTTCCGAATTATGCTGAATCAATTATAAAACGGCTGAATGGTGGCGGATATGAGGCATACGCGGTCGGCGGCTGTGTGCGCGATCTGCTGCTCGGCATGACGCCGAAGGATTATGATTTTACAACGAACGCTTCCCCCGAGCAGGTAAAGCGCGTTTTTTCCGATTGCAGAACGTATGACTCCGGGCTTCGGTTCGGTACGGTGGGTGTGTTGTTCGGGGAAGAAACCGTCGAGATTACCACCTATCGCTGTGACGGCGGGTATTCCGATCACCGCCGCCCCGATCGGGTCACCTTTTCGGGGAAGCTTTCGGAGGATCTCATGCGCCGCGATTTTACGGTTAACGCCATGGCTTTCGCGCCTGCCGAAAATCTGATCGACCTTTTCGGAGGGCAAGCGGATCTGTCGCGGCGGCTGATACGCGCGGTCGGAGAGCCGGAAAAACGCTTTCAGGAGGACGCGCTTCGGGTCCTTCGCGCAATTCGGTTTGCTTCGTGTCTGGATTTTCGGATCGAGGAGGAAACTTCCGCGGCGATCCATCGCTGTTCCGGGCTTCTGAAAAATATTTCGGGGGAACGGATCTATGCCGAGCTGTCAAAGCTTCTTTGCGGGAAGGGCTGTGAAATGGCTCTGCGGGAATATCCCGATGTTCTCGCGGTCATTATTCCCGAAATCAGTGCGTGTGTCGGTTTTGAACAGCATACCAAATACCATGACCGCGATGTTTATGAGCATACGATCGGCGCTGTTGCGGCGATCGTACCGAAGCCGCATATGCGCCTTGCCATGCTGCTTCACGATCTCGCGAAGCCCGATTTTTTTACGTTTACGGACGGTACGGGGCATTTTAAGGGACATGCGAAGGGAAGCGTTGTGATCGCCGAGCGGGTCATGAGAGAGCTGAAAACAGATTCCGTTTCCGCGGAGCGGGTTTGCGCGCTGGTAAAATATCACGATATGACGATTGAAAATCGTGTTCCGCTCTTAAAAAGATATTTAAACCGGTTCGGCGCCGAGCTTCTGCTCGAGCTGATCCAGGTTCATATTGCGGACGATACGGCGAAAGCGCCGGAATTTCGTGATCGGATTCGCGAATATCAAAAGGCGATGGAAACTGTTCACGAAATAATAAAAGAAGAACAATGCTTCCAAATCCGTGATCTTGTGATCAACGGAAATGATCTGCTGGCGCTGGGTCTGACGGGAAAGGCGGTCGGAGATACCTTACGGCATTTACTCGACGGCGTTATAGACGAAAAATATGAGAATCAAAAAGAAGCCTTGCTGGAGGCGGCAAAAAGATATAAGGAGAAACACGAATGAGTTCGGTTGATATTGGGATTGATTTAGGAACGGCGAATACGATCATTACCGTCGGTGGAAAGGGAATTGTCGTAAACGAGCCGAGCATTGTTGCTTATGACAAGAAAAAGAAGCAGGTGCTCGCAGTGGGATCGGAGGCTTATCGAATGCTTGGCAGAACGCCCGAGTATATCATTGCCGTGAAGCCGCTTCGCGACGGAGTGATTTCGGATAACGAAATGGCGGAGGAAATGATCGTTGAATTCATTCATAAGGTAAGCGGAACCATGCTGTTAAAGCCGCGGGTTCTGATCTGTGTGCCGTCCTCCGTGACCGATGTCGAGCGCCGTGCCGTCGTGGAAGCCGCGCTTACGGCGGGCGCGCGGAAGGTATATATTATCGAAGAGCCGATCGCCGCGCTTCTCGGCGCGGGCTATGATATTTCAAAGCCGAACGGCATGATGGTGGTTGACATCGGGGGAGGGACTGCCGATGTTGCGGTCGTTTCGTTTAACGGGATCGTTGTATCGGAATCCGTAAAGGTTGCGGGGAATAAATTTGACGCCGCGATCTCACGGTATATTTCTCAAAAATATAAGGTGCTGATCGGGGAAAAGTCCGCGGAACAGGCGAAAATTCAGCTTGCGAACGTATTTGATCCCAGTCCGGAGCGGAAAATGACGGTTAAGGGACGTCATTTGCTGCGCGGACTTCCCGCTTCGATCGAGATCAGCGAGGTCGATATTGAGGAAGCGGTAAGAGATCTGACCGTCGATATTATTGACAGCATGAAAAAGGTATTTGAAAAAACGCCGCCGGAGCTGGTCGGCGATATTCACGAAAACGGTATAACGCTTACCGGCGGGGGAGCGCTTCTCGGCGGTCTGGCTCCGCTTGTGTCAAAAGAGCTTGGCGTTCCCTGTCATGTGGCGGATCATGCGCTGGAGTGCGTCGCGCGGGGGATCTCGGTGGCATTTCATCTTTCTGACGAGCTTTTGGACGGTTTTGAGCAGATTTCGCTTTACCGATATAAATAACGGGGCGGCGTTGCACGAAGGAGAACAATTTGTGAAAAAAGAAAAACGCGAACTTATTTTAATATCAATTCTTACCGTTGTCATTGCGATAATGGATATAACGGGTATTCCAAGTGCTTTCTTTGTGAACATTCATATTTTTGATATAGATCCAATTTATTTCACATTAATGATAAATTTCTTGTTGATAGGAATTATTTCGTTCTTGTTTATAAAATATTTGTGTCCCGAATGGCGGTTAGGCTTTACGATAAAAGGGTTAGCAGTCGGTCTTAAAAGATACGGGATCATTGGAGCGATAGCCGCCGTAATAGGTTTTGCTGCGTTCTGCATTGGATTACAGCCCTTCGATCGTCAGCCGTCTGCCGCAAAAGTACTTGTTGAAGGCGTTGTATATTATATTGGCGTCGCCATAATCGAAGAATTATATATACGAGGCTTATTGCTGAATCTTATTGAGCAGCTTTTTTATAATAAAAAAAACAGCACATTAACAGCGGTTATATTATCGTCTGTAATTTTTGGTTTTGGACATATATTCGGTACGTTGGGTCAGCCTTTGATTGTAATAATAAGCAAGGTTATTTGGACGGTAGGTATGGGATTATTTTTCGGAACAATTTACAAGAAAACAGATAACCTATGGCTGCCGATTATCATTCATTTTCTGATAAACGTTTGCGCTTTGCCCTACTGCTTTTCAAGCGTAAACGGATATGCCGAGCTGACTTTATATATAATTGTACCTACCTATATTTTTCTGGGGATATACAGCTTGATTGAACTTACAGGTAACAATGCGAAAGAATTATGACAGGAATTCCTATGACTTTATTTCACTATTTTGACCGTTCAACGGGACCGTTTCGGAATTTGTCCGACCTTTCTCCCGAGGAAGCTAAGACCGTCCTTCATCAAATCAAAAAGGAACGCCCGCGCAGCCAAGCGGCGTTGCGGGAGGAGAAATATATGGATCGGCGCGCGGCGTACGAGCGTCACGCTTATAATTTGTTTGTAAAAATGGGTGGAAGACCGGAGCGGAAAACGCCGCATACGATGGCGGTAGAGGCTTGCGATTGGCTTTATTCGTGGTACGAGAAACCGTCGTTTGTCCGAATCCCGATCGAAGCGTTTGATTTAAAAACCTTGTCCTTTACCTACGGCGATCTTCACCCGACATTCAGTCCGATCGTAACAGACGGCAGGGAATACCGAAAAAGGCTGTATATGTACGACGATATTTTAAAAATCATTGACCGATACGGACTTCCGCAGGATACGCCGCCTATAGCGGGTGAGATCGGTTCCCCTCGTTATGTGGAGGTACAGGTGTGGAGCGACGAGATCATTTCTGTTTACAGGGATCGGCGCTTTTGGGAAAGCCTCGATTAGTCACGCTTCATTCCGTCCGTCATGCTTTTTACATATTCGTAAATTTTCTGCGGCGCATCCTTCCCATACTTTTCCGCAAGCTTTACGATCGCGCTTCCGACGATCACGCCGTCCGCAATCGACGCCATTTTTTCCGCCTGTTCGGGGGTATTGATCCCGAAGCCAATCGCGGCGGGAACTTTGGCGTATTTTTTTACTGTGTCCATAATCGAGGAAAGATCGGTTTTTATCTCGCTCCGTTCTCCGGTAACGCCCATGGAAGAAACGATATACAAAAAGCCTTTTGCGTCCTCGGCGATCGCTTTGATCCGTTCCTCGCTTGTCGGCGCGATCAGAGAGATCACATCAATCCCGTACTTCTCGGCAATGTCGGAGACTTCATTCTTTTCTTCATACGGTAAGTCGGGACAAATGAGTCCGTCGATCCCGATTTCGCCGCATTTTTTGAAGAACCGATCATAGCCGTAATGAAAAACGGGATTCAGATAGGTCATGAAGCAAATCGGGACTTCCGTCTGCTTTCGGATTTCCTCCGCTAAGAGAAACGCGCGGTCGGTCGTCATTCCCGCGGAAAGCGCACGGATATTCGCTTCCTGGATCACGGGGCCCTCGGCGATCGGATCGGAAAAGGGGATCCCGATCTCGATCAGATCCGCTCCCGCGCGAACTGCAGCCATAATATTTTCGATACTTGTGTTAAAATCGGGATCACCCGCCGTTAAAAAGGCGATAAATGCCTTACGGCGAAACGCGTTTTGAATTTTATTCATGTAAATCAACTCCTCTGTATCTTGCAATCGCCGCTACGTCCTTATCCCCTCTGCCGGAGAGACAAACGATGATAATATCGTCCTTACTCATGGTCGGCGCGATCTTCATGGTATGCGCAACGGCGTGCGCGCTTTCAATGGCGCAGATGATCCCTTCCGTCCGCGCGATGTATTCAAACGCGCTGACCGCTTCCTCGTCGGTAACGGGAACATACTCCGCCCTCCCGATTTGGTTCAGGTGTGCGTGTTCAGGGCCGATCCCCGGGTAATCGAGCCCTGCCGAGATCGAATAAACCGGTGCGATCTGACCGTATTCGTCCTGACAGAACAGGGATTTCATGCCATGAAAGATTCCGGTCGTACCCGTTGCGACGGTCGCGGCATGCTGACCGCTTGAAATTCCTTTTCCCGCCGCTTCACAGCCGATCAGGCGAACGTCCTTGTCGTTGATGAAGTTGTAGAACATTCCCATGGAATTGCTTCCGCCGCCGACGCACGCCATGACCGCCGTCGGGAGCTTTCCTTCTTTTTCGAGGATCTGTTCACGCGCTTCCTTGCTGATAATGCTCTGAAAATCGCGGACAATCATCGGGAATGGGTGCGGCCCCATGACCGAGCCGAGAACATACAGCGTATCGTCCACGCGCTTTGTCCATTCCCGCATGGCTTCGTTCACCGCGTCCTTGAGCGTCATGGTTCCCATTGTGACGGGGTTCACCTTCGCGCCGAGAAGCTCCATTCGGTAGACGTTCAGCGCCTGTCGAACCGTGTCCTCTTTTCCCATGAAAATTTCACATTCCATTCCGAGAAGCGCCGCCGCCGTTGCGGTCGCAACGCCGTGCTGACCCGCGCCCGTTTCCGCGATCACACGCGTTTTTCCCATTTTCTTCGCTAAAAGCACCTGTCCAAGTACATTGTTGATTTTATGGGATCCGGTATGGTTTAAATCCTCGCGCTTCAGATAAATTTTCGCGCCTCCGAGATCCTTGGTCATTTTTTCCGCGTAATAGAGGAGGGAAGGTCTGCCCGCATACTCGCGGTTCAGACACTCCAATTCCCGATTGAATTCGGGATCCTTCTTATAGTGCTCATAAGCTTTTTCAAGCTTATTGACCTCGTTCATAAGCGTTTCGGGGATATACTGCCCGCCGAAATCGCCGTATCTGCCTTTTGACATTTTAGGTTGTTCCTTTCTTTTTATTTTACTTTGTCGGAATTCAGCGTGTCCGTTCCGCTTCCCGCGCCGCCTTTACCGCGGCGATCATCTTTTCCCGATCTTTTTTTCGATCTGTTTCAATCCCGCTGCTCAGATCGACGGCATAAGGTCGGTATTTTTGAATAACCTCCGAAATATTCTGCGGCGAAAGTCCGCCCGCGAGAAAGTAGGGGAGGGGGATCGCTGCACCGTCCAGAATACTGTGGTCGAACGGCTTTCCCGTTCCCGTACCGTGATCGAGCAGGAGGAAATCAATCGGAAGCTTTGCCGCCTGTTCTAAATCCGATAATGAGGAAACCTTGACCGCTTTTATGATCGGCACTTTGCAGGTTTTTCGGAGCGATTTGATATAATCCGCGTCCTCTCTTCCGTGAAGCTGGATCAGATCAATGATTCCGCTGTTTGCGTATTCCGCGCAGCGCTGCGGCGGCGCGTCCACGAATACACCGACCGTTTGAATCGCGGGATTCAGTCTTTTTTTGAACGATTCCGCCGTTTTTGCGGTGATACAGCGGTGACTCTTCGGGAAAAGCAGGACGAATCCGACATAATCGGGCATTGCTTCGTTCGCGAAATCAATGTCGCACTCCCGATAAAGCCCGCACAGCTTAATTTTTGTCACGTTTACATTTCTCCCTTTAACCGACGGATTTCCTCGATAATATTTCCGCTTTTCATCAGGATCTCTCCGATTAAAACCGCGTTTACTCCGTTTTCACGAAGCGTTTGTATATTCTCGGGCGTTTTGATCCCGCTTTCCGAAACGAAGATCCGATCTTTCGGCACCTTTTCCCGTAGGCGGATACTGTGACCGAGATCAACGGTAAAATCCCGAAGATTGCGGTTGTTGACGCCGATGATCCGAGCGCCCGCGCGAACGGCGAGATCAATCTCTTCCTCGCTGTGCGTTTCCACCAGCGCGTCCAGCCCGAGCGAATGCGTGATCTCGAGGTATTCCTTCAGCTGCCGTTCCGATAAGATCGAACAAATCAGGAGAACGGCGGACGCGCCGAGAATGCTTGCTTCGTAGATCATGTATTCGTCTACGGTGAAATCCTTCCGAAGCACCGGAATCTTTACTGCCGCGGTGATTTCCCGCAGATATTGACTTTTGCCCAAGAAATAAAACGGCTCGGTCAGGCAGGAGATCGCGGAAGCGCCCGCCTTTTCGTATTCCTTCGCAATGCTCAGATAAGGGAAATTTTTACTGATGACCCCTTTCGAGGGGGAAGCGCGCTTCACCTCGCAGATCAGCGCGATCGGCTCGGCGCACAATGCTTCATAAAAGGAGGGCGGGGAAGCGGTCAAGCGGGATGCCGCCTCTTTTACGGCGGAAAGAGGAACCTCTTTTTTTAAGCTGATGACCCGTTCCTTTGTTTTTTTGGCAATTTCCTGTAAAATATCCATTTTTGATCATTCCCTCTGTCAGTTTTCGTTCGACACGGCGATAAAGTCGTTCAGCGTCCGGAGCGCCTTCCCGCTGTCGATCATTTCCGCGGCAAGACGGATCCCCTCGTCGATCCCGATTTCCTTGGCGATGTGGAGCGCCGCTCCCGCGTTTAAAAGAACCGCATCCCGTCCCGCGCCCTGCTTTCCGTTCAGGATCTCTTTGGCGATCGCGGCGTTTTCCTTCGGATCGCCGCCCTGAAGCTCGCTCATCGAATGTCTTTGCATTCCGAACTGTTCGGGCGAAATTACGTATTTGTTCAGGTCTTTGCCGTTGATCTCAACGACGGTCGTCGGCGCGCTTACCGAGATCTCGTCGATCCCGTCCTGTCCGTATACCGCCATACCGCGCTTTACGCCCAGATGGGAAAGAACGCGCGCCATCGTTTCGGTCAGCTCCTCGCTGTATACGCCGAGAAGCTGTAAATTGGCGTGGGCGGGGTTCGTCAGCGGTCCTAAAATATTGAAGATCGTGGGGATTCCGATCTCTTTTCGTACCGGACCGACATATTTCATTGCCGAATGATATTTTTGCGCAAACAGGAAACAGATTCCTACCCGGTCGAGCAGCTTGACGCATTGCTGCGGATCCTGCTGTAAATTGACTCCGAGCGCTTCAAGACAGTCGGCCGCTCCGCACTTGCTCGACGCGGCACGGTTTCCGTGCTTGGTGATCTTCGCTCCCGCCGAAGCGGCGACGATCGCGGAAATGGTGGAAATGTTGATTGAATTCGTCCCGTCTCCGCCCGTTCCGACGATTTCGAGGAGGTCGCCGCCGTACGTGACCCGATCGGCGTATTCGCGCATGACATAGGCGCTTGCGCTGATCTCATCGACGGTCTCTCCCTTCATGTGGAGCGCGGTCAAAAAGGAGGCGACCTGTGTCGGGAGCGCTTCTCCGCCCATGATCTCCTTCATCACCGCGGCAGCCTCTTCATAGGATAAATTCTCGTTTGATCCGACTTTTTTTAATGCTTCGCGTATCATTGTTCATTCTTCCTTTCCATGATAATTTAAAAAATTTTTCAGCATTTCTTTTCCCTGCGGGGTCAAGATGGATTCGGGGTGGAACTGAACTCCGAAAATCGGGAATTCCTTGTGCTCGACCCCCATGATTTCTCCGTCCTCGGTTTCCGACGTTACGGTAAGACAGTCGGAGAGCGCTTCCTTTATGGCGGCGAGAGAATGATACCGCGCGACCTCCGTCCGCTCGGGAAGTCCGGAAAATAAGGGACAGCTTTTGTCCAGCCTTACCGTTGATTTCTTTCCGTGCATGAGCTTTTTCGCGTAGCTCACCGTTCCGCCGAACGCTTCGCAGATTGCCTGATGTCCGAGACAAACGCCGAGGATCGGAACGCTTCCCTTTGCCTTTAAAACAAGCTCTTCACAGATTCCCGCTTCCGAGGGCGTTTTCGGTCCCGGAGAGAGAATGATATGCGAGGGCTTCAGCGCCAATATTTCCTCACAGCTCATTTCGTCGTTCCGGATCACCTTAATATCGGGATCAAGCTCGCCGATCAGCTGGTAAAGGTTATAAGAAAAACTGTCATAATTGTCGATCAGTAAAATCATAAGCCGCTCCTTTCCGCGTCTGCCGTCATATTTTTACGTCCTGAGAATCCCGAAGGGCGTTCATAACCGCTTTTGCCTTGTTGATACATTCGTTGTATTCGTTTTCGGGGACGCTGTCCGCGACGATCCCCGCGCCCGAACGGACAAATACCTTTCCGTTCTTTTTAAATGCAAGACGGATCGCGATACAGGCGTCGAGGTTTCCCGTAAAATCGAGGTAACCGACCGCGCCGCCGTATATCCCGCGTTTATTGTTTTCAAGCTCGTTGATGATCTCGCAGGCGCGGATTTTCGGAGCACCTGAAAGCGTTCCCGCGGGGAGTACCGCGTCGATCGCGTCCAGCGCGGTTTTTCCGTCCGCGATCTCGCCCCGCACGGTCGAGCCGATGTGCATAATATGGGAGTAGCGTTCAATGGAAAGATATTTTTCGACCGTTACCGTTCCGAATTTGCTGATTTTTCCGAGATCGTTCCTGCCCAGATCGACTAGCATATTATGTTCGGAAAGCTCTTTTTCATCGGAAAGAAGCTCTTTTTCAAGCCGGCGGTCCTCCTCGTCGGTCTCTCCGCGCGGACGCGATCCCGCAAGCGGGAAGGTGTGCAGGATCCCGTTTTCAAGCTTTACGAGCGTTTCGGGGGAAGCGCCTGCGACCTCCATGTCGTCGCTGCTGAAATAAAACATATAAGGAGAAGGGTTCGTCGTCCGAAGAATCCGGTAAGCGTCGAGAAGGCTTCCTTCAAAATCGGCTTCCAGTCGGTTGGAAAGAACGACCTGAAAAATATCGCCCTCGTAGATATATTTTTTCGCCTTTTCGATCATTGCCGAGTATTCTTCCTTGCTGAAGAGCGGGCGGAAATCCGAGGTGATCGCCGCGCGTTCGTGCTTTGCCTGTTCTCCGCGCTCGATCAAAAGCTGCATTTCGTTCAGGGATTTCTCGGCGATCCGATAATTGTTTTCGAGATCGTCCGTTCGGATATTCGCGATCAGAATGATCTTTTGCTTTACGCTGTCGAACGCGATGACCTTATCGAAAAGCATTAAGTCTACGTCCTTGAATCCCTCCGCGTCGAGCGCGTCAAGCTTCAGGCATGGTTCGCTGTACTTAATGTAATCGTAGGAAAAATAACCGACAAGTCCGCCCGTAAAAGAGGGAAGCCCCTCGATTTTCGGACTGGTATATTCTGACAGGAGATTTCGGATCGCGTCGGCTGGCTTCGCGTGTTCGGTGACGCGGATCTCTCCCGTCGTGACATTTTTTACGGTCGTTTTTCCGTCGGCGCAGCTGATCTCCAGCGTCGGACAATATCCCAAAAAGGTATACCGCCCCCATTTTTCCTGATTTTCGACACTTTCGAGAATATAACAGTGCCGACTGTAATTTTTCAGGATCCGAAGCACCTCGATCGGCGTTCTGATATCGGACATGATCTCGCGGCTGATCGGCACGATCCGGTATCGGTCGCGGTATTCCTTTGCCTGTTCTAAAGTAGGGTACATAAAAACCAGTCCTTTCTTTTGCAAATAAAAAAACGCCCTTAATTACAGCAAAAAACTGAAATTTAAGGACGAATAAAATCGCGTTGCCACCTTAATTCACGGCACAAAGCCGCACACCTCGCCGGATACTAACATATCCCCGCAAATAACGCTTGCCGCGTCGCGGAATACTCGGATCAAAGATCCTTTGACCGCGCCCTCAGTGGTCCATTTAATGAACTGCGTTCTGCGGTATTCTCAGCACCTGCCGCTCTCTGTGAGTGCACAAACATTTTTATCTCCACATCATCGGTTTCTTAGGAAGAAATATTTAATTTACAGACATTATAACACTGTTTTTTCGTTTTGTCAACACTTTTACAATAATTTCATATATCTTTTAAAAATGAACATTTTTTGTTTCGGTGATTTTTCCGTACATTTCGGGCCTGCGATCGCGGAACACGCCCCAGCTCATTCGGAAATCCCGAATTTCGTCGAGGTCGTACGCGCCGACCAGAACGCAGTCTGTTTCCCGATCAGCGGATTTTATGATCTCGCCCGTGCAGTCGGTCAGAAAAGAGCTTCCGTAAAAGCAAAGCGCGGAGGATTGACCCTGATTTTCGGGGCAGGGTGTTACCGTTTCCGTCCCGATCCGATTCGCCGCGATTACAGGGATCAGATTTGCCGCCGCGTGTCCCTGCATACACCGTCTCCAATGCGGCATACTGTCGCATTCCAGAATCGGCTCAGAACCGATCGCGGTCGGATAAAACAAGAGCTCCGCTCCCATCAGCGCCATGCAGCGCGCCGCTTCGGGAAACCACTGATCCCAGCAGATCCCGACGCCGATTTTCCCGTAACAGGTCTCGAAAACCCGGAATCCCGTATCTCCGGGCGTAAAATAGAATTTTTCCTGATAAAAATGATCGTCTGGGATATGTGTTTTTCGGTAAATTCCGCAAAGGCTTCCGTCTGCGTCAATGACGGCAGCGCTGTTAAAAAGCACCGTTTCGTCCTGTTCGTAAAAGCTAATAACAAGAACGGATTCCAATTCCCGCGCCAATGCGGAAAAACGGCAAACCGCCTCGTTCCGGTCGGCAGGCTGCGCCAGCGCGTAATGCTCATATTTTCGTTCCTGACAAAAATACGGCGTTTCAAAAAGCTCGGGGAGAAGGACGATATTTGCGCCGTCCGCGGTTGCCTTACGGACATACCGTTCTGCCTTTTCGAGCGATTTTTCTCTCGTGTCCGGGATCGACATTTGTATCGCCGCCGCTTTTACTTTTCTCATTTTGTCTGATTCCTTTCTTTTATATACAGTTCCGTTTCCGACAGCGTCAACTTTCGCACCTGAGTTTTCGGATACTCCTTATATTCCGTTTCCTGAAATATAGGCACCGGATTTTCGCAGATTTTATCGGTATTCCTTGCCAGATACTGCCGCAGGCTGTCCGAATCCGAAAAAATTTTGTAGGATTTTTTCCCGCCGCGTTTTTTTATTTCATAAATACCGCAGGGGCTTTTCTCGGTATAATCTGCGGTACGAAGGTAAAGCTTTGCGTTTTCCAATGAGCGAAAAGGAAAATTCCATCGTTGTAATCCCCGCTTCGGATCCCGTTCAATACAAATACAGCGCCCGCAGGTTCCGCAGATGTACTGCGTATGATTTTTAAGGCAATCGGCAGGGTTCAGCAGAGGTGTTTTTCTTCGTTCATCGGTATAGCATTCTATGCACATCAGTTCTTTTCCTTTTCCTTTCGGTTCCAAGAATTCATTTTTCAAACATCGGAATTTGCTGTGTAATGCAATGAATATTCCCGCCGCCGATCAGGATGTCGCGCGCGTAGATCGGCACAATTTTTCGGGTCGGGAACAATCCGCTCAGTATTTCCCGCGCCTTTTCGTCCGCTTCATCTCCGAAAAACGGCATGATCACCGCGCCGTTGGAAATATAAAAATTGACGTAAGAGGCGGCGAGACGTTCTCCGGGCGTTCTTGTCGGCTCGAAATTCATGTAATCCAGCCCTTCGCACTCCTCGGCAGTGACGGTAACGGGCTTCGGAAGCGGGAGCTTGTTTACCTTGATCTTTCGCCCGCGCGCGTCCGTTTCCGCTTCGAGAATTTCAAGACAGGAGCGGCTCAGCGCGTATTGCGGATCATTCCGGTCGTCGGTATAAGCGAGAACGACCTCTCCCGGTTTTACGAACGCGCAGATATTGTCCACGTGTTCATTCGTTTCGTCTTTATATATTCCGTTTTTCAGCCAGATGATCTTGTTGACTCCGAGATAGCTTTTCAGCTTCTTTTCAATTTCCGATTTTGTCAGATCCGAATTCCGCCCCGCGCTCAGCAGGCAGGCTTCGGTTGTGATACAGGTTCCTTCGCCGTCCACATGGATCGAGCCGCCCTCTAAAATAAATTCTCCCGCGTCGTACAGATCCTTTTCGTAAAGGTCACAGAGCTTCCGGGCCATGCGGTCGTCCTTATCCCAAGGGAAGTAAAGCCCGTCCGTCAATCCTCCCCACGCGTTAAATCCCCAGTTGATCCCGCGGATTTCGGATCCGTTTGTTACAAAGGTCGGCGCGTAGTCCCTTGCCCATGCGTCGTTGGAGGACATTTCCACAACGCGGATCCGATCTGAAAGCATTCGGCGCGCGTTTTCATACTGACGGTCGCTTGCGCAGACGGTTACCTTTTCACTGTCCGCAATCGCCTCGCAAACCTGCACAAACGCTTTCCGCGCGGCATATCCGCCGTAATGCCACGAATCCGGGCGTTCGGGAAAGATCAGAATACAGCCGTAATGCGGCGAGAATTCGGCGGGCATATAAAATCCGTCGGATAGCGGTGTAGCGTTCATTGTTTTCACGAGCAGGAACACTCCTTTTTTACATCATTTTATGTATGATTCATTTCGGGCGAAGCCGTACTTCTTTTTTCTTTTGTCCATTGATATAGGATTAAAAATCCGATTGCGGTAGAAACCATACTGCACAAGAATAAAACGGGGTCGGTGGGAAGCACCGAGATTTCCGACAGGGGCAAAAGCTCCGGAAGCGAGCCGAGCATAAAACCGAAAATGATCAGATACGACCGTTCCGTATGGCGGGTCAGGCAGCGATTCAGCAGAGAAGAGAGCAAAAGGATTCCGACAAAAATGCCGAATGCCGCGGGAAGGATCGGAAAAATCCGGAGGTTTCGGATATGCTCTAGCGTTGTTTCGTACATTCCCGTCATGTAGAGAATTTGTGAAGCGCTGATCCCGGGGAGAATGATCGCGGCGGCAATGAAAATCCCGATCAGAAGCTTTGAAAAGAATCCCGCGTTTACGGTTTCAAGCATTCCGAGCCGATTGATCCCGTAAAGAAAAAGAAGAAGGATCAAAACGCCGATCATCGGATAAAGAAAAACGGCGCACGAAATGTTCCGAACACCCGCCTTTCGGAAAAGGATCGGGATCCCGCCCGCGACCGCTCCGAAGAAAAAGAAGCGCAGCGGAAGCTGTGCGGGGGTCGTAAATAAAAAGCCGATCAGCTCCGAGAACAGAAAGACTCCGATTCCCGCGCCAAGGGTAAATTTCAGCAGAAAAGAGAGACTTTCCTTCGGATTTTTCAGAATAGAGCTTGCCGATAAAAGAAGTCGGTCATAAAGGTTTAAAGCGATCGCCATCGTTCCGCCGCTTACGCCCGGAACCGTCATGGTTGCGCCGATCCAGAGTCCCTTTAAAAATAAGACGATCGTGTTTTTCAAAGCTGATACCTCCCGAAAACGGTGTTTTCCTTGTACCAACTTATGCGAAAAACGGACGATTATTCGGTAGAATTCGTTTTTTCCTCCGAAGTCTTGTTGCGAAACGCAATGATCTTCTCTGCGCAGTTATCACAGACCTCGACGATCACAAATCGGATATCTTTATAATCCGTGTGTGGAGAGCTCTCGGTGCTTTCGGGGATATAGCCGAGCAGATCGGTGACAAACCCGGAGATCGTGTCATATTCATGCTCGTCGGGCAGGGAATAGCCGAACAGCTCAAGAACCTCGTCGGGATCCGCCTCGCCGTTAATCTCGTATTTATCGTTGTTGATCTTTTTGATCAGCAGATCCTCGTCGTCATATTCGTCCTGAATATTTCCCATGACGGATTCGATCAGATCCTCTAAGGTCACGATCCCGGCGGTGCCTCCGTACTCGTCGATTACGACCGCCATACCCGTTTTCTGACTCGTCAGGAAGGTAAACGTATCGCTGCAGGAGCAGCTTTCCGGAATAAATACCGCCTCGCGGATAAATTCCTTCAGACGGAATTGTTCGAGGTGCTTGTCGCCGATCAGACACAGCAAATCCTTCACGATCACGATCCCGATGATCTTATCGAGACTGCCCTCAAAAACAGGGAGCCGCGAAAATCCTTTTTCGAGCGCCAGATAAATAATATCGTCGAGCGAGTCGTTCACTTCGATCGCGGTAATATTTACGCGGTGCGTCATGACGTCGGAGGCGCAAAGATCGTTAAATTCAAAAACATTATTGATCATTTCGACGGAGGTATCCTCGATCGCTCCCGTTTCGTTTCCCGCGTCCACCATGGAAAGAATATCGTCTTCGGTAATGTTTTCCCCGTAATTTCCGCCGATCGCTTTCCGCAGAAGCGCGGTAAGTCCTTTATTCAGCAGGATCAGCGGTGATAAAAAAATTTTTGCAGCCTTATTCTGTTTTCGATCGTCCGTATCCATAAAAATGCCTTTTTGAATCCTTTCTGTTACAGTCCGAAGAATCGAACCGCGTTGTCGTTACAAATCTGAAGCAGGTCTTCCGTCCGCATTCCCTTAATTTCCGCTACCTTTTTTGCGGTTTCGTAAACCATGCCGCTGTCACAGCGCTTTCCGCGGTACGGCACGGGAGCCATATATGGGGAATCCGTTTCGAGCATGATGCGGTCGGGCGGTATGATCTTACAGGCTTCCACTGCCTTTTTGGCGTTTTTAAAGGTAAGTACGCCCGTAAAGCTGATCATCATGCCGATATTGAGAATTTCCCGCGCCGTTTCCGCGCTGCCCGAAAAGCAATGAACCACGCCCTTGGGTCTGAATTCGCTCAGAATTTCCAGCGTTTCCTTCGTCGCGTCTCTGGAATGAATGATTACGGGCAAATCAAGCTCCCTCGCGAGAGAAAGCTGTTCCCGAAAGCGCAGTCGCTGCGTTTCCTTATCGTGTGTTTCACGGTGAAAATCCAGTCCGATCTCGCCGATCGCGACTGCTTTTGGATTTTTGCTCATTTCCCGAAGCCGATCAAGATAATCGTCCGGAAGGGAGTCGGTCTCTTCGGGGTGGATCCCGACGGCAGCGTACATTCCCTCGTAACGGGCGGCGAATTCCAGCGATGTCTGACTGCTTTTTAAGGTGCAGCCGATGTTGATGATCCGATCGACCTTATTTTGAAACAATTCGTCCAGTACGGCGAAACGGTCATTGTTGAACGCGTCGTCGTCATAGTGCGCGTGTGTGTCAATTACTTTCATAAATTCAGTCCGTTTCTTTTTGCGATGAGTGTATTTTTTTGACGCTGTCGCGTTCCACAAGCTTTCCGGTCACAAGGACACGACCGCAGCGATAGCTGTTGTCGCGAATCTTCCGGATAATGATCTCGACCGCCTCGTGCGACATATGGTAGCTGTTGACGTCTACGGTGGTAATTCGCGGGGACGAGATGGTGGAATAAATATGATTATCATAGCCGACGACGGAAATATCCTCGGGAACGCGATAGCCCGCCGCTTTCAGTTGGTTGATCAGTTGATACGCCGTTTCGTCGCAGTTGCAGAAAAAGGCGGTCGGAAGCTCGTCGGGGAGGACAAATTCCGGTAAAAGCGTTCCGTCCTCCTTCCGGTCTTCGACGATCCGGATCGACTCTATCCGCAGGTTATGCTCAATATGCGATTTACAGCAGCCCAGAAAACGATCCTGTATGCTGGACGTCGCACCGATCGACCCGACAAACCCGATTTTTCTGTGTCCGTTTCGGATCAGATAATTTGTGATCGTATACGCGCCGAAAAAATTATCCGCAAGTACGGTCTCGACATTGTTTTTGCCGCTGTAAAAATCGAGAAATACCGTGGGGATCTCCATCGACAGGAGCGCGGAAACGTATTCCTCCTTAAACTGCCCCAAAATAATAATACCGTCTACTTTTTTATTTAATACGGAACTCGGCATTTCACAAAGCTGCTCGTCGGAATCCGAAACGACTTCAAGAATTCCGTAATAGCTCTGCTTCTGAAGAAGCTCAACGATATAGCGGTACACGACCCAGTAAAATGCGCTTGCGTCATGTATAAAATGCTTTGCGACGATCACGCCGATGTTGTAGGTAGGAATGTCCTTGGTCGATTTGGCGGAGCCGCTGAAGCGATAACCCATTTCGTTTGCCTTTTGTTTAATGCGTTCGCGAAGCTCGGCGCTTACGCCGTCTTTTCCGCTGAGCGCTTTTGAAACTGTGACGGTGCTTACGCCGATCTGCGAAGCGATGTCGCTCATGGTAACTGTTTTTTTTGTCATTACACTTTTGGCTCCTGTATATCATTCGGTTGAGGAGGTTCCTGTTGATTCAAGTTCTATTTTAAGTTATAAATGTCGGTTTGTAAATTAACGAAATGAACAAAAAAATACGTTTATATAGAAATAGATTTATCTATTTTTACAGTATGGCGGATCTCCCGTTTAAAACCAAAAGAGAGAAAAGTATTTTAGGACAGGCGTATGCGTCGGTGGATAAAATCGGTCGGTTTTTTCCTTCGTTTCGGCGGCGCGATTTTCAAAAAATATGCTTTAAATTTGTTCAAACTGTACATTGTAAACAATTACATGATATGATATAATAGAAAATAAGTACATAAATTGAGGAAAGGAATGGTCACAAGCATGAGCGTAACGATCAAAGATGTTGCGAAAGCCGCGAATGTTTCGGTGGCAACCGTTTCTCGTGTCTTAAATAAAAAGAACAATGTTTCCGACGAAGCAATCGAAGCCGTGAATCAGGCGGTGAAGCATCTCGGATACAGTCCGAATTTTCTTGGCAGAGATTTAAGGAAAAGTGAAACGCGCCGTATTCTTGCGATCATTGCCTCTACGGAGCAAAGCTTTTATTCCGAGGTTCTGCGGGGAATGGAGGAAGGCGCGATGGCGCGGGGATACGATGTCCTGATCGCGACGACGCGTGACGATCCGAAGCATGAAATGCACCTTCTGGAAATGCTCTTTTCGCGCTCGGTGGACGGCGCGGTGCTGCTCGGGCCGAAGCTCGACGCCGCGACGATCTCCTCCCTTGCCGAAAATCATAATATCGCCATTTGTCTCGAGCGTCTTGAAAACTGCAAGGTGCTTACCGTTACGATCAACAACGTGAGCGCGGGGAGAGATGCCGTAAATTATCTGATCCGAAAGGGAAGAAAGCGGATCGGATTACTGACGACGCAGCAGAGGAGCCAGTCCTCGGTCGATCGGGAACGGGGGTATCGGGAGGCGCTGGCGGAAAACGGGCTGGATTATGACGAAAGCCTCGTTTATTACGGCGATTACTCTTCCGACGCGGGTGTGCTCGGCTGTGAGCGGCTGATGAAGCTGAAGGAGCCTCCCGACGCGATTTTTTCAATTTCGGATACGATCGCGATCGGCGCGATGAACTACGCGATCGAAAATCGGATCCGGATCGGAAGTGACGTGCTTTTCTTCGGTTTTGACAATATTCAGTATTCCCGTATTTTTGTTCCGCATTTATCCACGGTGCAGCAGCCTTGTTTTTTACAGGGAAAGCTTGTCGTGGAGAAGCTGATCGAAAATATGAAATCGAAAACGCCCGATCGGTCGCTTTATATGCTTCCGCACAGCCTGATCCTGCGTGAAACGACGGGAGATTAAACTAAGGCAGCACCGCACAATGACTGCAGGACTTTGCTGCGGCAAAGTCCACGCCTTCTGACGCACATCTGTATGCCAATCATTATGCAGTGCAGCCTACAAAGGACTTTTTATGAACACCATTCACAATTTGATTCATTTTACGGCTCCGGGAGATTTTGAAAAATGGGAGGAGACTTGCCTTCCGATCGGAAACGGATACATGGGCGCAAGCTTTTTCGGCGGGATTGATCGGGAACGCGTCGTATTAAACGAAAAAACGCTTTGGATAGGCGGACCGTCGCCCAACCGCCCCGCGTATAACGGGGGAAATCGGATCGGAGCCGTTCATTCCGTAAAAAAGGTGCAAAAGCTTTTGCATGACGGAAAGTATGAGGAAGCGCTCGCGCTTCTTCCGGATCTTACCTGTGACGACAGCGGGAGCGGCTATGGCTCTTATCAGCTTTTGTGCAACGCGGAGCTGCATTTCCCGAATATTGACCCGAAAAAAGCGGTAAATTATTCGAGAGAGCTGGATTTGGACCGTTCTCTTTACACCTGCTCGTTTGAGCATGAGGGGGCGCGCCATGTGCGCCAGGCGTTCGCTTCCTATCCCGACCGCGTGATCTGTATTCGTCTGAAAAGTGATCGGCCGCGAAGAATTTGTGTAAAGCTATCCTTGGATCGGCTGCAAAGCGGCGGAACGGTTCGTTCGGACGGTTCAAATCTGGTATATACGGGCGCGATGGAGGATAACGGGCTTCGTTACTGCGGCTGTTTTTCGGCGGAAATCTCCGGCGGAGAGATCATTGACGGAAAGGATTTTCTTCTGATTGAGCACGCGGACGAGGTGGTGTTCTATTTCTCCGCGGCGACCGATTATTTGGATATATACCCCGCGTATCGCAGTGGAATTTCACCGGTCGGTACGGTTTCGGAGCTTTTGGGGCAGAGCCGAAGGATGGGCTTTGATCAGCTTTACGAACGGCATTTTTCCGATTATTCCGCACTGTTCGGGAGGGTAAAGCTGAGCCTGAACGGGAAGTACGGCGAAATTCCGCCGACAGATGAGCTTCTGGCGGATTACCGGAACGGTTCCGAGGATGCCGCTTCCCGGCTTGAGCCGCTTTATTTTCAGTTCGGGCGATATATGCTGATCTCTTCGTCGCGGGAAGGCTCATTGCCCGCAAATTTACAGGGAGTATGGAATGAAAGCAATACGCCCCCGTGGTGCTGCGATTACCATATCAACGTGAATTTGCAGATGAATTACTGGGGCGCTTATAATACGAATCTTGCCGAAACGGCAAAGCCGCTGATCCGTTATCTGAACCAGATGCGTGAGCCGGGAAGGATCACCGCGAAGGAATATTACGGCATTGCTTCGGACGGCGAAAAGCCCGAAAACGGCTGGATCGCCCATACGCAGGCAACTCCGTTCGGCTGGACGTCGCCGGGGTGGGATTTCTACTGGGGCTGGTCTACCGCTGCGGTCGCCTGGCTCATGCAGAATTTATGGGAGTATTACGAATTTACCTTAGACCGCGCACTTCTCGAGCGTGAAATTTATCCGATCATGCGCGAAAGCGTTCGGTTTTATACCCAGTGGCTGATCTGCGACGAGCGGCAGGATCGGCTTGTGTCATCGCCAACTTATTCCCCCGAGCACGGACCCGTTTCCGTCGGGAACACTTATGAACAAAGCCTGATCGAACAGCTTTATCTCGATTTTATTACAGCCTCCGAGGTTCTCGGAGCCGATTCCGAGTTGAGAGCGCTTGTTTCGGAACAGGTAAAGCGGCTGAAGCCGTTTTCGGTTGGACGGAGAGGGCAGCTGAAGGAATGGTTTGAGGAGGACGAGCCGGATTTCGACGAGAGCCAGATCCAAAAAAATCACCGTCATATTTCGCATTTAATGGGACTTTATCCCGGGAAGGCGATCGGAAGGAAAACGCCCGAGCTTTTAAAAGCCGCGATCGTTACCATGAACGAACGGGGAGATGAATCGACGGGTTGGGCAAGAGCGTATAAATTGAATCTTTGGGCAAGAACGGGAGACGGAAACCGCGCGTATAAACTGCTGCACGGACTTCTTTCCGGCTGTACGTTCCCGAATTTATTTGATTTTCACCCGCCTTTTCAGTTGGACGGAAATTTTGGCGGAAGCGCGGGGATCGCGGAAATTTTGCTTCAGAGCCACGAGGGCGTGATTGTACCGCTCGCGTCGATCCCCGATGTCTGGAAGGAAGGCGCATACGACGGGCTTTGTGCGCGCGGCGGATTTGAAATTTCCGCGCGGTGGAGCGAGGGGAAGGAAAATCGGCTCACCGTTCTTTCGCACGAGGGCGGAGAATGTCGGATTCTTACTTCTTTGCGGCAGGTTTCCGGTCCGAACGGAGCTGTCGAAGCCGATGATACCGACGGTATCCTATGCTTCCGAACCGAAAAGGGCGGTGTATATAAGATTGAGCGCTGAAGAGATTTCCGATTTTTTCGCTCTCGGTACGGATCGGGTCGGGCTGCCCGGACATTCCGAACGAAACGTGCCGGAGGTATGCTCTTTTTCCGGTTACCGTCCGTCAAAGCTTCCGTTTCCGTGGGACAAAAGCTGCTATGCGTATCGGCGTCTTCGCGGTCTGATCCGCGAGGAGATAACGGCGCTCGCGGAAAAAGGAGTCCGTTATTTTCAGACGGGTATGGCGCGCGGGATCGACCTGATGTGCGGGGAGATCGTTCTCGAGCTGAAAAAAAGATATAAGATCGAACTGATTTGTGTGATCCCCTGCCTGAATCAATCTTTGGGCTGGGGGACGGAAGACCTCGATACCTATGATCGGCTTCTTCGGGCGGCGGCGGGCGTTGTTCAGGTTACGGGACGGCGTTACTCAAAAGGCTGTATGCTGAAAAGAGACCGATATTTGGTGGACACCGCGCAGTATCTGATTTCCGTATTTGACGGAAAAAAGGGCGGAACAATGTTTACGGTTCATTACGCGATGCGGAAAAAGCGGACGGTTATCATTCTGAATCCGATTGATTATTCGCGAACGGAATTGGTTCATGAAAACGAAGAGGGAGTGCTTTATGTCTGAAATTTTATTTAATGACAACTGGCAGTTTGTGCTCAAGGAGGTCGGAACCCCGTTTTATGACATGGAGCGGGAATATTCGTGGAGCGATATTGAGCTTCCGCATGACTGGCTGATCGAA
The DNA here is from genome assembly GCA_964456025.1 of uncultured Ruminiclostridium sp. Lineage (GTDB taxonomy): Bacteria > Bacillota > Clostridia > Oscillospirales > Ruminococcaceae > Ruminiclostridium_E. Next base: position 49,792 of record CAYVZH010000016.1, read on the forward strand.
AACACCGACCGCTTGTACGAAACGGGCGAAGGCTGGTACAAAAAGGAATTTACGGTTACGGGCTACGAAGCGAGCAAGGCTTATATCCTTCGCTTTGACGGGGTATATATGAACAGCACCGTTTATGTCAACGGAACCGAGATCGGCACCTGGAAATACGGTTATTCGTCCTTCAGTTTTGATATTTCTGCGTATCTGCGCGAAGGAACAAATCGTATTCACGTGAAGGTCTGTCATGAATCACCGAATACCCGCTGGTATTCCGGAGCGGGAATTTACCGTAACGTAACGCTTCGGATCACGAGTAAAATCCATGTAAAGGAAAACGGCGTTTATATTTCAACGCGAAAGATCGGAAACGACTGGCTGATGCGGATCGAAACAGAAATGAGCTATGGGGGCTGTACCGTCCGCCATACGGTTTTAAACTGCCGTAAGATCCCGATCGCGATCGTCGAAGAGGAAGCGAAGGATCGTTTTTCGGCTTTACAGATCCGGGCGGAGAACCCTATTCTGTGGAGCCTGGAGGATCCGTATTGTTATACGGTAAAGACCGAGCTTCTTTTGGACGGCGTAATGCTCGACAGCGTGGAGAACGAATTCGGATTTCGGACGACCGAGTTCAGTCCGCAAAACGGCTTTTTACTCAACGGTGAGCGCGTCAAAATGCATGGGGTATGTATGCACCACGATCTTGGGGCACTTGGTGCGGCAATGAATCCTACCGCGCTGGAGCGGCAGCTCAAAATTCTCAAAAGCTTTGGCGTAAACGCAATTCGCACCTCCCATAATATGCCCGCGAGGGAGCTGATTTCATTTTGCAATCACATGGGATTCCTTGTTGTAAACGAGGGGTTCGATATGTGGGAGCTGCCGAAAAACAGCATGGATTACGCGCGGTTTTTCCCCGAATGGTATGAGCGGGACGTTAAGGAGTGGGTCGAGCGCGACCGAAACGCGCCGTGTGTGATCCTTTGGAGCATCGGAAACGAGATCGCGGATACAAACCAGAGCGAGCGCGGGCTTGAGGTCGCGAAAATGCTGTGTAAAGCGGTATACCGTTCCGATAAGTACGGAAACGCCCGCTGTACGATCGGGTCGAATTATATGCGTTGGGGAAACGCGCAGAAGGTTGCCGATTATCTAAAGCTTTCCGGTTATAATTATACGGAAGAGGTTTACGACGAACACCACGCGCTTCACCCCGACTGGTTCATTTACGGGAGCGAGACCGCTTCCACTGTGCGTTCGCGCGGGGTTTATCATATGCCGGCGTCCGTACCGCTTCTGACGCATGACGATTTGCAATGCTCCGATTACGGAAACAGCGTCGTAGGGTGGGGAAAAAGTCAGGAACAGGCCTGGATCGACGACCGCGACCGTGATTACTGCGGCGGACAGTTTGTTTGGACAGGATTTGACTATATCGGCGAGCCGACGCCTTACAGCACCAAAAATTCCTATTTCGGGATCGTAGATACGGCGGGATTTCCGAAAAATGCCTATTATTTTTATAAGGCGGTATGGACGGACGGAAAGGAGGAGCCGTTTGTTCATATTCTTCCGTATTGGGATTTTAATGTCGGTGAGGAGATCGACGTATATGTTTATTCCAATGTTGAAACAATTGAGCTTTTCTTCAACGATCACTCGCTCGGACAGCAGCGCATTGACCTGAAGCACGGGAATAAGCTCCACGGAGAATGGCTTGTGCCGTATAAAAAGGGAACACTTACCGCCCGCGCTTACAATGAGGACGGGGAGCTTGCCGCGGAGGATTCGGTAAGCTCGTTCGGCGACGCCGCGGAGATTTCCGCTGTTCCGGATCGAAGCACTTTTTCCGCCGATGGGCGGGACTTGATCTTCCTCGAAATTTCCGTTAAGGACGAGGTGGGAGTTCCGGTCGAAAACGCGCGGAATCGGATTCATGTATTGGTTCAGGGTTCGGCGAGACTTGTCGGACTTGACAACGGCGACAGCACCGATTATGACAGCTATAAGGGAAGAAGCCGCCGCTTGTTCGGCGGAAAGCTTCTGGCGGTCATTCAGTCCACCTTTGACCCGGGAACGGTCACGGTCACGCTGGAGAGCGAGGGGCTTCCCGCAAAGACGGTCGTGCTTGAAGCTTTGAAGTGCGAAAGATCGGTCGGGGTTTCGGTTGTAAAAAGATATTATTTAGAAGAAAACGAGGATAATCCGTCCGATATTCCCGTTCGGAAGATCGAACTGATCGCGGATCGGAAATTACTTGATCCGGAGAATCCAACCGCGCGGATTCGGGCCAAGTTCTACCCCAGAAATGCCACATATTTCGATATTGAATGGAAATGCGTTCTCGACAACGGTGTTTCGGTCGGGTATTCCGAGGTCGAGCCGACAAAGGACGGAGCGGTTATCACAGCCGCAGGCGACGGGAATTACCGTGTTCGCGCTTTCTGTAAAAACGGCGGAAGCGTTCCGCAGGTCATATCCGAGCTTGTCTTTACCAATAGCGGGTTCGGGAGCGCGCTTCAAAATCCGTACGGCTTTATCTCCGCAAGTCTGTATTCCTCGGGAAGCGAGCCGCTGAATGTTGTCGAGCGGGGAGCGATCAGCGGAATCCGGCACCGTACCGTGATTGGATTCGATCACATCGATTTTGGCGCGAACGGGAGCAATCGGCTGATTTTAAGCTGCGGTCACGGCGGCGGGAGCGTTCCGATTCCGATCGAGGTATGGCTCGGAGATCCCGGCGAGGGCGGAGAAATTCTCGATATTCTGGATTTCCAGCATAACGGTCAGTGGGACGGCTTCGCACCGCAGGAATTCACGCTGTCGAAGCGGATCATCGGCGTCCAGAAGATCACGTTTGTTATCAGCGAGCCGATTATTTTCGGCGGATTTGAATTTGAACCGAGAAATCGGGCGTATGAGCAGCTGAACGCCTCAGAGGGCGACAGCGTATACGGCGACGAATACCGGACGGAAGAAGACGGGATTTTCGATATCGGAAACAATGTCCTGATCTCCTTTAACGCGCTGGATTTCAAGGACGGCGCGGATCGCATCACGATCTGCGGAAGAACGCCGAACGAGGTAAACGCGATCCAACTTCGCTTCATCGACGAAAACGGAAATCGGAAGCTTCAGCAGCTGAACTTCCCGTATTCCGATGAGGATACGGTCGAGACCTTCCCGCTTGATGAAACACTCGTTGGAAAAAATGATGTATGCTTCGTATTTTTACCCGGATGTCGGTTTGATTTTCGCTGGTTCCGTTTTGAATAACGCGAAATTCTGATTTTTTACCGCGCATTTTTATATTTTTTGCTTCGGCAAAGACAGAAAAACCCCGTGAATTGAAAATTCACGGGGTTTTTCTATGTAATGTTTAGAATTCAATATTGTTTACGTCGGAATTCGCGAGGAGAACCTCTTTCTTCGGGATCCGCTTTAAGGGATTGTAAACAAATTTTTTGCAGGAGTCGTAGGATTTCACTTCGCCGAATTTGCTGCACTGGAATTTGTCGTTCTCAAGCGCCGTACAAAGCTCGCAGTATTTGCACGCCGGTTTAATGTTGTTTCCGAAAAGCTTCTTTTTCATAGTGATGTTCCTTTCCGCGCCGCGGCAGGCAGACGCTTACTGTATACTTATAATATAACATAAAATAAACAAAATTTCTACCCCTTTTTTAAAATTTTTTCATTTTTTTCAAAAAATATAATTGCCATTAGCACCAATAAAATCCAAACGCCCTTTTGCGGGCTGAATTGATAATGGGCGGCTCCATCAGACGAAACGGGAAGAGAGATATTACATGACCATAAGATCAGTTTACAGATCCCCATGCTCAATAAAGCGGACAGAACGCGTCCGAAAAAGAATTTTTTCAGCGAAAATGCCTTTCCGCAGATCGCGGTGCATTGGATCATGACGCAAAGCCCGCCGAATGCCGAAATCCCGCTTACGAACGGAAGTGTCGAAAGGGACGGCGTGCCTATTTTTAAAAGATTGCTGATCTCAAAAGCACCCAAAAGGAGTGGATCCGATGACACGGAAAACAGGCGGAGCAGGGAACAGACCGCTTCGAGAGCCGCGTTGCAGGCAATCAGCACCGTGCAGACGGTAAACAGGGATTTTGAAGCCGAATTGATCGCGGAGATCAGATCGCCGTCGTGTATTTTGGGACGGTATTCGTCGGTGATTTCGGAAAAACGTGAATAAAATGCCGCTAAGATCATGCAGGAAAGAACATTTGAAAAATAAACGATAATTCCGATTTTGGCGCTGTGGTAGATTCCGATCCCGATCATGCTGATGGCGAACGGGGGAGAAATGCAGTAGCAGAAAACGGAGGCGCTTTCCGCCGCAGCGCCGTAATTTTTGTCTTGCAGCGCACGCTCCCGAAGCAGCTTGATCCCGATCGGGTAACCGCCGATCATACTCAGCAGAAAAACGGCAAGCGTATGTCTGTCCAGCCGGAAAAAAGGGCGCAGAAAAAAATAAAACGGACGAAAGATCATTCGGTAATATCCCGATGAGACGGCATAGGTCGAAAGAACCATCATCGCGAACATCGATGGAATAATACGGGAAACACAGACCTGAATGCTTCCG
>CAYVZH010000017.1:0-52696 GCA_964456025.1 uncultured Ruminiclostridium sp.
CGCAGCTTAGAAAAAAGGAATTGATTTCTTATCCGAATGAATTTCCCATACATGAGGTGTATAATGTGGTGTGTACGCAAGAGGAATTAAAAGGCGGATTTAAGGAGCCTGCCATTCTGGGATTTCTTACGAGCTTAATGGCAAAACCATATGGAGGTGCGGCTGCTGTAATCCGAATTTTCAGGTAACTCCGAACGTGGAGGATTATTTATATTATATCAATGCCGTGGAAATGTCAGGTAATAAAAAGAAGTAAGCTAAATAAACAATATCGGGAGTTTTTTATGAATGAACTTGAAAAAATAGAATTGGAAATCGTAAAATTTTTGCGTGGTAAGTATCGACTCAATGAGGTCGCATTAACGTGCGGCGGTATTCCTTGTGTAAAATTTCGTCAAGGCAGCAGGACTATTGTATCAATTGATCTGTATAAAGATCATTATGTTTTTCAAATAGTTTTTGGCAAAACAGAGCAGGAGAAATTTGAAGCGGTAAGGCATGAATTTTCTTCGGAAATACAGGAACTTTATGACAGCACTTATACCTATCGTGAGGGCAAATGGCTCTTTATCCGTGTTGATAATCTGTACACATTAGAGCATGTCAAAAAGTTGATACTTATCAAGAAGAAGCCAAACCGCAAGCCACTTTCAAAAGAAAATGCCATGTTTGGCAAATGCGGGCACAGATGTGATCTTTGTGTGCATTATACAGGAATCAGCAATGAATCCCGAGAAGTACTTATTCCGCATATGAATGCGGTGTACGGCGATCTGGGATGGAGTCCTTGTGCGGGCTGTGACACTTCCGGTTGTTATTGTCACAATAAAGACGATGAGTTGTACGAGCCCTTAAAATGCTTACAGAAAAAACGACTGGAGCATTGCTTTGATTGTGAAAAATATCCCTGTGAGCAATCAACTATCGGGTACAGAAAGCTGGAGCACAAAAGCATATCAGCTGATGATGTTACATATGCGGTTTTGCCATACGTACCTTATCAGTATGAGGATAAATAACTTCCGGTCGCGACTTTTGATTTTACGGGTACCGGCTACCGGTACGATACTTCTCCCGGCAGGGTCGCGTACTTGTTTCATGATCCCGCGCAGTTCTGGAAGGAGCTTCGGCCGGTAACGAATACTGATTTTCGCTAAAAAGCGTAACGGAGAATTTTTAAGACAATTTACAAGCAGCACCCCCATTCCGAAAGGACATGGGGGTGCTGCTGTTTGACTTTGGGAGCAGCTTTGCACCCTGCACCCAAAAAATTACGCGCTTTCCTCCGCCGAAGCGTCCGTTTTCGGGAACTTCTTCCGCATGATGAAAAAGCAGATCAAATGCACCAAAAAAGTGATGGTCCAGGAGATCGGGTAGGAGAGGAACAGCATAAATTCCGTGTGATATTCGGGGATCCGGAACACCGTCGCGATCCATAGGATCCGAAGTCCGCACGCGCCGAGCAAGGACACGATCGTCGGCGCGACGGCATAGCCCATTCCGCGGATTGATCCGACGATACAGTCCATCAGTCCGCAGGAAAAGTACAGACCGCAGACCAGCCCCATTCGGATCAGCCCCGGCTCGATGATCTCGGGGCGCGGGTCATAAATCCCGAGAAGCGGCGCGCCGAGCAGGTACGCGAGGTTCCCGAGCACAAGCCCCGTTACCGCCGCGCAGGCGCAGGTCACAAACGCGATCCGGTTGATCCGGCTATACTTTCCGCCGCCGACATTCTGGCTCACAAACGAGATCGCACCCTGTGAAAAGGAGTTCATTGACACCCATACGAAGCCCTCGATGCTTGCCGCCGCGGCGCTCCCCGCCATAACGACGGAGCCGAAGCCGTTGATCGACGACTGAATGACCACATTCGAGAGGGAAAAGACCACGCCCTGAAAGCCGGCGGGGATCCCGATCCGAAAAATCTTCCCCATAATTTTACGGTCGATTTTCAGAAGCCTCGGGCGGAATTGGAACGCGTCCGACTCGCGGTACAGACACCGCAGGATCAGGAGCGCCGAAACGCACTGCGAGATCACGGTCGCGAGCGCGACGCCCGCGACGTCCATTCGGAACACAATCACGAATAGGAGGTTCAGCAGGACATTGATCACGCCCGCAAAGCTCAGGTAATAGAGCGGGCGTTTGGTATCGCCCTTCGAGCGAAGGAGCGAGCTCCCGAAATTATAGATCATCATCGCGATCATGCCGCCGAAGTAGATCCGGAGATAAAGCGCCGAAAGCCCGATCACATCCGCCGGCGTCTGCATCCAGATCAGCATTTGCTCGGCGAGGCATTCCCCGATCAGGGTCAGCGCAAGCCCGCTGAACAGGCTGATGAGCAGGGAGGTGTGGACGGTGCGGCTTACGCGGTCACGATCACCCGCGCCCATAAAATGAGAAGCGAGAACATTCGCGCTTGTCGAAAGCCCGAGAAAAAGGTTGGTGACGAGGTTGATGAGCGCGCTCGTCGATCCGACCGCCGCCAGGGAGTTTTCGCTTGCGAAATTCCCGACGACGATGATGTCCGCCGCGTTAAAAAGAAGCTGTAAAACGCTTGACAGCATAAGCGGCAAGGAAAATTTCAGCAGCTTTGGCAGGATTGCGCCGCTGCACATGTCGATCTCGTATCTTTTTTCCGCCATAGGTTTCCTTTCTTAAGGCTACACCGCACAATTATTGCCGTTCTATGCGGCTAGCACACGCAAGCGTGTGCGCAGATTCTTTCGTCAGATTGTGTAAAAATTTTAAAGGCATACTGACGTATGTCGAGAAATTTTTGTGCAATATGGCGGAAAAGATGGCTGCCGCCAGGACGGCAGAAGGCGTGGACTTTGCCGCGGCAAAGTCCTGCGGTAATTGTGCGGTGTTGCCTTATGTCATGACAATGCGCCGCACAGTTCGTGTGCGGCGCGAGTCAATTTTTATTTCTTTTTCTTTTTCCGCGTTACTACCGCAAGCGTACCCGCCGCGGCGAATGCCGCTGTGAGCGGTGCGAGCGAAACGCCCGTATTCGGGTTTTCTTCGTCCGTTGTCAGATTGGAGTCGATCCCGATCCCGGGTTCACGTGTTACCTGGTTTACGCCGATCGCGATGTCCGTCCGCTCTGTTCCCACTGCTGTCGTTTTGGGCAGGTCGGTTTCCGGCGCGACCGTCGTCTTTTTGGTTTTCTTCGTTTTCTTCGTCTTTGCGGTCGTTTTCTCCGGTTCGATCTCGTCCGGTTCGGTCAGAGTCGATCTGGGCGATGTTGTCGCCGTGGTCGGAGCCGTTGTTACGGTCGTCGGCGCGGTCGTACCCGTCGGTCTTGTTCCTCCCGAAGGACGCGAACCCGTGGGGTACGTTCCCCCGTTTGTGGAAGCTGTCGTATTTTCTGAGCTTCCCGAATCCGGCGTTGTTTCCGTTTCGGCGGAGGAATTCGCAGTTTCGGAACCTTCCGAACTTGACTCCGACTCTGATTTTGAAGCATCGGTCGCAGATGCGGGAGTGGTCGTGGTCGAAATGTTCGTGTACGTCGGCTTTACCGTGACTGTTCCTCCGGCTGCGTTATAGCAGGTGACCCTTCCGAGTAAAACGTCGAATTTGTAGACTGTCTTGTCTTTCTTATAACCGACGGGAGAGGAAATTTCCTTTACGTAATAGGTCCCGTCCGCAAGGTCAGAGAAGGTCACTTCGCCGTTTGTATCGGGTGATGCCATGCTGATCTGCGTGTTACACTGCGCGTCGCTGAATAAGCCGAAGCTTGTCGCGCTGAGGAGTGCGGCGGTCGGAGTAATTTTCTTGTTGCTTCCTTCCTCCAGATATTCCTTGACGATCGTGATCGCCGCGAGCGGCGCGTTTTCTACCGTGATGATCTTACCGTTCGACATGATGCTCGGGATTCCCGCGGACGTTGTGGTATTGGTGAAAGCTTTAACCGTCCCGTCCGGGTTGATCGTAAACCGGAAGGTTGTTGTCGTTTTTGCGTATCCATCCGGTGCGGTGATTTCCGTGAGAGTATAATCCCCCGCGGGCAGTCCCTTGATCGTCGCGGTTTTGTCCGTTGTTGTAAAGGTGAGCGTCGAACCGCGTTTTGTTACGGAATCCGCATTCTGAACGTCAGCGTTCTCGACACTGTCGCCGTTCGTATTCCTAATGAAAAGCTCCGCGCCCGGAAGCTGCTTTTGGCTTGACATATCGACCTTATTGATCGAGATCTCTGTCGGCTCGTCGTTTAAGGTGATCGTTTTCGCCGTTTCGTCGAGCGTATTGCTGCCGTTGTCTGCGTTCGCCGTTTCCGAAACGTTTCCGTTTTTATCAATCGTGAAATAGAACTCGGTCGTAACGGCATACCCGTCCGGCGCTACCGTCTCGGTCAGCGTATAATCCCCTGCGGGAAGACCCTTGATCGTCGCGGTTTTGTCCGTTGTTGTAAAGGAAAGCTCGTTGGCGGAAGCGGTAAACGGAATATTTGTTCCGCCCTTTTCGGTGATCGAGATCGGCGCGTTCGTCAGAGAGCCCGTGGTCGAGATCGTAAGATTTGCCCCCGGAAGCTGCTTCTGGCTTGTCATATCGAACTTATTGATCGAGATCTCGGTCGGCGCGTCCTTTAAGGTGATCGTTTTCGCCGTTTTGTCGAGCGTGTTGCTGCCGTTGTCTGCGTTAGCCGTTTCCGAAACGTTTCCGTTTTTATCAATCGTGAAATAGAACTCGGTCGTAACGGCATACCCGTCCGGCGCTACCGTCTCGGTCAGCGTGTAATTCCCCTCGGGAAGCCCCTTCACGGTCGCGGTTTGATCCGTTGTGGTAAAGGTGAGCGTCGATTGACCTACTTGATAACCTTTCTCCGCACCCGAAACGGAAACATTCGAGAAGTCCTGACCGTCCGAGCCCTTAATGGTAAGCTCCGCGCCCGGAAGCTGCTCCGCACTCGTCATATCAATCTTATTGATCGAGATTTCGGTCGCGGTATTCTCGACCGAAATACTATCGGACGATACCTTCCCGGACGCATCGACGGTAAGCTCTGCATTTTGCGGTGCTGTCGGAATATATCCGCTCGGTGCTTTCGTTTCCTTGATCACATATTTTCCCGCGGAAAGCCCCTCGATCTGTGCCGGCTCATCGGTTGTCGTAAAGGTCAGCGTCATGCGGTCATCTGAAAGCGTCGCGTTTACGTTGTTATTCGGTACGGTTGAAGCGATCTCGTGACCGTCTTCCCGCGTCAGCTCGAATTCCGCGCCGGGGAGCATGATACCGCTTTCCGCGTCGATCTTACTGATCTCGAGCGTACCGGGAGCAGGCAATTCGTCGATCAGAGTGACTGTTCCGGAAACGAAGCGTGGATCGGTCGTGGAGATCTTTCCATCGTCCGTTACCTCTACCTCAAAGGCAAAGAGCTTGGCGGATAAGTATTCGCCCGGCGGATCCGTCTCGGTGAGCCGATAGCTCCCGACGGGAAGTCCTTTGATCTCAAGAGGAGCGTTACCCGTCTTAAACTCGCAGAAAGCGCTCATTCCGGTTCCTGCCGGGTCGCCGTTAATGGTGACGTTCGACCAGTCTATATTTTGATTTATTGCCGCAAGTCTAAACTCCGCGTCCGCAAGATCGGTACCCGGGTTGTCACGCCCCTCCTTCTTTACGGTAATGTCCGCCGTGATCATCTTGTTTGTGACGGTAAACGCGTTATTGGCGACATTGTCGATCGTGCCGTCGGTCTTGATCGTAAAGGTCTGCGACGGATTTGCAGGCAGCTTGTAGCTTGTCGGCGCCGCGGTTTCCGTCAGGGTATACGTCCCCGCGGGAAGCCCGGCGATGGTTGCCGTCTTGCTTGTGGTGATAAAGGTAAGCTTCGTTTGTTCGATTTTTACGGAATTGGCGTCGCTCACCTTGAGCGTCGCTTTTGTCAGATCTACGTCCGCGGGTGCCGTTATTTCAAATTCCGCACCGGAAAGAAGCGCTCCTGTGTCCTCATCCTTCTTCGTTAACGTGATCTTGTTCTGCTTATCCTTCAAGGTGATCGTGTTGTTCGCGCCAAGGGTATTGCTGCCGTTCCCGGCGTCTCCGGAAACCGTTCCGTCTGCCGCAACAGTGAACTTAAACGGAGCCGTAAGCGCGTATCCGCTCGGCGCCGCAGTTTCCGTAAGGGTATACGATGTTACGGGAAGTCCCTTGATCGCGATTGCGCCGCTGCTGCCTATCGGGAAGGAATGGGAGATACTGTTTCCGCTTCCCTTCGTACTGCCGAACGTTACCTTTGACCAGTTAACGGTTTCTTCTGCCGTGATCGTAAATTGTGCGCCCGAAAGAGCAGCGTTTGTATCCGCGTCAACTTTCTTCACCGTAATATTCGCAGTGACGATTTTTTTGTCACTGACGGTGATCTTTTTATTCGATACGGTGTAATCCGTACCGCTTCCCGCGATTGAACCGTCGCTGCCGACCGTAAAGCTTAACGCCTGAGACGGCGTTGTATAGTCTTCCGGCGGTTCATCCTCCGTCAGGGTATACGTCCCCGCGGGAAGTCCCTTGATCGTTGTTTCTGACGTTTTTGAAGTAAAGGTAAACGAATCCGCTTTGAGATCCGCGGGCTTTACGCCGTCTACCGTAATCGGCGCTGCCGTCAGATCCGATAAATTTCCGCTTCCCCTTGCTACGGTGAATTTCGCACCCGCGAGTAAGATGTTGGGAGTGTCCGAATCTACTTTTCTTACCTTGAATTCGTTCAGCTTATCCTTTAAGGTGATCGTGCTGCCGGAAAGCGTATTGCCTTCCTGCGGCGATATTCCCGTCACCTTCGCGTCCGCGCCGATAGCAAATTCAAAATCAAACGTAAGCGCGTATCCGCTCGGCGCTTTTACTTCGGAAACCGTATACGTTCCCTCGGGAAGTCCCGTTACGGACACTGCCGTGCCCGCGGTGGTAAAGGTAAGCGTATTTTGGTTAAATTGAACGGAGCCGGCCGCTGCGCCGATGACGTCCACGGTATCCGCCGGAAGAGGAGTATTGTTTTTCTCCGTGATCTTGATCACCGCGCCCGAAAGGAGCTTTGTCGCTCCGTCCGTTTTTTGGATTGTAACGCTCGATACCTTGAGCCGTTCGTTTCTTACGTCGAGATCGGCGCCGCCCTGAAGGTCAAAGTTGTATTTATCCGAGTTTTGGCTGATCGCGTAGGTCGATCCGTCGTTGCGGATCCCGAACTTGAAAACCTCCTTCGCGCCTAAGGCGAATCCGCTCGGCGGGACCGTTTCCTCTATCGAATAGTCATGATCCGACGGCAGGTTGTTGATAAACGCGGGTACGTCCGTCGTCATAAAGGTAATTTCCGTATCGCTTACGTGGGTTACGTTTGTCGCGTCCGGGATCTGGACATTTGCCAGCGTGTGATCCTTATCGTGACCGCTTTTGTGCGGATTGGTCATTTTCAGCGAGAAGGTCGCGCCCGGAACCGGCGTGTGCGTGTTATCGTTGATGTCGGATTTCTTTACGTAGAGGTTACCGGGCAGGATGACGGTACTCGTTTTCGCGTTTTGGATCAAGAGCTCGACCGAGGAATTATTTTCATAGCGAATTTCATATTTATCGCTGTCCGTCCCCTGATATTTCCATTCGGCGGCTCCGCCCGGACGGAACGAATAGTACGGGGTATATCCCTTAACGGTCTTTTCCCGGATCTTGTAGGAATACGAGGAACCCTTTTGATCCGAAACAATGAGGTCGTCGATCGAAAACTGCCAGCTTCCGTTTGGATCGATCGTTATTTTCTTATAAATATCGGTATCCGTACTCGGCTTCACATCCGCTTGTTTCGTTACGAGGTGATACGTGCGGGTGGTCTGTATGTCCTGACCGAGCTTAGGCACGAGCGCGTCGATCACGTGCTCCGTTTGGGTCAGTTCCAGTTCGATCTGATCTACGGTATTTCCGCCTGGCCAGCGTTTTGTTCCGCTGATGACAAACTTATAGGTGATCGAGCCTTGGGTCCGGAAGGTGCTCGAATCGAGCGAGACGCTGTGACTGAGCGCGTTGCCGCCCGAAAGCGTCGTCGAGACGGTATTCCCGTACCGTTTGTCGATCTCCTGCTTCATCTCGTCCGGATATCTCGGATCGGTCAGATCGTCCCCGTCTAAAACGGTTCCCGTTACGTTATAGGTGATCTGATAATACGTGTTGTCCTTTAAAGTGAACTCGATTTTGTGACCGTTGACCCGGTAGGACACTTCCCCGGCGGTCGTCGCATCCTGCCAGCTCCAACTATCCCATGTACTGTCGTGAACATATTTATTGATTTTGACCGACCCCGGAACAAGCGTAAAACTCGTTCCAAGCTCGTCTGTGACGCGGAGATCCGCGCCGCCGTTTATGGTACTGCCGCCCGTGGAATAGTTATTGAACGCGTCCTTGTTGACCTCAATGGTATACGATGCGTGCATTCCCTTTAGATCCGCATCCATGGAAGCCGAGGAGGTCTTGTTTAAAATATCGTTGCCGTTGACCTCAACGCCGACATCCTTGCTGACCGGTATTTTTCCGCCCTTGAAGGTGACTTCGGCGCGATTTACGATCTGGAGCGTATGGGGACCCTTCGCCATCTCCGTAAGATATAAGGAGTCCTTCATCTGCGTGGCAAACAGAACGGAAAAACCGTAGCCTTCTTTATTCAGCTGATCTACAAGCTCTTGGTTCAGCGGAACCCTTACCGTAAATTGGTCCCCTCTTTTTGAGAACGTATAGGCGGGGGTATCCTCAACTTCCTTACTCGGCCAATATTCCCACTCTGAGCGCAGGAAGCGGAAGTCCTTGGAGTCGGAATTTTTGATCAGCTCATACTCCTTCGGGAGCGTATCGGTGATCGTAATGACATCACCCACCTTGAAGGCATCCGCTTCCGTGGAAAGTACATCGACCCGCCAGCCGACCGGGAAATTTCCGGGTATACCCAGAGCTTGGGCGTTGTAATTGTCCTGGTTCTTCTCCGCCCGGAACGGGAGGTTTACATTCGGTCTGGTGTATGTATCGGTGGCTTCCGCGCCCGCGGTCGAATCATCTTTCAGCGTGATCGCCAAGTTCACTTTGTTTGTGATCGAATCCTCGGTCATGTTGAACATATAGGTGATCTTGATCTCTTTACCGCTCAGATCATTCAGAGCCGCATCGTCAAAATTGACAGTAAACCCTAAAATTTGGTCGCCCCAGCCGATATCGATTGTGCCGATCGTTTCGTCTGAGCGGACAAGTTTATACTTTGTAGTCCATTCCACATTATCGCCGACCGTGTATGTCTTACCGTCCACAGTCAGCTCGAATGAAGTAAGAGACATTCCGTTTTCGGGATCGCTGAACAGATAGCCGCTATCGATCGAATCTGTCAGCGTAAGCGACTTCAGCGCCGTTTCGGGCTTGGTCGGGTCCGCTTCCGGGATCGTCGCGGTGATCGTCCACGGGATCGTTGCGATGCCGTCTTCATCAATGGTTACATTACTATCGTCGCCGTGCGATTTTGTGATCGTTCCGGGGTTGCTCGGGGGGATCTCAACTTCTGCGTAACCGTCCTTACTTTCCCCCTTGACTGTAACCGTCGCCGTATTGCTTACGGTCTGCTTGGTAGCAATATTTGCCGCCGGCGCGTCGGTCTGAAAGCTGTAAACATATTTTCCGTCAACAAAATCCGCGTTGGTAAACGTTACCGTCGTGGTGCCGGCGGGGAACATCGGATCGGTGATCGTAAATGTTTCGCCCGGGAACCAAGCCGTATTTCCGAAAATGCCGGGTTCGACCGTGATCGTCCAGTCGATCGTTTTTCCGTCGCTGCTGAGTTCCCCGTTCTTCGTGATCGTCGGTTCTGTAAAGTTTGCGACAGCCTTGCTTTCGTCTTTGATGTCATCGTCCGCTGTTACGATCGCTCTGTTCGAGTTGATAAGATCGACGTCATGCCCGTTGACAAAGTTGCTCACGTTGGGGATCTTCATGCGGTAGGTCAACGTCACCCTTTCGCCTACCGCGATCGGGTCGGGGAAGGTGATCGTCGGGTTTTCTCCGGAATTGTTGAGCGTATATGCCCGATCCACCGTGAGACCGACCAGGTCGTGATAAAAAAGCGTGCCGCTCTGATCCTCGAGAACGACGTTCGTCGCGGATGCGCCTCCCCAGTTATAGAGGGTAACGGTAAAGTCCTGATAAAAACTGCCGTCGGCGTCTTTATATACGTCTCCGTTCGCCGTTTTTTGCACGCTGAGCTGCGGTACACCCGGTTTCAGGCTCGGCGAAACGAAATCATAATATTTGTCTCCGAAATGAATCGTGAATTTTCCCTCTTCGTTTTCGGGGAGACCATTGACGTTGATCGTACCCGAAATATTGATCGTTCCCTCGTATTTGTAAACGCCGGTCGGATCCCCGATTTGGATCGTAAGCGTGTTGCTGTCGATCGAATAGGTGCCCGCGTCCGGATTCTGCGAATTCAAAGGGGCATCGGACACGCTGCCGATCGAGATGCCGAGGAGATGCTGCGCCAACTGATCGTAGTAAAAGGTCGCGCCCGCGTAGTTGGTATAGTTTCCCTCTTCTTTGATGTGCCATTCAAAGCTCAGATCGAAATTCTGCCCGTTCGATACGCTGTGAGGAGGGTCATTCGGATCCACTACCGTACCGGGTTCCTGATCGCTCTTACGATTCAGCGTAACCTTGACCGAGTCGATCACAAACGGCGAATCGGGGTCTAAAATATCGAACGGACCCGCTGCCGCAAGCAGCATGAGCTCGTTCTCTTCCTCTTCCTCTTCTTCGCCCGCGGAATCCTCTTCTTCGCCCGCGGAATCCTCTTCCTCTTCGCCGTCAGCGATATCCTCGTCAGAGTCGATGCTTGCTCCGATGGTTGCACCGTCGTCCGCGCGGATCCCGCCGAACAGGTCTGCCGTAAAGTACAGCGTGACAAAAATCGCCAGTAACCCGGCTAAGAGTCGAAGCTGCCACCGTTTCCCAAAAGTTTCCATAAATCCTTGCCCCTCCTTATTAAAAATCCCGTGATCGGATTTGAAAGCAAAAGTACGTTCCGTATCACCATAAGATACAGCATAATAGTATATTGTACTGAAAATTATAAACCTTTTGAACTGTTTTGTCAACAGATTGACAAAAATTACTTTATTTTTAACGCAAATTTCATGATATTCCACAAAAATCCGCGCTTTTCCTCGGCAATTCGACAAACATGTTCGTTCGGAGGGCGGCGGGAGGGCCGCGCCTGCACAAAAAGAAGGTCCGTTCACAACTTTTTCGCCGTTCACATATTATGAAGCATAGCAATTTCCTATCGAAAGGACGGTACTGAATGAACAGCTTTATTTTTCTCGGCGGAGATATGCGGAGCCTTTACGCCGCCCGTCGCCTCGGGCAGCGGTACGGCTGTCTCGTTTACGGGATCGACCCGCCCGAGCTTCCCGCCGATATTCATAGATCGGATCGCCCCGTGCCCTGCGACCACGCGGTTCTTCCGCTCCCCGCGAGCATGGACGGGAAAACGGTTTATACCCCCTATCTTCGCGAGGGCGAGCCGCCGATCGGCTTCGATATTCTTTATTCGTCGGTGAAGCGCGGCGGAACGGTCTTTACGAGCCGCTCCTTCCCGCTTCTGGAGCAGGTCTGCGCCGACGGGGGCTTTTCCCTTGTGAACTATTTCGAGCGGGAGGAGCTTGCGGTATTGAACGCCGTCCCGACCGCCGAGGGCGCGCTCGAGAT
Source organism: uncultured Ruminiclostridium sp. (assembly GCA_964456025.1). Taxonomy (GTDB): domain Bacteria; phylum Bacillota; class Clostridia; order Oscillospirales; family Ruminococcaceae; genus Ruminiclostridium_E. The sequence continues at coordinate 11,716 of CAYVZH010000017.1, forward strand.
CGCGCTTCGCGAGCTTCCGTTCACGATCTTTCGCTCAACCGTGCTGATCACGGGCTTTGGAAGGTGCGGGAAAACGCTCGCGCGGGTCTTTTCCGCGTTGGGCGCGCGGGTCTTTGTCGCCTGCCGCAAATACGCCGATCTCGCCTGGGCGGAGATTTACGGCTGTACGCCGGTCCCGCTCGGAGAGCTGGACAGCGCGCTCCCGCAGGCGGATCTGATCGTCAATACCGTCCCCGCGAGGATCTTCGGAAGGAAACGGCTTCTGCTGATCCGGAAGGATACGGTATTTTTAGAGCTTGCTTCCGCGCCGTCGATCGAGGACGAAACGCTTGCCATGCAGGCGGGGATCAAGGTCATCTGGGCGCGGAGCCTTCCGGGGAAGACCGCGCCCGTAACGGCGGGGGAGATCATAGCCCAAACTCTCGAAAACATCATACTGGAAAGGAGTCTGCGCGATGGAACAGACGAATAAGCGGATCGGCTTCGCGATGTGCGGGTCGTTCTGTACCTTTTCGCGCTGCTTTGAGACGCTTGAAAAGCTTCTTGCGCTCGGATACGAGGTCGTACCGATCGCGTCGTTTCACGCTTTTACCCTGGACACCCGTTTCGGGAACGCGGCGGAGCATATGCGCCGTCTCGAAACCCTCTGCGGACGCGAGGTGATCCATACGATCGAGGCGGCGGAGCCGATCGGCCCGAAGAAAATGACCGACGTGATGCTGGTCGCGAACTGCACGGGAAATACGCTCGCGAAGCTTTCGGCGAGCATTACCGACACGCCCGTTACCATGGCGGTCAAGAGCCATATCCGGAACGGACGCCCCGTTCTCCTCAATATCGCGACAAACGACGCGCTCGCGGGGTCGGCGAAAAACATCTTCTCGCTGATCAACTATAAAAATTACTACTTCGTACCGATGCGGCAGGACGATTTTCAGGGGAAGCCCGCTTCGCTCATGGGCGATTTTGAGCGGATCCCCGAGGCGATCGAGCACGCGCTCGCGTACAAACAAATGCAGCCGATTTTTTGCTGAAGCAAAGGAACCCCCGGGAAAAACCGGGGGTTCTCCTTTATTTCATACGGCTTACAGGAGCCGATCTCCGAAAAAATGGAAGAAAGAACGGAGTTCGGGATCACTCGCCGTATTTAAAGGTTACGGAAGCGTTTCCGCCGTCGCCGATCGTGAGCGTACCGCTTTCCTGCGTCATGGGGATAGTCGACGATTCACTTGCGGTAATAACGTCCTTTGTATCGAAAAGCGAAACCGACATTTCGGGCTTACAATATTCCTTTTTCATCTTGTACAGTCTCCTTTCCTTATTCGTTCGCGGGTGCAAAGCTGTAAGATACGGCGGCGACGGTATCCGGAATATCCGTTACCTCAACGGCGATCAAAAAGTCGCTGCCCGCGTCTACCGTCGTCTTTACGCCGTTCGCGTCCGTGTGTATGATCTTCGCGTAGCACGTCTTGATCAGCGTGGAGGTTTTCATCCAATTGCCCGCTTTTACCGTTACCTTTACGCCCGCGTTGTTCTTCGCGACCTCGGCGGGAACGACAAGAACGGTGTTCTCGGCTCTGGTCTTTGACGCCGCGTCGATCTTGGTAACGAGCGTCTTCTGCTCTCCCGCCTTCAGGGTCACCGATTCGTCTTCCTTCTTCGCCGCTTTAAAGGCCGCCGAAACGGTTACGGCTTTGGCGGGCATGGTAAACGATCCCTTATTTGCGTCCGCCGCGTCCATGGTCACTTCAATTTCATTGCCGTCCGCGTCCGTTACGGTAATTTTATCGAGGATATAATTGTCCCCGGGGGTCGCCGTTACCGTGATCTCCGTCCCGTTCTTTGCCGATGTGATATTGCCGGTGATTTCTGCGGAGCCGTTGCTGACAGCGGAATCAACGGTTATTCCGAATGTTCCGGTTCCGCAAATGGGGCATACGGTGTCGGTAGTATGCGCACCGGTGCAGCCTGTATCGTCAAAAGCAAAGTCCTCGGGAATCTCCCTCAAATCGACAGCGATGTAATAATACATGACATCGGAGGCGCTGTACGCTGCCTTAATCGCATACACAAGAATCGGTTTTGCCTCTTTCCCTGTCAGGCCTAAATAGCTCTTCTTGATGCACGGCCAGAACTGTCCGTCCGTACTGCTTCCGGCGGCATAGGTAAGCCCTTTTATTGTTGCGTCGTTCAAATCGGCTGCATAGGTGAACGCACGTTGATATGTCGGGGTTACACCTCCGTTTTTGGACACGTCCAGCGCGTCGACATGAAATCCCGGATAATAGCCGGCTTCATTACGACCGATAGCAGGGTTGGCTTCACTGAATCCGAGCGCTTTTAACTGCGCTTCGGTCATCGTTACGCCGTAAATATCGCCGCCGGCATTCGCGGTAAGCGTTAAACCGACATAGCCGCTCGGTACCTTTAACGCGGGATCCATCTTTTTCACAACGCCCGTGCCGGATACTTCCAAGGAATTACCGGCGGTATCTGTGATATTTTCAACGTTCTCGAGCGCGGCAACCAAAATAGGATCGAGACCCGTTGCGGAAGCAAGCTGAACGCTCGCTTCGGAAGCGATCGTAAGAGTCGGTTCTACACCTGCGGGCAGGGTCGCCATCGTTGCATTTGTTGCTTTGGTATATCCCGATTTTAAAAGCGTGGCTTCGGCTTTGACTTCTACTGCGGGAGCCTTTGCCGCGCCGCTTGAAGCGCCGTAAACGATCGTTCCCGTAACGGTCGCGTCGTTAACGGTCGTCTTGCTTTCATAGGTTCCGTAAGTAAGAACATAAAGAGCGTTTGTTCCGCTGGTCGTGGAAACCGCCGCGCCGCCGCTCAGGGTCGTTGTGCCATAGGTTGTGATCCCGATTTCTTTTCCTGTAATCGAGCCGCCTCTGACATTTAACGTTGCGCCTTCTTCGGATTTTACGGCGGCGGGCGAACCGGCTTTCACGGTGCAGTTATTCAGGGTCAGCATTCCGTAATTCCTTATAATGGAATGCGCGGTCACGGTACTCGGATAGCCGGTGTTCTCCAGATTTTCGTTTAAAACGGTCACACCGCTGAGAGCTGCCGAATTAGATGTCATATTGCCGTCGGAAGTAGAAACGTCCACAACATACGTATCAATATCGTTGGCGTTTATCGTTCCGTTGGAGATCGTGACGTTACTGCCCGTAATATGGATCATTCTGGCTCCGAAAGCAGCTTTCGCTCCCGTTGCTGTCAGCGTCGCGCCGTTAAGATCAATGCTTTCCGTGACGGTTATGGTCGCGGTAATGTTAATTTGGGCGTTTGCGGTTTGAACCGCAGTCTTAAGCGCGTCAAAAGTGCTCACCTCAACAGCCGCCCGCGCCGCGGCGGTTGATTCCATCCAAGAGGATTCCGCAAATGCCGTATATGACGGCGCCGCGGAACCGGCAAGGATCGCCGCGGTAATGACCGCGGAAAGAATTTTTCGGTTCTTCATAAATTTTTCCTCCTTTGATTTAAATAAATGAAATGTCATTTATTTATACTGTTCATTATAGGAGGAAAATATGAAAAAGTCAATAGTCAATTATTTTTTTCGGAAGTTTCACCAAACTTTTATAAAATGAATTGTGATGTATGCCGAGAGATTGTACAAAAATTGGGCTATAATAGGCATAAAAAAGCACAAAAACAGGGAAAGGACTTGGTGCTATGACATTTTATGAAAATCTGCGTGTGATCCGCGAGGATCGGGGCTATACGCAAAGACAGATCGCGGAGTTCCTCGGGACGACCCAGCAGTACTATTCCGATTACGAAAACGGAAAGCGCGAGATCCCGATCCGGATCTATATCGCCCTTTCCAAGTTCTATCACGTCAGCATTGACTTCCTTGCCGGACAGAACGAAGCGAACCCGGAGGGAAGCGGCGATTCGGCGTTTTACGAAAATCTGCGCGTGATCCGCGGGGACAGGGGCTATACGCAAAAACAAATCGCCGAGGTGCTTGGAACGACCCAGCAGTATTATTCCGACTATGAAAACGGAAGGCGTGAGATCCCGATCCGGGTCTATATCGCCCTTTCCAAGTTTTATCATGTCAGTATTGACTTCCTCGCCGGACGAAAGACGGCGGAGCCCTGTGAAAACAAATAAAAAAGAAGCCCCGAAGGGCTTCTTTTTGTTTTTTGCAGAGTTTATGCCTTTCCGACAGAGCCGAACAGCTCCATTTTTTCCTTGACGGTCGCCTTGATCGCCTCAAAGCCGGGCGCGAGAAGCTTTCTCGGGTCGAAGCCCTTGCCTTGACGGTCCTTGCCCTCTTCGATATACTTGCGGGTCGCTTCCTGGAAGGAAAGCTGGCACTCGGTATTGACGTTGATCTTCGCCACGCCGAGGGAGATCGCCTTTTTGATCATCTCCGCGGGGATTCCGGTACCGCCGTGGAGTACGAGCGGCATATTTCCGACCTTCGCCTTTACCGCTTCAAGCGTTTCGAAGCTTAAGCCCGCCCAGTTTTCGGGGTATTTTCCGTGAATGTTTCCGATCCCCGCCGCGAGCATGGTCACGCCGAGATCGGCGATCCGCTTGCATTCCTCGGGATCGGCGCATTCGCCCATGCCGACAACGCCGTCTTCCTCGCCGCCGATCGAGCCGACCTCCGCTTCAATCGAAAGCCCCTTGCTCGCGCAGATCCCGACAAGCTCGGTCGTTTTCGCGACGTTTTCGTCGATCGGGTAATGCGAGCCGTCGAACATGACGGAGGAGAAGCCCGCATTAATGCAGGCGATCGCGCCGTCGTAAGAGCCGTGGTCGAGGTGGAGCGCTACCGGAACCGTGATCTTCAGCTCCTCGAGCATTCCGTTCACCATGCCGACAACGGTCTTATAGCCGCACATATACTTTCCCGCGCCCTCGGATACGCCGAGGATTACGGGAGAGTTCAGCTCCTGCGCCGTCAGAAGGATCGCCTTTGTCCATTCGAGATTGTTGATGTTGAACTGTCCGACCGCGTACTTTCCGTCGCGCGCCTTGTTCAACATGTCCTTTGCCGAAACTAACATAAAACAGTACTTCCTTTCATCGGGGGAACCCCGTAATTTTACTATATTCTGATTTTACCACATTTTGCCGGAAAAAGCAAGACGGAATTTGGGAAAAGAGAATTTAATGAGAGAGAAAAATATAACGAGGGGGCTCCGCCCCCTTACCCCCGCCCAAGGAACATTGTTCCTTGGGAATCCTTTTTCCCATTGTAATTCTTACCGATTTCGGTTCTGCGGCTGTCAGGTCGAAAGTCTTGCAGAAAAGAACAAAAAATTCTCTCAAAAACAAATTTACCTAAAGTGATATTGCTTTTCGCTTCCTTGCAAGCAGAAGGCTTGCAGGCAAAAGTCCAAAGCGCCGCAAGGACGAGGCGCAGACAAAGCTTTTGCCGAGGTTCAAAAGGAAGCAGGGGGTCTGGGGGACAGCGTTCCCCGGAAAAATATTTTGTTCTCTCTCGCTCTCTTTTTAAACCTTCCTTACGATCGAGATCGGGGTCTGCTGCGAGCATTGGTCATGCGGGTTGTCGCGGAACACCTGCTCCCCGAACGCTGTGGGAAGGTCGGGGCGGCTCTTTCCGAGAACGGTCGCGGCGATGTCGTTCGCGTCAATAATGATCACGTCGCAGCCGCAGTGCGCGGCAAGGCGGGCGGCCTCCTCGTCGGGCTTATCGGGCGCCATTTTCGCGTAGTTATTATAAGGTGGGATCGTATAGTCGCAGGGGCCGTCGATCGCGCGCGCCTTCATGCCGCAGATATTGTAAAAAACGCCCTTTTTCCCGAAAAGCTTTCCGACCGCGGCGCAGAATGCCGCGAAAAGCACCTTCGGGCGGCCGACCTCGCGGATACAAAGCTCCATCGTTTCGGGCATACCCAGCCCGATCCCGTAATTCGTTTTTACGACGAAGCGGCTCAGAAAGCGCGCGAGCCGCGAGACCTTGATCTCCTCGAGCTTAAACGCCCGACCCTGCGTAATGGCGATGATCTTTTCGGAGATAATGACGGTATCCCCTTTTTCGAGATAGGGGACGACGTACTTATCGAGCACATCGGTCATTTTGTCTTCTTTCATGATAACGTGGGTCTTGACCGGATAGCGGGCGAAGGTCCCGAAATCGGTGTCGATCGTGAGATTTTTCCCCTCGTTCGGGACAAATGGCATTTCCATGGGCGGGTTCCTTTCTTTTTTCTTCCTTTTTTGTGCAGTACTGCGTTACTCGCTTGATTATACCATATTTTCCCCTTTCCGTCAATCCGTAAACCCCGCGCCTGCACAAAAAAGAAATAAAAATATTGCAAAAACCGAAACAATATGGTAAAATAAAGAAAACAAGCGGGAGAGGATCGCCGATGAACACGCCCATTCACGATTTTTTGCGGGATTACGCCGCGCGCCTGCCCGTCCGCTGTCATATGCCGGGAGGGAAGGGGCGAAACGATCCCTTTGACATTACCGAGATCGACGGCGCGGACAACCTTTTTGAGAGTGCGGGGATCATTCTCGAAAGCGAGAAAAACGCCGCCGCGCTGTTCGGCGCGGGGGACACGCTTTATTCCTGCGGCGGGAGCACGCTCTGCATTCAGGGAATGCTCGGCACGGTGCGGGCACTCACGGAAAAGCGGACGGTCATAGCGGGGCGGTATTCGCACCGCAGCCTTGTTTCCGCCTGTGCCCTGCTCGGTTTTGAGATTCGGTGGATTGCTCCGGAGGAATTTCTCGGCGCGGCGGTCTCTCCCGAGGCGGTCGAAGCGGCGATCGGCGGTGATACGGCGGCGGTTTTTCTGAACGCGGTCGATTATTACGGCGGGGCGGCGGATCTTGCCGCGGTCGCGGAGGCCTGCCATAAGCGGGGTGTGCTTCTCCTCGCGGATAACGCCCACGGGGCGTACCGCGTTTTTACGGACGATCACCCGATCACGCGCGGCGCGGACATGACCGCCGACAGCGCGCATAAGACCCTCCCCGCGCTGACGGGGGCGGCGTATCTGCACCTGAAAGACCCCGCGCTTCGTCCTTTGGCGAAAAAGGCAATGGCGCTTTTCGGTTCGTCCAGCCCCCCGTATCCGATCCTGGACAGTCTCGACCTGTGCAACCGCTTTCTTTCGGAGGGAGCGGAGCGGGCGTGGCAAGCCATGGAGGATACCGTGCGGCTGAAGGAGGGACTGAAACGGCTTGGCTTCACCCTGCGGAACAGCGACGCCCTGCGGATCACAGTGGACGCGGCGGCGTTTGGGTATACGGGACAGGCGCTCGCCGCCTTGCTTCGCGAAAGCGGCGCGGAATGCGAGATGAGCGACGAGCGGTATACGGTGCTGCTCTTTTCGGCGGTTCAGCCGAGGGAGGATTTCCCGCGGCTTTCGGAAATCTTTTCGGGCATTCCGCAAAAGCCTCCGATCACGATCCCTCCCCATAAAATTTTAAAGCCGAAAGCGATCCTCTCGCCGCGCGAGGCGCTCTTGTCGGAAAAGGAAACGGAAAAGACCGCAAACGCGGAAGGAAGAATCTGCGCGGAGATCGTTTCTCCCTGCCCGCCGTGCGTTCCGCTCGTCATGCCGGGGGAGCGGATCGACGGGGACTGTGTGGAGGAGCTGCTGCGGTACGGTGTGAGGGAGATCCCATGTATTAAAGAAAGATAAAAAGATTATTGCGGGGACGGAGTCCCCACAATAAAACAATTCTCTCGTAAGTCTTTTAAATTTCAACATACAAGAAAGGAAAAATGTTTGAAAAATCTCCGATTTTTCAAACCCGTCGTTTGTGCCTCGGCAAATCCGCTCGGCACAAACTTCCTCCAGAGGAAAGGAATGGTTAAAATTATGGCAAATTTTAAAGTTGCCGCTGTATTCAGCGACAGAATGGTCTTACAGCGTGAAAAGAACATTGCGGTGTTCGGCGAGGGCGAAAACGGCGCGGAGGTCACGGTCGAGTTCGAGGGCGAAACCGTGAAAACAACGGTTCGGGACGAAAAATGGCAGGCGATCCTTCCGCCGCACGGCGCGGGCGAGGGTTATACCCTGACGGTGCGCTGCGGCGGGGCGGAAAAGCGTTTTACCGACGTCGCGGTCGGGGAGGTCTGGCTCGCGGGCGGACAGTCGAACATGGAGCTGGAGCTTCAGAACTGCAAAACGGGCGCGGATCGGCTCAAAAACGACGCGACACCGAACGTCCGCTTTTATTATACCCAAAAGAAGGTTCTTCCTGACGCGGATTTTTACAGATCAAAGGATTTTATGACACAGGGTTCCCCGACCCCCAAAAATGATCCCGTGGCCGAGGATTTCTACCGCTCCGAAGAAAATTCGGGCTGGTCGAAATTCGATTCCGAATCGGCGAAAGCTTGGTCGGCGGTCGGCTATTTCTACGCGAAGGAGCTTGCCGACCGGCTCGGCTGTACTGTCGGGATCATCGGCTGCAACTGGGGCGGGACAAAGGCGAGCCACTGGATGAGCCGCGAAAGCCTTTCGGCGGATTCGGATATGCGCTTTGACCTCGACGAGTACGACAAGAACTGCGCGGGAAAGACCGCGGAGGAGCTAGCTCGCGAATACGAGGAATATGTCGAATACGACCGCGAATGGAACGAAAAAAGCATTGCCTTTTACCGCGAACACCCGAACGCGAGCTGGGACGAGGTACAGGCTGCCTGCGGGGTCAATAAATATCCCGGGCCGCTCTGCCCGCGCAATCCCTTCCACGCGACCGCGCTTTACGAAAGCATGGTTCGCCGCGTCTGCCCCTATACGCTCCGCGGATTCCTTTACTATCAGGGTGAAAGCGACGACAACCGCCCGAAATATTACTATAAAATGCTGCGCGGGCTGATTACGCTTTGGCGCGAGGACTGGGGCGACGACGAGCTTCCGTTCCTGATCGTTCAGCTTCCCATGCACCGCTATAAGGACGACGCGGACTGGAAGCACTGGTGCCTGATCCGCGAGGCGCAGGAAAAGGCGTTCCGGACGATCAAGAACACGGGGCTTGCGGTCATTCTCGACTGCGGCGAATTCAACGAAATTCACCCGAAGGATAAGGAGCCTGTCGGACATCGGCTGTATTTACAGGCAATGGCGATCGCTTACGGCGATCCCTCGCCGAAGGCGTTCGCGCCGCTCTACCGTTCTCATCTCGTCAAGGGGAACGGGATCGAGGTTTCGTTCGATTATGCGGAGGGCGGCTTTGAAGTGAAGGGAGAGCCCTGCGGCTTCGAGATCGCGGGCGCGGACGGCGTGTATCACCCCGCTTCGTTTGAGCTGTGCGGCGATAAAATTTTTGTGCATTCCGACGAGGTTCCCGCGCCGGAGCAGGTTCGCTATGAATGGACGAATTACGGGGACGTAACGCTCTACGGGGCGAACGGACTCCCCGTCGCGCCGTTCCGCACGGATAAAACGGCGGATAATTGATTGAATAGAGATTGAGAGAAGGATAATGATTTTGTGGGGAAGCTCCATGGGCAAGCGCTTTGTTTTGCGCCGCGTCCATGCGGCGCTTGGGGCGCTTGCCTTGCGACTTCCTGTCGCACCCCACACCTCTGCTTCCTTTTGGTCGCCTCGGCAAAAGCTTTGTCTGCGCCGCGTCCAATGCGGATTGCCCGTTTTGGGCTTCGGCGTCCATGCCGAAGCTTTGGACGGACAACAGCCGCATCCTTGCGGCTCGCTTTGGACTTTTGCCTGCAAGCCTCCTGCTTGCAAGGAAGCGAAAAGCAATATTGCTTTAGGTAAATTTGTCTTTTTGAGGAAATTTATGTTCTTCCTTACAAGACTTGCGACCTGACAGCCGCAAGGTCGATATTGGGAAAAATTGCAATGGGAAAAAGGATTCCAAAGGAAAAAGTTTCCTTTGGCAGGGGTGTGGGGACGGAGTCCCCGCAAGAATATATTTTCTCTTAATCTTCTCTCAAAATCTCTTATAAATAACACACAAGGAGGAATTTTCCATGAACCGCTCCTGCGGTGTTCTTATGCACATTACCAGCCTCCCTTCGCCCTACGGGATCGGAACGTTCGGCGCGCAGGCGGAGGCGTTCGCGGACTGGCTGAAAAGCGCGGGTCAGAAATACTGGCAGGTGCTTCCGATCGGGCCGACGGGCTACGGCGATTCGCCGTATCAGTCCTTTTCTACCTTCGCGGGAAATCCGCTCCTGATTGACCTTGACGGGTTGACGCAGCAGGGTCTTCTCCCGAAAGAGCGGCTTCGCGGGGCGGATTTCGGTTCCGATCCCTGTACCGTCGATTACGAAAAGGTGACAAGGACGAAAATGGCGCTTTTGCGCGAGGCGTTTGAGCATTTCCGCCCCGACGCGGATTATGACGCTTTTGTGCAGCGCGAAGCGGCGTGGCTCGGCGATTACGCCCTCTTTATGGCGATCAAGGAGGAAAACGGCGGGATCTCGTGGACGCAGTGGAGCGGGGAGCTTCGCCGCCGCGAGGAAGGCGCGCTTTCGGCGGCGCGTGAACGTCTGCACAAAGAGACCGAATTCTGGAAATTCCTGCAATTCGTTTTTTATGCGCAGTGGGAGCGGCTCAAAAGCTATGCCAATCAAAACGGGATCAAGCTGATCGGCGATATTCCGATCTATGTCTCGCCCGACAGCGCCGACGTCTGGGCGGAGCCGGAGCTGTACCAGACGGACGAAAACCTCAACCCGAAGGCGGTCGCGGGCGTTCCGCCGGATTATTTCTCCGAAACGGGACAGCTTTGGGGGAACCCGCTTTACGACTGGGCAAAAATGAAAGAAGACGGCTACGAATGGTGGAGCAGGCGGATCGAAAAGGCTTCCTCGCTGTATGACGTGGTGCGGATCGACCATTTCCGTGCCTTTGACACCTACTGGGCAGTCCCCTACGGCGAAAGCACCGCCGTAAACGGGAAGTGGGAGCAGGGCCCCGGCATGGACTTATGGAACGCCCTGAAGGAAAAGCACCCGAACGTTTCGATCATTGCCGAGGACTTGGGCGACATCTTCGACAGCGTGAAGGAGCTTCTGAAAGCGTCGGGATTTCCCGGAATGCGCGTGCTGCAATTCGGCTTCAACCCCGAATTCAGCGATAACGACCACCTTCCCCACCGCTATCCCGAAAACGCCGTCGTTTATACGGGGACGCACGACAATTCCACCGTTCTCGGCTGGTACAAGTCCGCCGATCCGCGTGCGCAGGCGATGTGCCGCCGCTATTTGAAGCCCCGTCCGTTTGAGAAGCTGAACAAGTGCTTTTTGCGCGTATTATACGCAAGCTCCGCCGCGCTCGCGGTCGTGACCATGCAGGACGTGCTCGGGCTGGACGACCGCGCGCGCATGAATATCCCCTCTACTCTTGGCGGAAACTGGAACTGGCGGGCGAAGCCGGGGCAGATCAACGAAAAATCCGCGGCGTTTCTGAAAGAGCTGGCGGAGACGTATTATCGGTAATACTAATAACCATTTTAAAACCGAATAAATCGGTTTTTAAATTCCCTGTCGCCTTGCGGCAGGGCGAGGGAGCTGCGCTCCCTCGGTTATTGTATTGAACGTAAATAACCTGCGCCTATCGGCGCACCTTCGGCTTTGCCGAAGGATTTGATTTGTGGATTTTATCCACAAATCAAATGGTTATTAGTATAAGAGTCGCTTTTTATACGAAAACCCGTTTTGACCGCCGACGGAACGGTCAAAACGGGTTTTTCCGCGGGATCCCCATAAAAAAAGTCCGGAAAAATCTTTACATTTTTCCGAAATTGTGGTATACTAAATTCAAAGTAACCTTCGGAGGAGAATGTTTGAAAAATCTTTGATTTTTCAAACCCGTCGTTTGTGCCTCGGCACAAACTTCCTCCATAGGAAAGGAATGATCATAAATATGGAAATCTTGAAGCTCGCCGCGCCCTGCAAGGATTATCTCTGGGGCGGAACAAGGCTCAGAGACGAATACGGGAAAAGATCCGACAAGGAAAAGATCGCCGAAAGCTGGGAGCTGTCCTGTCATAAGGACGGGCAGAGTGTGATCGAAAACGGCGAATTCGCAGGGAAAACCCTTCGCGAATATATTGATATAAAGGGAAAAGACGTTCTCGGGAAAAACGCCGAGAAATTCGAGTATTTCCCGATCCTTATCAAGCTGATCGACGCGAAGGACAATCTTTCGGTGCAGGTTCACCCCGAAAACGACTACGCGCTGCGCGTGGAGGGGGAGTACGGGAAAACCGAGATGTGGTATATCGTGGACTGTGACGAGGGGGCGGAGCTTCTTTACGGCTTTAAAAAGCCGATCACAAGGGATGAATTCGCGCAGAGGATCCGCGAAAACACCTTGCTTGAGGTGACGAATAACGTTCCCGTTCATAAGGGCGATGTGTTTTTTATCGAAGCGGGAACGCTTCACGCGATCGGGAAGGGGATCCTGATCGCCGAGATCCAGCAGAACAGCAATACGACCTACCGCATTTACGATTACGGGCGGGTCGGCACGGACGGAAAGCCGCGTGAGCTTCATGTGGAAAAGGCGTGCGAGGTTACGAAGCTGATCCCGCCGACGCGTCCGACGAAGCCGATGGGCGAGCCGGTACAGCGCGAGGGCTATGTCGAAACACTTCTCGCGGCGTGCGAATACTTTACGGTAAAACGGCTCGAGATCGCGGTGAAGGCGGTGCTGACGGCGGACGAAAGCTCGTTCCTTTCGCTCCTCGTGCTGGACGGGTCGGTCACGGTCGGCGGCGTATCCCTGAAAAAAGGGGAAAGCGCCTTTATTCCAGCCGGTGAGGGTGAATTTATGATCGAGGGTGAGGGAGAAGTGATCCTTTCGGGGGTTTGATTCTCTTGATCTTTATGGCAGGCGGCGAAGCCCGCGGGACTGTGCGATACCGAAAATTTCGCGCTGTCCCCGAGCGGGCTTTTTTGTATCACTTGGAAGCGCGGAGAGCCGCCAAACGGAAAGGAGACGAACGAATGAAGTATTATATCGGGATCGACATCGGCGGAACGAATCTTTCAACGGGCGTTGTCGATGAAAATTATGAGATCGTCGGACGGGGAAAGCTGAAAACCGAGGTCGGGCGAAGCTATGAGGAGATCCTTGCGGATATTATCGAGACGGTGCGGCTCGCGCTCGCGGACGCGAAGCTCGATTCCGAGGACGTGCGCTGGATCGGCGTGGGCTGTCCGGGCTTCTGCAACCCCGAAACGGGAACGGTCGAATATTCCAACAATCTGAAATGGAACAATGTCCCGCTCGCGGCGGATCTCGAAAAGGCGTTCGAGCGGAAGGTCTACCTGGATAACGACGCGAACGCCGCCGCTTACGGAGAATACCTCGCGGGCGCGGCGAAGGGCGCGAAAAACGCCGTCGTCATCACGCTCGGGACGGGCGTCGGCGCTGGGATCATCATTAACGGGAAAATTTTCGGCGGCTCGAACTTCGCGGGCGGCGAGATCGGACATACCGTGATCGTGGTGGACGGGTACGAGTGCAGCTGCGGAAGAAAGGGCTGCTTCGAGGCGTACTGCTCTGCGACGGGACTGGCGCGCATGACCAGAGAGGCGGCGGAGCTTCACCCGAAAAGCAAGATCAAGCAGCTTGTCGAGACGGACGGGCGCTTCAGCGCGCGGACGGCGTTCAACGCGGCGAAATTGCTTGACGAAACGGGAATCGAGGTCGTCGAGCGGTATATCAAGCACCTCGCCTGCGGGATTACCAATACGATCAACGTTTTCCAGCCCGATATTCTTTGTATCGGCGGCGGGGTATGCAACGAGGGCGACGCGCTCCTGAACCCGCTGAAGGAGCAGGTGGCGAAGGACATTTTCTCGCGGGGCAGCGCGAAAAATACCGAAATTTGTATCTGCAAGCTCGGGAACGACGCGGGGATCATCGGCGCGGCAATGCTCGGGAAATCCGCTGATTCCGGAAACATCTTAAAGAGCGTATTCGGCGCCAAGCCGGCACCCGCGCCCAAGAAACCGACGGAAAAGGTTCCGGAGAATCCGGAAAGTGCACAAAATAAAAAGTAAAGGAACGAGAAAGGAAGGATCATTATGAGAAGCGATCTGATCAAAGAGGGCGTAAGCCGTACCCCCCACAGAGCCCTGTTAAAGGCGCTCGGACTTACGGACAGCGAGATGAAGAAGCCGTTTATCGCGGTGGTTTGCGCGGCGAGCGACTATGTGCCGGGGCATATGCACCTGCACGAAATTTCACGCGCGGTAAAGGACGGGATCCGCAACGCGGGCGGCGTACCCTTCGAGTTTTTCACGATCGGCGTTTGCGACGGACTGGCGATGAATCATCAGGGAATGCGGTATTCGCTTGCCTCCCGCGAGTTGATTGCCGACAGTATTGAGGTCATGCTGACCGCGCACCCGCTCGACGGGGTCGTATTTATCCCGAACTGTGACAAGATCGTCCCCGGCATGATCATGGCGGCGGCGAGAATGAACCTTCCCTCGATCTTTGTAAGCGGCGGCCCGATGAAGGCGGGCGTGATCCACGGGAAAAGGCTCGGCTATTCCGAAATTTACGAGGCGATCGGGCAGTATTCCAACGGCGAGATCGGCGACGCGGATATTCTTGATTTCGAGAACCGTGCCTGCCCGACCTGCGGCTCCTGCTCGGGAATGTATACCGCAAATTCGATGAACTGCCTGACCGAGGCGATCGGGCTTGCGCTACCGTTTAACGGGACAGAGCCGGCGGTCAATTCCGCGAGAAGAAGGCTCGCGAAGGAGACGGGCGAGCGCGCCGTGGAGCTGGTGAAGGAAAATATCCGCCCGCTCGACATTATCACGAGAAGAAATATGCTGAACGCGCTCGCGACCGATATGGCGATCGGCGCGTCCTCAAATACCGTTCTTCACCTCCTCGCGATCGCGCATGAGGCGGGCGTGGACGTGACGATCGACGATATTGACGCGATGAGCCGGAAGGTACCCCAGCTCTCGAAGCTCAACCCCGCGAGCAGTATTTTTATTGAGGATTTAAACGAGGTCGGCGGCATTCAGGCAGTGTTAAAAGAACTTTCCAAGAAGGATATTGTCGATCTCGACGTTCTTACCGTCAGCGGAACGCAGGGCGACCGCCTGAAGAACGCGGCGGCCGCGGACGGAACCATCATTCATAAGGCGGACGCGCCGATCCGCGCGGACGGAGGGATCGCGGTCTTAAAGGGCAATCTCGCCTTAAACGGCGCGGTCGTAAAGCAGGGCGCAGTAAAGCCCGAAATGATGGACTTTACGGGAACGGCGAAGGTGTACGACGGCGAGCAGGCAGCCTGTGACGCGATCCTCGGCGGCGAGGTAACGGCGGGCGACGTGGTTGTGATCCGCTATGAGGGACCGAAGGGCGGTCCAGGTATGCCCGAAATGCTTGCGCCGACGGCGGCGATCGTCGGAAAGGGTTTGGACGGAAGCGTTGCGCTCATCACCGACGGACGCTTCAGCGGCGCCAGCAGAGGCGCGGCGGTCGGTCATGTTTCGCCCGAGGCGGCGGACGGCGGTCTGATCGCGTTCGTGGAGAACGGAGATCGGATCCATATCGACATTCCGAACCGGAGCATGGAGCTGCTCGTTCCCGAGGAAGAGATCGCAAAGCGCCGCGAAAAGGGAATCCTGCCCCCGAAGCAGCTCAGCGGCTATCTCAAGCGCTACGCGAAAATGGCGGGCGACGCGAGCGTCGGCGCGGTATTTACGGAAAATTAAGCCCAGACACAGACGAAAATGGCAGAGGGCGCTAAAGGAAAGGAACTGCTTCCTTCGGAGGAAGGAAAGCAAATTCACATGGGACACCGCCGCCGTATGCGGCAGATCGCGCTTACCGAGGGGCTGGACAGATTTACCGATATTCAGATCGTCGAGATGTTTCTCTTTTCCGTTTTTCCGAACGGGGACACGAATCCGCTCGCGCACCGTCTTTTAGAGCGCTTCGGGTCGATCCGCGGCATTCTGGAGGCGAGTCAGGAGGAACTTCTGACAGTCAGGGGGATCGGCGAGAGCGCCGCGAATTTTATCCGCTTTACGCAGCTTTTTGCGGGGTATTACCTGCGTTCGTCGAGCTTTTCCGACCCCGTAAAAAAGCGCTTCCGGACGACGGAGGCGATAAAGAAATACTTTGAGGGTGTGTTTCTCGGCGTGACCGTCGAACAGATCCGCGCCATGACGATCACGGAGGATCTCTGTCTTGTCAAGGAAGAGATGATCTTAGCCGGGACGTTCGGGAAAGTGGAGCTTTCCGCGCGGAAACTGGCGGATTTCGCGCTCCGCAACGGCTGTGACCGCGTGATCATCGCGCACAATCACCCGAGGGGGTTCGCGGTTCCGTCGGGCATTGACTGCGAGGTAACGACAAAGCTTTCGCGGCTGTTATTCGAGTTGGATATTCTGCTGCTCGATCACGTGATCGTTTCGCCGGGCGGGAGCATTTCGCTGCGCGGATCGCGGCACGGGAAGGTCACCTGGGCGGACGAGCTTGAAAGGTTTCAGAAGGAGATAAGGCGTCCCGGGAAGGGTGCGCCCTGTCCCGAAGAGGAGGAAGGCCCGCTGGATACGCCGGAGCTGGACGAATTCATGCGGGAGCTTTCGGGTCGGATCGGAACCATTCCCGAATAGCCCTCGGAGCGTATCCGTGAACGCGGAAAAGTGCATATTTAATGTTAAAAAAATCTTCGATCTTGCTAAAAACGAGGAAATATGGATCATTTTAAATTAGTATCAAAATATGAGCCGACGGGCGATCAGCCGCAGGCGATCGAGCTTCTCGCGAACGGGGTCCTGAACGGTGAGCGGGAACAGTGCCTGCTCGGCGTGACCGGCTCGGGAAAGACCTTCACGATGGCAAACATTATTGAGCGCGTCAACCGACCGACGCTTGTCCTCGCGCACAATAAGACCCTCGCCGCCCAGCTTTGCAGCGAGTTCCGCGAATTTTTCCCCGAAAACGCGGTCGAATATTTCGTGAGCTATTACGATTATTACCAGCCCGAGGCATATATCCCCTCGACCGACGCCTATATCGAAAAGGACAGCGCGATCAACGACGATATTGACCGTCTCCGCCATTCGGCGACCTTTTCGCTCGCCGAGCGGCGGGACGTGATCATTGTCGCGAGCGTTTCCTGTATTTACAGTCTCGGAAGTCCTGAGGAATACCGCGCGAATACCGTCTCTTTACGAAAAGGGGCGGCTCTTTCGCGTGACGGGCTTTTAAAGTGCCTGATCGAAATGCAGTACGAGCGCAACGACCTCAATTTTATCCGGAACAAGTTCCGCGTCCGCGGCGATACGGTGGAAATTTTCCCCGCGGGGGCGACGGCGGACATGGCGGTACGGGTCGAGTTTTTCGGCGACGAGATCGACCGGATCTCGGAATTCGAGGTCGTTTCGGGTCATGTAAAGCGCGAGCTTTCGCACGCGGCGATCTTCCCCGCCTCGCACTATATCGTAAGCCGGGACAAAATGGAGGTCGCGCTCGCGGAGATCGAGCGGGAAATGGAGGAGCAGGTCGAAAAATTCACCGCGGAGCACCGCCTGATCGAGGCGCAAAGGATCGCCGAGCGGACGAGATACGACATGGAAATGCTCCGCGAGATCGGAATGTGCAAGGGGATCGAAAACTATTCCCGCATTTTAAGCGGACGCGCCCCGGGAAGCACGCCGATCACGCTCATCGACCATTTTCCGGAGGATTTTCTCCTGCTCGTGGACGAGAGCCATGTGACGCTCCCGCAGGTGCGCGGAATGTTCGGCGGCGACGCGGCGCGGAAGAAAAACCTCATTGAATACGGCTTCCGGCTTCCGTCGGCTTACGATAACCGCCCGCTGAATTTCGACGAATTTTACGCGAAGATCAATCAGGCGATCTATGTTTCTGCAACGCCGGGACCTTTTGAAAAAGAACACGTTTCCGCCATGGCGGAGCAGATCATTCGCCCGACGGGGCTTCTCGACCCCGAAATTTCCGTCCGTCCGACCGAGGGGCAGATCGAAGATCTCGTCACCGAGATCAACAAGCGGATCGAGCGGAAGGAGCGCGTCCTCATCACGACGCTTACGAAAAAAATGGCGGAGGATCTGACGAAATACCTTGAAAAGCTGGATATCAAGATCCGCTATATGCACCATGACGTTGACACGATTGAGCGCATGGAGATCGTAAGGGATCTCCGGCTCGGGGAATTCGACGTGCTGGTCGGGATCAACCTGCTCCGCGAGGGGCTTGACCTTCCCGAGGTGTCGCTCGTCGCCATTCTCGACGCGGATAAGGAGGGCTTCCTGCGAAGCGAATCCTCGCTCATTCAGACGATCGGGCGCGCGGCGAGAAACGCGAATGGAACGGTCGTCATGTACGCCGACAGCGTCACGGGGAGCATGGAAAGCGCGATCCGCGAGACGAACCGCCGCCGCGCGCTTCAGATCGCGTATAACGAGGAGCACGGGATCGTTCCGCAGACGATCATCAAGGAAGTCCGCGACGTGATCGAGATCGCCGCGCCGGGAAGCGGCTCGGACGGCGGAAAGAAGAATCCGAAGAAGCTCCCGAAGCAGGAGAAGGAAAAGCTGATCGCGTCGTATACGGCGATGATGAAGGACGCGGCGAAGCTTCTTGATTTTGAGCAGGCGGCGTATTTCCGGGATAAGATCAAGGAATTGAAGGAAGAAAAATAAACGTCCTCCCCGATTTTCTCGGGCAGGACGTTCGGAGGGGCTGGAACTTGTCTTCATAAGAATTTGCCAAAAAGGCAAGCGTAATATCTTGTGAAGACATGTTCTTAATCCTCAATGGTTTTTTGCAGATTATCGGCAAGCTTTTGCAGCTTTTCTTTCTCGGCTCCCTCGGGCATTTTCTCGAGGACTTCCAGAATATCGTCCAGCACAAAACGAACAAAACCGTTAAACTGCTTATCGGTCATTCCCATATTCATTCTCCTTTCGGGAAAACGGTAAAGCTTCTTGTTTTTATTATGCCACAAGCTTTGAAAAATGTCAAGAATAAGGAAAGGAAAAACAAAAGGGTAATATTATGGCAAGCGATAAAATCGTCATTCGCGGGGCGAGGGAACACAATCTCAAAAACGTGAATTTAACGATCCCGCGGGACAAGCTCATCGTTATGACGGGGCTTTCCGGCTCGGGGAAGTCCTCGCTCGCGTTCGACACGATCTACGCGGACGGACAGCGGCGGTATATGGAAAGTCTTTCGTCCTACGCGAGAATGTTTCTGGGGCAGATGGAGAAGCCCGACGTGGACAGCATCGAGGGGCTTTCCCCCGCGATCTCGATCGACCAGAAAACGACCTCGAAAAACCCGCGTTCGACCGTCGGCACGGTCACCGAAATTTACGACTATCTCCGCCTTTTATACGCGCGGATCGGGATTCCGCACTGTCCGATCTGCGGACGGGAGATCCGTCATCAGACGATCGATCAGATCGTCGATCGGGTCAAGGAGCTTCCCGAGGGGACGAAGATCCAGATTTTAGCGCCGATCGCGCGCGGACGGAAGGGCGAGTATCAGAAGGAGCTGGAGGGCGTCCGCAAGCAGGGCTTCGTGCGCGTACGGGTGGACGGGATCCTTTACGACCTGTCCGAAAAGATCAAGCCGGAAAAAAACAAGAAGCACAATATCGAGGTGGTCGTAGACCGTCTCGTCGTAAAGCCCGAAATGGATTCCCGCCTGACAGACAGCCTTGAGACGGCGGGAAAGCTGACCGATGGGCTGATCTATATTGACGTGATCGACGGGGAGGAGCTTCATTTTTCGCAGAGCTATGCCTGCCCCGAGCATAATATCAGCGTGGACGAGCTTGTCCCGCGAATGTTTTCGTTCAACAACCCGTTCGGCGCGTGTCCGCGTTGTACGGGGCTGGGCGTGCTTCGGCGGGTGGACGAGCGGCTGATCATTCCCGACCCGAATTTAAGTATCCGCGAAGGGGCGATCAAGGCGAGCGGCTGGAACTCCCTTGACGAAAACTCGGTCGCGATGATGTATTATAACGCGATCTCGAAGCATTACGGGATCTCGCTCGATACCCCGGTAAAGGACCTGAAGCCCGAGGAGCTTGGGATCTTCCTTTACGGGACGGGCGGGGAAAAGATCCGGATCGACGTGATCGACTCCTTTGGCGGGGGGTATCGGAATTCCGACTTCGAGGGCGTCGTCAACAACCTCGAACGGCGGTACCGCGATTCGGGGAGCAGCTATTCCCGCGACGAGATCGAGAGCAATTACATGAGCGATACCCTCTGTCCCGACTGTCATGGCGAGCGGCTTAAGCCGGAATCGCTCGCGGTCACGGTCGCGGGGATCAATATCAGTGACTTCTGTAAGATGAGCATTTCGGAGGCGGTCGAATTTATTGAGAAAATCGAGCTTTCCGAACGGGATAAACTCATCGGCGCGCGCATTTTAAAGGAAATTCTCGGGCGGCTCAGCTTCCTTCGGAACGTGGGGCTGGAGTATCTCACGCTGTCACGCTCGGCGGGGACGCTTTCGGGCGGGGAGAGCCAGCGGATCCGTCTCGCGACCCAGATCGGGAGCGCGCTCATGGGCGTTTTATATATTCTCGACGAGCCGAGTATCGGGCTGCACCAGCGGGACAACGACAAGCTGATTGCGACGCTCTGCCGTCTGCGCGATATGGGGAATACCGTGATCGTGGTGGAGCATGACGAGGACACCATGCGCGCCGCCGATTATATCGTAGACGTCGGTCCCGGCGCGGGCGTTCACGGCGGGGAGATCGTCTGCGCGGGAACGGCGGAGGAGATCATGGCCTGTGAAGCATCGATGACGGGGCAGTACCTGAGCGGACAGCGCTTTATCCCCGTCCCCGCCGAGCGGAGAAAGCCGGACGGGCGCTGGCTGACCGTGCGGGGTGCGGCGGAGAACAATCTCAAAAATATCGACGTTTCCTTTCCGCTCGGGCTGTTTACCTGCGTGACGGGCGTTTCGGGGAGCGGGAAAAGCTCGCTTGTCAACGAGATCCTTTATAAGGAGCTTGCCGCGCGGCTCAATCGGGCGAAAACGAAGGCGGGCAATTTCCGCGAGATCGAGGGGGTCGATTCCCTCGATAAGATCATCGCGATCGATCAGGCGCCGATCGGGCGCACGCCGCGCTCAAACCCCGCGACGTATACGGGACTTTTTACCGACATTCGCGACCTGTTCGCCTCGACGAACGACGCGAAAATGCGCGGCTACGGGACGGGACGGTTCTCCTTCAACGTAAAGGGCGGACGGTGCGAGGCCTGTCAGGGCGACGGGATCATCAAGATTGAAATGCACTTCCTTCCCGACATTTTTGTACCGTGCGAGGTTTGTAAGGGGCACCGCTATAACCGCGAAACGCTTGAAGTGAAATATAAGGGGAAGAGCATTTACGACGTGCTGGAAATGACGGTCGAGGAGGGACTTTCCTTCTTCTCGAACCTTCCGAAGCTGGCGCGGCGGCTTCAGACGCTGTACGACGTGGGACTCGGGTACGTCAAGATCGGTCAGCCCGCGACGACCCTTTCGGGCGGCGAGGCGCAGCGGGTAAAGCTCGCGGCGGAGCTGTCGAAGCGCCCGACGGGGCGGACGGTCTACATTCTCGACGAGCCGACGACGGGACTGCATACCGCGGACGTGCATAAGCTGATCGAGGTGCTGCGGAAGCTTTCGGCGGACGGGAACACGATCATCGTGATCGAGCATAATTTAGACGTGATCAAGACGGCGGACTATATCATCGACCTCGGTCCCGAGGGCGGAAGCGGCGGCGGAACCGTTATCGCGCAGGGTACGCCCGAGGAGATCTGTGAAAACGAGGCTTCGTATACGGGACAGTACCTGAAAAAAATGTTATTGCAGGCGAAGTCCGTCCCGACGGACAGTGCGCCGAAGAAGCGGGGGAGAAAAAAAGCGGGAGAGAAAGACGGCGGGGAGAGCACTCCTGCCAAAAAATGAAAAAAGCACTTGTCAGTACGGCGATTTTATGGTATAATAAAAGCGGCGCAAAACCGTCCGCGGTTTTGTGACGGCGCTTCGCACCGTCTGCGGCTCCGCCGCCCGCCGCTTTTATTGAAACATAAATTGCTTTCGCTGCGCGAAAGCCCGGCGTTGCACGCCGCCGCGCCTTTGGCGCTTGAATTTATGTTATAATAAACAGAACAGGAATTTTTTGAAGCGGCGGGACTCGGAACGAGCTTGCACCCCCAAAAAGCACAGGAAAGGAAACGGCGCATGAAAAAGATCGCAATACTCGGTTACGGAACGGTCGGCTCGGGAACGGTCGAGGTGTTCTATAGAAATAAAAAAGCGCTCGAGGAAAAAGCGGGCGAGGAAATGGACGTAAAGTACATTCTCGATATTCGCGACTTTCCCGACAGCCCTTACGCCGATAAATTTACGAAGGATTTTGAACAGATCGTCAACGATCCCGAGATTTCGGTCTGCGCCGAAGTCATGGGCGGGCTTAAATTCGCGTATCCTTATGTAAAGCGCCTGCTTGAGGCGGGGAAAAGCGTCGTGACCTCGAATAAGGAGCTGGTCGCGGCGAAGGGCGCGGAGCTTCTGAGGATCGCGCGCGAAAAGAACGTGAGCTTTTTCTTCGAGGCGAGTGTCGGCGGCGGGATCCCGATTATCCGGTCGCTCAATCAGTGCCTTTCGGCGAATCGAATCGACGGGATCGCGGGGATTCTGAACGGGACGACGAACTTTATCCTGACGAAGATGATCCGCGAGGGAATGGGCTTCGACGAGGCGCTTCGGATCGCGCAGGACTTGGGCTACGCGGAGCGCGACCCTTCGGCGGACGTCGAGGGACACGATACCTGCCGTAAAATTTGTATTTTAGCGTCCCTCGCTTTCGGGCGGCACGTTTATCCCGACAATATCTATACCGAGGGGATCACGGGCATCACGCTTTCCGACGTAAAATACTGCGAAAGCATGAACGCGGTCATCAAGCTGATCGGTTTTACTTATGAAAAGGACGGAAGGGTCGCGGTCATGACCTGTCCCGCCGTGATCGGCGGGGAAAGCCAGCTCGCGGGCGTGAACGACGTATTTAACGCCGTTCTTGTAAAGGGCGACGCGACGGGCGACGTTGTGTTCTACGGAAAGGGCGCGGGAAAGCTCCCGACGGCGAGCGCGGTCGTTTCGGACATTGCCGCGGCGGCAAAAGCGACGGGCGCTTCGCGTTCCATGCACTGGGAAGACAGCACGCAGGACTTTATCATTCCGACGGGCGAGCTGCGCTTCCGTTATTACATTCGCGCCGAGGCGCAGCTTGCGGCGGCGAAGGCGCTGTTCGGCGAGGTTCGCGTACTTACGAGAGAGAACGCACCCGAAAACGAGATCGCCTTCCTGACGGGTGAAATTCGGGAGAGCGAATTCGCGGAGAAGGTGAAAAAGCTTACGGTATTAAGCTCGATCCGTCTTCTGAACGATTGATTTCAGGTCTAATAGGTCAACGGGTACGCGCGGGAAAGGAGCGGCTATGAAACCGAAGTACAAACGGGTAATGCTGAAGCTGAGCGGTGAGGCGCTCGCGGGCGAGAAACAGACGGGGCTCGATCTCCCGACGATCGAGAATATCTGTAAAAGCGTAAAGCACTGCTGGGAGGAGGGCGTACAGATCGGGATCGTCGTCGGCGGCGGAAATTTCTGGCGCGGACGGACGAGCGAGCATATGGACCGCGTAACGGCGGATCATATCGGAATGCTCGCGACGACGATGAACGCGCTCGCGGTCGGCGATACGCTGAAAAGTCTCGGCTGTGCCGTAAGGGTACAGGCGGCGATCGCCATGAACGCGATCTGTGAGCCGTATATCCGTGAAAAGGCGGTGCGCAACCTCGAAAAGGGTCGGATCATGGTATTCGGCTGCGGCACGGGAAGCCCGTTCTTCTCGACCGATTCGGCGGCGGCGCTGCGCGCGGTGGAGATCGGCGCGGAGGTCGTTCTGAAAGCGACCATGGTAGACGGGGTATACGATAAAGACCCGCTGAAATTCGACGACGCGGTAAAGTACGAGACGCTCGACCATAAGGACATTCTCGTAAACGGGCTCCGCGTGCTCGACGGGACGGCGGCGGCGCTCTGCACCGAGAATAATATCCCGATCATCGTCTTTAATCTTACCCGCCCCGACAATATCTATGACGCCGTTATGGGCGAAAAGATCGGGACATTAGTAACGAATCATAATTAAGAAAGGAAGTACCATCATGAAAGAAGTATTTGACCGGGCTGAACAGAGCATGGAAAAGTGCATTAAATCCCTCGAGAATGAATTCTCGACGATCCGTGCGGGGCGGGCGAACCCCGCGATCCTCGATAAGATCCAGGTGGATTATTACGGCGTTCCGACCGCGATCAACGCGATGGCGGCGGTATCCGTTTCCGAGGCGCGGATCCTTCTGATCCAGCCCTGGGACGCAAGCTCGCTCAAGGCGATCGAAAAGGCGATCATCGCGAGCGACATCGGGATCACCCCGACGAACGACGGAAAAGCGCTCCGGCTCGTATTCCCGCAGCTTACCGAGGAGCGCCGCAAGGAGCTTTCCAAGCAGGTGAAAAAGTACGGTGAGGAAGCGAAGGTTACCATTCGGAACTGCCGCCGCGACGCGATGGATAAGTTCAAGGCGATGAAGAAGAACAGCGAGATCACCGAGGACGACGTAAAGGATTGTGAAAAGAAGATCCAGACCCTGACGGACAAGTACTGCGATAAGATCGACAGCATTTGCGCCGACAAGGAAAAGGAGATTATGAAGGTTTAAACCGAAAGGACGGGCGGACGCATGGCGGAAAAACCGATTCTCCCGCGCCACGTCGGGATCATTATGGACGGAAACGGGCGCTGGGCGAAAAAGCGCGGGCTTCCGCGGACGGCCGGACACGTTCAGGGAGCGAAAACGTTCCGCGAATGCGTGGAAAACTGTCGGCAGGCAGGGATCGAGTGCGTGACCTTTTACGCGTTCTCGACCGAGAACTGGAAGCGCCCGAAGGCGGAGGTGGACGCGATCATGCGCCTGTTTGGGCAGTATCTCGACGAGGCGATGACGATGGTGCATGAGGACGCGCGGTTCCTTTTTCTGGGTGATCCCGCGCCGCTCCCCGCTTCTCTTCGCGAAAAGATCAAAAAGGTAACCGAAGCGTCCGCCGATCACAAAGGGATCGTCTGCTGCATTGCCGTCAATTACGGCGGGCGGGACGAGCTGGTGCGCGCGGCGAGAAGGATCGCCGCGGAGGGGCTTCCTCCCGAGGCGGTCACCGAAGCGGCAATTTCCGAGCGGCTGGATACGCGCGGGCTTCCCGAGGTCGATCTGATCATTCGTCCGAGCGGGGAGCAGCGGCTTTCCAATTTCCTGATCTGGCAGGCGGCGTATGCCGAATATGTCTTTATGGACGTTCTCTGGCCCGATTTCGGGAAGGAAGAGCTGGATCGGGCGCTTTCGGAGTACGCGAAGCGGAATCGGCGGTTCGGAGGACTGTGATTTCCTTCCCGAATGGGAAAGGCCCGGAAAGCCGGAAGCATAGACGACCCGCACCCTGCCCAAAATAAAAGGAAAAGAAAAGCGGGAGAAAGGAGACACGCCCGATGATCAAACGGCTGATTACCGCCGCGATCGGGATCCCGATCGGGATCTTCGTTTTATATCTGAATAATAAGGATCTGATGGCGGGCGTTACGGCGATCCTTTCCGTTGTCGCGGTTTATGAGATCCTTTCGGCGCTCAAATATACCGAGCATAAGGCGGTATCCATTACGGCGATGGTCTTCTCGTTCGTTCTCCCGCTTCTGTTCTGCTATGACGAGCTTCGGGAGGGCGGGATCGTGATCGCCTTTCTGTTCCTGATCCTGATGTTCTGCGCCATGCTCGTCAATCACCGGAACGTAAAGTTTGAGGAGGTCGGGCTGATCTCCTTTGTTTCGATCTGTATCCCGCTCGCGATCTCGACGCTTGCCTTTTTTATGTTCCGCTATGAGGAGTACGGTGTTTTCTTTATTGTTTATACGCTCGTGACGACATGGATGGCGGACGGCGGCGCGTATTTCGCGGGGACGTTCTTCGGGAAGCACAAGCTTTCCCCCGAGATCAGTCCGAAGAAAACCTGGGAGGGCTTCGTCGGCGGGGTGATCTGCTCCGCGCTTTCGGGCGCGCTCTGCGGGCTTGGCTACGTGCTTCTGGATCGGATCGCGCTCGGCGACGGGTCGACGCTTCGGGTCAATATCCCGATCCTCGCCATTACGGGATTTTTTGTCGCGTGGCTCGGGGTTCTCGGGGATCTTTCGATGTCGCTTCTGAAACGACAGTGCGGGGTAAAGGATTTCGGGAACATTCTTCCCGGACACGGCGGGGTCATGGATCGGTTCGACAGCGTCGTTTTTACCGCGCCGTTCGTTTATCTTGTGTTTCAGATGTTTTTCCCGATTTCTTGAATTTTTTGCAGTACTGCGAGCTTTCCCGTTCTTCCCGTTCGGGAGGGCTTTCGCGGTTTTTTATCCGAATAACTCGGAGAGGAGGGAATGTTGAGAGGGGTTCTTCCGCTCGGCATTTTTCATTTCTATGGAAAGAAAAACAATTACGGTTTTAGGCTCGACCGGATCGATCGGAACACAGACGCTCGACGTCTGCCGTTTTCACGGGATCGGCGTTCGGGCGCTTGCGGTGAATACGAACGCCGCGCTTCTCGAGCGGCAGGCAAGGGAATTTTCCCCCGAAGCGGTCTGTATCCGGTCGGAAGAGGGATACCGCGACCTGAAGCTCCGGCTCGCGGATACCGGTATCCGTGTTCTTTGCGGGGAAGAGGGGTTATGCGAGACGGCGCGGATTCCCGTCGATCTGACGGTAAACGCGGTGGTCGGCATGGTAGGTCTCTGTCCCACGCTCGCGGCGATCGAGGCGGGGAATACGGTTGGGCTGGCGAATAAGGAAACGATGGTCGTCGGCGGATCGCTCGTGACCGAGGCCGCGAAAAAGCACGGCGTTTCCGTTCTCCCGATCGACAGCGAGCATTCCGCGATCTTTCAGTCCCTTCTCGGCGCGGGAGACAACAGGATCGAAAAGATCCTTCTGACCGCTTCGGGAGGGCCGTTTTTCGGCTATACGAAGGAACAGCTCCGTGCCGTTACGCGGGAACAGGCGCTTCGTCACCCGAACTGGAGCATGGGGCAGAAGATCACGACGGACAGCGCCACGCTGATGAACAAGGGTCTGGAGCTGATCGAGGCGGTATGGTTTTTCGGCGTTCGACCCGAGCAGATTGAAATTCTCGTTCACCGTCAGAGCATTCTCCATTCGGCGGTGGAATTCGAAGACGGCGCGGTGATCGGACAGCTCGGCTGTCCCGACATGAAGATTCCGATTCAGTTCGCGATCACGTACCCGAAGCGGCTCAAAAGCACCGCGAAGCCCCTTTCGCTGACCGAGATCGGAACGCTTACCTTCGAGAAGGCGGACGAGGAGACGTTCCCCTGTCTCGCGCTCGCGAAAAAGGCGATTGCCGAGGGCGGGAACGCGCCTTGTATCCTGAACACGGCGAACGAGGCGGCGGTCGCGGCGTTCCTTCGGGGAGAGCTTCCGTTTTATCGGATCGCCGAGATCGTCGGGGAGACGCTTGTGGCGGTTGCGCGGGAGAAGGAGGTCACGCTTCCGGTGATTGCCGAGACGGGTCGGGCGGCAAGAGAGGCGGCTGCGTGCGCGATCTCGCGGAGCGCCGCGCCTGTCATTCAATAAAAAGTCGGAACGAAAGGTTTTTTCATGGATATTGTCATTACCATTCTTGTTTTTTTTGCGATCATTCTTATTCACGAGCTTGGGCATTTTACCGCGGCGCGGATCTTCGGCGTGACGGTGGACGAATTCACGATCGGCATGGGTCCCCGCGTTTTCAGTCGGCGGGGGAAGAAAACGCTGTATTCCTTCCGCCTGCTCCCGATCGGGGGGGCGGTCTCGCTCGGCGAGGACATTGAGTCGGACGATCCGAACAGCTTCCGCAACAAGCCCGTCTGGCAGAGAATGATCGTGATCGTCGCGGGGGCGGTCATGAACCTGATCCTCGGGCTGATCGTCTGCGTCATCAGCGTGGCGCTTTCGGCGGAAATCGCGACCACAAGGGTCTCCGCCTTTGCGCAGGACGCGGCTTCGTCGCAGCTTCTCCGAGTCGGGGATCGGATCGTCGAAATGAACGGCATGAGTATCTGGACGACGATGGATATTTCGTATTGCTTTCAGAATTCCGCTTCCAAGGCGGATCAGGACAGCGAATATGTTTATTATGACATAACGGTAGAGCGGGACGGAAAGCGCGTCCTGCTCGAGAAAGTCCCTTTTGTGTACGCGCAGGCAAGCGCGGAGCGCTCGGCGGGGATCGTGATTGACTTCGCGATCGCGCCCGAGGCGGAAAAAAACGCCGCGACGGTTCTTTCGGCAGGACTGCGCACCGCGCTGACCGAGGGACGGCTGATCTGGATCACGCTGACCGATCTAATCACGGGGACGTACGGGCTGAACGATCTTTCGGGACCCGTCGGGGTGGTGACGACGATGAGCACCGCGTATCGGACAATGAGCCTGAACTCGTTCCTGACGCTCGTCGCGTTTATTTCGATCAATATCGGGATCTTTAATCTGCTCCCGATTCCGGCGCTCGACGGCGCGCGGTTCCTGTTCCTTCTGATCGAGGCGATCCGGCGGAAGCCGATCCCCGCCGAGAAAGAGGGAATGGTGCATTTTATCGGCTTTGCGGCGCTGATGCTGCTCATGCTGCTGGTGACGTTCAACGATCTCGGGCGGCTCTTTTCGGGAGGGTAAGGTGCTTTAAGGGAAGTTTTTGTTGATAGATGAGCATGAGGAGATGAGCAAATGAATTATGCAGAGCTGTTTGATCGTATGCACCCGGGTTTCTTCCGGGAGGAAAGTATTCGTACCATGCCCCGGGACTGGATTTTTACGGAATTGGTGATGGATCTGCGCGGAGATTTGCCGAATGTGACGCCGCCTTGTGACTTAAACGGGATCGAATTCGGCGAGTATCACGGCGAGCTTGCGGCGCTTCGGAATGCGGTTCGTCAGGTGGACGAGGACTGGGTGCAGTATTTCAAGGAAGAATACCGGTATTACTGCGCTTTTGCGGGAGAAAGGATCGTCGCCTTTTGCTGTCTTTCTGACATGGGTCGTTTTCAGGGTCTTCATATCGGCGGGCCGGGCTGCGTCGGGACGATCCCCGAATTCCGCCGGCGGGGAATCGGTCTGGAAATGGTGCGGCTTGCAACGGAGACACTTCGGCGGGACGGTTTTGATCTCTCCTGGATTCATTATACCCATCTGGCGGATTGGTATGGGAAGCTTGGATATCAGCCGATTCTTCGATGGAACAGCGGCGGGATTCTTCGGGATACGGAAAAGTGATCTCCCTCCAATAAATCACGGTCATTGTCATAATACCGGACAAAAGGGGGGCGGAAACGGATATGCGTATTCTGCGGGACGCGTCGGAAGAGGAAATGGTTCTGGCATTCCTAAAGGAAGAACTGGATTCCGGGAGATTTCGTGAACCGATTTTGAAGGCATTGAAGGATGTCGGAGGATCGGAGGAATTGATCCGGAAGGGGAATCTTGCCGACGAAGGGGAAAACGTCCTGCGCGGCCGGGTGCTTGGTTTTTTCCGCGGCTATCCCGACCGTGAGATCTTTGAACATTATCCTCCGGACGTTGTATGGAAGTATGCGGCTTTTGAGACGGCCGATCTGGACAAACTGCGTTACGTCGATTACAGCTATTGGAACGAACTGTCAAAGGGGACATCCAGCCCTGTTCGGGCTGCGGAAACGGTTTGCAAAGGGGAAGAAATTTATGGCATTTCCAATCAATATTTTCTGGAAGGAAAGAAAATGCTTGAACAGGGTATAACGTTTCCCCCTTTGATTGTGCTGACCTGCGGAAACGAAAGGTATCTGATTCTGGAAGGGCATTGCAGAGCCACAGCTTATGCTTTGCAGCCGGAAACGTTTGAGGAAACAGAGGCTTATGTCGGGTTTTGTTCTGCTGAGGCACTATTCCGAAAAGCACCTAAATTGAGTGCCCGTGCCGATGGGAAAGAAAGGAAAAACATTGGATAAGCGAAAAAAGGTAAAAGTCGGAAATCTCACGCTCGGAGACGGGCATATTTATATTCAGTCCATGCTGAACCGCCGGGCGGACGACATTGCGGGAAGCGTCGAGCAGGCGGTCGCGCTCGAACGGGTGGGCTGTGAGATCGTCCGCGCGGCGATCCCGCACCGCGAGAACGTCGGGCTGATCCCTGCCATAAAGGAAAAAATAAAGATCCCGCTCGTCGCGGACATTCATTTCGATTATAAGATCGCGCTTGAGGCCGCTGCGGCTGGCGTCGATAAGATCCGGATCAATCCCGGGAACATCGGCGGCGAGGATCGGGTCAAGGCGGTCGCGGACGAATGCCGCTGCCGGAGGATCCCGATCCGCGTCGGGGTCAATTCCGGCTCGCTCGAAAAAAAGGTGCTTGCAAAATACGGCGCGCCCGTCCCCGAGGCGTTTGCCGAAAGCGCGATGACGCATGTGAAATTGCTTGAAAAGTTTGATTTCGACGATATTGTGATTTCGATCAAGTCCTCGGACGTTCGGACGACGATCGCGGCGTACCGGCTTCTGGCGCAGATGTGCGATTACCCGCTTCATGTCGGGGTGACCGAGACGGGGACGGAGCGCATGGGCATTTTAAAATCGGCGGTCGGGATCGGCTCTTTGCTCTGCGACGGGATCGGGGACACGATCCGCGTTTCGCTTACCGCCGATCCGATCCGAGAGATCGAGTCGGGAAGGGATCTGCTGAAAGCGATCGGGATTGGCGAGGGAGTCAACATCATCTCCTGCCCGACCTGCGGACGGACGCAGATTGACCTGATTTCCCTCACGAACCGGATCGAGGAAGCGACAAGGGGAATCCGGAAAAAGCTGGATATCGCGGTCATGGGCTGCGCGGTGAACGGCCCGGGAGAGGCGAGGGAAGCCGATCTCGGCGTCGCGGGCGGAAACGGTGAAGGGCTTCTTTTCAGAAAAGGTGAAATTTTAAGAAAAGTCCCCGAGGAACGGATCGTGGAAGAGCTGTTAAAGGAAATCGAGAAGCTGTAACGGAAAAGGAATGGTAAAACAGTGGCGCAGTTAAAAAGCTTATTGGAGGGAGTCGCGTTCGCCGACGAGGTCGGAGCGGGCGAGGTTCTTTCGATCGTACATAAAGACAAGGAAAATTCGCTGATTATTCAGCTCGGGCTGCCGAAGCGGATCCCCTACGCCATGCTCGCGGAGGCTTCGGCGGCGGTTCGCCATGCCCTGGACGCGGATCGGGCGGAGATCTATCCGAAGTACGCCCCGTCGGAATTCGGCGCGGGCGGCGTATGGGACGTGATCGAGCATTTAAAGCATTCGGGCGAGCCGGTAAACGGCTATTTCGACGAGGCGGAGGTGCGCATTGACGGAGAAGCGGTCGAGATCGAGCTGAAATACGGCGGCGGGAAGATCCTTCGGGAATCGGACATTGCCGGAAAGCTTCGCAAATTCGCGAAGGGCTTTTTCGGCGTAACCATGCAGTTTACGTTTACGGGGAAAACCGAGTTTGACGCGAAGCGGTATGAGGAAAAAAGGCAGGAGGAGCTTGCGTCCCTTCCCGTTCCGCCGCCCGCGCCGCCTCCCGTTTCGGAAATGCCCGCGCGGGGCGGTTATATCCCGCAGGACAAGCCGCAGCGGAAAAGCTTTTCGCGCGGTCCCGTTCTGCACGATCCGCCCGAGACGATGAAGCTGATGTTTTCGCATGAAAGCTTTCGTGACGAGGCGGAGCTTTACCTCGGAAAGCCGATCAACGACCCGCCTGAGCCGATGATCGGCGTGGTGGAGGATCGGGAGAACGTGACCGTATGGGGCGAAATTTTTGACCGTACCGAGCGGACGATCAAGGACGGACAGTTTACCATTATCATGCTGAGCGTGACCGACCGAAGCTCCTCGCTCCTCTTTAAGGTCTTTACCGCGACCGAAAAGGCAAAGGGGTACGCGTTCCTGAAAGCGGGAACGACGATCCTCGCGAACGGGAACGTGAAATTCGACAGCTTTGAAAAGGCGCTTTTATTTGAGCCGCGCTCGGTCATGACGGTAAAAACGATCGAGAAGGCGGATACTGCCGAGGTAAAGCGCGTCGAGCTGCACATGCACAGCAATATGTCGGATATGGACGCGATCACGCCCGCCGCCGACCTTGTGAACCGCGCGTATAAATGGGGACACCCCGCCGTCGCGATCACCGACCACGGAAACGTACAGGCGTATCCGGAAATGATGAACGCCCTCGATAAGATCCGGAAAAAAGACCCCGACACGAAGTTTAAGGTCATTTACGGCATGGAGGCGTATTTCGTCAACGACGAAAACTCGCTGATCGAGGGTTGTACCTCCCGCCACCTGAACGACGAGATCATTGTGTTCGACCTCGAGACGACGGGGCTCAAGGCGTCGGAGGAAAGGATCACCGAGATCGGGGCGGTAAAACTGAAAAACCTCGAAGTCGTTGACGAGTTCCGGAGTTTTGTCAATCCCGAAAGACCGATCCCGGCGGAGATCACGCGCATTACCGGAATTGACGATTCCATGGTCGCGGACGCGCCGCCCGAGGAGGAAGCGCTCGCGAAGTTCCTGCGCTTCTGCGGCTCGGCGCCTCTTGTCGCGCATAACGCGCCCTTTGATATGTCCTTTTTGCGGGCAGGGTGCGCGCGGCGCGGGATCCCGTTCCGGGCGGACAGCGTCGATACCCTCGCGCTTTGCCGCGCGATCCTTCCGAATAAGAAAAGCTATACGCTCGACGCGATGGCGGAGCATTTCAAGCTTGGCGAATTCAATCATCACCGCGCGAGCGACGACGCGAAAATGCTTGCGGGGGTCTTTACCGCGCTCATTGCCGAGAGCAGAAAGGGGCGGAAGATCGAGAAATTCGGCGACCTGAACCTCGCGGCGGGGAACCGGGACGTTCGGAAAATGCCGAGCTATCACCAGATCATTCTTGTAAAAAATCATACGGGGCTGAAAAATCTCTACCGCCTGATCGGAATGTCGAACCTCGATTATTACTATAAGCGCCCAAGGATCCCGATGTCGGAGCTGAAAAATCACCGCGAGGGACTGATCCTCGGGAGCGCGTGCGAGGCGGGCGAGCTGTTCCGCGCGATCCTCGAGGGGAAGCCGCAGGACAAGATCGACGAGATCGCGCGGTTTTACGATTACCTTGAGATCCAGCCGATCGGGAACAACGCGTTCCTGCTCCGCAACGGGACGGTGCAGTCCGAAACGCAGCTTCAGGGGCTGAACCGGAAGATCGTCGAGCTTGGCGACCGTCTCGGGATCCCCGTCGTCGCGACCTGCGACGTGCATTTCATGCGGAAAGAGGACAGTATTTTCCGCGAGATTTTACAGGCGGGGCAGGGGTATACGGACGCCTCGAATCAGGCGCCGCTCTACTTCCGCACGACGGACGAAATGCTGGAGGAATTCGCCTATCTCGGAAAGGAAAAGGCGTTCGAGATCGTCGTAACGAATCCGACGAAGATCGCCGAGCGGATCGAATATCTCCGCCCGATTCCGTACGGGACGTTTACTCCGCACCTCGACGGCGCGGAGGAGGAATTGCAGCAGCTTTGCTGGGATCGCGCCATGGCATGGTACGGGTATGAGGATAAAATTCCCGAGCTGGTCGAAAAGCGGCTTCAGAAGGAACTGGACGCGATCATCAAATACGGCTTCTCGGTTTTATACATGATCGCGCAGAAGTTGGTTGCGTTTTCGGAAAAGAACGGCTATCTTGTCGGCTCTCGAGGGTCGGTCGGCTCCTCGTTTGTCGCAATCATGTCGGGAATCTCGGAGGTAAACCCGCTCCCGCCGCACTACCGCTGTCCGAAGTGCCGTTTTAACGAGTTCATCTCGGACGGGTCGGTCGGCTCCGGCTTTGACCTCCCGCCGAAAAAATGCCCGCACTGCGGCGAGGAAATGATCCGCGACGGACACGATATTCCGTTCGAGACCTTCCTCGGCTTTAAGGGGGATAAGGCGCCGGATATTGACCTCAACTTCTCGGGCGAGGTACAGTCCAAAGTGCACAAATATACCGAGGACTTATTCGGCTCGGATCACGTATTCAAGGCGGGGACGATCTCCGCCGTACAGGAAAAGACCGCCGTCGGCTTTGTCAAAAAATATCTGGAGGAGTGCGGGCTTTCCGTAAGCGGCGCGGAGCTGAAACGGCTCGCGATCGGCTGCACGGGTGTAAAGCGCACCACCTCGCAGCACCCGGGCGGCATGGTCGTTGTTCCGAACGACTACGACGTTTACGATTTTACGCCCGTTCAGCGCCCCGCGGACGACGCGACCAAGGACATCATCACCACGCACTTCGACTTCCACGCGCTGCACGATACGATCCTGAAGCTGGACGAGCTGGGACACGATGTTCCGACGCTTTATAAGCACCTTGAGGACATGACGGGAATTAAGATCGCGGACGTATCGACCTCGGACGAAAAGGTGTACAGCCTTTTTACTTCCCCGAAAGCGCTCGGGATCAGTGAGGCGGAAACGGGGATCAGGGTCGGGACGTACGGGCTTCCCGAATTCGGGACGAATTTCGTCATCGGAATGCTGCTTGAGGCGAAGCCGAAAAACTTTTCCGACCTGCTCCAGATCTCGGGGCTTTCCCACGGGACGGACGTATGGCTCGGGAACGCGCAGGAGCTGATCGCGAACGGAACCTGCACCATCAGTCAGGTCATCGGAACGCGCGACGACATCATGGTATACCTGCTCCATAAGGGACTTGATCCGAGCCTTGCGTTCAAGATCATGGAGATCACCCGTAAGGGGAACGCGTCGAAGCTCTTTACCGACGAAATTTACGCGGCGTTCCGCGAGAATAACGTTCCCGAATGGTACGTCGAAAGCTGCAAAAAAATCAAATACATGTTCCCGAAGGCGCACGCCGCCGCCTATGTCACGGGGGCTGTCAAGCTCGGTTGGTTTAAAATTTATCACCCGTCGGAGTTTTACGCGGCGGTTTTAACCAAGCATACCGAAAATCTCGAGATCCGTCCCGCGCTTCAGGGTCGCGAGGCGGTCAAGGCGCGTATGCAGCAGATTCAGGCGAATCCGGACGCTACGGCAAAGGAAAAGAGCACCCTCGAAGCGTTTTTGCTGGTGCATGAAATGCTTTGCCGCGGGATCAAATTCCTCCCCGTGAATTACCTGAAATCCCATGCCACGAAGTACCTCATCGAGGACGGGAACCTGCGGCTCCCGTTCCAGTCGGTGGAGGGCTGCGGCGGAAACGCGGCGCCCGCGCTTTACGAGGCGGTTCAGAAGGGCGATTTCATCAGTATCGAGGATCTCCGCCGTCAGTCGGGCGTCAACGGGACGACGATGGATCGGCTGGAGGAGCTTGGGGTATTTGAGGGACTTCCGAAATCGGCGCAGATGTCGTTTTTTGATATGTGACCGGGTGCAATTTTGGGGGCAACAGCTTTTAAAAATGCACAAAAAAGGGAGAAACGATCCCGCGATTTCGGAACAATCCACAAAAAAAGCAAAAACGCTTGACACCGATCAAAAAATATGCTAGTATGGCATTGCGATAGCATGATAATGTAGTAGCGCAGTAAAGTAAAAGGGAGCGATAAGCGACATGAACCGATACGATTTACTTACCCCCGAGGGAACGCGGGATCTTTTATATGACGAGTGCGCGGCGCTTCGGGCGGCGGAGGAAAAGCTCCGGAGTATTTTTCTGAGCCGCGGCTATGCCGAGATCGTGACGCCCGGGCTGGAATTTTACGACGTTTTTAACTCGAAATCCCGCCGCTTTTCACAGGAGCAGATGTATAAGCTTACCGACGCGAAGGGGCGGCTCATGGTGCTTCGCCCCGATTCGACCATGCCGATCGCAAGGGTCGTCGGGACAAGGCTCCGCGAAAAGCCGATCCCGCTGAAATTCTTTTACAGCCAGACGATTTACCGCGTCCACCCGAAGGAAAGCGGGCGGGACGACGAATTTTCACAGAGCGGGATCGAGATCATCGGCGGCGACGAACGGCGGGCGGATCTCGAAGCGCTGACCGTCGCGATCGACGTCATGCAGTCCTTCGAGGCGGACGATTTCCGTTTCGAGATCGGGGACAGCGCCTTTTTCACCGATCTTTCCGCTAGGCTCGGGCTTTCGGAGGAGGAAACGGACGAGATCCGGCTCCTTGTCCAGAGCAAGAATTATCCGGGACTTTCGGCGGCGCTGGAAAAATACGCGGACGATCCGCACGCGAAAGCGCTTTGTGAGCTTCCGCGGCTTTTCGGCGGACGGGAGGTCTTTTCCCGCGCGGAGGCGATCTTACCGGACGAGGACACAAAGGCGATCCTCCGGCAGCTTCTGAAGCTGTACGACGATCTTTGCGCCCTCGGTGTAGAGGAGCAGATCACCGTCGATCTCGGACTGATCAGCAAGAATGAGGATTATTACACCGGCGTGGTGTTCCGCGGCTATGCCGAGGGGTACGGAATGCCCGTTCTGGCGGGCGGACGGTATGATAAGCTGCTCGCGGACTTCGGGAAGGATACGCCCGCGACGGGCTTCGCCGTGAACGTGAACGCCGCGGCGAAGATCGTTCTTCAAAAGGCGCGGAAGCCGCTTGCGAAGCGCCCGGACGTGTTGGTTTTCGCGGACGAGGAGCAGATGACCGAGGGGCTTGTCCGGTGCAGGAAGCTGATCGGGGAAGGGCTTTGCGCCGATTTCGCGGACTTCCGGACGGCAGAGGAGGCGCGCGCCTATGCAAGGGAACGCGGGATCCCGCGCCTTGACACGGTTACGGCGGACGGGGTAAAAACGGAAGAAATATAGGTTACCGTCCTATACGAATGGCTCGCCTGAGCGCAGCCTGCACAAAAGAGAGAAGAATAGGAAAGGGGATTATAAAGATGAACGAAACGGGCGCGCTTCGGATCGCGCTTACCAAAGGGCGGCTTGAAAAGGACACCGTTGGGCTTTTCGAGAAGATCGGCTTTGATGTGTCCGAGCTTCGCGAAAAGGGACGGAGGCTCATTTTACCGATCCCGGGACAGAAAATTGAGGTCGTTCTCGCGAAGGCGGCGGACGTGATTACCTATGTCGAGCACGGAGCCTGTGACCTCGGCGTCGTCGGACGCGATACGATCTTAGAGCATGGCGGAAAGTATTTCGAGATCGCCGATCTCGGCTTCGGGCGCTGCCGCTTTGCGCTCGCGGTACGGAACGGGGACGATTTTTACGGCGGTTACGGCGTAAAGACCGTCGCGACGAAATACCCCGAGGTCACGCGGCGCTTTTTTGAAAAGAAAAAAATGGACGTGGATATTGTGAAGATCGAGGGCTCGGTCGAGCTCGCGCCCCTGCTCGGGATCGCGGACGGGATCGTCGATATTGTCGAGACGGGAACGACCCTGAAGGAAAACGGGCTTTCGGTTTATGAGGATGTCGTGCCGATCTCGGCTAGGCTCATCGTCAACATGGTCAGCATGAAGCTCAAAAAGGAGCGGATCGAAACCCTCGTGGAAAAAATGACGGAACGGCTTTAGATTTTTAAGAGAGAAAAATATATGACCGGGGGACGCTGTCCCCCGAACCCCCTGCAAGCCTTTGAAAAGGCTTGACCTAAACTTTTATATTTGCTTTTACAGGTCGTTTAAAGTAAAAAAGTCTATGCGGTTAGACACATTTGCAGAAAAATTGAAAAACATTGCAGAATTGTATTTTTATTCGATATTTCTGTAATAATATATTGCTTTTCGCTTCCTTGCAAGCAGGAGGCTTGCAGGCAAAAGCCCAAAGCGCCGCACGGACGCGGCGCAAACAAAGCTTTTGCCGAGGT
This sequence comes from uncultured Ruminiclostridium sp., assembly GCA_964456025.1. Lineage (GTDB taxonomy): Bacteria > Bacillota > Clostridia > Oscillospirales > Ruminococcaceae > Ruminiclostridium_E. The sequence continues at coordinate 49,621 of CAYVZH010000017.1, forward strand.
CACAAAAGGAAGTGGGGTTCGGGGCAAAGCCCCGAAAATAAATATATTTCTCTTTAAATTTTCTTAAAAAATCTCTTATAAACAAAGAAAGGAAACATAAAATGGCGATTATAGAAACGATTCTCGCGGACGGGAGCGAGAAGGAATTTTTTTCCGAGATCGAGCGCCGGAGCGGCGAGATCGGGCAGGAGGTTGAACGGACGGTACGGGAAATTCTCGCGGACGTTCGTGAAAACGGTGACGAGGCGGTAAAGCGTTACACCGCGAAGTTTGATTCCCCCGCGGCGCAGTTTTACCGTGTTCCCGACGAGGTGATCAACGACGCGCTCACCGAGGCGGACACGGGATTTGTAAACGCGCTTTTGAACTGTATTGAAAACATCACCGCCTATCACGAGAAGCAGAAGCAGAATGGATATACGATGACGGACGAGCGTGGGGTGATCCTCGGGCGGCGGGTGCGCGGACTGGATCGGGTGGGGCTGTACGTCCCCGGCGGCACGGCGGCGTATCCATCCTCCGTTCTGATGAACGCGATCCCGGCGAAGATCGCGGGCGTAGGGGAGATCATTATGGTGACCCCGCCTTTAAAGGACGGGACGGCGAACAAGGACATTCTGGTCGCGGCGGCGCTTTGCGGCGTGGATCGCGTTTATCTTTGCGGCGGGGCGCAGGCGGTCGCGGCGCTCGCCTATGGGACGGAGGAGATCCCACGCGTGTCCAAGATCGTCGGGCCGGGGAATATTTTCGTCGCGACGGCGAAGAAGCTTTTGTTCGGGACGGTGGACATCGACATGATCGCGGGGCCGAGTGAAATCCTCGTCTTGGCGGACGGGAGCGCGAATCCGAAATACCTCGCCGCCGACCTGATGTCGCAGGCGGAGCATGACCGCCTCGCGAGCGCGGTTCTCATTACGACAAGCGAACGGATCGCGAAGGAAACGACGGCGGAGCTGGAACGGCAGGTCAAAGACCTTTCCCGCGCGGAGATTATCCGCGAATCGCTCGAGCGTTACGGGAAGATCATTGTCGCGAAGGATATGGCGCAGGGCTGTGAGATCGCGAACCGGATCGCGCCGGAGCATCTGGAAGTGGTCGCGGAAAATCCGCTCGAATACATCGGACGGCTCGATAACGTCGGCTCGCTTTTCCTCGGTCAGTATTCGCCCGAGCCGCTCGGCGACTATTTCGCGGGGCCGAATCACGTTCTCCCGACGGGCGGAACGGCACGGTTTTTCTCGCCGCTCTCGGTGGACAGCTTCTTAAAAAAATCCAGCTACATTTATTACACCCGCGACGCGCTCTGTGAAGCGAAGGACGACATTATCCTCGTCGCCGAGCGGGAAAAGCTTACCGCGCACGCGAACGCGATCCGGGTAAGATTTGAAGATTAAGTTTTTTTGATTTTTATGGCAGGAATACGGCTCGGCGCAGAGCGCGGCATTCCCGCTTTCGGAAAGGAATGACTTTCGATGTCCGATTTATGGGAAACCCGCGTGCGGCGGGTCACCCCGTATATCCCCGGCGAACAGCCGAAGGAGGACGGGATCATCAAACTGAACACAAACGAAAATCCGTACCCGCCCTCGCCCGAGGTGCAGAAGATTTTACGGGAGTACGACGGCGGGCGGCTTCGGCTGTACCCCGACACCGATTCGACGGTGCTGGTGAACGCGCTCGCCGAGCGGTACGGGGTAAGTCCCGACCGCGTCTTTGTCGGCGTGGGTTCGGACGATGTTTTATCCATGGCGTTTCTGACGTTTTTTCATTCCGACCTCCCGGTCCTGTTTCCGGACGTGACTTATTCGTTTTACGACGTCTGGGCGGAGGTTTACGGGATCCCGTATGAGACCGTTCCGCTTACGGACGACCTTCGGATCAAGCCCGAGGACTATCGCCGCGAAAACGGCGGGATCATTTTCGCGAACCCGAACGCGCCGACGGGCGTATACGAGCCGGTTTCCCTGATCGAGGAGATCGTGCGCGCGAATCCCGGCTCGGTCGTGATCGCGGACGAGGCGTATATTGATTTCGGGGGCGAGAGCGCGATCCCATTGACGGAAAAATACGAGAACCTGCTCGTCGTGCAGACCTTCTCGAAGTCGCGTTCCATGGCGGGAATGCGGATCGGGTTCGCGGTCGGGAGCAGGAAGCTGATCCGATACCTGAACGACGTGAAATTCTCAGTCAATTCGTACACCATGAACCCGCTCGCGCAGCTTTGCGGCGCGGCGGCGGTGCGGGACGGGGAATACTTCCGGAAAACGGTCGCGAAGGTGGTCGAAACGCGCGAAAACGCGAAAAAAAGGCTGGCGGCGCTTGGGTTCACCTTCCCCGATTCGATGAGCAATTTTATTTTCGCCTCCCACACGAAAACGCCCGCGAAAACGATTTTCGAGGAGCTGAAAAAGCGGAAAATCTACGTGCGGTACTGGGACAAGCCGCGGATCGGGAATTCGCTTCGGATCACGGTCGGGACAGACGAGGAAATGGAAGCGCTGTTTCGGGCGCTGGGGGAGATTTTGGGGTAAGTTGAGAGAATTTCTGAGATATAATCAGAGCGGAAAATCGAAATTTGAAAAAAAGGATAGGATTATGAAACATTGCGGAACGCAAAGGTTAGAGACGGATCGATTGGTTTTAAGAAGATATGTGAGTGAAGATGCGGCGGCGATGTATAAAAATTGGGCGTCGGATAGCGAAGTTACCAAGTTTTTGATGTGGCCGACCCATTCAAGCCAAGAAGTAAGCCAAGGCGTAACAGAAGATTGGGTAAATCAATATTCCAACGTAAATTATTATCATTGGGCTATTGTGCTGAAAGACAACGGAGACGAGCCGATAGGCGATATTGCCGTAGTAGATCTGAAAGAAAACATTTCAACGGTACATATCGGTTATTGCATTGGAAGGACTTGGTGGCACAGAGGAATTACATCAGAAGCTTTGAAAGCTGTTATGGACTTTCTGTTTGATGTGGTAGATGTAAATCGGATCGAATCAAGACACGACCCAAGAAACCCTAATTCGGGTAAGGTAATGAAAAAATGCGGAATGAAATATGAGGGAACTTTAC
>CAYVZH010000018.1:0-50890 GCA_964456025.1 uncultured Ruminiclostridium sp.
CAGGGCATTTAAAAACCGATTTATTCGGTTTTTAAATGGTTATTAGTATTATAACCATTCCTCTGGAGGAAGTTTTGTGCCGAGAGGATTTGCCGAGGCACAAAACGACGGGTTTGAAAAATCCAAGATTTTTCAAACAACGTGTATTGATTTATTCGGACAAATGGTGTATAATATAAGGTGTGTTGAAAAAAATTTAGGGCAGGACTGCCGCGCGGCGGCGTCTTTCCACAGAGGACGGGCGGTGATCAATTGAAATGCTATTATAAAACGGACATCGGGCTTGTGCGAAGCGAGAACCAGGATCGCGTATGGGCGGAAACGCTCGGCGAAGACGCAGTCGCGGTCATTGTGTGCGACGGAATGGGCGGCGAAAACGCGGGGAGCGTCGCGAGCCAGATGACGGTCGATTTTATGGCGGATCGGCTCCGAAAGGGTTTTCGCGAAAATCTCAGCCGGAATTATATCCGCAATCTTTTGATCACTTCCGTTACGGCGGCGAACAGCCTTGTTTACGACAAGGCGACGAAAGAGCCGGATAAGGCGGGCATGGGAACGACCTGTGTCGGAGGGATCATTTATGGCAGCCGCGCCTATCTTATCAACGTCGGCGACAGCCGCGCGTATTACCTGTACGGGGACGCCATGCAGCAGCTTACGAAGGATCATACATATGTGCGCAAGCTCATTGACCGCGGCGAGATCACCGAGGAGGAGAGCAAGACGCATCCCGACCGGAACAAGATCACCCGCGCGGTCGGCGCGGAGCGCTCCATTACGCCGGATTATTTCGAGATCGACCTCGAGGAGGAAAGTATGCTTCTGTTCTGTTCGGACGGGCTTCATTCCTACGGCGAGGATACGGAGATCGCGGAGATCGCGGTAACGAACCCGATCGGAAAGGTATGCGATCTCCTGATCGACTACGCGCTCGGGAACGGCGGAAGGGATAACGTTTCCGTTGCGGTGGTGCTGGTCTGATCGGCATACCCGCACAAAAAAGGTACTGAACACAAGGAAAGGTTGAAAGGTGTATGGATAAAAATATCGGAAAGCGTTTGGACGGACGGTATGAGCTGCTCGAGCTGATCGGCGTGGGCGGCATGGCGGACATCTATAAGGCAAAAGATATTACCGAGGAAAAGACGGTCGCGGTGAAGATTCTGAAAAACGAATTTTCGGCGAGCGAGGACTTTCTGCGCCGTTTTCGGAATGAGTCGAAGGCGCTCGCGCTCTTATCGCACCCCAACATCGGAAAAATTTACGACGTGGGCTTTACGGATAAGATCCAGTATATCGTCATGGAATACATAGACGGTATTACGCTTACGGAATATATCGAGCGGCAGGGTGTTTTAAAATGGCGGGACGCGGTTCATTTCACGCTCCAGATCCTTCGCGCGCTCCAGCACGCGCACGACCGCGGGATCGTTCACCGCGACATCAAATCGCAGAACGTCATGCTTCTCGCGGACGGCACGATCAAGGTCATGGATTTCGGGATCGCGCGCTTTAACCGTGAAACGGATAAGACCGTTTCCGAAAAGGCGATCGGCTCGGTGCATTATATCAGTCCCGAGCAGGCACGCGGCGAGACGACCGACGAGAAGAGCGATATTTATTCCGTCGGGGTCATGCTCTATGAAATGCTTACGGGGGAGAAGCCGTTCGACGGCGATAATCCCGTTTCGATCGCGCTGAAGCATATGCAGGCGACGCCCAAGCGCCTTACCGACGTCAATCCGACAATCCCGGAGGGGCTTGAGGAGATCACGGTAAAGGCGATGCAGAAGGAGGCCTCCAAGCGCTATCAGACCGCGGGCGAAATGATCAAGGATATTGAGGAATTTAAAAAGAATCCGAGCATTGTTTTCGAGTACAAATATTTCTCGACCGACGGTTCGACGAAATATTTTGATAAGGTCGTTCCCGAGGGGAACACGTCGGGAAAGCGCAGAACGGTTGCTTCGGAGGAATACGCGGTTGACCGTGCCGTACCCGACGAGGAGGACGACGATTACTATGACGACGACGATTATTACGAGCGCCGCCGCCGTTCGCCGATCCTTCCGATCCTTTTCGCGCTCGCGACCGCGTTCGTCATCATGACCGCGTGGCTCATCTTTACGATCGTGACCAAGAACGTGGACGATATTCAGAGCGCGAGCGGCGAGGAGGTCGAAATGCCTTCGCTCGTCAACATGACCTGGGACGAGGTCTTAGCGCAGTACGACGATTATAACTTTATCCCGACGACGCGGTATTCCTCGGAATATGAAAAGAATGTCGTCATGGATCAGAGCGTCATGCCCGGGCGGACGATCAAAAAGAATCAGGAGGTCGAGGTCGTCGTCAGCAACGGCCCGAAGCTTGTCGAGATCGACGATTATTCCAACAAGCATTACGAGGATGTCATCACCATGCTTCGGAAGCAGGATCTGAAATACGAGATCCTACGGGCGGAGAACGACGACGTCGCGGCGGATTTCGTGATCCGTACCAGTCCGGCTGCCCGCGAGTGGGTAGAGGTCGGTACGACCGTGACCTGTTGGGTCAGCCTCGGAAAGAGCAACGAATCGACCGCCGTTCCGCAGATGGTGAACCTTTCCTTAGCAAGCGCGGAGGCGAGAGCGAAGGAATATGACATCATTCTGACTGTTACCTTTGAGCCGAGTGCCGAGGTCGAGGAAGGAAAGGTCATTCGTCAGAGTATCGAGCCGACGACCATCGTTGAAAAGAATACGATCGTTGAGATCGTCGTAAGCGACGGAGGAGAACCTGTCCGTGAATCGAGTATTTCGATTACGGTCAACCAGAACGCGACGGGTGAATTCGAGTTTAAATACTATATCGACGGGACGCGTCAGGACGATATGACCGAGATCAAGGACTTAGCGCTTACCGGAAAGATCGAGTGGAAATTCTCGAACAGCGGAGTACACGATTACGCGATTCGGGTACGCTCAACGGCGACCGGCGCGGAAGGGCTGTTCTTAAATATGTCGGTTGACTTTACGACCGATCCGCCGACAAAAACCCAGAAGGAAGTCAATGAACGGGTATTCCGTCAGCTTCTGAGCGCCGCGCCCACACAGCCGGAGGAACCCGGCGAGTCTTCGGGCGAGGAAACGACCGCTCCGGAAGAGGACGAACCGATTCCCGAGGAGACCGACGACCCGTATGCGGAGGATCCGAACTGGCGCGGAGAGGAAGACGAGGGCACGGAAGGTGATTGAGGGGCGGATCCTGAAAGCGGTCGGCGGGAGCTATGAAGTGGAAGTGCCCGAGGGGCTTTATACCTGTAAAGCGCGCGGGATCTTTCGGGCGAAGGGGATTTCCCCTTACGCGGGGGATCTTGTTCGGGTCTCCGCCGAGGAGAATGCCGAGCCGATGATCGAAGAGATTTTGCCGCGGAAAAACGAACTGGTTCGGCCGCCGCTCGCGAATCTTGATCTCGCGGTGCTGGTGATCTCGGCGTGCGAGCCGTCGCCGAACGCGTATGTGATCGACAAGCTGATCGCGGTGCTGGAATATAAGGGAATCGAAGCCGTTCCCGTTTTTACGAAGCCCGATCTTGCCGAGTGCGGCAGGCTGATGAATATTTATGAGGAGATCGGTTATCGCTGTTTTTCGGTCAATAATAAGACGGGTGAGGGCGCGGAGCCGCTTCAGGCTTACCTGAAGGGAAAGATTTCCGCGCTGATCGGGAATTCCGGGGTCGGGAAGTCGAGCCTGATGAACCTGATCTTTCCGAATCTCGGGAAGGAAACGGGGGAGATCAGTAAAAAGCTCGGACGCGGGCGCCATACGACGCGGGAGGCTCTCCTTGTTCCGTATGAGGGCGGTTATATCGCCGATACGCCGGGATTTTCGACGGTCGAGGTGGGGCGGTACGCAGCGCTCCCGAAGGAAAGCCTGAAGAAAATGTTCCGCGAGTTTCCCGAAGGAAAATGCCGTTTTGCGGACTGCGCACATTTGAAGGAGGTCGGCTGCTCCGTGCGCGAAGCGGTTTCCGCGCATCAGATTGCCGAAAGCCGCTATGCCGATTATGTGCGGCTTTACGACGAGCTTTTGGCGGCGGAGAGGTATTAGCGCGTGAACGGTTTTTTCGACCTCGTTTGAACCAAAAAACCCGAACCCGAATATAATAAAAGTAACCCGATTCCGGGTTGCTTTTATTTTTTTGACAGTTGTGCGGCACGGGCGCAGGCTTTGGTATATGCGGTTTTGCGCGGATTTTTGGTCTGCACTGTTTGGATTCGCCTTGGAGGTGATCGTCTTGCGGAGGAAGAACAGAAATAACGGGACCTGCGTTTTCGCGGCGATCCTGCTCTTTTTTGGAATGGTTTTTCTTTGCTTTGTTTCTTATCGTTTTCTGATTTTTTTGGCGGCGGGGATCATGATCGTGATCGGGATCATTCTGATCCGGAGGTGTTAGCCTGCAAAATTTCGGTTGGATCACAGGTTCATTACGGCGCATTTTGTGCCGTAAAATAAAAGGCGGTAGCCAAAAAGGAGCGTACATACTATGAAAATCGTTGTCATGAAAAGTCCGAGGGCGTTCGCGTGGCTGTTTAAACTGATTTTCGGGATCCGTCGGGAAGCGTGATTATTATTTCACTTCCAATGTGTAGACAAAAATTCTGCACAAAATTCATAGATCCAAGATTTTGTTTGAATTTTTGTACACATTTAGGTCATGAAATAGTATACAATGTCCTTGAATGTCTAAAGAAAACAGGATAAAATGGTATTGTCCCGAATAGGTACTGATAAGGCTACACCGCATAATGATTGTCGTTCTAGCAGCCGTCAGATTTGTTCGTCAGATTGTACAGATTTTTCGCAGGAATCCTGTCGGATTTCAAGAAAAATCTGTGCGATATGACGACAAAGATGGCGGCTGATAGGACGGCAAAGGCACAGCCGTTCATTGTGCGGTGTTGCCTTAAAAGTGTACAAAAATCCAAGCAAAGGCTTGAGTATATGCGGATTTGTGCAGGATTTTTGTCTGCACTTTTATCGGAAATCAGTATAAATCACCGTAAAAGGCGCTTTTTTCCGACCGGAAAAGGGCGCTTTTCTCTTTGGAAAGGGGATAAAAATGGAAAACAAGAAAGAACCGGAGCGGATCGCGGATCGGAACGAGGTCTTAGCGTATCTTACGAATCTGCTCCGCGACGACGGGGCGGGCGAGCAGACGAGACTCCGCGCCTCGGCGCAGCTTGGGAAATACCTCGGCATGGAGGAAAAGAAGCTCCAAATCGGCGGGAAGGCAGCCGTAACGATCGTGGACGATGTCGGGTAAGGAAATTTTTCTCTCGTCACTTTTTGCCCCGCCCTTTTATGAGCTTCACCGCGACCTCCGCGCCGCGCGGCACACGCATTATTACCTCGGGGGCGGGCGCGGCAGTGGGAAATCCTCCTTCATCAGCCTCGAGATCATTCTCGGGATCATGACAAACCCGGACGCGAACACGGTCGTCCTTCGGAAGATCGGGAAGTTTCTCCGCGACAGCGTTTACGAACAGCTTTTGTGGGCGATCGACCGTCTCGGTGTTTCGGAGGAATGGGAGGCGCACGGATCGCTTCCGGAGCTGTGCTATAAGCCGACGGGGCAGCGGATCCTGTTCCGCGGGGCGGATTCGCCGCGGAAGCTCAAATCGACAAAGGTCAAGGCGGGATACCTGCGTTATATCTGGTACGAGGAGGCGGACGAGTTCTCGGGGCAGGAGGAGATCGACCGGATCAATCAGTCGTTTTTACGCGGCGGTTCGGTTTTTGCCTGCCTGTACAGCTTTAATCCGCCGAAAAACCCCGAACACTGGCTGAACCGCCTGACCGAGACGCCGCGCGCGGATCGCTTCGTCCATCGGAGCGATTATCGGAGCGTTCCGAGAGAATGGCTCGGCGAGCCGTTTCTCGCAGAGGCGGAATACCTCAAAGCCGAGAATCCGCTCCGCTATCGGAACGAATATCTCGGCGAGGCGGTCGGAACGGGCGCGGAGGTGTTCGGAAACGTGACGGTGCGCGAGATCACGGACGAAGAGATCCGGTCGGCGGAACGCGTCCTTCGCGGGCTGGACTGGGGATACGGCGCGGATCCGTTCGTATACCTGACGCTTCTTTATGACAGGAGCGTGAGGCGGGTGATGATCTGCTATGAATTTTACCGCTACGGCGCGAAATTTGACGAGATTGCGAAGGCGATCCATGCGGAAAATCCGGAGCGGCGGATCATTACGGCGGAAAGCGCCGAGCCGCGCTCGAACGATGAGCTTCGCGATCGGGGGATCCGTCTTCGCCCCGCGAAAAAGGGACAGGGCTCGATCGAGCAGGGAATCCGCTGGCTTCAGAATCTGAACGAGATCGTGATCGACCCGATCCGATGTCCGAACGCGCGGCGGGAGTTTTGCGGCTATCGCTTTGAGTCGGACGGAATGGGCGGGTTCCGCGGCGGCTTTCCCGATCGGGACAATCACACGATCGACGCGGCGCGGTACGCGCTTGAGGAGGTTTCGCTTCGGCGCGAGGTCGGGGCGATCGACCGGAGAAAGCTTGGCATATAAAAAATAAGGAATATGCCCGCCCGTCCCGAAGCGGGAAAGACGGAGCGAAAAGAAAACTGCACAATACTGTTTCACTCCCAATGTGTAGACAAAAATCCTGCGCAAGCCGCGTAAATTCAAGCCTTTGCTTGGATTTTTGTACGCATTTAGGTCGTGAAATAGTATAAAAAGAAAGGAAGAAGAAATATGGTTCAAACGAAAATTTATCAGCTTTCGGCGGATACCGAGATCACGCCGAAGCTTGCCGTCCGCTATATCCGCAAGCACAGCCTCGCGGCGGAGGAGCTTGAACGGCTGTACGGTTATTATATCGGAAATCATGAGATCTTATCTCGCCCGAAGGATAAGCGGGCGGCGAACAATCGGCTCGTCTGCAATCACGCGAAGTACATCACCGACTGTACGACCGGTTATTTTATGGGATCGCCGATCCAGCTTGGGAGCCGCAGCGGGCAGGACATTTCCGCATTAAAGGCGGTTCTCCGCGCCTGCGACAGCGATACGCAGGACGTCGATCTCGCAAGGCTCGGTTCCATTTTCGGCGTTTCGTATGAAATGCTTTATCTTTCGGGCGCGAAAATGCCCGAGATCCGCCTTGCGAGCATTGACCCGCGTCAGGCGTTCGTCGTTTACGACGATACGGTCGAACAGCGCCCCCTGTTCGGAGTCTACTATATGCCGATCTACGGGGATAACGACCTGATCACGGGCTACCGCTGTTACCTTTGCGACCGCGAGAAAACAACGGAGTTCAAATTGAGCGCTTCTTTTGCACCGATCGGGGAGCCGAATTCGTATTTTCACTTTTTCGGGGACGTTCCGGTCATCGAGTATTACAACAACGGCGACCGCCAGAGCGACTTCGGGCAGATCACGGGGCTAATCGACGCGTATAATTTGCTCCAGTCCGACCGCGTGAACGATAAGGAACAGTTTGTGGACGCGATCCTTTTGATCAAAGGGCAGATCCTTGGCGATACGCCCGACGAGGAAAGCGAAACCTATCGGGCGATCCGTGAATTCGGGATCATGACGATGGACGACGGGGGCGACGCGCGCTGGCTCACGCGTCAGCTGGACGAAAGCTCGGTCGAGCTTCTTCGGAAGTCGCTCGAAAGCGATATTCATAAGTTCAGCGGCGTGCCTTGCATGGACGACGTGAATTTTTCGGGGAACGCTTCGGGCGTCGCGCTGCGCTATAAACTGCTCGCTTTTGAGCAGCTTACCAAGATCAAGGAACGATACTTCGCGGAGGGGCTTCGGCTTCGGCTCAAAATGATCTCGAACGCCATGTTCGCGCTTTCGGGGATCCGGATCGACCCGAGCGATCTCGAAATTTTCTTCACCCATTCTCTCCCCGAAAACGAGACGGAGATGGCGCAGACGGTCAACCTCTTAAAGGACATTGTTCCGAAGGAAAAGCTTATGAAGCTGATCCCGTTTGTGACGGCGGATTGATTTGTTTTTCCCATCAAGGAAAAAGAGAATTATAACAACGAATCCCCCGAGGAGAAGGCAGAACGCCTTTTCTTCGGGGGATTTTTGTCATTGTTAATGAGAAATACCGAACTAAATTAAGCGAGTATATCTTATAAACCAATGATGAGTTGAGACAGCTTATTCGCCTCTCTGCTTCGCAAAGCATTCGCTGCATAATACAGGCTTATCTTCACGGGGCTTAAAGGGAACTCTTGCTTCTCTGCCGCACTCAGCGCAGATGGTGGTGAACATCTCTCTGCTTCTGGTGGAATTCTTCTTCGCGTCACGGCAGGCCTTGCAGCGCTGGGGTTCGTTTGTGAAGCCCTTTTCCGCATAAAATTCCTGCTCGCCGGCGGTGAATACGAATTCATTGCCGCAGTCCTTGCATACCAGTGTCTTGTCTGTGTACATAACGATAATACCTCGCCAATTTATTTTTCGACCGCCGACAGAGTTGCACTGTCGTATTGATTTTTAAAAATCAGTACCGAACTCGTACGGTCATATGCGGGCGGAAGCCGCCCGATAAAAAACGTTCATAATATTTTTTTCAGCTTTCGGCGCGAGCGGGTCAGCGAATTATCGACCGCCTTGATCGGGATCGAAAGCTTCGCGGCGATTTCCTTATACCGAAATCCCGCGAGATAAAGCCGAAGCACCTCAAATTCGCGTTCGGAAAGAAGCTGTTCCAAAGTTTTCAGAAGTTCGGCGTTTTGTTCCCTTACAATAAAGGAATCCTCGGTGAGCGAATGCTCATCGGAAAGCAGGGCAAAATCGTAGTCCGTCTGAGCGGCACTGTTTCGTCCCGCCTTAAATACGGCGGATTTCATGCGGTTTTCGATACAGATATTCGCGTAGACGGAGAATTTTCCCCGTTCCGGACGATAGGTGCGAACCGCACCGATCAATCCGAGAAAGCCCTCCTGGATCAGATCGTCCGACTCCGCGCCCGAAATCCCGTTCCCCGAACGTTCAAGCTTTGCCGCTTTAAGACGAATGATCCTCGCGTAGCGATAAACGAGCTGAGACATTTCCGTGCCGTGGAGGGAGCCGCCCTGTGCGCAAATGATACGGACAAGCTCTTCGTCGGTTAAAGCCACGAAAACCACCCCATTCATAAAACCGCTGAAATAATTATATCATTAAATTTTTACGCTGTCAATAAAAATTTGACAATTTCGGCAATATTTTTTTCTTCCCTCCGAAAAAATGTTGCCTCCGTGGCAGTCGATCGCGACCGTAAGCGGAAAATCTTCGATCACGAGGCGTTTTACGCTCTCACAGCCGAGATCCTCAAAGGCGATCACCTCGCAGCTTTTGATACACTTGCACGCGAGGGCACCCGCTCCGCCAATTGCACAGAAATAAACGGCTTTATTCCGGACGATCGCGTCAACGACCGCCGGGCTTCGTTCTCCTTTTCCGATCATTGCCGCAAGCCCCCGGTCGAGAAAATCGGGCGCAAACTTGTCCATTCTGCTTGCGGTCGTCGGTCCGCAGGAGCCGATCGCCAGTCCCGGCTTTGTCCCGGTCGGTCCCGCGTAGTAGATGACCGCGCCGTTTAAGTCATAGGGAAGCGGCTCCCCGCGGGAGATCAGCTCGGAAATGCGCTTGTGCGCCGCGTCGCGCGAGGTGTAAATAATACCCGAGAGGCTGACCTTATCCCCCGCCCGAAGTTCGGGGGATAAGGCTTTCAGCTCGGAAGTGTTCATAAGATCAGATCCCTTTTAAAAATTAGATCAGGAGGTCGGAAATATCGGACAGATCGCCGCCGGCAGAAAGATCGCCGTCGTCGGAATCTCCCGCGGTAAGGGCACTCCAGTCTTCGTCCGACGGACTGCGGCGGAAGGGAGGACGCGTTTTTTCCGCAGCGGGTGCGGACGTTTGGGCGGAGCCTGCCGCGAACAGATCGGCAAATTCACCGAAATCATCGTTCGAGGGTTCCGACTGCGGCTTATGTGCCTTATCGGGGTCAATTTCGGCGGGGCGAAGATCAAAATCGTTCGCCGCCTCCGCCGCCTCCGCTTCGGCCATCATCTGATTCAGGGTATCGTCCTCGCTGTCCACGGGGTTAAACGCCATGTCGAAAATATCGTCGCCGAGGTCGTTCCCTTTATCGGGCTTCACGGTCGGATCGTTCGGCGCGAGGTCAAAGTCCTCGCCGAGATCTGGCGTCGCGTCAAGCGTAAAGTCTTCGTCGAATCCTACGCCCTCCATATTGATGAGCGGGATTCCCGAGGACATATCGTCGTCGTCCCCGCCCTCCGTCAAAAACATCGGATCAAGGTCGTCCTGTCCGTTTTCGGCGGTCGGATCGTCTGTTTCAGGTGCCGACTCGGGTTCAGATTCGACCGACATATCCGCGATAAGCTCCTCGTCGGAAATTTCATCTTCCTCGATCGGCTCCGGCTCGCTTTCGATCTCGAGGGAGGAGATGATGTCGCCGTCTTCTTCCTCTTCTTCCGTGTCCGTTCCGCCGACATAGGTCGTTTCAACCTTCAGCTTATTCTTCAGTTCATCGAATTTCTTCTGATCAAACGCGCTGTCGTCGAATTCGGGAAGGGTGAACCCGATCTCGATCGCCGAAGAAGCGTCGTTCAGTATGCTCTCGATCGAACTGAGCGCCGCCGCGTCCGATTCTGCGGAGGCCTTTTCGGGATCGGAGAGATCCTGCGCCTGCCGAACGCTTTCCTGAACACCGTCAATCCCGTTTTTGGTTTCGCCGACGGCTTTGGTGATCTCCGCGAATCCGTTCTGTACGCCGTCAAATACGCCGCTGACGCTTCCGAAGTCGTTCTTCGCGCCAGTAAGCTGCTTTGCGACGCCCTCGAAATCGTTCTTCGCGCCCGAAAGCTGCTTCGCGACGCCTTCAAATTCGGTTTTCGCGCCGCTCAGCTGCTCGGAAACGCCGCCGAACTGCTGCGATACGCCGTTGATCTTTTCCGCAGCCGTATTGATCGACTTCGTTACGTTTCCGAAGGTATCGGTCACTTCGTTCATAGACTTCGTGACCGCGTCGAAGGTTCCCGTCACGGCGGAGATCTGCCCCGTGACCGTTTCAATCTGTTTGTTTACCGCGTCAAAGCTTCCCATGAAGGTGTTCAGCTGCTCCGTAACCGAATCAAAGCTCGACGAGAACGAGGTGAACGTCCCCGTAACGGAGTGGATCTGATCCGTGACCTGCTCAATCTGCTTATTTACCGCGTCAAAGTTCCCCGCGAAAGCGCCCAGCCGCTCTGTCACGGCGGCGATCCGTTCGGAAATTTCCTTGAGCCGCTGCTTTTCAGCGCTGTTTTCCGCTTCCGCGCGGCTGATCTGCTTTTCAAGCTCTTTCTTCGCCTGTTCGATTTTTTTGCTCCGCGCGTTTAACTCGCTTTCGACCTTTTTCTTATAACCGTCGATCTCGGCGGAGGTCTTTTTCGCATAATCCTTCGCCGCCGCAACGACGCTTTCCGCCATTTTGCAGGCTTCCTCAAGCACCTCGTCCGCGTTTGAGTTTACGACAGCCTGCGCGCCGCCGTCCGACTTCTTTATCGCCGCATAACGCTCTTTCAGCTTCTCGTACTCGGCGCGGATCTTCTTTTCCGACATCTGCGCCATCGCGCAGTCTTTGTCGAATTTCGCGACCTTTCTGCGCTCGTCGAGGATCTGCTTGCGCAGGTCGAGGATCTTCGCTTCGTTTTCCTTCTTGGCGTCGTCGATCGCTTTCTTCTGCGCCGCCGCTGCCTCGCGTTCGCGCTGGATCACGGCGGAATCGGTCTCCGCGGGCGCGGCGGTCTGCTGCGCCGCCCGTGCGGCGGCCTTTGCCGCGTTGCTCTCGTCATGCGCGTCCTCTAAATTCTTGCGAAGGTTGTCAATGCGGGTTTCGTACTCCTGCTGCTGCTCCTTCATTTGCTTTTTGAGCTTGTTTATGTAGAGGTTTACCTCGTTTTTATCGAAACCGAGAGGCGACTGTTTAAAGCCGAAGCCTTCGCTTGATGCGTTCTTGTCGGCTTTCTGTCCCTGATTCTTGCCCTGATTTGCATTTGCCATAAAACCTTACCGATCCTTTCTCTGTTTGGGGAATCCGTATCAGTTCGGTTACAAAATCCCCATAGTAATCATCAAGTATAAATATTATAGCAAAAAAAAACTGTAATTTCAATAGTAAAAATTGATAAATTTGCACAATTTTTTTTGGCGGATTCAAAAAAAAGGCGGTTTTCCGAAAAAAGGACTTGTATTTTTCCGAAAAAAGTGTATAATAGAATAGGATAATCTCCGAAAAAACAGAGAAACCGTGTTTTTGGGGAATTTTTCAGAGCACGTTCACAACGGCCGCTTCGGCTCCTGCCATAAAAAAGGCGGCGCGGCATTTCCCGTGAAGTTGCTCCGAAGGAAAGGGGAAGGACAGGATGCACGATAAGACAATGACATTTTCCGTGCGGGACGAGCGCGATAACGAGATGAAGGAAATTCTCACTACGGTATATCAGGCTTTGAACGAAAAGGGATATAACCCGATCAATCAGCTTGTCGGATATATTCTTTCCGAGGATCCCACCTACATAACGACGTATAACAACGCGAGAAGCCTGATCCGCCGTCTCGACAGGGACGAGCTTTTACAGGCGCTTGTAAAAAATTATCTCGGCGCGGAATAAATAGCGAAGTAAAAAATCCTTCTTCGGAAGGAAAGGAAGCTTGAGAGGGAATGGGCGACTGCCTTAGTTGCTCCGCGTCCTTGCGGAGCTTTGGGCAGTCGCCTTACAGCTTCCTTGCTGTAACATCAGGGTTTCCCCTCAAATTCGGATCATAGCCTTAAAATCGAGGAAATTCCGAAGGAATTTCCTCGATTTTTGATTTTTGGCTTTGCCAAAAATCGGCGACAAGCTGAAAGCCTGCCGCCGGGATTTTTCCCCGATCGGCGGGCTTTTTTATTTTATGTGGAATTTCCGATCAGATCGCGGATCACCTCTCCCGCCAGGATCAATCCCGCGGCGGACGGCACAAATGAAATACTGGCGGGGACGCGTTCCCCGCCGTCGTTTTTGGGGACGGTCGGTTTTTCTTTGGAGTATACCACCTTCAGCCGCTCGATTCCGCGCCGCTTCAGCTCATACCGCATGACCCGCGCGAGGGGGCAGACGGACGTTGAAAAAAGATCGGCGACCTCAAAGCGCGCCGGGTCAAGCTTATTTCCCGTCCCCATGGAGGAAATCAGCGGCACCCCGCATTTTTTCGCGTTTTCCGCGAGCGTGATCTTTCCGGTGACGTTGTCGATCGCGTCCACGATATAATCGTATTCGGTAAAGTCAAACTGATCCGCGCTTTCGGGGAGATACAGCGTCCGGAATGTCCGGATTTTGAGCGCGGGATTGATGTCGAGAAACCGCGCCTTCGCTGCGTCGGTCTTGTACTGACCGACCGTACTGTGCAGGGCGAGAATCTGGCGGTTCAGGTTCGTAAGGCTGACTTGGTCGGGGTCGATCAGGTCGATCGCGCCGATCCCCGCGCGGACAAGCGCTTCCGCCGCCGCGCCGCCGACGCCGCCGATCCCGAATACCGCGACGTGCGCGGATCTGAGCCGTTCGAGCGCCGCCGCGCCGATCAGAAGCTCGGTTCTTTGAAACTGATTTTCTTCCATTTTTATGCCGTTCCTTATTTTAGATTGAAAAGAGAATTTAATTCAGAGATGAAAATATATTTTTGGGGACTTTGTCCCCAAGCCCCTACTTCCTTTTGTAACCAAAAGGAAGCGAAAAGCAGTAATGCTTTATAGGATAAAAAGAAGTCGAAGAACTATGATTTTATACAGGTTTTCCGCACAATAAGCGAATATTGAGAAACTGTTGCTTTGCGGAAAGCTTGTCTAAAGAATATGAAAGTTTAGGTCAAGCCTTTTCAAAGGCTTGTAGGGGTTTGGGGACAAAGTCCCCAAAATATATTTTTCTCTTAAAATTCTCAACTAAGCAGCCCCGCGAGGACAAACACCGCCGGCGAGTTCCAGTAGATCGTGATCTCATTCAGGGAATAACAGCCCACATTGTCCGCGTAGCATTTCATCGGCGGCGTTCCCTCCGGGATCAGCCGCTTTGCTTCGGGGTCGGCGGGGAGCTGGTTCGGCCCGCCGCACACCATGCCCGGGATCGCCGCGTCGATCCCGTCCGCAAAGCCGGGGCGAAAGTGCGGGTAGTTACAGGAAAATTCGCCGTTCCCGGTGACGAAGCTGTACCCGGTCGCGTTTGCGCCGAGAAGGTAGTGAAGCTGCGCGGCGGCGTATTCGCGGTAGCGCGGCTCGCCGAGCAGATAGTCGGCGATCAGGAAGGTCATTCCGTGCTGCATGACGGGCATATTGCTTCCCCAGTGAAAATCCCATTCAAAAAGCGTCGCGCCGTAGGCGGTGCGACCGGCGGTTTCGCGGTAATACTCCGCTTCGTTTAAAAAGGCGGCTTCGAGCGCTTCAGCGATCCTTCTTTCTTTTTTGTGGCAGGCGGTGAGGTAGGCGAGCGCACCGAGACCGCCGACCTCTCCATAGCCGAGCGCGGTGCGCGGGAAGTCCTTTTCGAGCAGACGGGCGAGGTCATCATGAAACCGCCGCTCACCGGTCAGGGCGTAAAGCGCCGCGCCTGCCCAAAAACGGTTGGAAAGATCGTCCCGTTCACCGTAACCGCCCGTGTTGCATTCGGGCGGGTTCGTAAAGCCGAGAAAATCGGGATTTTTTTTGAGCCACCCGTAGGAGCGGAGCGCCGCCGCCTTCAGCCGTTCGGAAAATTCCGTGTCAAATTCGCGGTAGATTTCGCTTCCGAGCGCGCAGACCGCCGCGAGATCGGCGGCAGCCATGGAGGACGGCGCGAACAGATACAGCTCTGCGGTATCGTCCTCGGGCATGACGAAGGGGGCGTGTCCCTCGGTCGTGACCTTATGGTAGACCGCGCCGTCCGCCCGCTGCATTTTCATCAGCCATTCCAGCTCATAGCGGCACTCGCTCAGGATCGCGGGAAGTCCGTCCTCGGGAATGCTTCGCTTTTGTCCTTGAAACGCGTCCGGGTATAACCGATAGGCAAAAAGAAGCTGAGCGCAGGCGACCGACCCCGCCGTGACGTACCGTCCGTAATCTCCCGCGTCGTGCCAGCCGCCGCTTACGTCGAGGGTAATATCCCGATCCTCCCAGAGCCGCGCGGGGCGGTTGTGACAGGGCGCGTGGCGGTAAACGCCTGCGTACCGCTCCTCCAAGACGCAGCCGCAGCGGAGAAAGTAATACGCCTTTACCGTGTCGCCGAACACCCGGTCGTAAACGTTTTCCCCCACCGCGAACCTTGCGGAGCAAAGGTCTCCCGCGAATACGCGGTATGTTCCCGGTTCGGTCAGCGCTGAAAAATCGGCTATGTAAACATGATCGCCCGAGAGCGGATCAAAGCCGATCTCGCGCACTTCCCCCTCGTAACGGACGTCTCCGTCCTCGGTTTTTACCGTGAAGCGCTCGTGCTTTTCGGTTAAAACCGCTCTTTTTTTCATGTGCGGGAGGTAGCCCGCCTGATCGACGTAGATCCCGAACGGGCACTTTTGAAGATAAGTATTGTTCATGGAAAACTCCTTAAACCTGAAGCGAGCGAAGCTTATAGAATTCGCCCTCTTTTTTCATCAGCTCGTCATACGTACCGTATTCGAGTAGTCCGCCTTCTCCGATCACGGCGATCTTATCCGCGTTTCGGATCGTCGAAAGGCGGTGCGCGACGATCAGCGTGGTGCGGTTTTTGACGAGCCGATCCACGCTGTCCTGAATTTTCTTTTCCGACACGGTATCGAGCGCGGAGGTCGCCTCGTCGAGGATCAGGATTTTCGGGTTCCGGATAAATGCCCGCGCGATCGAAACACGCTGGCGCTGTCCGCCCGAAAGATTCGCGCCGTGTTCGTTCACCTTCGTTTCCAGTCCCTCGGGAAGCGACGCGATCAGCTCCTCGAGATTCGCCGAGCGGATCACCTCGTTCAAAAATCCCTCGTCAACGTTTTCCGCACCGTAGGTGATATTTTCGCGGATCGTTCCCGTAAAGAGGATCGGGGATTGCGGAACGACGGCGATATGCTGACGGTAGCTTTGGAGGTTGAGCGTCCCGATGTCCTTCCCGTCGATCAGGATCTTGCCCGAATTCGCGCGCAGAAATCCGATCACGAGGTTCAGGATCGTCGTTTTTCCTGCGCCCGACGCGCCGACGAACGCGACCGTCTCCCCGCGGTGAATTTTCAGGCAGAGGTCGTTGATTACGGGGGATTCGGCGTTTTTAAAGCGGAAGCAGACATTTTGAAACTCAATATCACCGGAAACGGTTTTCACCTTCTGTTTATTGCCCGTATCCTCGACGTCCGCGCAGAGCAGAATGTCGCCGACGGAATTGACGGATTCAAGCCCCTTGGAGATAATGGGGATCAGGGTCACGATCCCGCTGATCTGATTGACAATCGTCCCGAAATAGGTCTGATACATCACGACGTCGCCGGGAAGGATCTCGCCCTTTGCCGCGAGATAGCCGGTAAAGCCGAGACAAATGACCTGAAAGATCTGAAACGAAGCCCAGTTGATCGAGCCGAAAAAGGACTGGATCATATCGAGCCGGAAGCCCTTCTGCGCCACGTTCTTGAGCTGCGTCCCGAGCTTTTCGGTCTCCGCCGCCTCGAGTGCGTGGGCGCGGGTCACGGGGATCAGCTCGACCATTTCCATGACCTTGACCGAGGTTTCCTCCATTTCCTTTCGGAAGTCGCGGTTCCGGACGTTGATCTTATCGCGGAAGATTTTCCGGATCAGTACCGCGACCGGGATCGCGCCCGCGAAAAAGAGAAAGACGGTAAAGGAAGAATTGATCACCACGGTAAACGCGACGACGACGTTCAGGATAATGCTTAAAACCGAGATAAAGATCTGTGAGGAGAGATTTTCGATCTGCTCGACGTCGCGCATGATCTTCGACTGGAGCCGTCCCGACTGCATTTCGTTGTGGTAGGTAATGGAAAGCTGCTGAAGCTTCCGCACCATCGAGCTGCGCAGCCCGCATTCGACATTCCGGATCACCTTTGCGTAAAAATAGGTATGATAATAGTTCGTGAGGACGTTCTGCGCGACGAGAAGCACCATGATCGCGACGTTGATCACAATGCCGCGCAGGGCGTTTTCGTCGGGAGCGGTCGCGATGTTGATGATATTTGCGGTCACGATCGGGAGCACCCAGACGGGCGTATGCTTGACCGCGAACAGGAGCACCGAAAGGAAAAGGCGGAAATACTGTCCTTTATAAAGCCCGAACAGAATTTTCAGACTGTGATTTTCGTTCCGGCGAAAGCTTTCGAGAAGAACGTCCTCGTCAATATCCGTTTCCTTTGTAAGCTTTTCCTTAAAAACGTGTTCCTTTTGCTCTGCCATAATACTCCGCCACCACCTTTTCCGCGGGTTTTCCGTAAATCTCATAGCCGCCGTGTGAAAGCGCCTTTTCAAGCGGATACTGCCGCCCCGCCCAGTCCCAGACCGCGAAGCCGTTTACCCAGTCGCGCTTTTCGCACGCTTCAAACAGGACACGGTACCAAGCCGCCTGCCCCTCGGGATCGACCGCGCCCTTTACCGACCAGTCATTCGGGACAAGGTTGGATCCCGCCGTGGACATACAGCCGCATTCGGCGAAAAAAAACGGCTTCCCGAAGCGCTTCACGACCGCTTCGATCCGATCGAGCTGACGTTCGAGGTCGTTGATCGGGTAATAACCGCTCGACGCGATCACGTCCACCGCGTCCCACCATTTTACGTTATGCTCCTGATATTTATCGGTGTTGTAGGAAAGGAGTCCGTGATAATCCTGCCGGAGCGCGGCGAGGAGGGTTCTCCATTCCTTTTCCCGCCGCTCCGACTGCACCATTTCACAGCCCGCAAGAAACAGCTCGCAGCCCGTTTCCTCGGCGATCCTTGCGTAATGCGCCTGAAACTCCGTGTATGAAGCGAACCAGTTTCCCCATTTCGGCTCGCAGGGGACGTCCTCGTCGAAAAAATTGATGTGCGCGCGCCAGGTGCAGTTCCGACAGTTTACGGTCGGCTTGAGCGCGACGCGAAGCCCTTTTTCGTGCGCTAAGTCGATAAAGGCGCAAAGCTCCTCGTCGGACATCGAAGCCTCGGAGCGAAAGTCGATCGTTTCCGACTGTGCGGTATCCTGTAAGCCGTTCGGGACAAGGATAATAAGGTTCGCATTGGTGCGGGAAATGAGGTTTCCGAGGCTTTCCGCCGTTTTCGCCTCGGAGAGAAGCCCCCGACGCGCGAACGGCGCGAAGGTAATTCCTTTGATATATTCCATGAAGTTGTAAAATTCCTTTCCGATTTTTTGCAGGGTGCGTTCCGCGAGCCGTCCCGAAGCCGGGCGCGGCGGGTTTCGGAAGCTTTTCCCGTTTGCGGGAATAGGCTGACCAAAAATATTTTTCACAAGTATAGCATTTTCAAAAAAATTGTGATAGAATATATCTGTAAAAAAATCGTACAAATCTCTTTTTTAATTCCAAAAAGTCCTCCGGGCGCCGGACTTTTCGTTATTTGCTGAAAAAATACAAGAGAGGCTGTTATGATCTACTTATTTGAAGAGAGCGATTCGCTTGAAAACCCGATCGAATGTTTTGTGTTCGACGCGTCGCGGGAGACCTTTCCCGTTCGTCCGCACTGGCATTATTTCGCTGAAATTTTGTATATGCTCGAGGGGACGGCGGAGGTGCGCGCGGGGGAGAAGACCTATATTCTCGGCGAGGACGAGCTGTTTTTGATTCACCCCTCGGCGGTTCATTCGATCTGTTCGGCGGACGGCGGCGCGCCGAAATACGCGGTGCTGAAATTCGACATCAACCGCCTGAGCCTGACGCCCGCCTACGCGCCGAAGCTGCGCAGTATTTTTCGATACGCGCGGCAGGTGGGCGGGCGGCTGCGGTTCGACGCCGAGACGGTGCGGGAGACGGACGCCGGAAGGATCTTTCTGGACTGCATTTCCGAGGTCAATGGGCGGCGGTACGGCTATGATCTGGTGTTGCAGGCGCACCTGTACCGCCTTTTAATGGGGATCGTGCGCTGCTGGCTCGCGGACGGAATGACGGTCGACAGCCGCGTTCCGACCGAGGAAAGCTACGGGGTCGAAGAGATCACGGAATACATCGACCTTTCGCTCGGGGAGGAGCTTCGCGTCGAAAAGATCGCGGCGGTCTGCGGCATGAGCTATTCGGGCTTCGCGAAAAAATTCCGCGACCTGTACGGCATGAGCTGTAAGGAGTACATTGAGCGAATGCGCATTTATAAGGCGGAGGAATTCCTCATGTTTACCGATCGTGACTTGAACTATATCAGTCAGGAAACGGGCTTTTCGGATTGCAGCCATCTTATCAAAAGCTTCAAAAAATACCGCGGTGTGACGCCGAAGCAGTTTCGGCTCAATCGGGGGAATACGGAACGGTAAAATTCGATAAAATTTTTTCTTTGGTGAAAGAAAACGCCCTTCTGAATTGTATTATAAGTAGAAGAAGTTTTTGGAAAGGAATGGATTTTTATGAAACCAAGGAAAGCGGCGGCTCTGATCTGCGCGACGCTGATTCTTTCGGGCTGTGCGGAGAAAACAGAAAGCGTGACGGAAACGCGCGAACTCCCGAGGGAAACGACCTCCGTCGCGCCCATGCCCGTCGGGACCGAAGAAGCGCCCGTTTGGGAGATAAGCACGGAGGATTTTGAAACAGCCGAAGAAAACGGCGGGATCGTGATCGTCCGCTATACGGGCGAAGCCGTGAATGTTGTGATTCCCGCCGAGGTCGGGGGAAAATCGGTAGTCGGGATCGGCGAAGAGGCTTTTTATGAGAATCGGACGTTGGAAAGCGTGGTGATCCCCGACGGCGTGACGGTGATCGGTGCGCAGGCTTTTTTCGGTTGTGAACGGCTTTCCAATTTGGTTATTCCCGAAAGCGTGACGGAATTCGGCTGGACATGGAACGGGTTGTTGGATCGGATCGTCGGTATGCCGTTTGAGGGTACGCCGTGGCTGAGCGAAAAAAGAGCGGAAAACCCGCTTGTGATCGTGAACGGCGTGGTTCTGGACGGAAAGACCTGCGCCGGAAGCGTAACGATCCCCGACGGGACGGTCGAAATACTGGCGGGCGCGTTTCAGGAAAACACGGAGATCGAAAGTGTGACGATCCCGGACGGAGTTCTTTCGATCGGGGAAGAAGCCTTTTTCGGCTGTACGCGGCTAAAGGAAGCCGTCCTCCCCGACAGCGTCGCTTCGATCGGAAATTATGCGTTTATGTGGTGTGATCACCTCGAAAACGTTGTCTTTCCGAACCGCGCGGTGGAGATGGGCAGGAATATTTTCAGCGGGAACATCATCGACGCCGAACACCCCGATCCCTGTCCGTGGATCTGCAGAATGCGGGAGGAAAACCCACTCGTGATCGTGAACGGAAACCTTCTCGACGCGATGGAGTGCGATGGAGAGATCGTCGTCCCCGACGGGGTTCTTTCGATCTGCCCGAGCGCTTTTTCCGAGCTGGGTCTGAATATGCGCCCGACGGGTGTGCGGCTCCCGGAAGGGATCACAAGGATTCCCGCCGCGCTGTTTCAGGGCTGCCGGCTCTTGGAAAGCGTTACGATCCCGGACAGCGTGACCGAGATCGGCGAGGAGGCTTTTTTTGATTGCCAAAGCCTTGCGCGGCTCGTACTTCCTGACGGATTGGAAAAAATGGGCGGGAGCATTTTCTCACAGTTTGACCGCTGCGAGGTCGTCTATCGGGGCGAGACCTATTCGTCCGATCGGTATGATGAGCTTTATGCCCTGTTCGGCGTTGAATAATTTTTCATTGCAGTACTGCCGCCCCGCGGAGTTTTCCGTGGGGCGATAGTTTTATTGCGTTTCTGTTTTCCTGCTGTACACACACCCGCAGTAATTCTGACGATACAGCCCGTACTGCGCCGAAAGGACAATCGAGCGCTTATAGCCCTCCCGTTTTTTGAAATCCGAGAAAAGGTAGGGAATGCCGACGCGTTCGGATTCCTCCGCGCCGATCGTGTTCAGCTTTTCCGCGTTTTTGAGCGGGCTGATCGAGAGGGTTGTGGTGAAGAAATCATATCCGCCCGCCTTTGCGGTATCCGCCGCCTCCGCGAGCCGCAGCCGATAACAGCGGAAGCACCGTTCTCCGCCCTCGGGCGCGCCCTCCAGCCCTTTCGCGATCGCGAAAAAGCGGCTCGGGGCATATTCTCCCTCCAGAAATTCGATCGGGTGAACCGCGTTCATTTCGGAAAGCAGGCGCTTCAGCTCCGCCGCCCGCTTGCGGTACTCGGCTTCTTCGGTAATGTTCGGGTTGAAATAAAAGGCGGTGATCCGAAAATATTCGGTCAGGTATTCCAGCACGTAGCTGCTGCACGGCGCACAGCAGCAGTGCAGCAGAAGCGAGGGAACCTCTCCGCGCTCCCGAAGCTCGGAAAGCCGTTTGTCGAGAAGCTTCTGATAATTCGTCATTTTTTCGTTTCTTCTTTTTGGGGGGAATTCGTCAGGCTTTCCCGCTTCGCGCGCAGGATCTGCGCCGCTTCGTCATAGGTGCCCGAAACGACCGAGCCCTTCGCGAGGATCAGGAGGGAATCCTTCGATGTTTTGAGGAAAAATCCCGTTTTTCCCTCGTCGATCTTGGCTACGTCCGCCCATTCGAGCAGACCCTTGGGCACGCCGCCCTGCAAAAAAATCAAATTCGCGTCACAGACCGCGGCGTTCACCTCGGAATTTTCCTTCATCGACGCGACAAGCTGATCCACGCTTCCCTTTAAGGCGAAGCGGATCAGGAACGGGTACGCCGCGCCCGTCACGACCGCGATCACCGATACCCCGATGAGGATCGGCTGTCCTAAGAGGATTGCCGCGACGATCCCGAGTATAGCGATCAGACTGAGAACGCCGTAAAGCGTGTACAGGAGCGCTTTCTGCCCCTTTGTGCCGCGGATCGAGCGGTTGAGGTATTCGCCGACGCATTCGCGGCTCGGCGTCATGCTGAATTCTGTCATTGGTTCAGTCCTTTCATCGTCAGCGCGATCCGCTTTTTCTTCGGATCAACGCTCAGTACCTTTACGTTTACAATATCGCCGACCTTGACGACCTCGAGCGGGTGCCTGATAAAGCGGTCGGAAAGCTGGGAAATATGGACGAGTCCGTCCTGGTGCACGCCGATGTCCACGAAGACGCCGAAGTCGATCACGTTTCTGACCGTTCCGGTAAGCTCCATGCCCTCGGTCAGGCTGTTCATGTCCATGATCCCCGTGCGGAGCATGGGCTTCGGGAGCTCGTCGCGCGGGTCGCGCCCCGGCTTTGTCAGCTCGCGGATCATATCCCTCAGCGTCGGTACGCCGATCCCGAGCGTTTCCGCCGCGCTCGCGATCCCGATCTCGTCCACCTTTTCCGCGAGCGGGAGCGTGCCTTTTCCGATGTCCTTTTCACTTACGCCGCACAGGGCAAGAAGCTTTTTCGCTGCGTCATAGCTTTCGGGGTGGACGGCGGTATTGTCGAGCGGGTTTTTCCCGCCGGAAACGCGTAAAAATCCCGCACACTGCTCATATGCCTTTTTGCCGAGCTTGCTGACCTTTAAAAGCTCCTTCCGCTCAGTGAACGCGCCGTTTTCCTCGCGGTAGGCGACGATATTTTTCGCGACGGCGGCATTGATCCCCGCGACATAGCTTAACAGGGAGAAGGACGCGGTATTGAGATCCGCGCCGACGTTGTTCACGCAGTCCTCAACGACGTTCCCGAGTGTTTCGGAAAGCTGCGCCTTCGGCATATCGTGCTGATACTGCCCGACGCCGACCGCCTTGGGGTCGATCTTGACCAGCTCGGCGAGCGGATCCTGGAGCCGCCGCGCGATCGAGACCGCGCTTCGGAGCGATACGTCGTATTCGGGGAATTCCTCGGCGGCGAGCTTGCTTGCCGAGTAGACGCTCGCGCCCGCTTCCGAAACAACCATATAGCTGACGGGATTTTTCAGCTCGGAGATCAGCTCGGCGACGAAGCATTCGCTTTCATGGCTTGCCGTTCCGTTGCCGATCGAGATGGTCGTGACATGATGCTTTTCAATGAGCTGTTTCAGCCTTGCTTTTGCTTCGGCGGTCTTGTTCTGCGGCGGGGTTGGGTACACGACCGTTGTGTCGAGCACCTTTCCCGTTTCGTCCACCACCGCGATCTTACAGCCTGTCCGATACGCGGGATCAAGCCCGAGCGTGACGGTGTTTTTCACGGGCGGCTGCATGAGAAGCGCGCGGAGATTGTCGCGGAATACGCGAATGGCGGCGGTACAGGCGCGTTCGGTCAGGTCGGCGCGCACCCGCCGTTCGAGTGAGGGGTGAATCAGCCGCTTATACGCGTCCGCCGCTGCCGCCTTCACGAGCGCGGCACAGCTGTTTTTCGCGGTGACGAAGTTCTTTTCAATAAGATAGAGCGCTTCCTCCTCTTCGACCTCGACCGTGACTTTCAGGATTTCCTCCCGCTCGCCGCGGTCGATCGCGAGAATGCGGTGGGTCGGGATCTTCGAGACCGCCTCGCGGTAATCGTAATAATTTTCGTAAACGCCGTCCGCGTCCTCCTTCGCCTGCTTTGAAACAAGGATCGCGGTACGGTCGTAAAAGGCGTTCAGCTTTTTCCGGAGCGCGGGATCGTCCGAGATCGTTTCCGCGAGAATGTCCGAGGCGCCCGCGAGCGCTTCTTCGGCGGAGACCACGCCTTTTTCCTCGCTGATATAGTTCATTGCCTCAGCGTTCGGATCGGCGAGCGTCTGGGCGAGAAGGAAGTCGGCGAGCGGCTGTAAGCCCTTTTCCTTGGCGATCCCGGCGCGGGTCTTTTTCTTTGGCTTGAACGGGCGGTAAATGTCTTCGACCTCGGAGAGCGTTTCCGCCTTTTCGAGCAGGATACGAAGCTCGTCCGTCATCAGCCCGAGCCCTTCGATCGCCGTCCCGACCTCTTCCTTTCGCTTTTCGAGATTTCTCAGGTAGGCGAGCCGCTCGTCGAGGTCGCGGAGCTGCCCGTCGTCCAGACCCCCCGTCGCTTCCTTCCGATAGCGGGCGATAAAGGGAATCGTGTTCCCCGCGTCAATGAGCGTGACCGCCGCCTCGACCTGTGTCAGCTTGATTTTGAGCTCGCTTGCGAGCTGTTCCGTGATGTTCATTTTCGTTTGTTCCTTTTCTTTTTTATGCTGTAGTGGCACTATACGATCCTTCCGACGATCTCAAAGACAGGACCCCGCTGCCAGAGGTAGGTGCTTAAATTGATCTGAAAGCACTCGCCCTGATTCAGCGCGAAATCGGCGGGCTTTCCCTTTGGGAGACCGTAGCCCGAGAGGAGGTTCATAATCACGCCGCCATGGGTGATGACCGCCGCTTTTGTGACCTGATCGTGCATGAGATCCTTAAAAATTTCCTCCAGCCCGTTCAGGCAGCGCAGGGTGAAATCCCCGAA
The DNA here is from genome assembly GCA_964456025.1 of uncultured Ruminiclostridium sp. Lineage (GTDB taxonomy): Bacteria > Bacillota > Clostridia > Oscillospirales > Ruminococcaceae > Ruminiclostridium_E. Next base: position 24,512 of record CAYVZH010000018.1, read on the forward strand.
GCTCTCGCCGTTTGGCGCGGCGGAGTCGTACCCGCCCTTCAGCCATTCGGCATATTCGGGAAGCTCCGAAAGCTCCTCTCTCGTCTTTCCCTCGAAGTCGCCGAAGTCGCATTCCGACAGGTTTTCGATCTGTTTTACATAGCGGTCGGGATAGATAATGTCCGCCGTTTCGAGACAGCGCTTCAGCGGGCTTGAATACACCTTCTGAACGGCGGGATACAGGCGGTCGTGCGCGTATCGGCTGATCGCGTAAAAGCCTTCGTCGCAGAGCGGAAGATCGGTCTTCCCGATATATCGTCCCTCTAAGTTTCCCTGCGTGATTCCGTGGCGGATTAGGTATAATGTATAATTTTTCATGAAAGAATTCCTTTTGCAATGGGTTAAATGCGGTAAGAATCTCCAAAACGGAGCGCTAAAATTTGTCGAAATTGCATCTTTACTTTAAGGTGAAAACCGAATATAATAAACAGTAAGACAATTTGCGGAAAAATGTTAGGGAATCGTCCCGCAATGAAAAAAGAAAGGCATATTTTCGGTATGAACAACGATTTTCCGAGAATTTTATCGCTTCTTCGCAAGGAGCGTCATATCAGCCAGAAGGAGGCGGCAGCGTCGCTCGGCGTTGCGCAGGCGCTCCTTTCGCACTACGAAAAGGGAAAGCGCGAATGCGGGCTGGATTTTCTGGTGCGCGCGGCGGATTATTATAACGTTTCGACGGATTACCTGCTCGGTCGTTCGCCCATGCGGACGGGGAGCGTGATCGTCGAGAGCGAGATCCCCGAATCGGGCGCGCAGGAAAAAGCGCGGTTCGGCGCGGATATTTCGCTTACCCTCTCGAAAAAGCTCCTCACCAACAGCATCGAGGTCATTTACAGCCTGCTCGCCAAGGTCGGAAGCTCCCGCCTGAACGCCGCGGTCACGAATCTGCTCAATTTCTCGGTATATAAAGCCTTTCGCCTTCTTTACCGGACGAGTAAGAACAACAGCCCGACCATGTTTGAACTGAGCGACGAGATGTCCTGCCGCGCGGCGCAGGCGGGCGCCGTGATCGCCGAAGGGAACGCCGCGGAGGCGATCGGAGAGACCGAGCGGGACGCGCCCGAAATTTCGACGGCTCTGATCGAGCGGGATTACCCCAAGCAGGCTCCCGCGCTCCTCAGCCTGATCAAAAGCAGCGAATCGCAGCTGAAAAAGCTGCTGTAAGCTCCAGAGCGTGTTCACACAAACGCTCAACGCCCGTCTTGCGGCGGATTTTCCGCATAACTTCGTTGATTTTTCCTGAAATACATACAGTATTTCTGCAAAAAATCGCCTTGTTATACGAAAAATCCGCTTTGCAATCCGAACATTTCGGTTTATGTGAACAGGCTCTAAAATAAATCACAACGATCGGGGGATCTTTCTTTTGAAAAATCCCCCGATATTATTTTTTAGCTCTCCATACCGAGTTTCAGCGCGTTCAGATTCGCTTCGACAAGGTTCGCCTTTTTCGGCGGAACGACCTTTTTCATCGCTTTTTCGATAATTGCCGTATCGGTAAAGCCGGTTTCCTTTAAAAGCTTTCCCGTGAGGATAATGTTCGCCATGCCCTTTAAGCCGTTTTCGTTCGCAAGCCCGGTCGCGGGGATAGTAAAGCACCGTATGTCCCCCCGGTCGCATTTCCCGTCAACGAGCGAGCTGTCGATAAACGCCATTCCGTCGGGCTTTACCGCGCCGATGAACTTGTCGTAGCTCGGTGTGTTCATGACGAGAAGTTGGGTCGGCTCAAGGATCAGCGGGGAGCCGATCGGCGCGTCGCTGACCGTGACGGAGCAGTTACAGGTTCCCCCGCGCATTTCGGGGCCGTAGGAGGGGAGCCAGGAAACCTCCTTCCCGGCATAAAGTCCGATATAGGCGATCAGCTTTCCTGCGAACAGGATCCCCTGTCCGCCGAAGCCGGCGAGAATAAATTCGTTTGTCATCTTACCGCGCCCTCCTTAAATACGCCGAGCGGATAATACGGGATCATCTCGCTGCGGACACGTTCCAGCGCCTGTACCGGCGTCATTCCCCAGTTGGTCGGGCAGGTCGAAAGTACCTCAATGATCGAAAAGCCCTGCTTGTTCTTCTGGAACTCGAAGCCCTTCCGGATCGCCTTTTTTGCGTTCATGACCGATTTCGGGTCAATGACGGTCACGCGCTCCGCGAGCGCCACGCCGTCGAGCTGCGACAGCATTTCGCACATCTTTACGGGGAAGCCTTCGACCGAGGTGTTTCTTCCGTAAGGCGTGGTCTGGGTGATCTGTCCGGGGAGTGTGGTGGGCGCCATCTGTCCGCCCGTCATGCCGTAGGTCGTGTTGTTGATGAAAATAACGGTGATGTTTTCCCCGCGGGTCGCGGCGTGAACCGTTTCCGCCGTACCGATCGCGGCGAGGTCTCCGTCGCCCTGATACGTAAAGACGAATTTATCGGGATTCGCCCGCTTGATTCCGGTCGCGACGGCGGGAGAACGTCCGTGGGAAGCCTCCATCATGTCACAGCCGAAGTAATCGTAAGCCATTACCGAGCAGCCGACGGGGCAAACGCCGACCGTGTTGCCCTCAATCCCCATTTCGTCGATCACTTCCGCGACTAAGCGGTGAACGATCCCGTGGGTACAGCCGGGGCAGTAGTGAAAATACGCGTCGGTAAGCGCGTTCGGTCTTTTAAATTCGGGCATTACGCGTTCCCTCCCATTTCCTTGATTTTATTGCAGATTTCGGCGGGACTCGGGATCACGCCGCCCGTTCTTCCGAAAAATTCAACGGGAAGGCGGCAGTTCAGCGCAAGCTTTACGTCGTCCACCATCTGTCCCATCGACATCTCGACGGTAAGCACCTTTTTCGCGTTTTTGCAGGCTTCGTTCAGCTCGTTCACGGGGAAGGGCCAAAGCGTTACGGGGCGGAACACGCCCGCCTTGATTCCCGCTTTTCTCGCCTGCTCCGCGGCGGATTTCGCGAGCCGAGCGGTCGAGCCGTAAGCAACGACGACAATGTCCGCGTCCTCGCAGTCCTCCGCGACCCCGATCGTTTCGGTCGCTTTCGCCTTTTCATAGCGCTCGAACCGCTCGCGGATCTTGTCTTCCAGCTCAGCGGGCTGTAAAAACAGCGAGTTGATGATGTTGTGTTTTCTTTTGTTCCGGTGGCCGTTCGCCGCCCAAGGCTTTTCCGAAGCGTCGGAAAGGACAATTTCCGCGTCCTCGAACGCGACCGGCTCCATCATCTGCCCGAGCAGTCCGTCCGCGAGGATCACGGCGGGCATACGGTATTTGTCGGCGAGGTCGAACGCCTTTGTGACGGTATCTGCCATTTCCTGCACGGAAGCGGGCGCGAATACGAGCGCGTGGAAATCGCCGTGTCCGAGCGCGTGGGTCACCTGCCAGTAATCCGACTGAGAAGGCTGGATTCCGCCGAGTCCGGGGCCGCCGCGCTGTACGTTAATAATGACGCAGGGGAGATCGGCGCCCGCGATATAGGAGATTCCCTCGGTTTTTAAGGAGATTCCCGGCGAGGAGGAGGAGGTCATGCAGCGGATTCCCGAACCCGCGCAGCCGTAGACCATATTGATCGCGGCGACCTCGCTTTCCGCCTGTAAAAACGTTCCGCCGACCTTCGGCATACGCTTCGAGAGATATGCGGAAATTTCGGTCTGGGGCGTGATCGGATAGCCGAAAAAGCATTTGCACCCCGCGCGCAGCGCCGCCTCGGCGAGCGCCTCGTTTCCTTTCATTAAGGTTTTTTCCGCCATTACTTTTCCCCTCCTTCTTTTGCCGCAACGCTGATCGCGCAGTCGGGACACATCATCGCGCAGAGCGCGCAGCCGATACAGGCGTCCTCGTCGATACAGACGGCGGTATAATAGCCCTTTTTGTTCAGCTTTTCCTGCTGAATCTCAACGATTTTCTTCGGGCAGGCGGTTACGCATAAGCCGCAGCCCTTACAGCGGTCAAACTCGACCGTCATTTTAGCCATAAGACCCTTCCTTTCATCTTTAAAGTTTTATTTTATTATAGAATAAACCTGTTTATGTCAGCACAACCAGCAAGCCGAGAAAAACCTCTTCTTGATCGTAGATGAGCCGAAGCACCGCGTCCTCAAAAATATATTCGTCGCTGATATACCCCTCGTACCGTTCTCTTTCGAGCCCATTCCCGAAGCTTTCCCGAAGCTCGGAACGCGTGGAAACACCGGTGGTAAAATCGCTGAACCGAACGGTAATGGCTTCCGGTTCTAAGAGAACGTTCTCTGAGCTTACGCTCCCGTCCTCTGCCCGCCGGAATGCCGACGTATAGAGCTCTTCTTCAAAGGGGAACTCCATGATTGCCGCCTGAAAGCGACCGCTTCCGTCCGGATTGTCAAACGAAAAACTCAGAATTCCGAAATACACATCTCCGCAGTATAAAGAACCCGACAGCGTATCGCCCTGCTCGATCTCTTCCTCATCATCGGGCAAGAAAACGAGATCGTCGCCGAAAAGCGTTTTCACTTCCTCATAAGAGGCGGTGAGGGAAAACTCTTTATCGCCGACCGCGAGCGTCAGATTCCGTTCCAGCAGAAATTCGCCGGGGTTGGTGCGAATGGTCTCTGCTTCTTCGTTTTGTTCGTCTTGTTCGGGTGCGGGAGCTTCGGCGTTACAGCCGCCCACCGAAAGCAGCAGCGCAAGGGAAAGAAGAATACCTGTGATCCTTTTCATTGATGTGCTTCTCCTTTTATTCGTCCTTGCTCGGAACGGCGCGGGAGGAGCTTTCCCGCACTCGGACGGACACCGCGTTAGTTCCGGTCGGGTCGGTTTGCTCCGTCCGCAGCGCGGAGCCGCCGGGATTCCCCGAAAGAAAGAGCGGAACGCCGCAAAGCGGACAGCTTCCGTCTTTCTCGATCCTTGAGCCGCAGAACGAGCAGTATTGATCTTCTTTTTCGGCTTTTCCGACCGCTTCGCCGCGCGGATCTTCGCGCAGTCCCGCGAGCGGAGTTCTTTTCGTCGGAAGCGGCTTTTCCGCCGCGCTTTTCAGTACCTCGGCGAAGGTGACCTCCGCCTTTTTCGATTCATCGGCGCGTTCGGCTTGCCCCGCCGACCCATTGTCGGAGGACGGGCGAACTGCCCGCAAGGCGTTCCCGATTTTCAAAGGCTTCCCCCTCCTTCACCCTGTACAAATCAATCTCTGAATTCGCTTACGATCTCTTCCATCTGTCCGACCTCGTCCGAAACGGAACCCGCGATCTCCGCGCTCTTTACAGAGGTCTGAACATTCTGCGCGACGACCTGCGAGATCCTCTCGATCTTTTCCTTGACGGAGGTGATCGCTTCCGCCTGCTGCCCCGCGAGGTCGGTGATGACTCCCGCGTGCCGCGCGCTTCTGTCCGAATATTCGATGATTCCGTTCATACGCTCGGCGGTAAGATTCGCGATCTTCATGCCGTTTTCGACCGCGGAAAGCGAGTTCTGGATCAGCGACGAGGTATTGTTCGCCGCCTCCGCGCTCTTTGTGGCGAGGTTCCGCACCTCGTCCGCAACGACCGCGAAGCCCTTTCCCGCTTCTCCCGCTCTCGCCGCTTCCACCGCCGCGTTCAGCGCGAGAATGTTGGTCTGGAACGCGATGTCCTCGATTGTCTTGATAATGCTCTCGATCTTTTTCGATGAATCACTGATGTCCGACATTGCCGAAAGCATGTGCTGCATTTCCTCGTTGTTGGCGCGGATCATCTCCGTGCTTTCGCCCGCCGCTTTGGAGACCTTCGCGGACTCCGTATAGTTGAGCTGGGTCTTTTCGGATATTTTCGTAATATCGTCCGAGATCTGAATGATCGTGCGTTCCTGCTCTTCCGCCGCGTCGCTGATCTGTCCCGAAATATCGCTCATAAGATTCGCGGTCTCGCTTACCTTCCCGGAGATTTCGGCGATCCTTTCCACGACCTGCTTCTGCCGCGAAGCAAGGCGCTCGCTGTGCTCGACCTTTTCCCGTACCTGGATCACAAGGCTGCGCGCTTCCGCCGCGGCGTCCTCCGACCCTTTGATATAATTCAGGCTGCAATCCACAAGATAAATAATAAGCGCCGCGCAGATATTCAGCCCGAGCAGTCCTTTTATAATAAACTCAGCGCTTTCTCCGCCGTAAAAGAAATCGTTGAAGACAAGCCCGATAAGCCCCGCCGCGTCAAAGATGATCCAGTTCGCGAAAAGACACTGCTTGCTGTAATAGATCGCCGAGATCGCCACCGCCGCCGCCATCAGCGGAAACATACCGTGCATTTCGTGCTTCACCGCCGACATGACGATAATAATGATGAGCTGAACCTGTGAGATGATCGTGCCTCTGAACGTGGTTGAGGTTTTCGCCAGCACGGTGCAGGAAAGTGCGGTCACAATACCGCCCGCAGCCGCGATGATAACGCCCAGCGCCACCGAGCCGGTCGCCATGTTGATGATCCCGAAGCCGACGCACACGAGAAATACAATGATGATATGTATTTTTACCATTTTTTCCGAGGCGGGCTTGCTCGCCGCCGCTTTGCTGAATAATGACATAAATTTTCTCCTCAGGCGCGTCCGAAGATGCGTTCTTTTTTATTTTTAGGGCAGGGCGGATTTACGCCCACATTGTTTTTACGTATACCTCAATCGGGAAGGGGTTGTCCGCTTCCGGCGGAAGGCAGTCTGCTTTCGCGGCAGTCGCTAAGATCGGAAGCCCTGCCGCGCGGGCGATCCCGTGCGCGTAGGAAAGGGAATCCCGCACGGTTTCCGTCGTCGTTTCCGCGCCGAGATTCGAGTTGTTGACGATCCCGCCGCATTTCAGCCGTCCCGCCTCCTCGATCTCGCGCAGGAGCGTAAGCGCTTCCGCGGGTTCTCTCGTTAAATAGCGGTATTTGTTGACGACGCAGAGCAGCGTGCGGCTTTCGCAGGAGGCAATGACCGGCGCATACTGTCCGAGTGCTTTTGCGCCCTCGTCGTCCCCGCCGACGTCCACGATGATGGATTCGTCTCCCGAAAGAAGCGCCGAGAAATCAAGGCTCAGCGTCGGGAGATCGACGTTCGAGTTCGCATAAGCGGGCGCGTGAAGGGTGATCCCGTGTTCGCGGAAGAGCGGACCGAAATCCGCCGTCCGGAAATAGGGATTTACAATATCAAGGTCGATGACGGCGCATTTTTTCCCCGCCTTCGCGTACCAGAGCGCGAGATTGACCGCAAAATTCGTTTTCCCCGAGCCGTAATGCCCGGTAATGAGCGTGATTTTTTTCGCTTCCAAAAAATCCGTTTCCTCCTTGCCGTCAAGTTATGCAGGCACGCTCTTCTGTTATCCGAAAAATCCCGGAAATACGGACGCCGCCGCGTAGGTATAATCGCCGTAATCTCCATACTCGGCGTATTCTACGATCAAGGGAATGAACACGGAGGCGTAAAGGGCGACAAAAATGATTGCGATCGCCGTCCCGACCGCTTTTACGATCAGCATGGCTTTACAGTAGTTCGACCTCGAGGTCGGCCCCGAGCCGAAGCCCCATACAAAGAGGAAGATCCAACTGATAATCCCGAGAAAATTTGTGACAAAAAGCGTTACGACCCATTTCCCGAGCGTCATTTCCTCCTCGTACGACGGACGGAAGGAAGGAACGGGATAAACGGGCGGCGGGGGCATTCCCGTGCCGCTTTGCGGAACGGGCTGCGTCTGATAAAGCGGCTGCGTGGGCATAGTCCCCGACTGTGCGGGCATAGCTCCCGATTGTGTGTATGCGGTTCCCGCTTGGGACTGTACGGGCTGAAGAACGTTTTCGCCGCAGTTCGGACAGAAGCGGTCGGTATCCGTTAAAAACGAGCCGCATTTTTTACAGCGTTGTGCCATGAATCGGATTCCTTTCGTGATTTATCTTGATTTTGCGTTTTGTTCAGGATCGGTGTCGAGCCGTTTCGGTTCCGCAAATTTGCGCCTGTAATACCGAAAAACGGTATAAGCCGCAATTTGGTGTACCAATTTATCATAACATATTTGTCTAAAAAAATCAACGGTTAATTTTGAATTTTTTAAACGGGCGAAAATATTTTTTAAAAAAGTGACGAAAATTTGAAAATCCTCTTGAATCCCCCCGCGAGATATAGTATAATACATAGGAATGTATTTTTATCGTTTACGCTTAAGGAAGGAAAAAGAGTATGAACACGAAATATGTATTTGTAACGGGGGGCGTTGTGTCGGGTCTCGGAAAGGGGATCACGGCGGCTTCTCTCGGGCGGCTTCTGAAAAATCGTGGATATAAGGTCACGATCCAGAAGTTTGACCCTTATTTAAACGTCGATCCCGGGACGATGAGCCCATATCAGCACGGCGAGGTCTTCGTCACGGACGACGGAGCGGAGACCGACCTCGATCTGGGGCATTACGAACGCTTTATCGACGAGAACCTTTCGGTCAACAGCAACGTCACGACGGGAAAGGTGTACTGGAACGTCATCAGCAAGGAGCGCCGTGGAGACTACCTTGGCGGAACGGTACAGGTGATCCCGCACATTACCAATGAAATAAAGGAGCGGCTTTACCGCGCGGCGAATTCGACGGGCGACCCCGTGGACGTCGTAATCACCGAGATCGGCGGGACGGTCGGCGACATCGAAAGCACCCCCTTCCTTGAGGCGATCCGGCAGGTTTCCGCCGAAAAGGGCAGGGATAACGTGATCTACATTCATGTGACGCTGGTTCCGTTCATTTCGGGGAGCGACGAGCTGAAAACGAAGCCGACGCAGCACAGCGTAAAAAATCTCCTTTCCCTCGGGATCCAACCGACGATCCTCGTCTGCCGCAGCGAGATCCCGATCCCCGAGGACGTTCGTCATAAGATCGCGAGCTTCTGCAACGTCCGCCCGCAGGACGTTATTCAGAATCTTACCGCTTCGTCGCTTTACGCCGTTCCCCTCATGCTGGAGGAGGAAGGGCTGGCGAACGTGGTCTGCGATCATTTACATATGGAAAATCCCGCGCCCGATCTCGAGGACTGGCGGAAAATGGTCTACCGTCAGGAGAACACGACGAAAAAGGTCACGATCGGACTGGTCGGGAAGTACGTGGCGCTTCCCGACGCGTATATCTCGGTCATGGAATCGCTCCGCCACGCGGCTTACGACAAGGACGCGAGCGTGGATATCCGCCTCATCAACGCCGAGGAGGTCACCGACGAAACGGCGGAGTCGCTGCTCGGGGACTGTGACGGGATCCTTGTTCCCGGCGGCTTCGGCGACCGCGGGATCGAGGGGAAGATCAGCGCCGTTCACTACGCGCGGGTGCATAAAAAGCCGTATCTCGGACTTTGTCTCGGAATGCACATGGCGACGATCGAGTTCGCGCGGTACGTGATCGGGCTGAAGGACGCGAACAGCGCCGAATTTTACGGCGGCGAGAACGCGGTCATCGACATCATGCCCGACCAGCGCGGCGTCGATCTCGGCGGAACCATGCGGCTCGGGCTGTACCCCTGCAAGCTTGCCGAGGGGACGATCAGCCGCGCGCTGTACGGCGAAGAGCTGGTCTACGAGCGGCACCGGCACCGCTATGAATTCAACAACAAGTTCCGTCAGCAGTTTACCGATAATGGATTTGTCCTCGCGGGGCAGTCTCCCGACGACAAGCTGATCGAGATTGTCGAGCTTCCGCAGTCGGTTCATCCTTGGTTCGTCGCGGTTCAGTTCCACCCCGAGTTCAAGTCCCGTCCGAACCGTCCGCACCCGCTTTTCTCGGGCTTTATCGGCGCTTCGCTTGGCGAATGACACAAGGGCTTGTTGACACTATCCGAAACGCCCGTCTTACAGCTATCTTTTCCGTGTTTCTTCGTTGATTTTTCTTGAAATACGAAAGTATTCCTGCGAAAAATCGCCTTGAAACACGAAAAATCTGACTGTAATCCGAACATTCCGGACGGCGTCAACAAGCCTTAATACACGTCCTTACGCCGAACGCGATAGGGACGTGTTTCTTTCAAAAAATGAAAATCTGATACAAAAACAAAAACATCAACAGGAGAACGGTCATGAACGGGTCTTATTTCGACAACCGCGAGCTTTCGTGGCTCAAATTCAATCAGCGTGTCTTGGAGGAGGCGGAGGACAGCCGCGTTCCGCTTTTCGAGCGGCTTCGGTTTATCTCGATCTTCGCCTCGAATCTCGACGAGTTTTTTATGGTGCGCGTCGGCTCGCTTTACGATCAGACACTTTTAAAAAAGGAGAAGGATAAGCGCGACAACAAGACCCACCTCACCGCGCAGCAGCAGCTTTCGCTCATCTCCGAAAAGGCGGCGGAGCTTCTTCCGCGCTTTGAGACGGCGTATTGGCAGATCATGGAGCAGATGAAGCTGTACGGGGCGGAGCACGTCCGCGCGGAGAAGCTCGGCGAGGCGGATAAAGCGTATCTTTTAAAACATTTTGTTTCCGACATTCAGCCGCTTTTATTCCCGACGATCGTCGATAAAAGACACCCGATGCCGTTTTTCGCGAATAAGGCGGTCTATGTTCTCGCGCGGCTGAAAAGTAAGAAGGGGAACGAGTATTTCGGGATCATTCCCACCCGGTCGGAGGTGTTCGGGCGGGTCGTAACGCTTCCCGGCGAGGGCTTTCGGTTTCTTTTGACCGAGGAGCTGATCGCGATGTTCGCGCACCTCGCTTTTTCGGATTACGAGATCCTCGACCGCGGAACGCTCCGTATCACGCGCAACGCGGATATTGACGCGAAGGAGGCGCTCGACGACGACGTGGATTTCCGCGACGTGATGGAGGAGCTGATCAAAAAGCGGCGGAAGCTTTGTCCCGTCCGTGTCGAGTACAGCGGCTATCACAACAAAGACGCGCTCGCGGCGTTCGCGGAGCAGGCGGGGCTTTCCCTCGGAAAGGGATTTTTGTTCCGTCTGAAATGCCCGCTCGATTTCGGGTTCCTGTCGGTGCTGGAGGAACGGCTTTCGTCGGATAAAAGTCTCTTTTTTGACAGGCTGGTTCCCCAGCCCTCCGCGATGATCCGCCCGAACGAGCCCATGCTGAAGCAGATCGACCGAGGGGACATTCTGCTCGCGTATCCGTACGAAGCCTTCTCGCCGTTTATCCGCCTGCTTGAGGAGGCGGCGCATACCCCCGAGGTCGTTTCAATCAAGATCACGCTTTATCGTGTCGCGCGGGACAGCAAGATCGTGGACGCGCTCATCAAAGCCTCCGAAAACGGGAAGGAGGTCTTGGCGCTTGTGGAGCTTCGCGCGCGGTTTGACGAGGAGAACAATATCGGCTGGTCGAAGCGGCTCGAGGAAGCGGGCGTTCAAATCATTTACGGGCTGGACGGCTTAAAGGTTCATTCCAAGCTTTTACAGATCACGCGGAGAATCGGGAACTCGATCGCGTATACAACGCAGATCGGTACGGGAAACTATAACGAGCGCACCTCGCGCCTTTATACCGATCTCACGCTGATGACGGCGGACAACGAGATCGGGACGGACGCGTCGCTCGTCTTTACGGCGCTTTCGATCGGCTCCGCCGTGGAAAGCAGCTCGTCGCTCTGGGTCGCGCCGAACTGTCTGAAATCGCGGGCGGTCGAGCTGATCGATCGGGAGATCTCGTTCGGGAGCGACGGATATATCGGCTTAAAGCTGAACTCGCTCACCGACAGGGACATTATCGAAAAGCTTGCGCAGGCGAGCCAGAGCGGAGTAAAGGTCGAACTTCTGATCCGGGGGATCTCCTGCCTGATCGCGGGGATCCCGGGGGAAACGGAAAATATTTCTCTCGTCTCGGTCGTGGGGCGATTCTTAGAGCACAGCCGTATCTATATTTTCGGGAAAAACGAGCGGGAGCGGGTCTATATTTCCTCCGCCGATTTTATGACGAGGAATACCGAGCGCCGCGTCGAGGCGGCCGCGCCGATCAAGGATCCCGCCCTCCGCGCGCGGATCACGGCGTATTTTCACACCATGCTCCGCGACAACGTAAAAGCGCGGGATCAGCAGAGCGACGGAACGTACCTCCGCCGCGAACCCGGTGATAATCCGCAGGAAGAACCGCTCGACGCGCAGGTATATTTTTACAGGAAGGCTTACGAAAACGCCGAAAAGGCGGCACGCCTGCAATTAGAAAAAGGAAAAACGCTTCACGCGAAGATCCGCCGAATTTTTAAGAAAAAGGAAGCGGGAAAGGGATCGGTCGGAGAATGAAATTATTGGTCATCGACGGAAACAGCATTATCAACCGCGCGTTTTACGGGATCCGCGCGCTGACAAATCAAAAGGGCGTTTTTACGAACGCGGTGACGGGCTTTATGAATATTTATCTGAAGCTGATCGCCGAGTTTCAGCCCGACGCGGCGGCCGCGGCGTTCGACCGCCGCGAGCCGACCTTCCGCCATCAGAGGTATGACGGCTATAAGGCGGGGCGGAAGGGAATGCCCGACGAGCTTGCCATGCAGCTCCCTTACGTAAAGGAGCTGCTCCGCGCGTTTGGGGTAAAGGTGCTCGAATGCGAGGGGTATGAGGCGGACGACATTCTCGGGACGCTTGCCGCGATGTGCGAGGAACAGGGCGGGGAATGTATTTTATCGACGGGCGACCGCGATTCGTTCCAGCTCATTACCGACCGCGTGAGCGTCAATCTCGCCGCGAACCGCGAGGATATTTTTTATACGCCCGAGAAGATTCGGGAGGTCTACGGCGTTTCCCCCGCCGAAATGCTTGAGGTAAAGGCGCTCATGGGGGACGCAAGCGACAATATCCCCGGCGTTCCGGGGATCGGGGAAAAGACGGCGCTTTCGCTGATCCGCGACTATCACACGGTCGATTCGATCTATGAAAATCCGGACGAGCTGAACGTCACGAACTCGGTGCGTGAAAAGCTGAAAAAAGGGGAGGAAAGCTGTCGCCTGAGCCGCTGGCTCGGGACGATCTGTAAGACCGCGCCGATCGGCGTGACCCCCGAGGACTGCCGCTTCGGAGCGCGGGACGAGGAAAAGCTCGCCGAGATCCTGACCGAGCTGGAAATGTTCACTTTGCTGAAAAAGCTGAAGCTGTCGAAAACGGCAGTGGAGAACGCCGCCGCGAAGACTGCCGCGAAAATTTCGGCGGAGGGGCAGGGCGCGGTCGGGGAGCTTGATCCGGGCGTTCCCGATTACCTGCTTCTGGACGGAACGCTGTACCGCTTTTTAAACGGGGAGGCAGCGGTCGTTCCCGCGGAGGAATACGAAGCGGCGCTTTCGGACGATTCGCCGAAGCGCACGTTTGATTTAAAGGGAATGCTGTCCGAAACGGGGATCGGGATCGGCGGCGTGGTATTTGATTCGACGCTTGCGGCGTATCTTCTGAACGTAAACGCGGCGGATTACGGCTTTGAGCGGCTTTGCAATGAAAACGGCGTTTCCTGCCGCGCCGACGATCCCGCGCGGTCGGCGCACGAGCTGAACCGCGTGCTGAGCGGGCGGCTTTCGTCCGAAAAAATGGAGCGGGTCCTGACCGAGATCGAGATCCCGCTCGCGTACGTGCTGGTTTCCATGGAGCGGGACGGGATCGCGGTGGATCGCGAAGGACTGGTCGCGTTCGGCGAACGGCTCACCGCCGAGGAAAAAGAGATCGAAAAGGAAATTTACGAATGCGCGGGAGAGAAATTCAATATTTCCTCTCCGAAGCAGCTTGGGAGTATCCTGTTCGAGAAGCTCGGCTTACCCTCGGGGAAAAAGACCAAAACGGGATATTCGACGAATGCCGAGGTGCTGGAAAATCTGGTGGACGAGCACCCGATCGTGGAGCTTGTGCTTCGCTACCGTGCGGTTACGAAGCTGAACTCGACCTACGCGGTCGGTCTTCTGAAGGTGATCGGTGAGGACGGGCGCATTCATACGACCTATAAGCAGACCGAAACGAGAACGGGGCGGATCTCCTCCGCCGAGCCGAATATTCAGAATATCCCCGTGCGCACCGAACGGGGGCGGGAATTCCGCCGGTTTTTTATCGCGCGGGAGGGCTATCGCCTTGTGGACGCGGATTATTCGCAGATCGAGCTTCGGCTTCTCGCCCATATCTCGGACGATCAGGCAATGATCGAAGCGTTCCAAAGCGGGGAAGACATTCACGCCGTCACCGCCTCGCAGGTATTCAATCAGCCGCTCGAATGGGTCACGCCCGAAATGCGCAGCAGCGCGAAGGCGGTCAATTTCGGGATCGTTTACGGGATCGGCGCGTTCTCGCTCTCGAAGGATATTCACGTTTCGGTCAAGCAGGCGGGTGACTATATCGACGCGTATCTGACGAAGTACGGCGGGGTCGCGCGGTATATGGAAAAGACCGTTTCCGACGCGAAGAAGGACGGATACGTCTCGACCGTATTCGGGCGCAGGCGGCAGATTCCGGAGCTTTCCGCGTCGAATAAAAACGTTCAGGCGCTCGGGAAGCGGATCGCGATGAATACGCCGATTCAGGGGACGGCGGCGGATATTATCAAGCTCGCGATGGTGAAGGTTTACGCGCGGCTGAAGCGCGAGCTTCCCGACGCGCGGCTGATCTTACAGGTACACGACGAGCTGATCGTGGAGGCGAAGGAGTCGGAGGCGGCGCGCGCGGCGGAAATCCTCCGTGAGGAAATGGAAAATGTCGTAAAGCTTTCCGTTCCGCTTTCCGCGGACGCGAAGATCGGCAAAAGCTGGTACGAGGCGCACTAGATGGAACGGAAAAAGGAAGCGAAACAGATCGCTGCGATCGAGCAGATGTGCTTTTCCGAGCCTTGGAGCGCGGCTTCCGTGACCGCGCTTCTCGAACGGGAGGAAGCGGTTTTCATACGGGTGATTGACGGCGAAAGGCTGATCGGCTACGCGCTCGGCGCGGCGGCGTTTGACGAAGCGGAGCTGTATCGGCTCGCGGTTTTTCCCGGGGAGCGGCGGCGCGGCTTCGGGGAAGGGCTTCTGAATGATTTTTTGCAGGAGTGCCATCGGCGGGGCGCGGTTCGCGTTTTCCTTGAGGTGCGCGCGAAAAATACGCCCGCGCTTTCGCTTTACCGAAAGGCGGGCTTTGTGCAGATTGCGGTGCGGAAAGGGTATTACGGGGACGACGACGCGGTGATTATGGAGAGGGAGTTTTAGGGCGGAATCAAAAAAGCGGGAGTTTCTCCCGCTTAAATATTTACTTCATCGGAATTCAGAATGACCTCGAATTGATCCGAAAATTTTTTAAAATAATCGGCGTTCTCGGTATGGATCGGAAGGATCGTTTTGGGCAGGACTTTGGAGATCAATTCGTCAATGGTCTGTGAATCGGCGTGTCCGCTTGTGTGCAGGGTATGAATTCTTACGCCCTTACTCTGCATAAAATCAAGAAAATCCCGTACGTACGGCTGTTCTTGATAGCCTTTCCAGAGAGCATAGAATAACGTTCCTCCGCCAAACGGAATTTTTTCGGAGAGTTTTTCAAGATAATGGCGCATTGACGGGCGGACAGTCATCACAAATTGCTTTTTTGCAATGGAATCCTTGCCGATTTTGGCATTGGAGAACTGCTGTAAAGCACTGTACTCTTTGTCGCCGCCGCGTGTAAGAAATGCGTAGATTTTACCGCGTTTCGGGATAATGTCTTTAACGCCCGAGCAAGCTGCCATTTGCGCGGTATAAATATCCTCTAGGAAAAGTCTGCCGGTGCGTCCGGCAATGTTTCGTGCCGTGATCAGCCTGTCGATATTTGTAGAGGCGCAGTAAATAAAGCAAGGCGCTGTCGAACCCGCGATTGCGGAAACGCCGATCTCTTCAAGCTTTTCCTCTTCAATGTTCCGCATTATATGATCTCGCGAAAGAGTTGTGCCTTCGATCATAACCGCGTCAGCCGTTGGCAGTTTTTTCAGAAGCTCGTCAAACTCGCCGCGTCCGTTCGCGCGAAAATCTCCTGTATAAAGAATTTTCTTCCCGCTGTTTTCAATCAGGAGCATATAGGAATCAAACGCCGAATGGTCGCAGGAGATCGGCGTTATTTTTATATCCGCTATGACGATCGGTTCGCCGTTTCTCATAAACAGCGGCGAAAAATCCGACCGGATATTGCGGTATTCGTTTGACGAACGCATGATCTCAAACGCTTTTTCGCCCATATAAATCGGAATACCGTTCAGAATGCTGCCGGCAAGCCCAACATGATCGCTGTGATAATGCGACAGAAAAACCGCGTTATAATCCGCCTTCCCGCAGAACAATCCTTCGATTTGCGGAACGGTCGGAGCGTCGTTTTCGTCAAGCTCCGCCCCGACGTCGAGAATTATTTTTGCGCCTTGTGAGGATATTTCAATAATTGAGCCGCCGATCTGATTTTGTCCTCTGTGGATTTTAATTTTCATAAAAACTTATCCTTTTGTATTAAGTGCTACGAAATAATAAATTAAAGAATCAATTACCCTTGCCACCCAAACGGCATCATCTGCACTTGAAAAATTAGAATTAAATATTATATCAAGCTGATCGGCTTTAGGTATTTGTACCTCCTTTACTCTGTCTTTAAAAATAGTTTCAACTTTTCCTTTCAAAAGAGCAAGGATTTCACCCTGTTTTGTAAACTCCTCTTTACTTTGTCCTACAAAATAGGTTTTGGTAACAAAAAAAGTTATTGTTTTATTGTCTTTGAATTCAAATAGCTTTTGGAAATTTTTGGGAGTGTTTTTAAATATAGCATCTACTGCATTAGAAGCAATTTCATATCTGTATGGATGTTCCTGCTTTTCACTATGAATAATTAACGGTGCATATTTATCCAAAATATTTTTTATTTCTTCTTCCATTGCGTGTTTAAAATCCGTAGGCTTTTTCGGAAAAAACTGCTTTATCGCGACAAACAAAACCATAACTGCGATCAATGTTCCCGCTACATCCTTAATACAGCCCCAAATCGCAGAACCGTCTATCCCTCCCAAAACCGTTGAAATAATTGCCGCGACAATCGCTATAATTCCGAAAATTCCGCCCCAAAAGGTTTCGCAACCAATTTTGTCAATCAACTTTTTCACAATTAGACCTCCACAAAATATTTTCCGTCAATTTCCGAAATATAATACGGCTTGCTGTCAAGCAAACTCATCAGCTTACACAACGCGGGACAATCACCCTCCATTTCACGCTGCTGCTCTTTTCCCTTGAACACGAACGGGGAAGCGCTCAAGCCATAGCTTTCGGGTTTTCCGAAGTCCTTCAGCAGCTTGGCTTTATCGGCGGTTTTAAGATATGTATATCCCTCCAGAACGCACCGCAGCATTGTTTCGGTGCTGTCGGGCTTTTTCAGCTCGAGAATGATAAGCTGTTTTCCGTCGTCGGACAGCAAATCGATCTTTCCGGCGTCGTCGCTGCGCTCATTTTTCAGTGGGGTCTGATAATCAATAATTGTCCCGATGAAATCAAACGGAGCGGTCTTGCTCTGATTGAACATTTTCATCGCAATCACTTCTTCGGTGCGATTCGATTTGGGATTAAATTCACCGGTATGCGTTTTCGTTTTATAAGAGCTTTGACGCGTAATGCGTGGAATATTGTTTTTGAAATTGTTAATATGCTCAATCACAAATTCCGCAACTGCCTCTGTATAGAGCTGTTTTGTATCTTCTGTCACGCCGCGGTAGTTGATAAAATCCTGTTTATAAAAGCTGCCGATGTCTGACATTGCCGCGCGGCATTTCTCTGTAATTTCATTTAGGGTATATCCCATAATTATCACCTCGACGAATATTATACCATGTCCATATCAATTTGTCAATATATTTATATTCTCTTTTTCAGCGCCCCGCTTCCGCGTCCTTGCGGGGGCGCAGTCCTGCAAAAAACAAAAACCGCCGCAGGCATTCGCTTACGGCGTTTTATTCTTTTCTCAAACAAGTCAGATCTGCTGTCCGAACCGTCTCAGCGCTCGCTTCATCAGATCATAGTCCGCCCGATAAAACGGCGTGGACAGGACGGCGCGGTCATACTGGAAATACTCGACCGCGAAATAAACCTCGGAATAGCCCTCGTTATAGTAAAACGTGCACTGCAAAAACTCGTTTTTCGAGGCGTAATAATTCACCGGCTCAAGCGAGAGGAGCGCTTCGGTATTTTCGTTCAGAAGCGGGATCAGCTCGGTCAGCTTCTGCGGCGTATACTGCACCTTTTTCGTTTTCGGGAGAGCTTCCGCCGCCTTCTGTGTTTCCGATTTGAAGATTTTTTTACGAAAGAACATGGTTTTTCCTTTCGGGTATAAAAACGGACTGCCCGCGCGGAACAGTCCGGTTTTTATGGAATAATATGTTTACTGCTGCGGCTGCGCAAGCTCGTTGATGTCGTTCTGAACGATTGCGACAAGCGCGATCGGGAGAACCAGACCGAGAATGATGTAGAGCACCTTGTTGTCCTTTACGGGAAGTCCTCTCTGTTCGCGGATACTGTTCAGGTTTGAGTCCGCACAGAGCGCGAAGACGATGTTCCCGATATAGAAGAACAGAAGAATGAACTGAACGATCGGATCGACAAGACTCTTCTGCCCCTCGTTGTGGAGTGCGTTCATGGTTTTCCAGTACCATACGAGCGAATAAATTCCGCAGGTAACGATACTGAGTAAAATCACGGTAACGACGTTTTTGTTTTCAAGCATGGAAAAAATCCCCCTTTTGTTTTATGTGCCGGCTCCTCCGCGCAGGAGAACGGCAGGATTGCCTTACCTTATTATAGTAGAGAAGGCGCGGTTTGTCAATAGGTTTTCCGTAAAAGTCGAATTTTGTCCTTTTCCGGTGTTCCCGCTTCCAACATATCCCCTTCTTTTTTGTATAAATTTAACAATTTTTTCGTTTTTGGTCAGGAAATATTATAAAAAGTATTGCAATTCGGTGAAAATATGGTAAAATAAAATCAGATCAAATCCGTTGTACCGGATCGGCCGGAGAATTCGGTTCGGGGGCGGGTGATCTTCCGAAAAATGAAAGCCGCTTTTTCTCGCGGTCGGAAAGGAATGGTTATTATGAAAATTTTGTATGCAGCCAGCGAGGCTCAGCCGTATGCGGCTTCCGGCGGATTGGCGGACGTAGCGGGTTCGCTTCCGAAGGCGCTCGTTGAGGCGGGACACGAATGTATGGTGGTTATGCCGTATTATGTGAACTCGATCAAGCCCGAGGTGCGGGAAAAGTTTGAGTATGTGACGAATTTTTACGTTCCGGTCGGCTGGCGTTCCCAGTATTGCGGAATTTTTACGACCGAGCTGAACGGCGTGACCTATTACTTTATCGACAACGAGTATTATTTCAAGCGGGATTACGGTCTTTACGGCTATTATGACGACGCGGAGCGCTACGCGTTCTTCTCCCGCGCGATCCTCGAAATGCTCGAGCACCTCGAGATCAAGCCCGACATCATCAACACCAACGACTGGCAGACGGCGCTCGTCCCCGTATATTACAATATCTATTACAAGTATCACCATAATATGTGGGGAATCCGCAACGTCTTTACGATTCACAACATCGGCTATCAGGGACAGTACGGGCTGGAGCTTACGGAAGAGATCTTTTCGATCCCGCGCCATTTAAGCTCGATCATCGAATACGACGGAGACGCGAACCTGATGAAGGGCGCGATCGAAATGGCGGATAAGGTCACGACCGTTTCGCCGACCTACGCGAAGGAAATCCTGAACCCTTGGTTCTCGCACGGTCTCGACCGTACCCTGAACTCGAAGCAGTATAAAACCTGCGGCTTCCTGAACGGTCTCGATACCGATATGTACAACGCGGCGACCGATAAGGAGATCGCGGCGAACTTTAAGCCGGGAAAAATGGCGGGCAAGCAGAAATGCCGCGAGGCGCTTCTGAAGGAAGCGGGACTTCCGCAGTGCGACGTTCCCGTAATGGGTATTATTTCCCGTCTGGTTGAACATAAGGGCTTTGATCTCATTAAGTGCGTGATGGACGATATCGTATGCTCGGGGATCAAGGTTGTGATTCTCGGCTCGGGTGAAAAGCAGTACGAGGATTTCTTCTACTTCATGCAGAATAAATATCCCGAGGCGGTAAGCTTCAAGTGCGGGTACATTCCCTCCTACGCGAAGATGATCTACGCGGGCGCGGACTTGTTCCTCATGCCGAGCAAGAGCGAGCCTTGCGGTCTGGCGCAGATGATCGCGCTTCGCTACGGAACGGTTCCGATCGTCCGCGCGACGGGCGGCTTAAAGGATTCGATTCCCGATTACGGCGAAGAGAGCGGCGAAGGGCTCGGCTTTACCTTCCAGTCGTACAACGCGCTTGATATGCTCGGGGCGATCAATCGCGCGAAGGACGTTTTCGCGGATCAGGCGGAATGGAAAAAGCTGATGGAGCGCGGCATGAAGCGCGACTTTAGCTGGAAGCAGTCGGCGAAGCTCTATATCGGACTTTATGAGGAGCTTTGCAGCTGGGAGCAGTAAAGTTTGAAAAATCCTTGATTTTTCAAACCCGTCGTTTGTGTCTCGGCAAATTCCTTCGGCACAAACTTCCTCCATAGGAAAGGCATAGTTATAAATGACAATGCGCCTGTTTCCTTATGATACGGGGAACAGGCGCAGTTGTTCTAATGATCGTTCAATAAAAACATAGAACAACAACGCGCAAACCGGAGAGGTGTTAAGGTGGAAATAAAAGAAATCATTGATGAAAATTTTAGAGGAAACATATATATTGTTCAAAAGAATAAAGTTTTGTATGAAAGAACAAATGGATTTGCGGATTTAGCAAATGAAATTCCAAACACGGCGGAAACGAAATTTGCAAGCGCGTCAGCAGGAAAAGTATTTACCGCGGTAGGAATATTGCAGTTGATTGAACAAGGAAAAATAAAGCTTGATGATACGTTGGGAAAGCTTCTCGATATTGAATTATATGATGTTGATAAGGACGTTACTGTAAAACAGCTTTTAAATCATACGTCGGGTGTTCCCGATTATTTTGATGAAAGCACGATGAACGAATATGAAGAATTATGGATCGATTATCCGAATTATAAAATAAGACATAACAGCGATTTGCTCCCGCTGTTTATCAAGAAGCCGATGATGTATCCGAAGGGGGAAAAATTTCAATATAATAATTCCGGGTACGTATTGCTTGCAATGATCATAGAAAAAGTGACGGGAATGTATTTTGACCAATACCTGAAAAAGAATGTTTTCGATGTATGCGGTATGAAGTCAACAGGCTATTATGAATTAGATAAGCTTCCGTCCAAATGCGCAAATAATTATATTTATTGTGCAGATACGGACGACTATCGTACAAATATATTTTCTGTTGACGTAAAAGGTACCGGTGCGGGCGGAGCGTTTATTACAGTAAAGGATATTATAAATTTCTGGACGAACCTGTTAGGCGGAAAACTGATATCAAAGGGATTCGTTTCAGAGATGCTTCGTAAACAGAGCGGAGACGGTATGGACGCGGAAGAAGGGTATTATGGCTATGGCATGTGGATTATTGATAATCCGAATGGTATAGATTTCGCATATTTTCAGGGCTGTGATCCCGGAGTAAGCTTCCTTTCGGAATACAATCCGAATAACGAGATTCTTTCTGTTTTGGTAAGTAACTACGGGGATAATGTCTGGAGAGAAATGAGGAAAATAAGGGAAGTCCTCTACTGATACATTGAATATTCCCTTTTAACAGGTAGGAGAAAGTTTGGAAAAAGGTGCCGCGTGGACGCATATCAACCTCTTTGTCGTCGGTGCGGTGCTGCCGGAAGCGAAAGGAGTCCCTATGAAACAGAAAATCGGTGAAAGTTTTTATGAAGAATTGGAACGACGACGTGCGGCAGAACCCCGACTTTTTCCCCGCATGATCGCTTTGCGGGAAAATCAGGCGGAGGACGGGCTTCGTCCGGAGGACTATGAGCTTGAACAGCGTCGGTAATACTAATTCCTAATCATGTTATAGACAAGGTCTATAACATGATTCCGCCTGAAAGGCGGCTTTCAAAATCAAGGATTTTGAAAGGAATTAGTATTGTACGGCTTTTCCGGCGGCTTTGCCGCCCTGCCGTGCAAAGCACGGCAGGGTCTGCCTGTAGACAAAGTCTACAGGCAGACCGGAAAATAGTATAAGCGGCACGCCTGCCTTTTTCGGGGCAGGCGCGGGCGTATGAAAGGAAAAGCAATGAGGAAAAGATCGGCTTTCTTCGGGAGTCTGCTGTTGCTGACGCTCTGCCTTGCGGTGGGCTGTTCGGGCGAAACAGCGGAAAGCGGGGAACCCGTTTCCGAGGAGAGCGTGCCTGTCGGAGAAATCGCTGTGGAAAACGCGTCCTTATCCGAGTCGGGAAAGAGCGGGGAATCCGTTCCCGAAACATCGGCGGCTTCGGAATCGACAGAAACGGCTTTCCAAGCGCCGCCGGCTTCCGAATCTGAGGACGAGAAGGTCGTTCTGTGGAGCGCGCCGAACGGGGAGATCTTTTCGATGGATCGCGACAAGGACGTTTCATATGGGATCACCTTTGATAAGGTGCTTTACCGCCCTTCGACAGGCGCTTTTTACGAGTATACCCCCGATTCCGAATGGTTCGACCGGGAAAGCGGAATGTTCACGGGCGAGCCGATCGAGTTTGACGAGAGCGATTTTCGCTGTATTCACAGCGGCGAGACGGTCAACGGCTATACCGTAGACGTCGAAACGAGCTTTTATCCCGACGACCGCGACTTAGCGCGGCTCCCCGGACCTCACGCGATGGAGATCACCTTTCGCGATAACGTAACGCTTACGGGATATTTGCTTTACTGCGCGTATGATGAGCCGACACAGATCGGGAACGGAGATTTTTTCATGATCGCCGACAACTCCGCCGAGGGGCTTCCCGTTTTGAATTTCTTCTACTGGGTTCACGGCGATGGGCGGATCGAGCCGCGGTCTCAGGCGAATAGGCGCGAGCCTTGGATCGGCTGTTACAAGGATTATTATACGATCCTTCTCGGTAATTTTTATCAGGATTACGCCGAGCGGGAGGATTTAAAGGCGCTGATCGGCGATCTCTCAAGCTCCCGCGCGTGGCGCGCCTCGGTCACGATCGAGAGACTCACGATCGACGCGACCTCCGCGTCTTCTCTCGAGGGCTGCTTCGGGCGGATCGTCCGCGTCGAAGAATCGGCAAACGGCGAAAAATAGGGAGACGGCGAAGACCGCTTCTTTTCGAGCGTCCGCCGGGGCGCACGCCTGTCATAAAAAATCATCAAAAAAGGGGAGAGTGGGTTGAAGATCACCATACTCGGCTGCGGCTTCGGGACGGCGCTTTCCGTCCTTTGGGACAAAAGCGGCCACGAGATCACGGCCTGGACAAAATACGCGGAGGAGATCGAGGACATTCAGCGCTACGGCGAGCATCGGCGGCTTTTGCCGGGCGTTCTCGTCTCCAATCGGATCCGCTTTACGACCGACATTGAATGCGTCAAGGGCGCGGATTTCGTGGTTTTCGCGATCCCGTCGCGCTTTGTCCGCGAGGTCGCCCAAAAGGTAAAAACAGTGATCGAGCCGAAAACGATTGTTCTGAACGTCGGGAAGGGCTTTGAGGAGGGGACGAATAAGCGGCTCTCCGAGGTGCTTCGCGAGGAGCTTCCCGAAAACCCGATCGTCGTGATGGCGGGACCCTGCCACGCGGAGGAGGTCGGGCGCGGGATCCCGACAAGCGTCGTTTTCGCGAGTGAGGACGGCGGCTGCGCCGAGCTTGCGCAGGAAAAGCTCCAGACGGATACCTTCCGCATTTATATCAACGACGATAGGACAGGGTGCGAGGTGGCGGCAGCGCTGAAAAACCCGATTGCGCTCTGCTGCGGGATCATTGAGGGCATGAAGCTCGGCGACAACACGACGGCGGCGCTGATGACGCGCGGACTGGCGGAGATCACCAGGCTTGGGACGGCAATGGGCGCGCGCTGGGAGACGTTTACGGGGCTTGCCGGGGTGGGCGATCTGATCGTAACCTGTACCTCGGCGCATTCCCGCAATCACCGCGCGGGAATCCTGATCGGGGAGGAGATTCCCGCTCTGGAAGCGGTGCGGCGTGTCGGAACGGTCGAGGGCTACGGCTGTACGAAGATCGCCTACGAGATCGCGAATCGGCTCGGCGTCCGCGTTCCGATTATTGAGCAGCTTTATAAGATCTGCTATGAAGGGAGCCTTCCGTCGGAGGCCGCCCGCGCGCTGATGGGACGTCCGCAGCGGCACGAGAAGGAGCAGTTCTGGAATGTTTAGACCGATATGACAAAAATTTTCAAAAAGCTATTGACAAGCGCGGCGGAATTTGATAAAATAATAAGGTGTTGAGGCGCGCCGACAGAAACCGTTACCGTCATATCGGGGGAAACGGCGGTTCTCAGAGGATTTGCGATATTAAGGAGGTGCTGACCATGGCAAAGTGTGAAATCTGCGGTAAGGGTGTTGCGTTCGGGATTGCCGTTTCGCATTCTCACAGACGCACAAACAGAACCTTTAAGCCGAATGTTCAGAAGGTAAGAGCGATCGTAAACGGTACTCCCTGTCGGGTAAACGTTTGCACCAGATGCCTGCGTTCCGGTAAGGTACAGCGTGCCAATTAAGGCCTGAAAAGAATACGAAGAAAACCCCTCGGTAAGGGCGAGCCGTCTGTGCGGCGCCCGTGAAACGCGGAGGGGCTTTTTGCGTTATCGGTTTTATCCGAACAGCTCTTCCGAGTCGAGCAGGACGGTGAACGGCCCGTCGTTCAGGAGTGAAATTTTCATGTCCGCGCCGAAGATTCCCTGTTCCACGCACGGCACTTCTTTTTTGCACTCCGCAATGATCCGATTGTAGAGCCGTTCCGCGTGATCGGGCTTTCCCGCTCCCGTAAAGGAAGGGCGGTTGCCCTTTTTGCAGTCGGCGTACAGCGTAAACTGCGAGATCAGGAGCAGCCCGCCGTTTACATCGTGAAGCGAGCGGTTCGTTTTCCCGTTTTCGTCCTCGAAGATCCGAAGTCCGATCAGCTTTTTCACCATTTTGAGGGCGACCTCCTCATCGTCGCGGTCGGAGATTCCGATCAGGACGAGAAAACCCTGTCCGATCTTTCCCGTGACCGTGCCGTCTACGGTACAGCTTGCTTCGCTGACGCGCTGGATCAGAAATTTCATTTTTAGTCGATCCTTTCTTTATCCTGAAATTTTATCGTTCGTTATTCTCTTTTGCCGGAAACCGCCGCAGCAGAAGCGACGCGCAGAATCCCGTAAAAATCCCCGCGATCCCGCCCGCAACGGTCAGGATCGGCAGATACGCGAATACCGCGGCCGACCCGAGCAGAAGCGCGGCGGCGGAAAGCTGTCCGAGATTATGAAAGACCGCGCCGATCAGGCTGTTCAGCCAGAGAAAGCGTTCGGGGATCGCCCGTTTTAACAGGAGCATGGCGGTCATACAGAAAACCGCGCCCGTAAAGCTGTACAAAAGGGCGGTCGGATTCCCCCCGATCAGCGCGCCGAGCAGAACCCGCGCCGTCAGGATCAGCGCCGCGTCTTTTCCGCCGAGGCGGTACACCGCGATCAGCGTCACGATATTGGCAAGTCCGAGCTTTACCCCCGCGATCGGGATCGGAAGGGGGATCTGAAGCTCTACGACGAAAAGAATGAGCGCGGCGGCGGTCAGAAGCGCGAGACGTGTGATTTTTTCGGTTTTCATGGCGCTCCCCTCCGAATCGTCCCGTATTGCGTTAATGCTGATTTTTAATGAAAAACGTACCGGAAAAATTTTTATAAAATCGCATATATTCCGGCTTTTGCCGATTATTTCGACGCTTTTTGATCGAAAATAAGTATGAAATGGCACTCATGTATAATATAGCACATTTTATTTTCCAAGTCAATACGATTGACAACGCGCCGTCTCTGTGCTAAAATAAGAACGGTCACAAAAGATCCGCCGCATAAGATACCGATTTTGAAATGACGTTATGTTTATTTGGCATTACCTTTCGGTCGGATCGTGTGTTACAATAAATATGGGATTTGAGCGGTCGCTCGGACTGCAAAAATAAATTTTGAAAGGAATGGGTAAAATGGGACATCTTACAGGAAAAACAGCAATCATTACCGGCGCGGGGAGGGCGATTCTCAAGGACGGGAACTGCGGCTCGATCGGCTACGGGATCGCCACGGCTTACGCGAAAGAGGGCGCGAACCTCGTTATTACGGGGCGCAACGTCAAGAAGCTTGAGGACGCGAAGGAAGAACTGGAAAGACTGTACGGCATAAAGGTGCTGATCGTTCAGGCGGACGTAAGCGCGGGGAGCGACAATGAGGCGGTTGTGAAAAACGTGATCGACCGGACGATCGAGGCGTTCGGAAGGATCGACGTTCTGATCAATAACGCGCAGGCTTCCGCTTCGGGCGTTCCGCTCGCGGAGCACACGACGGAACAGTTTGAGCT
>CAYVZH010000019.1:0-50104 GCA_964456025.1 uncultured Ruminiclostridium sp.
AAGGATTTGATTTGTGGATTTTATCCACAAATCAAATGGTTATTAGTATAAGCTGTTGTTTTTCAAAAAATCTTTTTTTCACCGTTTGAAGGAGTCATACCCCTTTACCGCTTTTATCAACTGCCGCGGGCGGCTTTTCTGCGCTTCTTTTCCTCGTACATCAGACCGTCCGATTTTTTCACAAGCTCCTCAAAGCCCGGCTTCTCGCCGCCGGCGGTAATGTAAATGCCAATGCTTGCGGCAACCTGATAGGGCTTCCCCGATTTCGTGTTGTACTCGTCCAGATATTTGCAGAACAGGGCGCGGACGTCCGTATCGTTCACCTTATACGGAAACACCGCCATCATTTCGTCCCCGCCGAAACGAGTGCATATCGCGTCCGCGGGACAGGCGTCCTTCAACGCGGACGCGGCCGTATGGATCGCGTTATCGCCTTCCTCGTGACCGAAGGTATCGTTTATGTATTTCAGCCCGTCAAGGTCGCACATGATGACTGCCAGCGGCTCATCGCGCAGGTTCTCCAGCATCCGGTCATATTCGCTGCAGAAGCCGCGGCGGTTGTAAAGTCCCGTAAGGACGTCCGTTCCGGATATTCTTTCGATCCTTTTCATAAGATAACGCTTGTAACGCAGGTTAATAAGACCGCCCAGCGCGTTGTTCAGAATGCTTGTTGTCTGAGGAATTTTGTAGTAATTCCCCGCCGCGAAGCCAACGAAATGAAAACAAATGTACCCCAGCGTAACGCCGAGATAATGCAGCGTGGTAAAAATCAAACTGCAGCCGCTGTCAAGATAACTGTCGATCCTGGGAATGATCTCTTCTCCGGGCATATAGTACGGCGTAAATTTTTCACCGTTTCTTTTTTCGCCGTCTATCATATCGCTGTCGTACAGGACAAAAAGTCTGCCGTCCGACCCGCCGACGCTTTCAAGCTCCGGGTTCACGGATTCGTCCGTATATTCCTGTTTTAAAATGCAGAACGTGGAGTACATAAGACCGTAATGACCCATGATATAAGCGACGTCCTCAAAGCTTTTGCCCTTTTGTATTCCCGCGGCTGTTTCCGAAAGGATAATATTTTCGTTCTGAAAACGGTTGAACGTATTTGTCTGTTCATTGAACAAATGTGCCGCGTCCAGCCTGCGGGAGTCTTCACAGCCGCATGACCTGTTGAACGTTACCTCCGGGTAAGCATAGATGACACCCTCACGCTTTCCGCCGCCGAACACGTCGGAAAGAATGCCGCAGATCGTTTCCGATACGAATTCGTTTTTGATACACGCGGAGGTGATGGTGGGCGAAGAGCTGAAAATCGTATCGATACAGTCATACCCCGTAACGACAATATCCTCGGGTACCGCTATTCCCCGGCTCTGCAGAAAAACCGACACCGCGACAGCCATATGATCATTGGCGCACACAAACGCCCGGGGGAGCTTCCCCTCGTTCAGAAGCCGTTCGACAGCTTCCACCGCCGGCCCCGTCCAGAAATCGCCGTAGCTGACCATATCGTCGTGAAAGGGAATATTCCGCTCACGGAGGGCTTTTTTGAACGCCCCTATTCTTTTGTCCGAAAAGCTGTTTCCTTTCACTCCGGCGATCATATGGAAATCCGAAATGCCGTGAACGTCGGCGAGATGCGCCACTATGTCCTCTATGCCCCTTTGGTGCTCGTACGGAATATTGATACAGCCGTCAAAGCATTCGCCCAGCGAAATGACAGGCAGCTTCATATCCAGCGCGCGGCTGATTATTTTTTTGCAAACAGCGGTGTTCCCGATATGGTTGGAATCTATGATCACAGCGTCAGCAAAGGAAGCGTCAAACATCTCATAAACCGATGCCTGCGGGTCGTTTTCCTTGATATCCTCGTCGATGCGCGGACTGCAATTATATACAAAAAGACGGTATTCGGTCCCGAAAAACCTTTTGTTCAGAACATTCAGAAATTCATAGCACTCTCTTTCATGGATCCGACAGATCATGAAAGCGATTATTTTATATTTTCCGATCATACCGCACACTCCAAATATCGTATATTTTGATTACAGCGTCCTATTATCATTATACAGCCTTGGGGTTTTCCTGTCAATATTTATTTTTGTGCGGCGCAGCAGCAGAGCTTGTTGAATATGCCCGTATTTGTCGGTGGTAAACTTCTGCGGTGACCGTAATTGACACTTGCCGCAAAATGTGTTACAATTAGGGTAATAAACGCGAAGGAGTAAAAAATGGAAGAATTCAAGAAATTAGTAGAGCTGTGCAAAGGAAAGAACGTATTTATCCAGACCCATAATTTCCCCGACCCCGACGCGATCGGCTCAGCGTTCGGATTAAAGAAAATATTTGAGCACTTCGGCGTGGAAACCACTATGTGCTATGAAGGCAGGATCGATAAGCTCAGTACCTCTAAAATGCTTGAATTTCTCAATATAAAGCTCTATTCGCAGTCTGAGCTTGAAATGAGCGCCGACGACCCTATCATCTGCGTTGACAGTCAGAAAAACGGCGGGAATATCACCGACTTCATCGGCGATGAGATCGCTTGTATTGACCATCACCCGACATTTGTCCCGGTCGAGTATATTTATAAGGACGTCCGTATCGTGGGCGCGTGTTCCACGATCATCGCCGATTACTTCCAAAAGCTCGGAATCACGCCCGATTCAAACACTGCAACGGCGCTTCTCTACGGAATAAAAATGGATACGCTGCAATTCAGACGCGGCGTAACACAGGAGGATATAAGCGCGTTTGCTTTCCTGAATCCGCTCTGCGACAACAACTGCCTGAAAAAGCTTGAGAGCAGCAAAATGGAATTCTGCGATCTTAAGGCATACGGCGCGGCGATCGCAAATATCCGTATCTACGATACAATGGGGATTGCAGGCATCCCGTTTGCGTGTCCCGATGCCCTCATCGCAATGGTCTCGGAGTTCATTCTTTCGCTTCAGGAGGTCGATGTTGCGGTAATCTATTCGTTCCGTGAGGACGGAATAAAGTTCTCGGTGCGCTCGGAAAGAGACGACGTCCACGCGGGCAACTTTATCCGCAATGCGCTTGACGGTTTAGGCAGCGGCGGCGGTCATGCCGGTATGGCAGGCGGTCTGATTCCACAGGAAAACATAGATCGGCTCGGCAGAAAGCCGGATTATAAGTTATGGGATCTCTTTCTCAACGCGATAGAATGTTTGAAGGTCAAATCATAAGAGACGTCCGGCCTGCCCGGTTTTCGCTAAACCGCCTCTTTTAGAATTTCACGGTAATTTCAGCATATAGATTTTTTGCCGTTCCATTCCCTATGCCCAAACCCGGTTTCCGGTTAAGGTGGAAGGATTTGACGGCACCTTGCGCAGCAACGGTGCAAAACCCATATGGGTTCAAATCATCTCTCCCCAATAACAAAAATCAAACCCACATGCCCAAGCGGGGCATGTGGGTTTCATTTTTGGTTGGGGTGGAAGGATTTGAACCCTCGAAATGGCGGAGTCAGAGTCCGATGCCTTACCGCTTGGCGACACCCCAATATTTTTGAATCGTTTTCAATGATTCAGCGGTTAAATTATAACATCATTCCGCGGTTTTGTCAATACTTTTTTCCGTAAAATGAAAATTTTTTTAAAATTCGGCGATTTTTACGGAAAAATCTTGTAAATTTTAAGAATTTGTGCTAAAATAAAAAAGTATTGGTTGAATCATTGAAATTCGGAAAGGAAAACGTGATTTATGGATAAATACAGCACCTACGAAAGCCCGTTCTGTACCCGCTACGCGAGCGAGGAAATGCAGTACGTTTTTTCGGCGCAGAAAAAGTTTTCGACCTTCCGCCGCCTCTGGGTCGCGCTCGCGCGGGCGGAAATGAAGCTCGGTCTCGAGAACATCACCGAGGAACAGGTCGCCGAGCTGGAAGCGCACGTGGACGATATTGATTTCGCCGTTGCCGAGGCGAGAGAAAAGGAATGCCGCCACGACGTCATGGCGCACGTTTACGCCTACGGACAAGTCTGCCCCAAGGCGAAGGGGATTATTCATCTCGGCGCGACCTCCTGCTACGTCGGCGACAACACCGACGTAATCGTCATGCGGGACGCCATGCGGATCATTCGCCGCAAGCTCCTGAACGTGATCGCGAATCTCGCCGACTTCGCGGAAAAGTATAAATCCCTCCCCTGCCTCGCGTACACGCATTTACAGCCCGCGCAGCTCACCACCGTCGGAAAGCGGGCGACCCTCTGGGCGCACGAGCTTCTGATGGATCTCGAGGAGCTGGAATACCGTCTCTCGAAGCTGAAGCTTCTCGGACAGAAGGGGACGACGGGAACGCAGGCGAGCTTTGTCGAGCTGTTCCACGGGGACAGCGATAAGATCCGTCGGCTCGAAAAAATGATTGCGGAGGAAATGGGCTTTTCGGAATGCTTCCCCGTAAGCGGACAGACCTATTCCCGAAAGCTGGATTATCAGGTGCTTGCCGTCCTCGCCGGGATCGCGGAAAGCTGCTCAAAATTCAGCAGCGACCTGCGCCTTCTCGCAAACTTCAAGGAGATCGAGGAGCCGTTCGAGAAAAACCAGATCGGTTCGTCCGCCATGCCCTATAAGCGCAATCCCATGCGCTCCGAGCGTATTACCGCGCTTTCGCGGTACGTGATGATCGACTCGCTGAACGCGGCGTTTACCGCGGGAACGCAGTGGTTCGAGCGGACGCTCGACGACAGCGCGAATAAGCGGATCGCCGTCGCGGAGGCGTTCCTCGGGACGGACGCGATCTTAAATATCATGCTGAACGTGACGGGCGGGCTTGTCGTATATGAAAAGGTGATCCGCCGCCGCGTCATGAACGAGCTTCCCTTTATGGCGACCGAAAACATCATGATGCGCGCGGTCGAAAAGGGCGGCGACCGTCAGGAGCTTCACGAACGGATCCGCCAGCACAGCGTCGCGGCGGGGAAGATCATTAAAGAGGAGGGCGGAGAAAACGACCTCGTTGATCGGATCGCCGCCGACCCGATGTTTATGACGACGAAGGAGGAGATCATGGCGACCCTTGAGCCGGAACGCTTTATCGGGCGCTGCCCCGAGCAGGTGGACGAGTTCCTGAACGGCTTTATCCGTCCGCTTCTCGACGCGAACCGCGATGTCCTCGGCGAAAAGGCGGAGCTTTCCGTCTGACGGCGGTCTGACTTTCCTTTTTCTTTCGGGCAGGAGACCGAAGCGGCAAAGACCCGTAAAACGCCGCTTTTTGCGCGGGAAACGCACCCTGCGCCAAAAAAATAGGCGGAAAGTCACCGAAAATCAAGAAAAAGGCTTGACGAATCGGATGTTTTGATTTATAATATTAACTTGACGGCGCGAACTTGAACACGGTTTTGACGGGCAGATTTTCGCCTGCCCTTCGTCAAAATCCTCGCTAATACGTCGGTATTAGCTGCGTTTTTTTCTCGGGCAGGCAAAAATCTGCACCGTCAAAACTCTTCGACCGCAAACGCGCGAGATTTTAGGCGATTTTGGGCGAAGAGGACGCAGGCTTGCCGGCGCAAGTCAAGGACGATGAACCGAAAATCGGCAAAAGATCGCGTGTTTGCGGCGTGCTCAAGTTTGCGCCGCCAAGTTATGGTATGTCCAACAATTTAGCAGAAACGGAGTGAACAGACAAATTGAAGCAGGTTAAAAAGCCCGTATTCTTTGTCGTTTTCGTGCTGATCGCGGTATTTTCGTACTTCGCGATCCTCGGATTCAGCACCTATTACGGCGACATTGAAACGGTTCATGTACGGGGCGTGGAGGATATCCGCTGGGGAATCGACATTCGCGGCGGCGTTGACGTAACGTTTACCCCGCCCGAAGGGTACGACGCGACAAACGACCAGATGAATTCCGCGCGCGCGATCATCGAGACCCGTCTCGTCGGAAAGAATATTACCGACTATGAAATGTATGTCGATTATAACAGCGACCGTCTGATCTGCCGCTTCCCGTGGCAGTCGGACGACGACAGCTTCGATCCCGAGCTTGCGGTAAAGGAGCTGGGCGAGACCGCCATGCTGACCTTCCGCAAGGGATACAGCGGGGAGATCCCCGCCGGCGGAACCTATGAGGATCTTGAGCAGGTTCTTTCGGGCGTGGACGTCGCCAGGGCGGAAGCGCGCTACGATACCCACGATCGGATCTACGTCGTAGCCCTCGAGCTGAACGACAGCGGAAAGCAAGCGTTCAAGGACGCGACCACCGAAGCGTACGCGAACGGCGACCGCATTTCGATCTGGATGGACGACATGGAAATTTCCGCGCCGACCGTAAACGCGATTATTGCGGACGGAAGCTGTACCATTTCGGGCAGCTTTGACACCTATGACGACGCGAACGACCTCGCCACGAAGATCAACGGCGGCGCGCTCCCGTTCAAGCTCATTACCGACAGCTTCAGCACCATTTCCCCGACGCTCGGACTCGGCGCGCGCGACGCAATGGCGCTCGCGGGCGTGATCGCGTTCGCGCTGATCGCGATCCTGATGATCGTGATGTACCGGCTTCCCGGCTGCGTCGCGGTGATCTCGCTGGTGGGACAGGTCGCGGGCACACTCGCGGCGGTTACGGGCTTCTTCTCCTTTAACGACAGCTTCACGCTCACCATTCCCGGTATCGCGGGTATCATTCTCGCGGTCGGCATGGGCGTAGACGCGAACGTAATCACGAACGAACGTATCAAGGAAGAGCTCCGCGCGGGGAAAACGATCGACGGCGCGTTATATGCGGGCTTTAAGCGCGCGTTCTCCGCGATCTTTGACGGAAATATCACCATGCTGATCATCGCGGTCATTTTAATGGGCGCGTTCGGTACGCCCGACAGCTGGTGCGCGATCCTTCTGACCCCCGTATTCACCTGGTTCGGCGTTTCGACGGCGGGTTCGATCTACTCCTTCGGCTATACGCTCGCAATCGGCGTTGTCCTGAACTTCCTGTTCGGTATTCTCACCTCCCGCTTAATGACCATGTCTCTCGCGCGGTTCAGGGTGTTCCGGAAGCCTGCCTTATATGGAGGAAAAAAGAATGGATAAAAAATACTTTGATTTTGTAGGGAAAAGAAAGATCTTTGTGATGATCCCGATCATTATTGCGGTCATCACGATCCTTACCGCGCTGATCCTCGGCGTACCCGTCGATATTGAGTTTAAGGGCGGTACCATGCTGACGTACAGCTATACGGGAACGATCGACGTAGACGCGGTAAAAAGCACGGTAGAAGGGCTTTCGCTCGGGACGGTCGGCGTTACGACGGGTTCCGCGTTCGGGAGCGATCTCGAAACGGTACAGCTTTCCTTCTCCTCGGAAAAGGGGCTGACTGCGGACGTTCAGTATGATGTTTCGGAAAAGCTCGCCGCGGCGTTCCCCAATAACGCGCTGGAGCTTGTGAACAGCCAGGACGTAAACCCCTCGGCGGGCTTCTCGTTCTTCCTGAAGTGCTTCGTCGCGGTTCTGTTTTCGTTTATCCTGCTGATCATTTATATCGCGGTGCGCTTTAAAAACATCGGCGGCTGGTCGGCGGGCGTGTTCTCGCTTGTCGCGCTGTTTAACGACGTGTTTATGGTATTTGCGGCATTCGTATTCTGCCGCCTCGCGATCGACGCGAACTTTATGGCGGTTATCCTTACCATTCTCGGTTATTCGATCAACAGCACGATCGTTATGTTCGACCGCGTCCGCGAAAACCGGAAGCTTTACGGGAAAAAGATCGGCGTTACGGAGCTTGTGAACGCAAGCATTCAGCAGACGCTCTCCCGTTCAATTAAAACGACCGTTACGACGAGTATCGCCGTACTGTCCATGTGCGTTGTCGCGCTGGTCTGCGGCGTCGAGTCGATCATCAGCTTTGTTTTCCCGATGCTGATCGGCTTACTGGCGGGCGCGTACTCCTCCGTATTCATCAGCGGTCCGCTCTGGGCGGCTTGGAGACTGCGCGAGGGCGACGGTAAGAAAAATTCTCCGAAGAAAGCCAAAACGGCTTAACAGCGCGGGGATTCCATGAACGAACAAACCGCTCCGTAAGATTTGCGCCGTAAAGCGTAAACATGGGGCGGTGTTGTCTCTCGGTTTCGTTTCCGTCTTTTTGGTGCAGGCGAACCGCGCCCGCTTCCCTGCGGGCTTACTTAAACAATTCAATCCGATCAGCGAAAGGAGAACGGCTATGCGCTGCCCCGAATGCGGCTTTGACGACAGCAAGGTGATCGACTCCCGTCCGACCGACGGGCGGATCCGCCGAAGGAGAGAGTGCCTTTCCTGTAAGTGCCGCTTTACAACCTATGAAATTGTCGAAAATATCCCCCTGATGGTCATTAAAAAGGATCATTCGCTCCAGCCGTTCGATTCCCAGAAGCTCGTGGAGCGGATCCTCCGCGCGACGATCAAGCGCCCGATCTCCCTCGAAACGATCGAGAGAATGGTCGAGGAGGTCGAAAGCGAGCTGAAAAACAATTTCCAGCGGGAGGTCACCTCCGAAAAGATCGGCGAAATGGTGTTCCATAAGCTGAAGAAGATCGACCGCGTCGCTTGTATCCGCTTCGCGTCGGTCGTGCGCGATTTTACCGATGTGGACGGCTTTATTAAAATCATTTCGGAGCTTACCGAGGAAGAATGACCGAAAAAATTCCGGTTTTCGGAAATTGTCCTAAAAATAAAGCAAAAAATTAGGTAAAATGTGCATTGTGAAACCCCGAAAAAAAGGTTATAATGTTATAATAATAAAGTGGAGAAAGAGAGTGCGTTTTTATGCGGCTCATTAAAGCAATTATACGTCCCGAAAAATCGGGAGAGGTGATCGAGGCGCTTTTCGCCGCCGGATTTTCCGCGGTGACCAAAATGGACGTTACCGGCTGCGGAGAACAGCGGGGCGTTCGGGTCGGCTCCGTTCTTTATAACGAGCTTCCGAAGGATCTCCTTTATATCGCCTGTGAGGATCGGGATCAGGATACGATCGTTCGGATCATTATGGACCGCGCGCGAACGGGCGAGGGTGAGCACGGCGACGGACGGATCTTCGTTTCCGAGATCGAGGAAGCCTATACGATCAGTACGGGCGAGAAGGGTTTATGAGCGAATCGGAAGGAGCTTGCCGATGAAAGAGATTATGGCGATGATCCGCGTCAATAAGGTCGAAGAGACCCGCGACGCGCTGGAGCTGAACGGCTTTTTTTCGCATACCTGCCGGAAGTGTCTCGGGCGGGGAAAGAACGCGCTTTCCTCGGCGGGAGAGAGCCTTTTTCTCGCGA
This sequence comes from uncultured Ruminiclostridium sp., assembly GCA_964456025.1. Lineage (GTDB taxonomy): Bacteria > Bacillota > Clostridia > Oscillospirales > Ruminococcaceae > Ruminiclostridium_E. The sequence continues at coordinate 9,261 of CAYVZH010000019.1, forward strand.
CCGACGCCGTTTCACCGCTTCCCGGCGGCGGCTTTGCCGAAAACCGGCGGCTGATCGCGAAGCGCTTTTTCCTCGTAGTCGTCGAGGACGACGAGGTCTCGAAGGCGGTCAACATTATCATCAAGGCGAATCAGACCGGAAACCCCGGAGACGGAAAGATCTTTGTACGGAATATTTCCGATAATTATCGGATCCGAACGGGCGAAGGGCTTTGAGAGATTGTTTTCAGAGAGAAAAAATTATTTTGCGGGGACTCCGTCCCCACACCCCCGCAAGCCTTTGAAAAGGCTTGACCTAAACTTTTATAAATGCTTTTTCACATTATTTTAAGATTGTTTTTCTGTGAAATTCCTTTTGCTTTGTGCATTTCCGCGTGCGGCTTCGGTCGGGCGCATTTTATTTTGATTGACATTTTCCCGACCGTGTGCTATAATAAAAACACCACATAAAATAAATTCCTTTATATTTTTTTGAGAAAACTCCATTTTTACCTTTATGGTAAAGATGTGGGCTCTGTTTTCGCATGATGGGGTTTTCTTGAAATGTGAAGGAATTTTATGTGGTGATGAAATTCGGGGCTTTGCATTCTTTATAGTGCGTGCGGCTTCGGTCGTACGCATTTTATTTTGATTGACGTTTTCCCGACCGTGTGCTATAATAAAAGCACCACACAAATTATTAAAATAAAAGCAAGGAAGGCTCAGCATTTTTACTCCGGTAAAGGTGCGGGCTTCATTTCACATGGTTGAGTCTTTCTTGTTATGTGATAATTTGTGTGGTAGCAAATTGAAGTTCCACATTCTTTATAGTGCGTGCGGCTTCGGTCGTACGCATTTTTTTTGAAAGGATAAGATTATGGATAACGAAAAGGGCGCAGGAGGATATGAGCCTGTCGATCAGAACGCGTGGGGAAGATTATACTCCTTTGACGAATTTATCCGTGCGATCGGATCGGGCGACATTAAAGTCGAGGACGAACCGGTTTTTATCAACAAAACGAGAAACCTGTCCGTGACGATCAAGGACGGCGACTATACGCTTCGGGAAGGGATCGACTATGCGGTTTCTTATTATCGAGGGGGTGAAAAATCGGAGATGACATGGAAGGCGGTCGGGTTCGGGATCGGAAAGTACAGTAAAATAGTCTTTTTTATGGGCGAATACCGTCTGACGCCGGACGAAAGAACGCTAAGACAACAGCCGGGCTATAAGGAGTTTATGGAGCGGTTTTATCCCGACGAGGAAATATAAAAATCCGTGATATTCGGCGAGTTTAATGAAAAATCGCCGAATATCACGGATCTTTTGTTTGCACAAATGTGAAAAAACAATATTGCTTTTCGCTTCCTTGCAAGCAGGAGGCTTGCAGGCAAAAGCCCAAAGCGAGCCGCAAGGAAGCGGTGTTGTCCGTCCAGAGCTTCGGCATGGACGCCGAAGCCCAAAACGGACAACTCTGCATTGGACGCGGCGCAGACAAAGCTTTTGCCGAGGTACCAAAAAGAAGCAGGGGTGCGGGGACAGAGTTCCCGCAAAACATATTCCTTCTCTTTTTCTTGTTACTGAATCGTCGTACCCTGATAATAATACGTCAGAATATCGTTGCAGGTATAGCCGTACTGGGTCGCGAGGATATTCGCGCCGTGCTGGCTCAGTCCGACGCCGTGTCCGTATCCGTAGGTCGTAAAGGTGAAGGAAGCGCTCGACGGATCGTAGGAAATATCAAAGCTTGCCGAGCGAAGCCCGTATTCCATGATCGTTTCGCGGAACACACGCCCTGTGATCGCCGTCGTTTTTCCGTTCCGGGTAAAGGAGGAAAGTCCGCCGACCGTCATGCTCCCGACATAGGAGCCGTCCACATACGAGGTGATCTCGAACCAGCTTGACGGATCGTCGTTCAGCACGATCCCGGTATTGTTCGAGACAAGCGTCCGAACCTCGTCGGCGGTATAGGTCTCCGTCCTGCCGTAGTTGATGTCATAAAGAAGGTCAAATTCGTTGCGGCGGCTCCGGAGATACGGATAATCGATCCCCCAGACGTTCTCCGCCGAAGCGGAATACCCCGCCGAAGACGCGCAGTAAACCGCCTGGATCAGCGCGCCGTTGTAATAGATCCCCTTCCCGATCACCTCGGAAACACAGCGCGTGACATTATCGCTCGGCGTTTTTAAAACCGCGTAAGCGTTCTGATTATTTGAATTATAATACTTGAAATATGTATAGGTGGCGATCGCCTGCGCCTTGATCGCTTCGTCGTGGAAGCCGTCGCCGATCTCCGCCATGACCGCCTGCGCGACGATCGAAGCCGCGTCTCCCGAAACGAGTACTCCACTCGCGTTTACCGTAATGACCTCACCCGCGAGCGAGGTGCGCGTCGGATCGTCCATCCACGAAAGATCGGGCGTTTCATCGGGATCGTCCTCCTCGGGCGGATCCGTCTCCTCGGGTTCATCCATCTCTTCGGGATCGTCCGCCTCGTCGTCCTCCAGATCGGGAACCTCGTCGGGATCGTCCTCGATCGGAACGGTGGTCGTTTGGGGCGTCGCGGTCGTCTCGGGGGGCGTCGTGGTCGGTACGGTGGAAATGATCGACGTGGAGGCGGTGGTGCGCTCCGTTGTCGTTGTCGGAGGTGTGGTCGTCGTCACGGGCGGCGCAGTCGTGGTTGTCGCCTCGGTCTGAAACGCGGATTCGTCCAGCACAATATCGGGATTATCCGCCGCCGCGGTCTCCGTCTCAGTCCGCTCCGGAATGATCAGGAGCGCTTCGGTCGCGGTATAGTCCGCGAGAGAGGGCTTCCGCCCGTTCTGAACGTTAATGGTCGTCGCGTAGGTATAAACGGTTCGTTCGTCGTCCGGAGACGCGGTCTCCGTCACGGGCGGCGGAGTCGTCGTCACGGGCGGCTCGGTCAGCTCCGTCGGCTTTGGGGTCTGATCCGCCACGGGGATACTGTCCGCGAGACTGTCGATCGTTCCCGTGATCCCGAAAAGAAAGATATAAACGCTGATAATGGCGAGTGCCGCCGCGATCCTCGCGAGCGATCCTTTTCCCATATTTATCCCCTTTCCTCTGGAGGCAGTTTTGCGCCTTGGCGCAAAACAACGGGTTTGAAAAATCGTAGATTTTTCAAACAAGTCCTTTCTTTTGCGTATGAGTTCTTACGAGCCCTCCGCCCTCTTGCCTGTCCGAAAATCCTCTTTCTTTATTGTATGGCAGGGTGCTTCCCGGATATTCCTCTGTAATATCCTATTTTAGCTTTTTTCTCGCGATGATCCCGCCGAGGATTCCGACGATCTCAAAGCCCTGTTTTTCATACATGGAAGCGGGCCCGCCGCAGTCACTTACGGTAAAATCCCCATGCGTCGGATAGCCCTCGATAAAATCATAGCCGTTTTCCTCCGCATAGCGGCAGGCGTGACCCAACAGCGCCGTCGCCACGCCCTTTCCGCGCATCTCGGGCGCGACGGTAAAGCAAACGACGGAAAAGACCCGTTCATTGCTCTGAGCGTTCGGAGCTTTTTCTTCGTTAAGGCGGAAATAACGCGCCTTGTCGTCCGCGTTGCAAAAGCCGATCATTTGCTCCCCACGGAATGCCGCGAATCCGTTCAGTAACCCGTTTCGGATCAGCTCCTCCGCGAATGCGCGCTTTGCGAACGGTCTTTCGTCCTCGGGAAGCAAGCTTCGCTCGTATTCATGCTTTTCCGTCCAATGGTGCCATACGCAGTAACAGCCTTTTTGGATATTCCCGTCGGAAAAAGCCCTGTGATCGAAAAAATCAAGATAACTTTCCGCCATTTCCTTCCCAAGCCGTACCGTTTTGATCTCCATGTCACCCCTCAAAATCCCGGATATAAGCGGGATCCCATTTTCTCCCGCCCCATTCGCAGCGATAGGTCGTATAAAACGCGTCGAACATCTTCCGCTTCACGTTTCCGTCCTCGTCATAGCCCGAGTTGTCGATAAAAGCTCCGGTGTCCATCGTCGGACTTTCATCGGGGCGAAGCTTCCGCGCCATCACGACAAGCCGCATGTCCGAAAACATCGAAAAATCGCAGGTCGAAAGCGTCAGGATCTCATCTCCGTACGCAAGCTCGACCCCCGTATAGTAATAGCTTCGGTCGAGGCATTCCGCAATATAGCTGTCGAAATCGGATTTCGAGCTGAAATAGACCTTCTGCCAGTATTCAAAGGGCTCGCCGTGCTGGGAATTCGTATTGGTCAGAAAGATCGAGAAGATCTTATACTGATTCCGGTTATAAAGGGTGTCAAACTCGATCAGATAATTATTCTTCAAGAAACCGATCCCCTGCCTTCGGAAATTCGAGAGGGGCTGGAAGAAGTTGTTCGTAATGAGATTGTGCCCGTAGAGAAGCGTATTGTGCGGCATTTCGTCGGCGGTGATCTTCCCCTGATAATCGGCGAAGATCGTTCCGTTTTCGTTATAGCCGCCGTTAAAATTGTGCTTGAGATAATACTCGTTGTCCGTGCTTTGCACAACGGGATACTGGATATACGGGTACATGGAGACCCAGCCGACGAAGTCGTTATTCTGCTCGTAATAGCTTACGTACTCGGCTAAGACCTCGACCTCCTGCTTCTCCTGCGTGTTCCCGCCGCTCTCGTTCTTGTCGTTGATCAGGATCGTGATCACATCGTCCGAGGCGTTCAGCTGCTTCTGATCCGCCCAATACTGCGCGTCCTCGGAATTCGCCTGATCCCGCCAAACGTAAAAGTTCAGCATGGCAAAGCCCGCGTAGACGAGCGCGATGATCGCCGCGAGAAGAATGACCTTCCGCGCCGCCTCGCCCGCGGAATCCCCCTTCCAGGGGAAGATCCCGCTCATGACCCGCTCGAAGGCGTTCATTTTCCTTTTCGGCGGACGGCGGCGAACGGGTTTTTTATTCTTTTTTTCAAGTTCAAGCTCGGGCATGGTATTCCTTTCCGATATAAAAGCGATAACGAACCGGCGTTTCCCGGTCGGATCCAGAGATCCGCCCGGAAAACCGATTCGCCTTCATATAGGGCTACACCGCATAATGATTGGTGTTCGATCACGCAACAGATTTGTTCGTCAGATTGTACAGATTTTTTGCAGGAATCCTGCCGGATTTCAAGAAAAATCTGTGCAGTATGACGGCAAAGATGCTGTGCGAGCGGACGCCAAAGCCGTGGACTTTGCCGCAGCAAAGTCCTGCGGTCATTGTGCGGTGTTGCCATAGTTTTTACTGAACGGCGGGTGCGGCCGCGCCGCTGTCCGGGTGCTTCTCAAGGAATTCGTCAAATCCCTTGATCTTCGTGGTATCCCACTTTCTTCCGCCCCATTTTCCGCCCATGACCTTATAATAATAGTCGAAATAAAGCGGATCATAGTTAATGGCAGCCTTCGAGGTATCGACCTCTTCGCTCTCCCCGTCTCTTACGCGGCGGGCAAATACAACAAAGCGCGTGTCGATCTTTCCGACCGGGTAATAGCAGGTCGAAAGCGTCAAAATCTCGTCGCCGTACTCAAGATCAACGTCGGTATAGAATACGCTCCGATCCATGATCTTCGCGATATAGGTATAGAATTCTTCCTCACTCGTGATCTTGCGCTGCTTATAATACTTAAAGACCTCGCCGTGCTCCTCCTTGGTGTTGACGAACATCGCGCCGAAGATCTTATATGTACCCTCTTCCCAGATCGTATCAAACTTTACGGTCGGAGAGGTCAGATACTGCTGAAGCGACGCCGTCCCCGTGTACCAGGGGTAGTAGGTCGTAAGCTTCGCGAAGCTCGGGCCCGTTTTCATGTTGTGACCGTAGAGAATGATGTTCGCGGGTCTTGTTCTCGAGGTAAATTCGCACTGGTAATCCGCGAAGATCGAACCGTTCTTCGTATATTCGTGGTTGATGTCCTTATCGAGGTAGTAGAAGTTATCCTCCGCCTGTACCACGGGATAGTCGATCGGTGTTCCGTCGATCGTGATCCAGCCGATCATGTCGTTGTTCTGCGCATGCTGCTCCTCATACGTGGACAGCACGGGGAGCGGCGGAAGCGTCGTCGTCGTGGTCGTCGTAACCTTCGGGGCGGTCGTCGTCGCCTTTGTGGTCACCGAGGCGGCGGGGGTCGTCGATTCGCTGTCCTCCGTGTTATCGACCGGCTCCGCCTCGCCGCAGGCGGAAATGCACATCGCGAGCGCCAGAACCGCCGCCGCGGCGCTCATTCTCATTTTCCTTTTCATAATGAATCACATTCCTTTCTTCCCCTCGGGAACCTTTCCGGACGGGGAAACGCACCGGATCGCCGATGCAGCCGTAATAATTTAATATTTGGAACTTCTCCGAAAACGGAGAGGAGCCTTTCTAATACCCGCAAAGCGGATAAGATTGCCAACCTAAGAAAACTGCACGCCTGCTCCAAATTACAAGGAATCCAGCAAAGCGGGAAGATCGGAAAACTGCCCGAGCTCCGGACATTCCTCCGTCACGCTCCCGAAGCCGTAAGCGGCGTGGATAAAGGGAATCCCCGCTTCCGAAGCGGAAAGACGGTCGCCCTCGGTATCGCCGATATAGATCGGGTTTTTCAGCCCGCAGCGGCGGATCAGCTCCCGGTTCGTCCCGCCCTTCGGAAGCCCGGTATCGCCCCAGCACAGGTGCCCCTCGAAAACCGATCCGAAGGAATGCGCCGTTAAAAACGACTCGATGTACCCCTGCTGGCAGTTGCTCACGATAAAGAGCCGATACCGTCCGCGAAGCTTTTCGAGCGTTTCCGCGACGTCCGGATAGAGCGTCCCGCCCTTCACCGCGAGAAGCTTTGTTTCCTCCTCACAAAGCGCGGGCATGATCGCGAGACGGCGCTCCTCGGGGAGCTCGGGGAAGAAATCCGCCATGATCACGTCCATCGGCTTCCCCATTTCGCGCGTCAGGTCGTCCCTCGTCAGCGTTTTCGCGAGATCCAGCTTGGAAAGCGCCGCCGACCATGCCTGCGCGACGGTTTCCGAACTGTCCCAGAGCGTTCCGTCCAAATCAAATATCAATGCGTCAAAATTCATTTTCTAAAACTTGTCATAGCTGAGCAGCTTTGAATTGTCCCAGCTTCTTCCTTTCCATTCTCCCGCGCCCTCGACCTGCCGCTGATACGTAAAGCGGAGCGGATCGGGATTGATCTGCGCCTTTTCGACATCTACCGAAGCGCTTTCGCCCTCGCGCACCTTCCGCGCGAATACGGCACAGCGGGTATCGGTCTCGGCGCTGTACGGAGAATACTGATAACAGGTCGAAAGCGTCAGGATACTGTCGCCGTAGGTCAGGTCTACGTCCGTCCAGAGAATGCTCCGATCCATGATCTCGAGAATAAAGCTGTTGAATTCTTCCTTGGTGGTGAACTCCTGCGTCTGCGTATAGGGATAGACCTCGCCGTAATCCTCGCGGTTATTGAACAGGCAGCAGGCGAATACCTTCCACTCCGATTCCTCGTAAAGCGTATTAAAGGTGATCGTCGGGTATTCCTTGTAAAAACCGAGACGGTCGGGGTAATCGTTATGAATGGTCGCGTCATAATAGCGCGAAAGACGCGCGAACATCGACCCCGACCAGACGTTATGCCCGTAAAGAACGGTGTTCCCCGAGATCTCGCCGGGAAGGAAGCGGTTCCGGTAATCGGCGAAGATCGCGCCGCTTTTCGTAACCTCCCGCTTAAAGTTATGGTCGAGGTAATAATCGTTGTCCTCCGACTGAACGACGGGGTAGCTGATGAAGTCGCCAAGCTCGATCCAACCCACAATATCGGGATTCTCGGCATACAGCCCCATAAAGCTGTCGAGCATTTCGGGCTGTTCCCGCTTGATCGCTTCCTTCTGCTGGTCGTTCAGCTTCAGCGCGCCGTCGATATAGAGCTGCTTTGTTTCTCCCTCGATGATCGTCATCTGCTTTGCCTCGTCCAAAAGGTCGTACAGCACTGATCCGCCCGTAATGACAAGCGCGATCACGGCGACGTCGAAAACGATCTTCCGCACCGCTTCCGCGGGCGGATCGCCCTTCGCGGGGAAGATCGCGTGGAGAATGCGGAGCGGGAGACTTTCTCTTTTTGCGCCGCGTCGGGGACGAACGCCGTCCTCGTCGTCCGAAGCCTGTTTTTTGACGCGCTTCGCGTCGCCGAACTCGTCTCTGCCGATCGGTTCGGTTTTTTCCGACTCGCGGCTCCGGTTTTTATAGTCCGCGCTTCGGCGGCTTTTGGGTCTTTGGGTAAAATTAGCCATCTATCTTCAATCCTTTCATAGGGAAATTCCGTTTTTTCGGCTTTATTCCGAAAGAAGCTCCCGTTCCAGGAGCGTCAGCGCGGTAAAAACCGCTTCCTTCCGGATCGCGGCGCGCCGATCCGTCTCCTCGGGGAAGGCTTCTCCCGAAAAAACATGACATACGGCGAAGGTACGCGTTTCGGAGGAGATCCCGATCCATACCGTTCCGACAGGCTTTTCGGGCGTTCCTCCGTCGGGACCCGCGATCCCGGTGGTCGATACGCCGTAATCCGCCCCGCTGAGCGCGCGGATCCCGGAAGCCATCTCCTTCGCGGTCTGTTCGCTTACCGCACCGTATGCGGCGAGCGTTTCGGGCTTTACCGAAAGAAGCTTTATTTTCGCCTCGTTCGCGTAGGTACAGGCTCCGTATCCGAAAACCTCGGACGCGCCCGAAACGGCGGTGACCGCTCCCGAGAGCAGTCCGCCGGTGCAGCTTTCCGCCGTCGCGGCGGTCTGCTTTTTTGCCTTTAAATATTGTACTACATTTTGAGCCTTCTTGTCAAGTTTTGTTACCACTTTGTAATAAATTACCTCCGTTTCGGAATGAATTTGAAGCGTTTTCCGCAGGAATCTGAAAAAATTACCGCAAAAAGTCGCTCATTTTAAAATCGGTCGCCGTGATCCCCGCGACCGCCTTTTCGATCAGCGGTCCGTAATCGAACGCTTCCTCCGCCGCCTGCGCCTCGGAAAGAGAGGGGCGGGTCTTGGGGTGCTTCGGCGTAAAGACGGTGCAGCAGTCCTCATACGGCTCGATCGAGGTCTCGTAGGTACCGATCTTCCGCGAAATCTCGATGATCTCCTTTTTGTCCATACCGATCACGGGACGAAAGACCGGAACCTCGGCGACGCTGTCGGTGCAGGCGATCGCGTGCATGGTCTGGCTCGCGACCTGCCCCAGGCTCTCCCCGGTGATGAGGGCGCGGTAATCCTTTTCGGCGCAGAGCCGATTCGCGATCCGCACCATGAGACGGCGCATGATAATGGTAAAATATTCCTCGGGACAGTGGTCACGGAGCGTTTCCTGAATCTCGGTAAACGGGACGCAGTAAAAGCGAATGTCCCCGCAGAACGGCGTTAAAAGCCCGCAAAGCGTCTGCACCTTCAGGAGCGCCCGCTCGGAGGTATACGGCGGGCTTTGGAAATGGATCGCGTCCACGTTTACCCCGCGCTTCGCCATCATGTACCCCGCGACGGGGCTGTCGATTCCGCCCGAGAGGAGAAGAAGCCCGCTCCCGCTGCTTCCGACGGGGATCCCGCCCTGCCCCAAAATCCGTTCAGCGTTTAAATAGGCGTTCGTGTCGCGGATCTCGAGAATGACCGTTACATCGGGATCGTGTACGTCCACCGAAAGGTGCGGATACGCCTCAAGGATCGCCGCACCCAGCTCCCGCTGAATATCCGGCGTTTTAAAGGGGTACGCCTTATCCGAGCGCTTCGCCTCGACCTTAAAGGTCTTCGCCGCCGAGAGCGGTTCCTCAAGGTACGGAAGCCCGAGCTTTACGAGCGTTTCCCATTCCTTCGGGAGGACGGCGCTGCGCTGGATCGCGGCGATCCCGAAGGTCGAGCCGAGCCGCCGGATCGCCTTATCGAGATCCGTTTCGCCGAGCGGGCGGATATAGATCGTGGACTGTCGGCGGGAATACTCGAATTCCCCCAGACCGCGCAGCCGCCTGCGGATATTCTTGACGAGAAGATCCTCGAAGGTGTTTTTGTTCAGCCCCTTCAGCGCGATCTCTCCGTATTTTACCATGATGACTTCGTTCATATCGGTTCCTTTCTTTCATTTTGAAATTAAGAGAGAAAAAGAATTTTTTCGGGCCGCTTTTCGGCGAACGCCCGCAAGCCTTTAAAAAGGCTTGACCTTATAACAAAATTTAGCTAAATCTAAAAGCTCATATTCATTTTTCACAAGACCTACGACCTGACAGCCGCAGAGTTGAAATCGAAAAGAGTTGCAATTGGAAAAAGGATTCCAAAGGAAAAAGTTTCCTTTGGTGGGGGTTTGGGTGCGACAGGAAGTCGCAAGGTAAGCGCCCAAGGTGCCGCATGGACGCGGCACAAAACAAAGCGCTTGCCGCAGTGCAACCCCTCGCTATATTTTTTCTCTTTTCAAACTCTTTTTATCTTCTCACCCGTTCGATCCCCGCGCGGATCCCTTCGGCGAGGGCGAAAAGCTCCTCCTCCGTCGTTTCGGGACAAAAGCTGACACGAACGGCGGTATCGGCGTTTTCGTCGCTGACGCCGAACGCCGAAAGCACCCGGCTTTTTTTCCCTTTGGAGCAGGCGGAGCCGCTCGACACGTAAATCTCCCGCTCTTCCAGTATGTGAAGCATGATCTCGCTTCTTACGCCCCTGACCGAAAAATTCAGGATATTCGACGCGTTATGATAACTGTTGAAGGTGATCCCTTCCGATTCGGAAAGAAGCGCGCGGAGCTTTTCGGAAAGCGCGGTGTATTTTTCGGTACAGTCCGGATATGCCCGAACCGCTGCCGCGAAGGCGGCGATCAGGTCGATCGGCTCGGTTCCCGAGCGCTGTCCCCCCTGCTGTCCTCCGCCGTAAAAAAGCGGACGGAACCGCACGTTCCGATTCACATAAAGCGCGCCCACGCCCTTCATGCCGTGGATTTTATGGGCGGAAAGGCTGATATAATCGCCCGCGAGACGGTCAGTGGGGAGCTTGCAGAAGCCCTGCACCGCGTCGATATGGACGAGCGTTTTCGGATTTTTCCGCTTCACCGCGCGGTACAGCTTTAACGGATCGGTAATAAAGCCCGTTTCGTTGTTGACCCAGATCGCGCTTACGAGCAGGGTATTTTCGTCTACCGCGTCGGCAAGCGCCTGTTCAAAATCCTCGTGATCCTTCGGCGAAAGGCGTACCGCCTCGTACCCCTCCTCACAGAGCCGATCGACGGGAAGCGCGGCGCTCGGGTGCTCCGCCGCGGTCGTAACGATCCTTTTTCCGTTATGGCGGTACGCACCCGCCGCGCCGAAAATGGCGGTATTGTTGCTTTCGGTCGCGCCGGAGGTGAAATAAAGCTCTCCCCCTTCCGCGCCGAGCTTATCGAGAATCGTTTTTTTCGCGTCCTTTAAGACCTGCTCCGCCGCGATCCCCGCATGATGAAGCGAGGAGGGATTCCCGAAATTTTCCGTCATGCAGCGAAGCGCCGCCTCGACCGCTTCCTTACAGGGCTTGGTGGTCGCGGCGTTATCCAGATAAATCATACGCAACGTCCTTTTTCGTTGAATTTTCCGTCTGAAATTGCAGATATTTTTATTTTACCACATTTTGTTAAAATAGTAAATCCGTATAAAGCGAAAAAATTGCACAAAAATAATAAAAAAGCGGGCGGAACACTCCCGAAATTTTTCGGAACACGCCCGCAGCTTTGAAAGGAAGAATGATTTTATGACGATAACAAAACGCGGCTTCGTCCGTATCATCAGCTTTTCCCTCGGGGTAACGGCCGCGCTCCTGATCAGCGCGTCGATTTCCTACGGCAGGGAGCAGCGGGCGCGCCAAAGCCTTGAATACTCCTACCTGCGCGCGGTGGAGGAGCTTTCCCTCAACCTTGACAATATCCGCAACAACCTCGAAAAGGGGCTGTACACGAACAGCGTCTCCATGCTCTCGAACCTCTCGGGCAAGCTTTGCAGCGACGCGGCGTCCGCGAAATCCGCGCTTGCGCAGCTTCCCGTGCAGGAGCTGAACCTCGAGAAGACCAACCTCTTTTTATCGCAGGTCGGAAATTACGCCAAAGCGCTCGCGGATCAGTGTGCGCAGGGGGAACGGCTCACCGAGGAGGAAAAGTCCAACCTCGCCGCGCTGTATCAGTATGCCCAGAACCTGAGCGGAAGTATGTGGCAGATCGAAGAGCAGATCCAGAACGGGGAGCTTGGCTTTGAGCGGGTCGAGAACGCCTCCGGCTCGTTCGGCGCGGAACAGCCCGCCACGATCACCGACGGGTTCCAGGATTTTGAGACGCTCGACAACAGCTATCCGACACTGATCTATGACGGGCCTTTTTCGGATCATATCATGGAAAAAGAGCCACTCATGCTGAAGGAAGAAAAGGAGATCGGGCAGGAGGAAGCGCTCCGTCGCGCGGCGGGGCTTACCGGCGCGAGCAACTTACAGGTCACGGGCGAGGAAGGCGGAAAAATGCCGTCCTATGTCTTTGAAAACGAGAATACGACCGTCGCGGTGACAAAGGCGGGCGGCTTCTTCTCCTATATGATCTCCTCCCGCCCCGTCGGAAAACAGAAAATTACGGCGGGCGAAGCCTGTGACCGCGCAGAGGATTACCTCGAGAAAATGGGGATCCGGAATGCGGAGGACACCTATTACGAAATCCAGAACGGCGTTTGTATCGTAAACTTCGCCGCCGAACAGAACGACGTGACCCTTTATACCGACCTGATCAAAGTCGGCGTGGCGCTCGACGACGGGGAAATTTTATCCTTTGACATGCGCGGATACCTCACGAACCACACGATCCGCGACCTCCCTCAGCCGAAAATTTCGGAGGAACACGCGGTGAGCCTTGTTTCGCCGAATCTCGACGTGATCGACGCGTCGCTCTGCGTGATCCCCTCCAGCGGTCAGAACGAGCTGTTCTGCTACGAGGTGAAATGTATCGGTGAAAGCGGTCAGAACGTGCTTGTGTACGTGAACGCCGTAACGGGACGGGAGGAGCAGATCCTGCTGCTTCGGATCGGGAATAACGGAACGCTTACCGTATAATACTAATTTCAGTCTAAAAAGCGTTTAAAAAATCAAGCAAAAATTTGCGTATATGATTTTCGCGCAGATTTTTTAACTACGCTTTTAGACTTGAATTAGTATAAGGATCTGACCGAAAATGACAAAATGTAATTTTTCGGCGGATTTTGTAACCGCTTTGTCATAAAGTTGTAACCATTCCGTTATTGACAAAGCGGGAGAAACCCATTATAATTATATATGGAATCAGAAAAAATACCTGACTCAATAAGGACAGCGGAGGAGGTGATCGGCTTGAAAAAAATCTTACCGGTTTTCATGACATTATTGCTTCTGGCGGCCTGCACAACGGCGGCGGGCGAATCGAAAGCTTCCGATACGACCCCGACCCCGACCGCCACGCAGTCCTCCGGATCGACCACGCCGATCTCCTCAGAGACGAGCCCGTTCGCGACGACCACGCCCGTTTCCGGCTCCTCGTCCGAAACGAGCCTTCCCGCCCCCGAATCCACGACCGAGGAAAGCGTCCCCGAAACGACGATCCTTCCCGAAGATTATGAGAACGAGATCGTAAAAACCGCGGAAGGGCTGATCGGGATCGACTTCTCCGAGGGCGGAACTTCTCCCGCGGAGGGCTTCGACAACTCGGGTTTCATCTATTACGTCCTGCGCAAATGCGGCTATGTCGGCTGTCCCAGACAGATCGGCGAGCAGGTCGAGTGGGGAGAGAACGTCTCCTTTGAAGAACTGAAGCCCGGGGACGTGGTCTATTTTTCGACCGATCCGGGCGCGAGCCGCGCAGAATTCGGCGGGATCTACGCGGGCGGCGGGATCATGATCTACAGCCCCTATCCCGGCGAAACGGTAAAAAAATCGGATATTACGACAAATTACTGGACTTCCCGCTTTGCCGCCGCGCTCAGCTTATAATCCTAATTTCCAATCATGCTATAAAGAAAGTCTATAGCATGATTGCGCCTGAAAGGCGGCTGTCAAAATCTTTGATTTTGACAGAAAATAGTATGAGAAACTTGTCTCCGAATAAAATAAAAATCGGACGCTTGACCGGGCCGGTCGGGCGTCCGCTTTTGTTTTTTCACTTTTCTGTTTCCGGAAACCGTCGGAATCGCCAAGTATGCGAAAAATATATGCCGTAATTTATCAAAAAGGCTGAACAAAAGAAATTTTTACGGAAAAGTCTTGCTTTTTTTCGTTCGTCAAGATATACTGGAATTAGAGTATGAGTATTTTGTGATCTCTCTGTGAATGATTTGTGGGGCTTTTGCCCAAATGCGTACTGAAGGGGGAAACGGTATGGAGAGCATCAGACGTTTACAAAAGAAGAAGGGTTTCACGATCGTAGAGCTGATCGTCGTGATCGCGATCATCGGTGTTGTCGCGGCGATCCTGGTACCGACCATGCTCGGCTACGCGATCAGTTCGCGCGTCACCTCGGCAAACAGCACCGCCTCCGATCTCCAGAAGGCGATCAACTTGTTCCTGACCGAAGCGAATACACAGCAGTACGGAATGTTTGTTTCACGGAGCAACAACACGGAAATGCAGGTCTCGATCGTAAACGGGGTCTGGTCGCTGACGATCAACGACCCGAGCGTTTTTGTCAATAACGGCTCCGCGCGGTGGTCGGGAAGCGGAACGGGACAAAACGGCATACCGGCCGTAAACGCACAAAACGCGGAGGATCTTCTCGCGACAAGGCTCTCGTCTTTATTCGGGGAGATCAGTACGGGGTACATTTCCGCTTATCTTGAGGGCGGAATCTGCCGTGCGCTTTATTACACCGCCGACACCACGGCCGCGGTGCCGAATATGCCCGCGTTCGGTTTAGGCGGATGGAGCGTAGCGACCCACGGATGGGACGGAAACAACGCGGGCGTAACGCCGGACGGGACCATTGTCGGAACTTCGCCGAAGCTGACACTTGCTTAAATTTTAAAAAACGTCCATGCGGAATCCCGCATGGACGTTTTTTAATTGCAATCTATTAGTCATTTAAAACATTCAAAACAAGATCGTTCATATCTTTATATCTGTAAACTCTGCCCTTAAAGGTGATCCGGATGTCCGTACACCCCTCGAACGCGTTCGGGGCAATGTCCCGCATACTGTCCGGAAGAACGATCTCTTTCAGACTTGTGCAGTTCTCGAACGCCCAGTAGCTTATATCTTCGACCCCATCGGGGATCACAATGTTTTCAAGGCTTGTGCAGCCCTTAAACGCGCCGAGACCGATCCCCTCAAGCTCCGTGCCGAGGAAGGTCACTTCTTTCAGATTTACACAGTCCTCAAAGGCATAATCAATTTCCCGGACATTTTCGGGAATGACAATACTTGTAAGACCTGTGCAGTCCTCGAAGGTGTTGAACAGTACCTCGACGCTTTCGGGAACGGTAATTTCCGAAAGACTTGCGCAGCGCTCAAATGTGTCATTAAGCTCGGTCAGCCCTTCGGGGAGAATTACGTTTTCAAGGCTTGTGCATTCCATAAACACGGCATCGCCGAAGCTTGTGACGCTTTCGGGGATATGAACGGTTTTCAGCTCCGGCAGGTGAGCGAACGCGAAATTGCCTATTTTTGTCAGGCCTTCGGGAAGTGTGATCTCCTTGATATGGACTTCTCTTTCAAAGTCGTAAAAAATAAAGTCGGCAGCATCGCCATTGTCAATTTCCAGCACCTTTTTGCCGTCGATCTCAGCCGGCACGGTCAGGACCTCGTCATTCCCATGATATTTGGTGATACGGATTCCGCCGTCTATATCCACATACTCGTAATCCGCCGTGACGGGAATCGGATCGCTCTCGGGTTCCGCCGTACCGCTCTGAGGCTTGGAAACAGCGCTGTCGTCCGGCTCGTCCGTGCCACTTTCCGACGTGCCTGCGCCGCTGTCTAAATCGTCGAATCTGCTGTCCTGTACCATGCTGTCGTTTGGCACGCTGTTCACTGTGATGGCGATCGCGGCGCCGCCTCCGATGACCGCCGCTGCTGCCGCGCCCGCGATGATTTTTCCTTTCAGCGTGGCGAGGAACGCCTTTCTGCCCGCCTTTGAGGCGGCATGTGCTGCTGCCGGAAGCAGGCTCGCCGTTTTCAGCAGCGGTACGGCAACGCTCTCGCTCTCCGCGATAAGCAGCCGAGCAAGAAACGGCACGCCGACAAACGAGTATACGGTGTCGTCCGTCCGGTGCTCGTAGTCGAGCACGCCCCGCTTTATCCTGGCGCGGGCGGTGTTCAGGCGATACTTTACGGTACCCTCGGGGCAATCCATCACCTCGGCGATCTCCGCAATACTCATATCGTTGAAGTAAAACAGGATCACCGTCTGATACTGTGCGTCGGACAGTCCGGAGCGCATAATATCCATGATGAGCCGGCGCTTCTCCTTGTTTTCGACGTACTCCTCGGGGAGGATATTCTCGTCGGTGAGCTCGCCGAACGAGCCTTCATCGTCGATCGACTGCTCGGGGTGAGCGTTCTTTTTCGCAAGGAAATTCCTGCACCTGTTCACGGCGATCCTGTTGATCCACACGGGAAATTTTTCCGGGTCGTTCAGCGCGGCAAGCTTCTCAAACGCGGTGATATAAACCTCCTGCATGATGTCCTCCGCGTCGGTCTCGTTACGAGTGAGGCTCAGACAGGTAAAATAAACCGCGCGCGAGGTCGCCCCATACAGCTTGTCGAACGCGTTTTTATCGCCGTTCAGCACGGCTTGTACATTTTTTGATATTTCCGACATTGTGTTTCTCCTTTTGTCCATATATTTCCTGCTGATATATAGACAGGTTCCGCGGTGAAAAGGTTGGGTTATCCGAAAAAAAATTTTTAAAATCCCTCACCGTAAGGGCTGAACACGGTAAAGAAGTGTTTTATATGAAAAGACAAAATGCCAAACATACAATTAACCTCTCGTTAAAAATTTTTTTGCTTCTTGACACCACTCTAGATACGTTTGATAAGTTTTTATTCCAAACTCCACTGTAAGCAAATAGTATTTATGAGTGCTGTCATCGTTCAGGCTATTATTTAAGATCGTTTTCGCACTCAAAAGAAATGGCAATTCATTTTTGATCTTTTTTTCAAATGCTTCAATATGAATAATCGCCTGTTCTTCACCCGTCTCATTTCCGAAAAATAATTTTAATAAGGTTTCATAACGAAGCTCGTCTTTTTCTATAGGCAATGTGAGCCATTTTTTCAAATAAATGCGTCCGTCTTCTGTTATGGTATAGATTAACTTATTCCTTTTACTTTCTTTATCTTCCCTCTTAGTAGCCAAACCGCGATCGACCAGATCATTTAAGGCGGGATATATGCTTCCATAGCTTGCACCCCAAAAATATTTTAGGGTGGTATCCATTCTCTTCTTTATTTCATATCCCGTTAATTCTTCATGGCTCAGCAAACCTAAAATTACACAATCAACTTTTTTCTCATTTGCCATTGTTATTTTCCTTTCTCTCAATGGGTCCAAAAGCTAAGACCTTTTTAGAGCAATTATCAATACATGCGCCGCATTGAATACACTCCTGACTGCTAATGATACCATGTTTTATTTCTTTCATTGCGTCAATCCCCATAGGACAGACCTTGTTACACTTACCGCAAGATACACAATTATCTTTTTTAATTGCTCTGATATGTATTCCCGGTAAATGTAAAAATCTGCGAAGTTTTATTCCCAATATCATAAACGGAGCCATCCAGCAAAAATAATGGCAAAATATTCTCTTTCCAAATAAGATAGAGGGAATAAATATCAAGCAAATAATTCCGTAATAGATAATATAACTCTGAACGGAAGAAACGGAAATACCGTTTTCTGTTTCAAACAAAAAATCTATCGCTATTATTTTCCCTCTATGAAAGTAACACAAAACAACGATGATCAGCCATATGCCCCATATTACAAATTTGATATAATTCCGCCACCCTTGCTTTGGCTTTTTTTCATTGACCGTAAAAGCGCATTCCTGCAATCCTCCCGCCGGACAAAAGTAGGAACAAAACAATCTTCCGAAAGGAATAGACATCAAAAACATTAAAACAAAAACGATAAAACTTCCATTGATTATTCCATTCAGTCCTGCATTTATGATTAAAGCGGGACTGAAATAGTATAGCGTGATAGGAAACAGCAGCAATGAAGTTATAAGCAATAGCTTTCTTATTTGTTGTCTTTTCATGGTGATACCTCCGTTAAGCATTGTATGATATATCAGTATAATATATCAGCATGATATATTATACAATACTTAAGTTTTGATTTCAACCGATTTTCAAAACTTTCACCCAATTTTCATCTTTCCGAAAAACGGTATAGAGGCAACACCTTTTTATTTTATTTCATACAAAATTGCGGTATCAAGCGTTTTCGCTCGACACCGCAATATTTTTATATCGCATACTCCCGGATGCGGGATTCCGTTTTTACGCGGCGCCGTTTACCCCCGCACGCCGAACGCGTAAATCGTCGTAAAGCGGTACTCCTCGCCTTTTTTCAGCACGCAGCTCGGGAAATCCGGCTGGTTCGGAGAATCGGGCGCGTACTGGCTCTCGAGACAGATTGCCGTCTGGACGCCCATTCTCATGGCGTCCTTTCCGATCTCCGGAGACAGCCCGATCGCGGTATAAAGCTGGATCGCGGGCTTATCGGTATAGACGGTCATTTCGCGTCCCGTCTTTTTATCGTATACGATCGCCGCCTTGCGCATAACGTGCGGCTCACCGAGCATATAGTTGTGGTCGTAGCCGATGAGGAGCCCCGCGTCCACGTCCTTTCCGATCAGCTTCGGCTCGCGGAAATCGAACGGCGTGCCCGTTACGTCCGCCTGCTCGCCCGTCGGGATCAGCGCCGCGTTTACGGGCGTATACCGATCGGCGAAAAGCTGTAATTCATGGTCGAGGATCGTTCCGCTGTGAACGCCGCCGAGGTTGAAATACGAATGGTTCGTGAGATTCAGGATCGTGTCCGCGTCGCTGATCCCCGTATATTCGAGCTTCAGCTCGTTTTCGTCCGTCAGGGTATAGGTGCAGGTCACCTTTACCGTCCCGGGGAAGTTTTCTTCTCCGTCGGGACTTACGTAACCGAAGGTCACGCTGTTGTCCGTCACGCCGTCCACCGTCCAGACGCGCTTGTTATAGCCGATCACGCCGCCGTGCAGCGAATTTTCGCCCTCGTTCGGGAAAAGGCGGATCTCCTCGCCGTTCAGGGTGAATTTCGCGTCCGCGATCCGGTTCGCGTACCGCCCGATCAGCGCGCCCTGCGACGAAGTTCCGTTGACGTAGCCCTCGAGATCGTCATAGCCGAGCACCACGTCGCCAAGCTCGCCGTTCCGGTCGGGGACGAGGAGGTTCACGATCGCGCCGCTGTAATTGGTGAGATCGACGCGCATTCCGTTCTTGTTGGTCAAGGTGAACAGAAAAACCTTGTAGCCGTTAAAAAAGCCGAATTCCTTTTTGGTTACCATGGGGGTCACGCTCCTTTGCGATGATTTATTCTTTCATTGCAATTTTTCCAAAGGGGCAAGGGCAAAAATTGCAATGAAAAGGGTCGGATCAGAACTGCCAGTACAAAAACGGATTATTGGTATTCTCGACCAGAAGGATCGAGCAGATCAGAAGAATGGCAATGTTGCAGGCGACGGTCGAGATCCCGACCGCGTTTTCGCCCGCCTCGCTTTTCTGGAGCAGCAGGCGGAGCTTCGGAACGACGGGAAAGCTGAACAGGATCGCCGCCAGGATCAGGAAAACATTGTTCGCCAGCGAGGTCTGAACCGAAAGGTCGGTAAAGGCGTTCCCGTTTGCGCCGACTAAGTTCCCGAAGAAGGTTCCGAGCCGCGAAAGATCGGTAAAATAGAAGATCCCGAAGCCGATTATGATGACGAGCTTGTTATAAAGATGAAGAACGGCGGCGGGGATCTTTTTCATGCGTTTATTCCCGAGGAGACGCTCGCCGAGGATAAACAGCCCGTAATACAGCCCCCAGATGATATAGTTCCAGCTTGCGCCGTGCCAGAAGCCCGTGCAGAACCAGACAAGGAAAAGGCTCGCGTACTGCCGCCGCTTTCCGAACAGCGGGACGTAAAGAAGGTAATCGCGGAAAAACGAGCCGAGAGAAATATGCCACCGCTGCCAGAATTCGGTAATGTTCTTACAGATAAAGGGATAGTTGAAGTTTTCGTTGAAATGGAACCCGAAGATCCGCCCCAGCCCGATCGCCATATCCGAATATCCCGAAAAATCATAGTAAACATAGAGCGAATACAAAATCACACCGTACCACGTTCCAAGCACCGAGACCTTTTCAAGCGTCCCGCCGAGGAACTGCTCCGTGATCGCGTACAGTCCGTTCGCGAGGATCACCTTTTTCCCGAGCCCGAAGATAAAGCGCGTGATCCCGTCGCTGATGTCCGTATAAGAGGAGGTTCGTCCGCCGATTTCCGTCTCGACCGTGCTGTAACGGACGATCGGTCCCGCCACAAGCTGCGGGAACAGCGAAATGTACATCAGCAGGCGGAAATAATTATGCTGCACCTCAACCTTTTCCCAGTAGCAGTCGAGGATATACGAGATGATCTGAAAGGTATAAAAGCTGATCCCGATCGGAAGCTCGATCCCGGGGAGGGGAATGCTTGTCCCGAACAGATGATTCAGGTTTCCGACGAAAAAATCCGTATATTTAAAGATGAAAAGCAGACCGAGGCTCAGGATCAGTGAAAGCACCACGCCGAGCTTTGCGCCTCCCGTTCCCCGCTTCTTTTCGATCAGAAGTCCGCAGAAATAATTCCACGTCACATTCACCAGAAGCAGCAGGAGCCACAAGGGGCTGCTCCACGCGTAAAAGATCAGCGAAAAGCAGACGAGAACGGCGTTCCGGTATATCATATTTTTCGAGATAAAATAAAGCGGGATACAAAGCGCAATAAAGATATACAAAAAGAACAGATTGGAAAAAACCATAGAAACAACGCTCCCCCGCAGCCACAAATCTTATTTATCATCATACCATATTATGAACTTTTTTGCAACTGTTTTTCCAAAATTTCGGAGAAAAATCACGGGACAAAACAAAACGCGGAGAAGAATCTCCGCGTTTTTGGGAAAATATTCAATTACAGGTTGTTCAGTCCGTATTTTTTCAGGATCGTCGGGAAGTCGCGATAGCTGTAATCGAGATCGACGCCGCCGTTGATCCCGCTGACCTTCCCGGTGAAGCTGTGCTGCCAGATATAGTAGCCGCCCTCGTAGGTGACCTGATCGCCGACCTGCGCGAGCCAGATCGCGTACTTATCGAGAATGGTCATGTCGAGATTCTGCTCGAGCCATGATTTATACGAATAGAACATCGGGAAATAACGGTTTTCGATCAGGACCTCGAAAAACGCCTCGATCATGTTCGTAAGCTTTTTCGTCCCGATTCCGCCCTGAAATTCCTCCTCCATATCGAGGATCAGCGGGTACTGGATCTTGTACCCCTTCACAAGCTCGACGAAGAAGCGCGCTTCCTCCTTGGCTTCCGAAACGGAGGTCGCGTAGCTGTAAAAATAAACGCCGACGTCGATCCCGTATTTTTGCGCCTCGGTGATGTTGCGGCGGAAGTAATCGTCCTCCTTCATGGTGTTCGAGCTTCCCGCTCTGCCGCGTCCCGCGCGGATAATCGCAAAGTCAACACCTGAAGCCGCCACCTTTTTCCAGTCGATCTCGCCCTGTGCGTAGGAAACGTCGATCCCCTTCCGCGTCACCCGCTTTTCGTCCACGAGGATATTCACCGTCATGTCGGCGTGTACGTCCTCGGGGCGCGAGTCGGTAAAGGTGCCGCTCTGCGTGATCGTGATGCGCTTAAAGCGCGTATAGCTTGAGTTTTCGTCCAGTATGAGCGTACCGCTGCACCGGACGTTTGAGCGTGAGCCGACTGTGAGGTGCCCGCTCATGTCGATCGTACCGCTCAGCGTGATCCCCATAATACCCTGGAGATGAAGCTGGCTCCCTGTTTCGCCGCGAATCGTACCGCTTACCGTCGAGTCGCTGCTCTTATAGAAGCTGAGCGAGCCGCGGTTCACGATCTTCGCGCCCTTATACAGCTTTACCGCCGAGGAGATCTCCGCGACGCCCTGCCGATAAATCGTCGTCATTCCGTTAAAATTCAGGTTCGCGCTCACCGAGGACTGAAACGCGCCGTAAACGTTAAACGCGCCGCCCTTTTTGACCGAGATCGTACCCGAGTTGAAGATCAGTCCGCCGATCGCGACCGCAAGCTCGCCGCGCACGGTGATCGACCCGTTCGAGTAGATTTTAAGCTCGCCGCCTTTTTTGACGCTGAGCTTTGTGTTCGGCGGGATCTCGATCTCGCGCTTCAGCTTTACCGTATCCGTGATTATGTACGTATTTCCGGCTTTCAGCTTACTTTTGCCGTCCCATTCGTACACGCCCGCCTCCGCTCCCGCCGAGACGGTAAAGACCGGAATCGCCACGCACACGCACAGCAGCAGGGAAACCAGTTTTTTTAAAACCTTCACAATGATGATCCACCCTTTCATGGAAATATTTTTTTGAGGGACAGCGCCGCGCGGTGATCCGTTTTTCATGGCGCGGGATTGTCCCGGGCAATGTCAATTCGGGGAAATGCTCAATATTATCTTATTCTGAAAAGATATTTTTGTGATTTTGTGTAATTTCCCGAACGGACGCTGCCGTTCCTTTCCGCAATTATCAATTCGCGGGATTTCCCGATACCTATATTTTCTCATATTGGCGGCGAAATGTCAAATGTTTTTTCGCATTTACCAGTATTTTTCTGAAACTACGGGAGATTTGGAAGGGATTTCTGCGTGTCCCGATTCCGCTTTTTTCCGCGCCGTGATCTTTTTTCTTGACTTTTTCTTTGTATAATGGTATAATACTACTGTTTCTTATATTAAGAATACGCCCCCTTAGTTAAATGGATATAACGGGCCCCTCCTAAGGGCTTGTTGTCGGTTCGATTCCGGCAGGGGGTGCCAGGCAGTTTTTGCTACGCAAAAACTGCGCACAGCAATGCTTTTCGGACGAAGTCCGAAATTTTGCTTCGCAAAACCGCGCTGCTGCGCATTACACCGTACTTCTCTTTTGAAAAAGTGCGGCACAGCAGTGCTTCTCCCTTGAAAAACTGCGCTTCCCCGCGAAAAGAACGCTTTCACCGCACTTTATGCCGGAAGCGTATCCGCATTCCGAAAAAGGAAATCCTGCTTATGAAATTTCGCTTTAATCCCAAATATACGCAGATCGCGGTCTACTCACTGATCGTGATCGTACTCGGCGGATTTCTCCTGATGAGTATCTCGAAAATGCCCGACCTGACCCAGATGTTCGACACGGTCGCCGCGAGCCTTACCCCGGTCGTCTGGGGGATCGTGATCGCGTACCTGCTGAATCCGGGGGTCGAGTTTTTCCGGACAAAGGTCTTCCGCCGATGGAACGAAAACGCAAAAACGCCGAAAAAACGGGTGCTGATCCGGAATCTTTCGATCTTTATCGTGGTTTTGATCGCGCTCGGGCTGGTGACGGGTCTGTTCTTTCTGATCATTCCGCAGGTCAGACGAAGCCTTTCGGGGTTGGTGAGCCAATTCGGCAGCTACGCGGAGCAGTTTATGGGCTGGGTTCGCGTGACCTTCGCGGAGCAGCCGCAGATCATCAGCGCGATCGAGAACCCGATCGCCCAGATCGAGAGCTTTTTAAACAGCTCGTGGACAAATATATCCAAAACCATTCTCGATTTCGGCACGAAGATCGGCGGCGGGGTCATCAATTTTATTCTCGGCTTTAAGGATTTTATCATCGGCTTTATCATCGCGGTCTACCTGCTCTCCTCGAAGGAAATGCTGAAATCGCAGGTGAAGAAAATACTCTTCGCCTTTATCGGGAACAGCCGCGTTCAGCATATTCTCCGCGTATCGCAGCGCACGAACGATATTTTTATCCACTATATCACGGGAACGCTGATCGACGCGTTCTTTATCGGCTGCGCCGCCTTTATCGGCGCGACCCTGATCGGTACGCCGTATCCGATCCTGATGGCGATCATTATCGGCGTTACGAATATCATTCCGTTTTTCGGTCCGTTTATCGGCGGGATCCCGTGCTGCTTCCTCGTTTTGCTTGAGGACCCGGTGAAAATGCTTTGGTTCGCGTTCTTTATCCTGGTGCTTCAACAGATCGACGGGAATCTTTTAAAGCCGCTCCTGTTCGGGGAAACGATGGGGCTTCCGGCGGTGTGGGTGCTGATCTCCATTATGGTCGGCGGAGGGTTGTTCGGATTCGCGGGCGTTCTGCTCGGCGTTCCGGTATTCGCGCTGATCTATATGCTGACGAAGGAACTCCTTGAGGTGAGACTGGCGAAAAAGAAACTCCCCGTCGAAAGCGCGCTTTACGGCCGCAGCGACCTCGGGAAATACGTGGACGGCTACGAATATACCGAGGAACAGCGGAAAGCGGACGAGGAATGGATTGAAAAGCACACGGCGCGGAAGGAATCGAAGCTGATGCGCCCCCTCGCCGAAAAGGCGGAGGAAAAGGTCGTACAAACAATCCGCGCGAAAAGGAAGAAGTAACGGAATACCTGAATTGTTAAAGTTATCTTAAAGAAAGGAAACGAAGCTATGAAACCTAACTTTAACGATCATGATTTATTGGATCATGATTTACTGACGGACGATTCCATCATATCATTATATACAGCATATTTAAAGGATTATCCGAATGAACTGCCTGATATAACCGATGAGTATTCCGTTTATTGTTATATTGAAGAATACGAAGAAAACGGAAAATCATGCGCCAGATTCAGAGATAAGGAAACAAACAGGGAAATTGTGTTCTGGACAAGTCCGCGCGATGCATCGGCGATTGAACAAAAAAATGGCTTGCTTGAATTTTTATTCGAAACAAAAAAGAAGAATAATAGTGAATTTTATAAAAAAGATGGGACGGATTGTATATTGATTCAAGCTATTTTGCTAAGTGAA
Source organism: uncultured Ruminiclostridium sp. (assembly GCA_964456025.1). Classification (GTDB taxonomy): domain Bacteria; phylum Bacillota; class Clostridia; order Oscillospirales; family Ruminococcaceae; genus Ruminiclostridium_E. The sequence goes on from CAYVZH010000019.1 coordinate 34,267, forward strand.
TCGAGTGATACGATTGAAGTAGCGAGTTATTTTGTTGAGTTGTTTTACTCACGTACAGGAGAAAACTCCACGGAAGTGGTATATATACACAATTGAATGTCAAAACAATTTTCTTTGGATAGAAAGGACAAAATCATATGAAGGAACAGCTTCAAAGCATGAAAGAAAAGGCGTCCGCCGAGATCGGCGCGCTTGCCGACATGAAAGCGCTCGAGGATTTTCGCGTCAAGCTTCTCGGAAAAAAGGGCGAGCTTACCGCGATCCTGAAGCAGATGGGAAAGCTTACCGCCGAGGAGCGCCCCGTCATCGGACAGCTCGCGAACGACGTCCGCGCCTCGATCGAGGCGGCGCTCACCGAAAAGGCCGCCGCGCTGAAATCCGGACTGCTCGAACAGCGGCTTAAAACCGAGGCGGTGGACGTGACCATGCCCGGGATCCGGCGCACCGCGGGACGCAGGCACCCGCTCAATACCGTGCTGGAGGATCTGAAGGGCGTTTTCCGCGGAATGGGCTATACCGTCGTGGACGGCCCCGAGGTCGAGGAAACGAAGTACGTATTCGATATGCTCAACACCGACGAAGGACACCCCGCGCGCGACCCGCAGGATACTTTTTACATTACCGATAAGATCCTGCTCCGCACCCAGACCTCCTCGGTGCAGATCCGCACCATGTTAAAGGAAAAGCCCCCGATCGCGATCATCAGCCCCGGACGCGTTTACCGCTGTGACGCCGTGGACGCGACCCATTCGCCGATCTTTCATCAGTGCGAGGGCTTAGTCGTTGACCGGAAGATCCGTTTTTCCGACTTAAAGGGAACGCTTGAGCTCTGGGCGAAGCGGCTGTACGGCGAGAATGTGCGCGTGCGCTTCCGCCCGCACCACTTCCCGTATACCGAGCCCTCCGCCGAAATGGATCTCCAGTGCTTCAAGTGCGGCGGCGCGGGCTGCCCGCTCTGTAAGGGCGAGGGCTGGATCGAAATGCTCGGCTCGGGCATGGTTCGCCCCGAGGTGCTTCAGAACTGCGGAATCGACCCCGACGAATACAGCGGCTTCGCGTTCGGCGTGGGACTGGAGCGGATCACCATGATGCGCTATAAGATCGACGATATGCGGCTTCTGTACGAAAACGATTCGAGATTTTTGGAACAGTTCTGACTTTATGTGCAGGCGTTCGCTCCCGCGGACGCAGTACGGACAGAGAAGAAACCTCATGTGCGAAAGGACATTACAATATCATGGACTTATCAATGAAATGGCTGAACGATTACGTAAAGATCGACGCGCCGATCCGGGAATTTGCCGAAAAAATGACCATGAGCGGCTCAAAGGTCGAGACGTATGAAAATATGCGCGGCGTAGTGGACAAGGTTGTGCTCGGGAAGGTGACCTCCCTGAAGCGCCACGAGGACAGCGACCATCTCTGGATCTGTCAGACCGACATAGGACAGGGCGCACCGATCCAGATCGTAACGGGCGCGCAGAACGTCTATGAAGGCGCGCTGATCCCGACCGTTCTCGACGGCGGAACCGTCATCGACCGGAAGAACAAAACGGTTCAGAAGATCAAAAAAGGAAAGCTTCGCGGCGCGGAGAGCAACGGAATGTTCTGCTCGTTCGAGGAGCTTGGGATTGAAAACGCGCAGGTTCCGTATTCCTCGCCCGACGGCGTTCTCGTACTGAACGACGACCCCGATTTTGAGAAAATGACGGTCGGAGAGGACGCGTTCTGCGCTCTTGGGCTGGACGATATCCGCGTGGAATTCGAGATCACGAATAACCGCCCCGACTGCCTTTCGGTGCTCGGGCTCGCGCGGGAAGCAAGCGCGACCTTCGAGATGCCGCTGAACGTGAAGGAGCCTTCGTTCCGCGGGATCGACGGCGATATCCGCGAGGAGCTTTCGGTCACGGTCGAGAATACGAAGCTTTGCTCCCGCTACATGGCGGCAAAGGTCAAGAACGTAAAGATCGCGCCCTCGCCGCGTTGGATGGCGGAGCGTCTCCGCGCGAGCGGCGTCCGTCCGATCAATAATTTTGTCGATATTACGAACTTTGTCATGCTCGAATACGGGCACCCCATGCACGCCTTTGACGCGCGGTATTTACAGGGCAATAAGATCATTGTCCGCAACGCGAAGGAAGGCGAAACGATCAAGCTGCTCGACGAGGCGAAGGAGCCGATCACGCTTTCGCCCGAAATGCTGGTGATCTGCGACGAGAAACAGCCCGTCGCGGTCGCGGGCGTTATGGGCGGCGAGCACAGCGGGATCTGGGACGATACGACCGAGGTCATTTTTGAAGCGGCGTGCTTCGACGGCGTATCCGTCCGCCGCACCGCGAAAAAAATCGGCGAACGCACCGAGGCAAGCTCCCGCTTTGAAAAGGGGATCGACCCCGTAAACGCGAAAAACGCGCTTTACCGCGCGCTCGAACTGGTGGAGGAGCTTGGCTGCGGCGAGGTGCTCCGGACGGTCATTGACGAAGATCACTCCAACAAAACGCCGCACCGCTTAAAGCACGATTATCGCTGGGTAAACGAATTCCTCGGCTCGGACATTTCCGAAGCGGAGCAGATTGATATTCTTCGCCGCCTGGGGTATGAATATGATGAGGAAGCGCACGAAATCACCGTCCCGAGCGTAAGAATTGATATGCTTCTGCCGTGTGATATTGCCGAGGAAATCGCGCGGATCTACGGCTATAACCGGATCCCCCTGACCGCCCCGAAGCTTTCGAGCCAGGGGAAGATCACGGCGGAGCAGCGTTTCGCCGATCGGATCATCGAGATCATGCTTTCGCAGGGCTGCCTTGAAACCATGACGTTCAGCTTTATTTCCCCGAAAAATTACGAAAAGCTCCGGATCTGCGAGGAGGACCGCAGAAGCGTGGCGCTTCTGAATCCGCTCGGCGAGGATACGAGCGTTATGCGCACGACCATGCTCCCCTCGATGACGGAGCTGATCGTCCGGAATATCAACAACCGCAACAGCGGCGGAAGATTCTTCGAAATCGGGCGCCGTTATCTCCCGAAGGCAACCGCCGACGAGCTTCCCGAGGAGCGCGATTCGCTCTGTATCGGGCTTTACGGCGCGGACGAAAGCTTTTTCACCTTAAAAGGGATCGCCGAGGAGCTTTTCGAGAAGCTTTCGGTTCCGGTTAAATTTGAAAAGAAAACCGACGATAAAACCTTCCACAGCGGGCGTTGCGCGCTCGTCACGGCAAAGGGAAAAGTAATCGGGACGCTCGGCGAGCTTCACCCGATGGCGGCGGAGGCGTTCGGCGTTAAGGAACGCGTTTATCTCGCGGAATTCGACCTCGAGACCATGCGGGAATGCGCGGCGGACGAAAAGGAATACCGCCCGCTTCCGAAATTCCCCGCGACCCTGCGTGACCTGAGCCTTGTCTGCGATGAGGAAATTTCCTCGGGCGAGCTGATCGACACGATCTCGAAGGCGGCGGATCATCTCGAGCGTGTAACCTTATTCGATCTTTACCGCGGCGCGGGAATCCCCGAGGGGAAAAAGAGTGTTTCGTATAAGCTGACCTTCCGCCGTACCGATCGGACGATGGAGGCGGAGGAAGCCGACCGCTCGGTCGAGAAGATTTTAAAGGCGCTTGATGAAAAAGGCGTAACCTTACGATAACCTGACGGCGGGGAAATCCTGCACAAAAAAGAAATCAACAGAGCAAAGGAAAGGAATTTTTTATGAAAAAGGCGATCAAAAAAGGCGCGGCTGCGCTCGTCTGCGGCGCGCTGATCTGCTCCGCCGCTTCCTGCGGGAATACGACGGGGACGGCGCTTACCGTTGACGGACACGATATCCGCGCGGGAATTTATATCTTTTATCAAATGCAGGCGCTGAGCGAGGCGGCTACCAAGCTGAATGAGGAACAGCCCGATCTCGATCAGAACGCCGAGGGCTTCGACCTTCTCGCGCAGACGGTCGAGGGCGTGACCGTCCGCGACTGGATCAAGAACCGGACTTATGCGCTTTGCCGCGAATTCGTCGCGGTCGAGGAGAAATTCGACGAATACGGCTTGAGCCTTACCGCCGAGGAGACCTCCCAGATCAACAGCCAGACGAACAGTATGTGGACGGAGGAAAACATCTACGCGCAGTATTTTTACGGCGTTTCGATCATCGGCGAGTATTATGAAAAATACGGAATCGGGAAAGAATCCTACCACGACACCTACGCGCTCGGAATAAAAAAGGATAAGATTTTCGACTACCTATACGGCGAGGGCGGCTCTCTCGCGGTTCCCGTTTCGGAGCTTGACGCGGCGGTCACGGAGAATTACGCGCTTGTGAAATATTTCGCCGTAAATGAAGAAAAGGCAGGCGGCCCCGCGCAGAACTATGTGGATCGCCTGAATAACGGGACGGCGTTCGCCGAGATCAAGAAGGAGCACGACGAAAAGGTCGAGATCACCGAGATCGAGGAAGAAATGGCACAGGTGCAGGCAGACGGCACAGAGTACGACGGACCGCTCCCCGAGGAGGTTTCGATTGAGCTTTCGGAGGAAAGCTCGCTTCAGAGGGTGATCTCCAAGGATTCGGCTTCCCCCTCCGCGGAATTCGTTGCCGAGGTATTCGCGATGAACGCGGGAGAAAATAAGGTCGTGACCGTTTCTTCGACCTCGACCGATTCGGAGGGACAGGAAACGACGACGGAAACGAACTATATCGTTTCAAAGCTTGACATCACGACGGATTCGTCGGTGATGGAACAGTACCGCGACACCGAGCTTCACGAAAGAAAGGACGACGAACTGAATCAGTCCATTTCGGACGCGGGCGCGGCACTTACGGTAACGGAAAACGCCGCGGCGATCGCGAAGTATAAAATCGAGAACGTCATGGATGAATAACAAAAAGGGGGATTTTCAAAGGGAAATCCCCCTTTCAGACTAAAAAAATAGAGCGAGGAGGCTCTGCCCCCCGCCAAAGGAAACTTTTTCCCATCACAATTCTTTCCAATTTCAACAATGCGGCTGTCAGGTCGTAAATCTTACCGAAAATGCACAAGAATATCAAAAAATGATTACAAAAACCAATCGAAAGGACGGATTTCACAATGAGAAAAACGAAAATCGTATGCACCTTAGGACCTGCGACGGCGGACGACAACGTGCTCCGTGAGGTGATGAAAAGCGGAATGGACGTCGCGCGGCAGAATTTTTCCCACGGGGATCACGCGCTTCATCGGTCGGTATTCGAGCGGGTCAAGCGGCTCCGCGAGGAGCTGAACCTTCCCATTGCGTCTCTGCTGGACACAAAAGGACCCGAGGTTCGCGTAAAGCAGTTCCGGAACGGGAAAGCCGAGCTGAAAGACGGCGCTTTGTTCACCCTTACGACGCGCGAGGTCGAGGGAACGGACGAGCGGGTCTCCATTACGTATAAAAACCTCGCGAACGACATTTCCGAGGGCGCAAAAATTCTCGCCGACGACGGACTGATCGAGCTGAAGGTTCGGGAGATCCGCCGGGAGGGGAACGAAAGCGACATTCTCTGCGAAGTGATCCACGGCGGCAGCCTGTCCAACAACAAAAGCTGCAACTTCCCGGGGATCAAGCTTTCCATGCCCTACCTCAGCGAGCAGGACAAAAAAGACCTCATTTTCGGCGCGGAAACGGGCTTTGACATCATCGCCGCCTCGTTCGTGAGCGGGAAAGAGGACATTCTCGCGGTACGCGCGCTTCTCGACGAACACGGCGGGAGCGGGATCAAAATCATCGCGAAGATCGAGAATCAGGAGGGCGTGGACAACATCGACGAGATTCTCGAGGTCTCGGACGGAATCATGGTCGCGCGCGGAGATATGGGCGTTGAGATCCCGTTTGAGGAGATCCCGCATATTCAGAAAACACTGATCGAAAAGTGCTACCGCAAGGGAAAACAGGTCATTACCGCGACGCAAATGCTTGATTCGATGATCAAAAACCCCCGCCCGACCCGCGCGGAAACGACCGACGTCGCGAACGCGATCTACGACGGCACAAGCGCGATCATGCTTTCGGGAGAAACGGCGGCGGGGCTGTATCCCGTCGAATCGGTTCGGACAATGGCAAGGATCGCGGAAACGACCGAACGCGACATCGACTATACCAACCGCTTTCACCACCGCTCGGATCACGAAAGCGAAAATATTACCGACGCGATCTCACACGCGGCGGTCGCGACGGCGCTCGGGCTGAACGCGGACGCGATCCTTACCGTGACAAAAACGGGAAGCACTGCCCGCTTTTTGGCGAAATTCCGCCCCGGCTGTCCGATCATCAGCTGTACCACCGACGAGCGCACCAGGCGGCAGCTCAATCTGAGCTGGGGGATTCGCTCGCTTCTCGCAGAGGAAAAGAACGGCACCGACGAGCTGTTCGCGCACGCGGTAGAGCGCGCGACAGCGGCGGGACTGCTGAAGGACGGCGATCTGGTCGTGCTGACGGCGGGCGTGCCGCTCGGAGTATCGGGAACAACGAATATGCTCCGCGTCCATACGGTCGGGGAGAAGATTTAAGAGAAGTTGAATGATTTTGTGAGGACGCTGTCCCCGAAAGCAAGGACGCTTTCAGGTGAACGCCCAAGGCGGCGCATGGACGCGCCGCAATCAAAGCGTTCACCGAAGCCCCGCTTCCTTTTGTAACCAAAAGGAAGCGAAAAGCAATATGGCTTTTTAAGATAATTTTGAATCGGTAAAAAAGTGCTGTTCGTCAAATTTGCAAAAAATTGACGAATAGCACTTTTGTCTGTACATCGGGAGTAAAATAGTATTTTTCTCTTTCACGCCTTTTTTCACGGTTGATTTTTCCACCAAGATGTGCTATACTGAATTATATGTAATCACAGACACAAAAGAAAGGACAATTTTGATATGGCTAAGGTAGTAAAATTCGGCGGGAGCTCGCTCGCCGACGCGAATCAGTTCCGGAAGGTCGCTGACATTATCCGAAGCGACCGCGAGCGCCGCTATGTCGTACCAAGCGCGCCGGGAAAGCGCTTTTCGGGAGACGATAAGGTGACCGACCTGCTCTATACCTGCTATGACGAGGTCTGCGGCGGAAAAAACGCGATCGCCGCGTTTATGCCGATCGCGGAGCGTTTTGACGGGATCATTTCCGACCTCGGGCTTACGATTTCCCTTGACGAGGAATACGAGATCATTCTCGAAAATTTCCGCAAGAAGGCGGGACGGGACTACGCGGCAAGCCGCGGAGAATACCTGAACGGGATCATTCTCGCGAATTATCTCGGCTTTGCGTTTATCGACGCGGCGAAGGCGATCTTTTTCACGAAAAAGGGCGATTTCGACGCCGAGCTTACCGACGCGAGCCTTTCCTCCATTTTAGAAGGCTATCCGAACGCCGTGATCCCCGGATTTTACGGCGCGAAGCCCGACGGGACGATCAAGACCTTCTCCCGCGGGGGGAGCGACTTCACCGGCTCGGTCGTCGCGCGGGCGATCGGCGCGACTCTGTATGAAAACTGGACGGACGTACCGGGCTTCGCGGTCGCCGATCCGCGGATCGTCGAAAACCCGAAATTTATCGACGTCATCACCTACCGCGAGCTTCGGGAGCTTTCCTACATGGGCGCGGGCGTGCTTCATCAGGACGCGATCTTCCCCGTAAGAAACGCGAAGATCCCGATCAACATCAAGAACACGAACGACCCCGCCGCAAAGGGAACCATGATCGTTTCCGAAGCGCCCGAAGGGAAAAACGAGCATATCATCACCGGAATCGCGGGAAAGAAGAATTTCAGCGCGATCTGTCTCGAAAAGGACGAAATGAACAGCGAGATCGGCTTCCTCCGCCGCATTTTAACGCTGATGGAGAACGAGGACATCGCTTTCGAGCATATCCCGACGGGAATCGACACCATGAACATTTTCGTCAGCAGCGAGCAGCTCGCCGCGCACTCGAATTTCGCGGATCGGATCAAGCAGGTCGCGAACCCGAACCATATCGAGATCGAACACAACCTCGCGCTGATCGCGGTCGTAGGACGGGGCATGAAGGCGACAAAGGGAACCGCGACGCGCATTTTCGCCGCCCTCTCGCACGCGAACATCAACATCAAAATGATCGACCAGGGCTCCTCCGAGCTGAATATCATCATCGGGATCGAGGAAGCGGACTTCGAGGAAGCGATCCGCGTGATCTATAATATGTTTTTGCTGCAGGAGTAACCGTACCGTACCGCGCCGCACAGACCGTAAAGCGAGATTTTGTGCGGCGCGGTTTTAGCAGTATAAAAGAAAGGAACACAACATGAAAGTCGAGAATGTCAAGGTCTACGATCTTGAGGAATCGTTCAAGGCGAGCAAATACCCCATGGCGGTCGATACCTCGGCGGTGGACGGGAGTATCACCGATCGGATCAAGTCGCTCGCGCAGACCCCGAAGGGCGAGGGACACGACCAGTTCATGACCGGGATCCGCGTCGCGTTCGACCTCACTTTTACGGTCAAGGCATGGACGGAGGCGGAGCGTTACCGCTTTCTCGAATTTGTTTCGAGCCAGTCCACCATGCACCGGATCGCGCGGTTCGACCTCTCGAAGCAGTATAACGAGTATGTCGATCCCCGCATGATCGAGATCATGAACGAGCTGAAGGATCGCTATAACGAGACGGGGGACAAGGAGGACTATCTGCGCCTGCTGTACAGCAATCCCTGCGGCTTTGAGCTTACCGCCCGCCTGACGACGAATTACCGCTGCCTGAAAACCATGTACGCACAGCGGAAAAATCACCGTCTCCCCGAATGGCGGAAATTCTGCGCGTGGATCGAAACGCTCCCCTACGCAAGGGAGCTGATCTGCGGCGGCGCGCAAGAGTCGTGACCTGTATCGCCGCGATCGACCGAAAGTACGGGATCGGTCGGAACAATGCCCTGCCCGCGGAAATTCCCGCCGATCTGAAGCGGTTCCGCCTGATTACGTCGGGCGGGATCGTCGTCATGGGGCGAAAAACCTATGAAAGCCTTCCGGTGCGCCCGCTCCCCGAACGGGAAAATATCGTCCTGACCTCCTCGCCCGCGCGCTTCCCCGAAGTGCGCTGCGTTCGGTCGGCGGCGGAGCTTTTTTCTTTGGTGCAGGGTGCGGATCGGGAGGTTTTTCTTTGCGGCGGAGCTGCGGTTTACGCGGCGCTTCTCCCCTGCTGTGACCGGGCATTGATCACGGAGATCGACGCGGAGCTTGAGGCGGACGCCTTTTTCCCGCCGATCCGCTCCCTTCCCGAATGGGAAAAGGTCGAGGAGAGCGAGCCGATTTGCTCAAACGGGTTTACCGTCCGGTTTTGCACGTATCGGAATTTATTTTTATGAATGAAAGATTAAGGGAAATTTGGGAAATGTCCGATCATATTATATTTAATACGTTTGATAAGGGGGAACATTGATTGGCAAATTTTAGGCAGGAACTTGATGAAATTATATCATCAAAAAAACTTGTTGATACATCTTGGTCACTTTTTTGGCGTAATTATGATGATTATATTGTAGAATGTCCGAATGAATCTACAAAGTACTCTTTGATTGATAGGGGTTCGATTTGTCCAAATTTGGATTCTGTCTGTTATAAGTATTTTTTAGAAAGTGACCATGCGTATATTATTGTAAGAATCAGTATAAAAAATCAAAACGCTCAATATTTAGGCTATTATGATGTTTGTTTTGCAGAATCCGGTAAGGTCGAAGACGACTTCTTTGTAATCGAATAACGACAGCCTAACACAGAGAGCAAGTTTATCAGAATTATTGTTCAGAGCGGACAGCAGGTGAACGTTGAGGAATATGCTATGACGATATGGACAACCGTATTGCGACGATCGGCGAACTCAACGCGGCTCCATTTCTCTGCGCTTCGGCGCTGCTGCTCGGCGGCTGCGGGAAATTACGGGAATCGAGATCGACACTTCAATGATCGGGTGGATGTTCGATTCCACAAGCGTACATTACGTCACAACGCGGCAGGAATACGCAAAAATCAAGGCGAAGCTTACCGGAATGATGAAGAAAATCCCGACCGAGCCGATCCTTTCAAGCGATCAAATGCGCGTTTCTGAAATAGACGGTTGGATTTCGACGTTAACGTAAGCATTCCCTCCCCGAACGCCGGCCGTTCCCCAAAAACAACCCCTCCCTTTCGGAACAAGATCCGAAAAGAAGGGGTTCTTTATGTACAGATCGCCCGCGCCGTGTTATTCCCGATTCAGCGCCGTGGGCTTACGGCTCAGATAAATACAGTATATGACCGCACCGACAATTGTCGCGCCCATATATATGTACGATAGCGTCATAATCATCTCTTCGCCGGAAGCGGCAAATTCCGAGAACGCGTCGATCAGTCCGTGAACGATAACGCAGATCACAAGACTGCCCGACTTGTAAAAAACAAATGTAAAAATAAATCCCCACGCAATGGCAAAAAGTATCTGAATGACTGTTTCGAGACTTGCGTGACCCGTAAAAAGATTGATGATATGTCCGATCCCGAAGGTCACCGCCGAAATTGTTATCGCAACGGGAGCGGGGTCTTTTTTCAGAAGAATACGGAATAAAAATCCACGGAATATCATTTCTTCAACAAATCCAATAAGCAGCATGGAAAGCACCGCGAACGCCTGCGCCATTCCGCTGTAATTTATTCCAATGCCGCCCCAAAGATTTCCCGTCATTAAGATGAACATCGGAATAAAAAACCAATAATCCGCTGCCTTGCCCTTCCATTTGCAAAGCCCGTATTTTTCTTCTAAATGATTCATTTTCACAAAGGCGATGATCCCCGCCGAGAACACCGCCAGCGTGGCAAGCATGACGGGGCTTTCATCGCCGAAATTTCCTCTTACCGTGCCGCACACGACACAATACACGATGATCCACAATATTGCGAACCACAATTCGTTTTTCTCATATAGTTTTTTCATTTCATTTCCTCCTAAGTATCAGTCCGGTTGTTTTTTGGCAAGCCAGCCTTTAAAAAGCCCGCCGTTAAAGATCGAAATAATGAAGTAAAAGATGTCGGCAAAAAGAATAAACAGAAATGACGGTAATAATATACGGGTATATTTTTTGCCAAAGAATTTTCCTTTGTTAATGGCCATGCCCATTCTTATTATGTAGAAAAATACGCCCAGATTAAAAAACAGAAGGAGCAGCACCTGTTCGGCGAAATTTTTCAGCGCGTCTGCGGGTAAAAAATTACCGTTCTGAATCCCATTCAGTATAATATTCAGAAATAATAATCCGATCTGTATCACAAAGACGATTCGGGTAACGTTCAGCATGACGCCGCCGCCGATCCCGATTCCGCCGCCCCATTCCAGCTCGCTTCTTGCGCAAAAATTCTGAAAGACCCGCAGCAGCGGCTCGCTTTGATTTCCCTCAATAAAGCCGTTGTTTGAAATGCTGTAAACGGTCAGCCGAAGATTGTTTTCTTTACAGAAAAGCTCCATTTCTTTCAGAAATGGCAGTATATGCGACGGGACGCTGTCCACATACAGCGGGAGACAAAACACCACGGTATCCGCGTCCGTCAATTCCTGCAAAATACGTTTATGGTCGCTCTTATTCCGCAGCCGTTCCGTCACCTTTTTGCCTTTCACAAAGAACCGCTGCAATCCCAGAAAATAAGCGGAAGCGCATAACCTTTTTTTCGGACTGCAATTGATCAATACTGTTTTCATACGAAGTCCTCCAATCCGGAAAAATCATTCAGAAAAATAACCTCGGACTTTTCAAACCCGTCATTGATCGCATTTCTTTCTGTCATATAGGTAAAGGTTTCCTTTTCCTGCTCCGTAATATCGCCGTACACAATTACCTTTAATAAACCGTGCTTTCCGTAACGCAGGGTATGGTGCATTTGCTTTCCGCGATAAGTACTCAGCGGCGTTGAAATGCCAATGCTCCTGTCAAGAACATTTTTAACCGCAGGGCTGTAAGTACCGTACAGATTTTCCGTAATAATGACAAATTCGTCCGCCTGTCCGATCACGCGGGAAGCCTGCTTCAAGCTGTCCTTCATAAAACATTCCGCAGGGTGCTTCGTCCAGCAGCCAAAACAGCCCTGACAGGGAGCATATTTCCCGTCCGCATGAATGACATGATCGCATTTCCCGCTCAGGATTTCATGATATTGTATATCCAGATCGTGTAAAATTACCTTCATACCTATTCTCCTTCTTCCGGCTCCATGCCGCCCGCTTCCTCCCGCACCGCTGATACCGCGCCCCGATAGGCACGCTCCAGATGCTCCGAAACAAGCTTTTCGTCGTATTCCAGAGAATTGTTTGCGATAATGCTTGCATACCCGTGAACAAACATTGCGATCGTCAGGAACACCTTCTTTGTCTGCTCCATATTCATTCCGATCGCGCCCCGCATTGCGGAAAGCATGGGGACAAGCTCCTCCGAGTTCACCATTTCCAGCAGGCTGTTCGCCGCGGCATAGCCCGACTGAAAGAGAAAACGGAACAGGTTCGGCTCTCTGATGGCAAAACGGATATAGTTCAGTCCTATGCCAAGCATAATACCCTCCTGCGGGTTTGTGAGATTCATTAAATATTCCGTATGGAAACGGTCGGCTTTTTCGTAAACGGCTCTTTTCATTTCCTCAATCCTTGCGAAATGGTACATAACCGGCTGGGTGGAGCACCCAAGCCGGTCGGCGATCGCCCGGACGGTCAGTCCTTCGAGCCCGTTTTCACGAATGATCTCAAAGCCCGCGCCGACGATCATTTCCCGGGTAATTTTCATTTTGGGCGGCACAATGATTCCCCTTTTTATAACAGATGTTATATAACGACAATTATATTATAATCGTTCCCTTCGGAATTGTCAAGGGGCAGAGTATATTTTTGATTTTTTGGTGCAGGCTTCCGTGTTTGCGTTTTGCCATCCACGGGCGGAGATGTCCGCGTTTTTTTCATAATTTTTTGTATTTTTTCGGGCAAAAATCCCCTGATTTGTGTGAAAATTCATTCGTTCCTATTTTCACAATTGCGGAACACTTCCCAAAAAATAACGTAAAGAATCGGCTTTGAAAAGCCTGTTCATAAAATTCGACATTGTGAAAAAACAGATCACCTGATTTTCACATTTCAAAATTTCACGTTTGTGTTGACTGATGAACAAAATCGGCTGATTTTCGCGAGGAGTCCCTCGCGAGTCGAAAAATGTCGTTGACGGAGAAATTTAAAAATCCTGCAAATAATTTTTGTGCAGATTATACCAACCGATTTTTCGGTCGATTCTTGTCCCGGCTTGTCCGATTGTCGAAAAATGGCATTATATGGGAATTCTCGGAAAATAACATTATTTTCATTTTTATTCCCTTAAAGGGATTTTTTTCATAAATCAGGTGACCCGATTTTTTTAAAAATATGAAAAACGCGATTTTTGATCCGATTTTCTTTCGGAAGATGGGTATTTTTTGAAAGAAGAAAAATCAAGAAACGGCTTTCTGAACATGTTCATCGGCATAATTCAAACCAACCCTGCGAATTTGTAAATCAAGTGTTCCGATTTTTCCGATCTATGAAAAATTAGATAAGGCGAATATTGGTAATTTCGCACGAAAAATTTCAGGTTTTGGACAAGCTGTTCCCAAATTTAAGGAATTTTTCTAAAAAATGACGGAAAATAAATATTTTTCTGCAAAATGCGTTTTGGAAGAAACAGCCCCCTTTTTCGAAGGAGAGAAGCGGCACGCCTGCCCAAAAAGGGCAGCCAAGCCCACACTTCTTGACAGAAGCGGGTAAATATGGTATGATAGTTCAAAACAAATTTTGGACAAATTCCGGAGGAGATACCATGGGCAGCCATGCCGTCACCCTGATCGTGATCCTGATCCTTGTCGTGCTTTCGGCTTTTTTTTCGGCGGCGGAGACAAGCTTTACCAGCGTGAACCGGATCCGCCTGAAGAGCCGTGCTGACGAGGGATCGAAGCCCGCCGCGCGGACGCTCTCGATCCTGAACCGTTATGATAAGGTCCTGACAACGATCCTGATCGGGAATAATATTGTGAATATTCTGACCTCCTCGCTCGCAACCGTGATGTGCGTTGCACTTTTCGGCGCGGAAAACGGCTCGCTCATCTCAACGGCGGCGGTGACCGTGGTCGTCCTGATCTTCGGAGAAATTCTTCCGAAAACGATCGCAAAGGCGAACGCGGAAACCTTCTCCTGCGCGATCAGCATTCCGATCCAATTTCTGATGACCGTAATCACCCCGCTTTCCGCGTTCTTTCTGCTGCTCCAGCGCGGGGCGAACCGTCTTTTCGGGAAAAACCGCGAGGTCAGCGTGACGGAGCAGGAGCTGATCCAGATCATCGACGAGATCGAGGACGAGGGTGTTCTCGAACGGCAGGAGAGCGACCTCGTAAGAAGCGCGCTCGCGTTCGACGAAACGGTCGTTTCCGAGATCATTACCCCGCGCGTAAACGTGACGGCGATCGAGATCAACGCGGGGATCGAGGACGTAAAAGAGCTTTTTTTAAGCGAGGCGTATTCGCGGCTTCCCGTTTATGAAAAAACGATCGACCACATCGTCGGCGTTATCACGCAGAAGGACTTTTTCGAGCGGCTGGTGCGCGGAGGGAACTTCTATATCCGCGACATCATGCAGGACACCATGCACCTCCCCGGGCTTATGCGGCTTTCCGAGGCACTGCGGCAAATGCAGAAAAAAAAGATTCATCTTGCCGTCGTCGTCGATCAGTACGGCGGGACGGAAGGGATCGTTACGCTTGAGGACATTCTCGAGGAGCTGGTCGGCGAGATCTGGGACGAAAACGACGAGGTCACCGCGCCGGTCAAGTTCCTGTCGGAAACGGTTTTTGAAACCAGCGGCGAGGTTTCCCGCAGCGATTTTAACCGATATTTTGAGGCGCGGGGACTGGATTTCCGGATCGAAGCAGACAGCAACACGGTCGGGGGCTGGCTTTTTGAGAAATTCGGACGAATCCCAAAGGAGGGCGACACGATCAAGACGGACGGCTTCCTGATCACGGTAAAGACTCTCGACGATTTACGGATCGGGACGGTTCGCTTCAAGATCCTGCGCCCGAAAAGCGAGGCGGACACATAAATGGCTTTTTACGTAGTTGTTACGGTCGTAAGCGCCGTTACCCTTACCGCCGACCTGATCCTGCGCTACATGGAAAAGATCAAGTCCTTCGGGCTGGAACGGCGGTTTCACCATATCCGCGGGAAAACGATCCCGATCGAGGATTTTATCCCCGCGAACCTCACCATGGCGGCGGTATTTCTGCTCTCGTTCGGAATGCTCGGGATCTTTCTCACGTTCTTGAAAATGAACGGCCTTGTCGTGTTCCCGATCGCGGTTCTGGGCGGGGCGCTCATTCACTTTTTTTTGGCGCACTTTCTCTTCCCGCGCATTTCCCTGCGTCCGATTCCGAAAAACGAGGATCTCAGCGCCTGCGAGGCGATCTGTGCCGAGCCGGTCACGCCCGACGGCTACGGGAGCGTCAAGGTGATCTGGAAAAAACACGAGTATACCTTTCCTGCCGTATGCGCGAATGAAAAGGAGATCGGGACGGGAGAAAAGGTCGTCGTTCTGTACCGCGAGGACGGGGTCTGCTTTGTCGAACGGGACGATCGGATCATGGATATTATTGATGAAAAGGAATAAAGAAAGAGAAAATAAGGGAAACAAAAGACAAGCGCTCAAAAAGAAGTTTTCACCATAGCATTTTTTCAGTCAAAAGTGCTATGGCGTTTCTATTGACATATAACTCCATTTGAGACATAATTTTAGTAAGATAAATCGGAGTTTATGGAGATTATTAAGAGACAGTTTTTATAAGTGCAGGGAGC
>CAYVZH010000020.1:0-45261 GCA_964456025.1 uncultured Ruminiclostridium sp.
TTTTGACGAAGGGAAAAATTTATAGGCGTTTATCAACACGGAAGGTAAAAGGGATGAAATTTTTGAAAATGAGCGGAGCTTCTGATTCCGACTGCGCGCCGTTATGGGAGATATTCCGTGAAACCGGGTAAACGCGCGGGAAAAGCTTTCCGGAGATTCATAGCCGTATTTGAGCGCGATGTCAATGATTCTGGCGTTTAAACGTTTTATTTCCATTCCTGCAAGCGTCAGCCGGCGATTCCGTATATATTCGCCGAGGGAAACGCCGCTGAAAATGAAAGCCGGACATATATGCCTGCTTTGATATGTTATCCGTGCTCAGATCTTCGCATATATGATCTTCCACATAGTCGATCGCATTCTGAATGCAGTGCATCGTATCCATACGCTCACCTCTGTCCATTTAGAAGTATACACCAATTCAAATCGGTTGTCATGATATTTATTGCTTGCTTCTGTTAAGCGGGATCAAAAAACGAACAAAACTCCGAAGGAATTCTGTTCGTTTTTAGCTATAAAATGGAGGTCAATCCAACGTATCCGCAATTTCGTAAATCAGCTTTTCGGTCTTTTCCCAGCCGAGGCAGGGGTCGGTGATCGACTTTCCGTAAATGCCCTCTTCGGGCTTCTGCGCGCCGTCCTCGAGATAGCTTTCGATCATCAGACCCTTGATAAATCCCGAAAGATCGGCGTCGTGGCGCTTGCTGAAGATGACCTCCTTCGCGATCCGGATCTGTTCCAGATATTGTTTTCCCGAGTTGGAGTGGTTGCAGTCCACAATGACCGAACGGTTCTCGAGATTCTTTTCGGCGTATAATTCGTAAAGCAGCTTCAGATCCTCATAATGATAATTCGGAAGCGCCTGTCCGTGCTTGTTGACATAGCCGCGGAGAATCGCGTGTGCGTAAGGATTTCCCGAAGAAACGACCTCCCAGCCGCGGTACAGGAACATATGGCTCGCCTGCGCCGCCGTAATGGAGTTCAGCATGACCGAATAGCCGCCGCTCGTCGGGTTTTTCATGCCGCAGGGAATATCCATTCCGCTCGCGACCAGACGGTGCTGCTGGTTTTCAACCGAGCGCGCGCCGACCGCGACATAAGAAAGAATATCGTTTAAGTAACGGTAATTTTCGGGGTAGAGCATTTCGTCTGCGCAGACCAGTCCCGACTGTTCGATTGCCTTGGTATGGAGTGAACGAACATGAATGATCCCTTCAAGCATATCTTCTTTTTTGGTCGGGTCGGGCTGGTGGATCATTCCCTTATAGCCCTTGCCGGTCGTGCGCGGCTTTCCCGTATAAACGCGCGGCACGATCATGATCTTGTCCTTGACCTTTTCCTGTACGGGCGCCAAGCGGGTGATGTATTCGAGAACCGGCTCCTCCTTATCCGCGGAGCAGGGACCGATGATCAGGAGCAGGCGTTTATCTTTTCCCTCGAAAATTTCCCGAAGCTCCCGATCCTTTGTTTCTTTCACTTCCGCAACTTTTTTTGTCAGTGGGTAAAGCTCCTTGATCTCCTTCGGGATCGGAAGCTTCCGGTTAAATACCATTCCCATTTTTTGTCATTCCTTTCTTTGTTTCGGAAAACGGCGCCGAAGCTACACGGAACCGTATTTTATTTGTTTTACACATTTTGCTATGCGCAGACAAGAGTGTGGGGATTTTTCACGCAGAAAAATCCCCAAAAGGTTTTTGTACAAGCTCCGTAAATCCGGATCGGTTTTCGGTGAAAAGCCGTTTACGGATTATGACTTTCGATAATCATTTTTCATGACAAATAAGGCAAGAACTTCAGCAGGATGTAAATTTCCTCTGCTCCCGAGTTTTCTCTTTAATCTTCCTCGTTTTCTTTTTCGTCGAGCTTTTCTTCAAAGAATTTATTCAGCTTATCGACCGAATCGGCGATCTGAGCGCATTCTTCCTCGCTGAAATATCCCTTAAGCGTTTCGGCAAGGGAAGAGTAGTGCTTTTTCAGAGAGTTATAAGCCTTGTCCCCCTTCTGGGTCAGCTTTACTCTGACAGAGCGTCCGTCTCCCTCGCAGGGTCCCTTTTCGGCGTATTTCTTCGCGACCAGCTTGTTGACGGCGACAGTCGTCGAGGGTCTTGTGATGTCAAGCTGCGCGGCGATCGCGCTGATTGTCGGACCTTCTCCCGACTTTGTCGAAAGCTTAATGCATTCGAGCAGATGAATCTCGTTTTGCGTCAGGTTAAGGTTACGGTCGCTCTGAACGGTATAGTTTTCAAGCTTCATTGCATTATGATTGAGCTGACGCAAGAGCTTTGTGATTTCGTTTTCAAAATTTCCCATAGTTAAGTCTCCTTTTTTCCGTACCGGAATACGGGTGTAGCGTAAAATAAAATAAATTAAACTGAACCTTGCTGAAAGTATTTTGCCGTAAAAACCTTATTGCTATATTATTATAGCATATACTTTTCGGAAAGTCAACGTGTTTCGGGAAGTTTTTAAACTTTTTTTGTTATCTTACAAAATGTGAACCAAAAAGAACAGAAAAATCTGTCGGGAACTGTTAAAAAATTGTCGTCCAAATCAACATTCGTTAAGCTTCCTTGACTGCGTCTTTCATTATTTTCTCTAAAATGATGTTTCGCATTACGGACAAAGGTGCGTCTTGACTTTCGGGACGTTCCGTGATAAAATGAGAAAATAAGAAAAAAGGAGGCGGCGCAATGTTTGAATTTCGGGAGATCACCGAGAAAAGCGGGTATATCGACTGCCCCGCGAAAATCGGAATTTACCGCGCGGACGGGAACGGCGTATACCTGGTCGACAGCGGCGGCGATAAGGACGCGGGGCGGAAGGTGCGCAAGATTTTGGACGAAAAGAGCTGGTGCCTGCGCGGGATCCTCAACACCCATTCCAACGCGGATCATATCGGCGGGAATCGCTATTTGCAGCAGCAGACGGGCTGTAAGATCTTTTCGGGAGGGATCGAAGCCGCGTTTACTTCCGCGCCGATCCTCGAACCTTCCTTTTTATACGGCGGATTTCCGTTCCACGAGCTTCGGCATAAATTTCTGCTTGCCGACGGGAGTGAGGTGAGCGATTTTTCCGATCCCGATTTCCCGAAGGAGATCGAAATACTGCCGCTTCCGGGGCATTTCTTCGATATGGTCGGCTTCCGGACGCCCGATGGAGTGGTTTATCTGGCGGACTGCCTTTCGAGCAGGGAAACGCTTGATAAGTACAAGATCGGATTTATTTACGACGTCGCGGCGTATCTCGAAACGCTCGAACAGGTAAAAACAATGGAAGCGCGCCTGTTCGTTCCCGCGCATGCTGCCGCGACGGAGGACATCGCGCCGCTTGCGCAGTACAATATTGATAAGGTACAGGAGATCGCCGAAAAAATTCTTGCGGTCTGCCGTGAACCGATCGCGTTCGAGGAGATTCTGAAACGTTTGTTCGACGATTTTTCTCTGAAAATGACGTTTGAGCAGTATGTGCTGGTCGGAAGCGCGGTGCGTTCGTATCTGGCGTGGCTCAAGGACGGGGAAAAACTTACCGCGGAATTTTCGGAGAACCGAATGCTCTGGAGGAGCGTTTGACAGAAAGAAAAGAACGATCAAATTGACAGAAAGAAAGGGACGATCAAAAATGTCTGTTGAAAAAGTCAGGGAATATTTCTCATCGCTCGGGATCGCGGACCGGATCCGCGAATTTGACGTATCGAGCGCGACGGTCGCGCTTGCGGCAGAGGCGCTTCACTGCGAAGCGGCGAGGATCGCGAAAACCTTGTCGTTCACGGTGAACGGCGAACCGATCCTTGTGGTCGCGGCGGGTGACGCGCGGATCGACAACGCGAAATATAAAGCCCGCTTCGCGACAAAGGCGAAAATGCTTTCGCATGAGGAGGTCGCGGAGCAGATCGGTCACGCGGTGGGCGGCGTTTGCCCATTCGCGGTAAACGACGGCGTGACCGTCTATCTCGATGAATCGCTGAAGCGGTTCGAGACGGTTTTTCCCGCCTGCGGAAGCGCGAACAGCGCAATTGAGCTTACGATCGCCGAGCTGGAGCAATACGCAAAGCCTTCGGGCTGGGTGGACGTTTGTAAGCTCTGATCCATACGAAAAAACCTCTGGGGTTCGTTCCCGGAGGTTTTGTATTTCGGCTTATTTAAATTGAATCAAAACATCGCAGTTATAATTCGGCGAAGGCATTTTGATCCGCTCGGTTCTCTGCGCGTACTCGATCACGACCTCGCATAAATCCATAAACATTTGATGACACCAACGATCGGCGTCGTCGCTCAGGTGCTCCGGAAACAGCTTTTTGTATCCCGCGATGAACCCGTCCACAATCTCGGAATATTCCGGCATAAGCGGCGCGAGATATTTATCGGCGATCGCGTCAAATTCCGCTTTTTGCTCCTCGGTGAAGAAAGGAATTGTTACGAAAAGGCTTCCGTCCGGCTTTTTTACGATATATCCGCCTCGAATGGCGTTTGCCGCGGCTTCGGTATCCTCCGTCACGCCGTTGCACAAAATATCCTCGCAGGCGTTAATGTGAATACCGTACATCATCCTACGGTATGTAATCCCGTTGATCGAATGATACACGGTATGGCTGCACTTGCCACGGCTGCCCTGATTGGTGCTGATCTGTACCCCGATCATGATCCTGCGATGTTTTCCGGTTTCCATATTTCCGATATAACACCACTCGTTGCCGTCGTATTTTCTCTTGAACCAAGGGTACGGCAGCTTACTGTAATGCTCGCTTGCGTAGGAAAATGCCATCACGCTGTAAAGATAGAATAAGTCCGTCTCGCTTTTTTCGGCCTTGTGAAAGCCGATCTTTGCCGCTTCCTCGGCGATCCCGAAAAGCGCGTTCAGCAGCCTTTCCATGATTGGTATGAGCGCTTTTTCGGCATTCTCTTCACAGTAGATCCCGTACTTGTCCGACCAGATAATAAAATCTGTCCGATATTTCCCTTTAGGGGCTTCTATCAGCGCCTCGTGGTTCAGTAAATTTTCGACCCGCTCCTCAATATAGTACGCCGGAACGCCGCAAATCTTTGCCAGTTCCTCGATCCCGTTCGGCTGTTCATAGCAGTAGTACAATATATTTTGCGAGAGCGCGTCATTGATATATGCGCTGGGGAAAGGAATCGACTTCCCGTTATAATTCCCGTTTCCGTATATGCCGAGGTGCATTTTCACGGGTCTTAAAGCGGTTTCATTCATTTCGTTACACTCCTTTTTCAGTTTTCTCCGAGCTTCGGTAAGCCGCCAGCGAACAGTCCCCTCCGGAAGCTTCAGTTTTTTGGAGATAGCTTTCGTCGAGAGACCGTCGTAGTAATAAAGAACGATGACGTCGCGGTAGATTGCGGAAAGCATGGCGATTTTCGTCCGCAGAGAATCGTATATTTCTTCCCTGTCGTCGAAATACGCGTCCTCATAGGACAGGTTTTCCGGCACATCATAGGAATACATCGCGCGCTGTTTCCCGAGACTGCGCCGAAAGCTTTTGGTCACATTGCCCGCGATCGCCCAAAGCCACGGCTCGAATTTGCTTTCGTCCCTGAGCCTTGGCAGCTCGCGCACCGCGGTAAACAGGATCTCCTGCGCCAGCTCGTCCGCTTCCTCGCGGGAGTAAGTGTGCCTGACCGCGTATCCGTAAACCTTTTCGACATAGCTTTCAAAAATGTCGTATTGCATCGTTCTCACCCGCCTTTCGCTTATAAAGTGCCCGAAAAAGGAGTTTTGCTGGGTGGTTTTCTAAATTTTTTAATCTTTTTTGCAGTAGATTTTGATCGCCCGAAAAACAAATTCCGCCGTGCCTTCGCCTCCCGCTTTGTCGATATTTTCAGTGAAATCTCCGCCGTCCGCATACATACGCCCGAGGTGGTACAGCGTTTCATTGCCGCAGTGATAAAAATGATTCGTGATATAATCCCGTAATTTTTTCACCTGCGCCTGTACCTTTTCGGAATCGGGAGAAAGCCCGCGCATTGTGCCGAACTCGCCGAAAATCGACATCATCTGCGCGGCGATGTTCTGATTTTCCTCCGCCGTCCGATTCTTGGTTTTTTCCTGAAATTCGCGGTATTCGGGGGTAGAGCCCCACGACGCCTTTGCCTGCGCGGCGTATTCGTCGATCTTGCTTGTGTCAAATGCCGTAAAATCCAATGGTCTCACTCCAAACGTTTTTATTCCGTAAGCGAGGTGGATCAGGTTTTCAAAATGTTCCTTTTTGAGCGTTAGCAGGGTGATCTGCTGTTCCAAAGCTTTTCTTCGGTCAAAGTCCGGATTGCTCAGGATCGCCTTGATGTCCTTCAGCGGAAATTCCAGCGCGCGATACAATAAGATCTGCTGAAGCTTTTCCAGCGCCGTATCGTCATACAGCCTGTATCCGGCTTCGGTATATCCCGAGGGCCGCAAAAGTCCGATCTTATCGTAATATTGTAGGGTGCGTATACTCACCCCCGTCAGCTTGCCGACTTCTTTCACCGTCATCATATGCTCCGCCTCCTTACGGTAATTTCATTATAAACGATGACGCAGCGTAGGAGTCAACGGATAAAATAAACAAACATAAGAAGCAGAATGATCGGATATTATGCCAAATGCACAAAAATTCGGCTATTTTGGCGTACTGCTAACCCTTCCGTCCGAAACGTAAATGATCCGATCCGCGGTTTTTGCCGCCGCGGGGTCGTGGGTAATGAGAACGACGGTTTTTCCGCGGCGGTTTTCCTCGTGAAGAAGCTCCATAACGCGGTTTCCCGATCGGGAATCGAGACTTCCGCAGGGCTCGTCCGCCAGAATCACCGGCGTGTCCGCGGCAATTGCCCGCGCGATTGCGACGCGCTGCTGCTGTCCGCCGGAGAGCTCGGTCGGCTTATGAGCGGAACGCATGGAAAGTCCGACCGCCGCGAGCGCTTCCTCCGCCCGCTCCAGACCGGCACGGCGTGAAAGTCCCCGATAGATCAGCGGCAGCGCGGCATTCTCCGCGGCGGTCAGCCCGGGAAGAAGGTTAAATCCCTGAAACACAAACGCGATCTTCCGGTTCCGGAGCCATGTTCTCCGCCCGGGACAAAGACGGGAAACGTTCTCGCCGTCGAGATAGTATTCCCCCGAGGTCGCGCAGTCGAGACAGCCGAGCAGGTTCATCAGCGTGGTTTTACCCGACCCGCTTTCTCCCGTAATGGCAACGAATTCGCCCCGCCAGACGGTCATCGTGGCTTCCGAAAGGGCGTGGACGATCCCGCCGCCCGTCCGGTATCGTTTGGAAAGTTTTTCCGTTTTTATCATAGCTTCTTTCATTATTCGATCATTCCTTTCTTAAGGAGAGGCATCGGTTCACTTCCTCTCTTCCTGTTTTTCTTCGCTGTCTCTTTCCTCGTAATAACAGCACGGCGACGCGACCGCGTTCGTGATGACCGCCTTTCCCTCGAGACAGCAATATCCGTCTTTTTGGTGGCGGCAGCTTCTGCTGCATACAATGAAATTCATGATACGCTTCCTTTCCGTTTTCAATGGTTAAAAATATCTTACGGAAAAATTTTTTAATTATTCGTTCATATTTTCGCAAAAACGGCAAACGATAAATTCGGAAAATCGTTCACAAAAGGGGACTGTAATAAAATGGAAAAACAAAAAACATATTTTGCCGTGAAGGCATTGATTCTTATTTTGATCGTCGGGCTTGGGATCTACGCTTGTCTGACGATGGACCGTCATGTGACGGACGCGCTGACGGAGGTGGAGACGGTTCAAATGAATCGGGTCGAGTTTCGGGAGTCGATCCCGATCCGCGGGAGCGTTTATTCCGAGGGCGGGGAATGGTATGTGGCGGCAGGCGTTGACGAAAGCGATATTTCCGGCGTAGCCGTCGGACAGTCCGCCGAGATCAGCGGCGCGGCGTTCTCCGAACCGATCGGGGGAAGTGTCGCCGAGATCGCGGACGCGGCATACAGCGAAAACGGCAGAACCGCGGTTCGTGTCATTATAAAATTAGACGGAGAGCATGAGGAATTACGGAGCGGCTATTCCGCCGAGGGAAGTATTTACGAGGGAGAAACGCGGGTTTTGCGCACGCTTCCGTATGAGGCGATCCGACAGGACGGCGAAGGAGAGTATGTCTATGTCTTTTCAGGAAATAAAGCCGTTTTGCGCAGGATCGAAACGGGGGTAGAGCTTTCGGGCGAAACGGAGATTGTAAACGGTTTAAGCGAGCAAAGCGAAGTGATCCTGTCGCCCGATGAGGTGACGGATCAGGCGCTCGTGCGAAAGGAGCGGGCGGAATGAACACGGTAAAACGTGCGCTTTCGGGCGGAAGGTCGGCGCTTACGATCGTCGGGATCGCGATCGGCGTTTTTTCGATCGTGCTGATCTCCGTACTTGGGGAAACGGGCGCGTCGGCGATCTCCGAAGCAATGACGCAGATGGGGATCAATTCGGTCATGGTGCAGGCGCAGGACGATACCCTGTCCGATCTGAACGACGGGGACGTTGCCGTTCTGGCGGAAATATCGGGCGTCCGTAAGGCAATGCCTTTAATGGGAAGCTATACGGAAAGCGTTTTGCTTCGGAATCATGAGGAATGTATGGTCTGGGGCGTAAGCGAGGAGGCGCGGGAGATCATTTCCCTGACGGCGGAGTACGGGCGGCTGATCGACCGGGGAGATATTGACGGACGGAAAAACGTGTGCGTGATCGATGAGGAGATCGCGCGGAAGGCGTACGGGCGGGGAAATGTCGTCGGGAAAACGATTCGCCTGTACCTCGGAGGGAGCTATCAGAATTTCACGGTCGAGGGCGTGGCTCGCTCGGGCGTTTCTTCGCTTCAGAATATGCTTTCGGGCATGATCCCGCATTTCGTCTATATCCCGTATACGACCATGCAGCAGATCACGGGGAAGCAAAGCTACGATAAGATCGCCGTCCTGACCGAACCGGACGCGGATTCCGAAATGATCTCCGAACAGATCGGCGCAAAACTCGGACGGGGTCAGGCGAACGGCTTCAGCGTCAATAATCTCCAGCAAAATAAATCAGGGCTGGACGAAATTCTGTTTACGGTGAAGCTGCTCCTCTCGGCGATCGCGGGAATTTCTCTTCTCGTTTCGGGGATCACGGTCATGACGACCATGCTCGCGTGTGTCAGTGAGCGAAAGCGTGAGATCGGGATCAAAAAAGCGATCGGCGCGAAGAACCGAACGCTTGCGGCGGAATTTCTCGGCGAAAGCCTTGTCCTGACCTCGGCGGGCGGACTTTTCGGGATCGGCGCGGGCTTTCTTGTATCGGGGATCGGGTGCGCCGCGCTCGGCGTATCGATGGCGGCGGATCTTACGCTCGTTTTCGGCGCTTTCCTTGCCGCGATCCTGATCGGAGCGGTATTTTCGGTTTATCCCGCGCTGAAAGCGGCAAGCATGCCTCCCGTCGAGGCGCTTCGGGGAGGGTAAGAACATTTCTCACAAAAAAACATCGCGGGAACGTTTTGCGCGAATCCGCGATGTTTTCTGTATTTTTTTGGGCAGTATCCGGCGTTCCAGATTCGCCGGAAAAGGGAAGTATTCAGACCGTTTCAAGTGTGTCGCTTTTTTCCGCTCGGATCGGCGCGGTTCCGTCGCTGATCATGGCAAGCATATGCGGAATGATCGCGGGGTCGAACTGCGTTCCGCTCCCGTTTTCAAGCTCGCTGCGGATATAATCCTCGCTGAGCGGCTTGCGGTAGCAGCGTTCGCTGGACATCGCGTCGTAGGTATCCGCGACCCCGATGATCCGTGCCACCAGAGGAATATCCTTTCCCGCGCGTCCTTCGCAGTACCCGTTTCCGTCAAAGCGCTCGTGATGATATTTCGCTCCGTCGGAGATCCCGTCGAGTGCGGTAAAATTCTTGAGGATTTCCGCGCCGATCTTCGGGTGCCGCTGAATGATCTCCCGTTCCTCGGGGGTAAGCTTCCCGGGCTTATTCAGAATATTGTCGGGAATCCCGATCTTTCCGATGTCGTGCAGGAGTGCAACATAATAGATATGTTCCTGTTGCTCGGAACTCATATTCATACGGCGGGCAAGCTCTCGCGAATACTGCGCTACACGGGTGGAATGTCCGTTGGTGTATTTGTCCTTCGCGTCAATGGTTCCTGCGAAGGTGAGAAGCGACTGTTCCAGAATATCGCGGTATTCCCGCTGCCTGCGCCGCGCAATCCTAAGCTTTCTTCCCGAAATGAGCATTGCTACGCCCGCCGCCACGGCGATCAGCAGGATCGCCATACCGATCCAGAATAGCGGGTGCTCGTAAAATTGAAGCTGTTTCTCCAAAGTGAAGCTGAAAATGCTGTTTACTGTCGGGTCATCGCGATCCGCGATCTTCAGATAGAAGCGGTAATTGCCGCCGGGGAGGTTCGTATAGCTTACGCTCCCGCTTTTTACGTCGTTCAGAACGGTCGGCTCGTCGTCAAAGCCGGTCAGCCGGTACGAAATGGTAAAGCGCGTCGTATCCGTAAACGACAGCGCCGCGAAGTCGATCGTGATACGCTGCGTTTTTCCCGAAACGGTCAGATCTGTCGGGTGGTCATAAACTTCCCCGTCAATGGTAATACGGTTAATGATCCCCTTCGGAAGCTCGTTTTTCGGAGCGGTGAAGTTAAAAAGGCTGATCCCGCTGCGCGTCGCGAGATAAAGCTTCCCGTTATGCTGACAGTGCCAAGTATTCGCGTTGAGCGAGCCGGAAAGCCCGTGCTGAAAGCTGTACGCGATCGGGTTTCCGTCCCCGCCGTTCAGAAGATTTTCGCGGTTTACCGCTAAAATTCCGTTATTTTGCAGGAGCCAGAGCGTGTTCTCGGTCTGATAAAAGTCAAAAATGCTCCCGGCTTCCTTTTTTAAGGTGTCTAATTTTTTGAACAGACTGCCGTCCCAATAGTAAAGGCTGCTGCCCGCGCTGATGAAATAGCCCGATCCCTCGGCGTCGCGAAGCATGCGAAGCACGACGCCCTCCGCGAGCCCGTCCGAAAAGCTGTGAGAAAGGATTTCGCCGTCTTTGAACTCATAGATGCCGCCGCCGTCGCTCCCCGCGAGGATCGAACCGTTCTCGGTTTCAAGCAGGGAGAGAATCGCGGGGTATTTCAGATCCGTATAGGTTTCGATCTCACCGTTTTGGTGAATGAGATTCAGTCCGCCCTGCATTCCCGCTGCGATCCGTCCGTCCGAAAGCTCCAGCAGAACGCGGGCGCGTCCGTCCGAAAGCCCTTCCGCGACGCCATAGGAAACGATCTCTTCTTTTTTTGGATCATAGCGGACAATGGGCGTATCGGAATAAGAGGCGATCCAGACTTTTCCGCTGCTGTCGGCGATGATATTGCGGATCCGGACCCCTTCAAAAATCCCGGTAAGCTCGTTTTCAACGGGCTGCCAATTCCGATCGCGGATCAGAAGTCCGCTGTCCGTTCCGATATAAAAGGTGTCGCTTTCGATCGCGACCGCGTTGAGCGAAAGACCTTCGAGTTTTCCGGTGCTGTTCGGCGAGCTGAAGCAGCCGACCGTATAGCGGATAATTCCCTTGGTGGTAGAGGCGAGCCATATATTGCCTTCATAGTCGATAAAGGCGCTGTTGATCGAGACGGCGCCCTCGTCCTCACTGAATTCGCGGAGGCTTCCGTCGGAGGAGAGAACGCCGAAGCCGTGAAGCCCGCTGACAGCGAGCGAGCCGTCACTCATCATGCGGAGACTGTTATGCGTCGCCACGCTTCCCGTTTCATAGTGCGTGACGGAAATATCACTTTCGGAAAAGCCTTGTCCATGAAAGCTGAGCCGCGCGAGAAGGTTGCTCGCGCTTCCGAGCCAGATCTCGCCGCCTTTTCCCGAGGTAAGGCTGTAAACCGACATTCCGCTTCCGAGGAAGTCCTCGCTTCCCGCTAGATGAACCAGTTCGCCGTTCATCAGAATGACGCAGCCGCCGCTGCTTTCCGCGCCCCATACTCTTCCGAAGCAGTCTACGCCGACGGAATAGACGGTTCGTCCGGCGATCTCCTCGATTTCATAAACCTTCATGATCCCGTCCCGGATCTCGGCGATCCCCGAGTTGGAGCAGGCGTAGATTGTTCCGCTTTGATCTTCGGCGAAGCCGCGGACGCAGAGAAAGCTGTCCCGCGGCTGTCCCTCAGGCTGGGTGATTTCGCTGTTTTCATATACGAAAACGCCCGCGTCGTTCGTGCCGATCCAGAGCCGTCCGGCGGAGTCCTCGTAAAGCATGCGGACAGAGGAAGAAGGGAGAATCCCCTCAGTGCTGAAATTTAAAAAATCCGACCCGTCGTAACGGATCAGTCCGCCGTAGCTCCCGATCCATATGTAGCCCTCGGCGGTCTGGATCACGTCGTTCGCTTCGCCGGTCGGAAGTCCGTTCCGCTCGTTAAAAACAGTTTCCACATACGGGGTCTCCTGCGCCGCCGCCTTTCCGCCAAGAGCGGAGGAAATGAAAATCACGGTAAAAAAACAAAAAAGAGATTTAAAAAACCGATTCATTCTGCGCCCACCTTTTACGCTATAATTATGTATTATTATAACATTAAAAAGGTATTCTGTCAATCGCCGAAATCGGGATTCCCGACCGAAACCGACTGAACAATATACACAAACTTCGCGAGGCACCGAAGCCTTTTCTTGGCAAAACCATAAAAACGCAAAAAAAACTTGAAATCAAAGGAAGAATACTGTATAATAAGGAAGAGCGAGTATCGAAACGGTACAAAAAGCAGATCGGCAGCCGCCGACAGAAAGGACTTACGCTATGCCGCAGGAATTTTCCGTGTCCTTGGACAGGATCATTAACGAATATGAACTTGAGGTCATTTACTGTCCTTCCGACCCGAAGGAGATTATGATATATAACTGTGACGTAAACCGTCCGGGGCTTCAGCTCGGCGGGTTTTACGAGTATTTTGACAATACCCGGATCCAGATTATCGGGAAAGCCGAATGCGCTTATATGGAGGAGTTCGGCGAGGATCAGCGGAAGGCGGCTTTCGATCGCCTTTTGTCACAGAAGCCGCCCGCTTTCGTCGTTACGCGGGAGCTTCCGGTCTTTCCCGAGATCGTCGAGCTTGGTGAGCGCCACGGCGTTCCCGTTTTGCGCAGTCAGGACAGCACTTCGGCGTTTATGGCGAAGCTGATCGCGTTTCTGAATCTGAATCTCGCGCCGCGCATTACGAGACACGGCGTTCTGATCGAAATTTACGGTGAGGGCGTTCTGATCCTCGGGGACAGCGGCGTCGGAAAGAGCGAAACGGCGATCGAGCTTGTAAAGCGCGGACACCGTCTTGTCGCGGACGATGCGGTCGAGATTCGGAAGACCTCGAACATTACCCTTGTCGGAAGTTCTCCCGATAATATCCGTCACTTCCTCGAGCTGCGCGGGATCGGGATCATCAACGTCCGTCAGCTCTTCGGTATGGGATCGGTTAAGGTGACCGAAAAGATCGATATGGTCGTGGAGCTTGAGGCGTGGAACCCCGAAAAGGTATACGACCGTATGGGTATGGATAATCATTATATGTCGATCCTCGGCGTTAAGGTTCCGTATCTTACGATCCCCGTAAAGCCGGGACGGAATTTAGCCGTGATCCTCGAGGTCGCCGCGATGAACAACCGTCAGAAGAAGATGGGCTATAACGCGGCGCAGGATCTTCTCGACAATCTCGGACTCAATATGGAGGGCGCGAATACCGTCACGAAGTATGACGTCTGATCCGCGCGGGGAGGAATAGGAACATGGAGTTTATTGCCGATCTGCATACGCACACCTGCGCTTCGACGCACGCTTACAGCACGGTCACGGAAAACGCGCGGTGGGCATCGGAGCATGGACTGCGCTATCTCGCGGTGACCGATCACGGGGCGGATATGCCCGATTCGCCGCATATCTGGCATTTTTACAATTTACGCGTACTTCCGGACGAGCTGCATGGTGTGCGTCTGATCCGTGGGATCGAGGCGGATATTACCGATTATGACGGGAATCTCGATATTTACGAGTCGTATCTTTATGAATGTCTCGAATGGGTGAACGCTTCCATGCATGACTGTGTTTTAAAGCCGGGGACAAAGGAGGAGCATACGCGCGCTTATCTCGGCGCTTTAAAAAATCCTTACATAGATGTGCTTTGTCATTCCGAATCGGAGCAATTCGATTATGATTTTGACGCGGTAGATAAGGAATGCGCCGCGCGCGGAAGAATGATCGAGGTGAACGTGACCCGCCTGAATCGGGGCGGAAAAACAAGAGCGCGGTATGAGCGGATTCTGGAGGCTTGCGCGAAATACGGCACAAGGATCGCGGTAAGCTCCGACGCGCATTTTTACACCGCGATCGGCGCGTTTGATTCCGCGAAGGATTTGATTCGGGAGACCGACTTTCCCGAGGAGCTTGTGCTGAACGCGGATCAGAGCCGCATGGCGGCGTATCTGGAGGAGCGGAAGCACAGATTGAAATAAATATATTTTATTTTTTTGCAGTGAGGTGATTCGGTGAATCCGAAACAGAATGAAGAAATGATGTTTCAGGCGCTCGGATCGTTGCTAGCCGAGGGGGAGTCGGTCGAGTCTGCGGTATTCTGCGTTTATAAGCCGACCGGATTCTGGGCGAACAGCCGCGATATTGTTTCGGGCTATGTCGGGATCACGGATCGGGATCGGCTGATCGGCTTTAAAATGGGGCTTTTGGATCAGTCTTCCCTTGCGGTCGATATGAAGCATTTGAAGAAAATCAAGATTTCCGGAAAGCTGTTCGGGCAAAAGGAGATCGATCTGGTTTTTCTCAATGAGAAAAAGTTTGAGGTGAAATTTCAAACTGCACTTAAAATATACGGAAATGGGTTTCCGAATCAGGAAAGCAATCTGCGAATTTTGCTGGAGCGGCTCGAGGAAAAGCGAGCGGCGCTTCCAAATTAAAATTATTACGAAAGGTCTGGACAAAACAATGTACAATATCGGAATTGATCTCGGAGGAACAAACATTAAAGTCGGCGTGGTGAACGGTGACTGTGAAATTATCGGCAAATCCAATATCAAAACGAATCTGCCGCGCCCGTCGGAGGAGATCGCGGAGAGCATTGCCGAGGGGGTGCGGCTTGCTTGCGAAAACGCAGGGATTGCGCTTTCCGACGTGAACAGCGTCGGGATCGGAACACCGGGGACGGCGAACCGTAATACGGGCGTTGTCCTTTATTCCTGCAATCTTGATTTCCATAACTTCGCGCTCGGAAAGATCCTTTCCGAAAAGCTCGGGACGGAGATCTTCGTTGAAAACGACGCGAACGCGGCGGCGTTCGGCGAGGTTGTAAACGGGGCGGGAAAAGGCTATAAAAACGTCGTTGTCGTGACGCTCGGCACGGGCGTCGGCGGCGGGATCATCATTGACGGAAAAATTTATACCGGTTTTAACTTCTGCGGCGCGGAGCTTGGACATACCGTCATCGAATACGGCGGGAGACCGTGCGGGTGCGGAAGAAAGGGCTGTTTCGAGGCATATTCCTCCGCGACGGCGCTCATCAATATGACCAAGGAAGCGATGGAAGCGGATCGCGGTACGAAAATGTGGGAGCTTTGCGGGAATTCCCTTGAAAACGTGGACGGAAAGACAGCTTTCGACGGAATGCGTGCGGGAGACGCTGCCGCAAAGCGAGTTGTGGATACTTATATCAACTACCTCGGCTGCGGCCTTACGAATATCGTCAATACCTTCCAGCCCGAGTTGCTGCTGATCGGCGGAGGGATCTGTAAAGAGGGCGAAAATCTTACGACCCCGCTCCGGAAGATCATTGAAGCGGAAAGCTACTGTATCGACCCGAACCGCTCGACAAAGCTTGATATTGCGAAGCTCGGAAACGACGCGGGAATAATCGGCGCGGCATATCTATATACTTTAAAGTAGGGGTGCGGCAAAAGTCGGCAACCGATCGGAAGGGGGAATTTCCTTGCTGTATGACGGCGTTTCGGAGATTGCGAAAAAATACCGCGCACGGTTCAGCCGGAATGAACCGCTTTCCAAGTATACGACCTTTCATATCGGTGGCTGCTGCGACGCGCTCATTAAGCCGAACAGCGCCGAATGCCTTTCGGAAGTTCTTGCTTTTTGCGGGAAGCATGAGATCCCGACCTATCTGATCGGGCGGGGAAGCAATCTTCTGGTCAGTGACCGCGGGCTTCGCGGGCTCGTGATCGTTCTTTCGGACGATTTTTCCGAGGTAAAAACCGACGGGGAGTATTTGATCTGCTGCGCGGGCGCGGCACTGGGTAAGGTCTGCCTGATCGCGCGGGAGCTGTCCTTGACGGGTCTGGAATTTGCCTACGGGATCCCCGGCACGGTCGGCGGCGCGCTTTATATGAACGCGGGCGCCTACGGTGGGGAAATGAAGGATGTTGTGGAATACTGCGACTATCTCGACGGAGAGAATCGGGAACAGCGCATGACGGCGGAGGAAATGAAGCTTTCCTACCGTCACAGTATTTTTGCCGAAAAGGGCTATCCGATCCTTCGGGTGGCGCTGAAGCTGAAACGGGGCGATCGGGAGGAGATTTCTGCGCGTATGAGCGAGCTGATGGCGAAGCGCCGGAGCAGCCAGCCTCTCGAATATCCCAGCGCGGGGAGTACGTTTAAGCGACCCGTCGGCGATTACGCCGCGCGGTTGATTGAGGCGAGCGGACTGAAGGGCTTCTCCTGCGGCGGCGCGGCGGTGAGCGAGAAGCACAGCGGCTTTGTGGTCAATCTCGGAGACGCGACCTGTGCGGACGTCCTGAACGTGGTCGAGGCGGTGAAGGAAAAGGTTTATCAGGATTCCGGCGTTCGGCTCGAGTGCGAAATGCTAGTTTTAGAGTAGTTTAAGCTGCAAAACGTGTGAGAAAAAGGAAAGTTGGAATATGGAATTCGTCATTGTTACCGGAATTTCCGGATCGGGAAAATCCTGCGTTGCAAAAGCGCTCGAGGACATCGGGTTCTTTTGTATCGACAATATGCCGCCGCAGCTGATTCCCGAATTTGCGGATATCTGCAAGGATAAGGCGCTGATCGAAAAGGTTGCGATTGTTACGGATATTCGCGGCGGCGAGTTCTTTTTAATGCTTTGGGACAATATTGATAAAATGCGCGCGCTCGGCGTGAACGTGAAGGTTCTGTTCCTGTATTCGAGTGAGGAGGTCGTAAAGCGTCGATATAAGGAAACGCGGCGGAAGCACCCGCTTTACGACATCGCGAACGGCGACCTTGACCGGGCGATTGCCGCCGAATTTGAGATCATGATGCCGATCCGCGAGCATTGCGATTACTATATCGACACGAGTTTGATGTCTACCGCGAAGCTGAAGGAAAATGTTCTGAATATTTTCCTGGAGGACGTGAGCGACAGCATGGTGATCAGCTGTGTTTCGTTCGGATTCAAGTATGGCGTTCCGGACGAGGCGGATCTGGTATTCGACGTGCGCTGTCTTCCGAATCCGTTTTACGTTCCGGAGTTGAAAGAGAAAACGGGGACGGACTCAGAGGTGCAGGATTTCGTCATGAAGCACGAAACGGCGCAGATCCTGAACGCGAAGCTTTGCGATCTGGCGGATTTTCTGATCCCGCAGTATATTTCGGAAGGAAAGAGCCAGCTTGTGATCGCGTTCGGCTGCACGGGCGGAAAGCACCGAAGCGTTACCTTTGCGGAAAAAATGTACGAGCATTTGAACGGGCGCGGTTATAAGGCACGGGTGCTGCACCGCGACAGCGGGAAATAAATTATGTCATTTACCGGCGATGTAAAAACGGAAATATGTGAAACGGCGCCTCCCGCCGAGCTTTCGGGGGCTTTTCGGAGCGGCGTTCTTTACGGCATGCGGGAAGAGAAGCCGACGCTTACGACCGAGCTGCTTCCCGTTCGGGATCGGCTTTCGGCGGCGTTCGGCGCTTCCGCGCTTTCCGAAACGAAAAAAAGGAGCGGGAAAACGCTCTTTGTTTTTCGTTTAGGGCAGGGTGCGGGCGCTCCCGTCCTTCCGGGCGGGGACGATCTCAGCACCGGGTTCTTTTTGCGCGGCGTATTCCTTTCCTGCGGAAAGGTTTCGGTGCAGAAGGCGGGCTATCATCTGGAATTATCCCTGCATACGGACGAAAAGTGCGATCGGGTGCTCCGGCTGATCAACGAGCACGGAATGAACGTGAAAAAGTCCTCCCGTTCGGGAATTCCGTTTTTGTACACGAAAAACAGCGAGCACGCCGCGGATTTCCTGACCTATATCGGCGCGACCCGAAGCGCGATGGAGATCATGAACATCAAAATATATAAGGACTTCCGAAGCGGGATCAACCGCGTTGTAAACTGCGAAGCGGCGAATCTCGGGAAAACGGTCGCCGCCTCGGCGGAGCAGATCGCGTGGATTCGCGCGATTGAGGAGAAAAAGGGACTGGAATTCCTTTCGCCCGAGCTTCGCGAGCTTGCGCGGGTACGGCGGGAGAATCCCGATATTTCTTTAAGCGAGCTCGGGAAGCTTCTCGACCCGCCGCTTAGCCGAAGCGGGGTGAATCACCGGCTTGAGCGCCTGAAAAAAATCGCGGAGGAATTAAGAAACTAAATGGATTTTGTTCATCTTCATGTTCATAGCGAGTACAGCCTCTTGGACGGCGCCTGCCGGATTAAGGGGCTTGTTTCTCGCGTCAAAGAGCTTGGACAAGCCGCCGCCGCGATTACGGATCACGGGGTCATGTACGGCTGCGTGGATTTTTATAATGAATGCGTCAAAAACGGGATCAAGCCGATCATCGGCTGCGAGGTCTATGTTGCCCCGCGCGGAAGGCTCCGGAAGGAATCGCGCGAGGATCTCTCGCCGTATCATCTGATCCTTTTGTGCAAAAACAATCTCGGCTACCGGAATCTGGTGAAAATCGTTTCCGCCGCGCATATTGAGGGCTTTTACAACCGTCCGCGCTGTGACAAGGAACTTCTGCGGGAATACGGAGAGGGTTTGATCTGCCTTTCCGCCTGCCTCGCGGGAGAGATTCCGCGCCTTCTTGTAAACGGAAATTATGAGGCGGCGAAGGAGTGCGCACTCGAATACCGCGCGATCTTCGGCGACGGGAATTACTATCTCGAGGTTCAGGATCACGGGATCGAGGAACAGCGCCGCATTCTTCCGCTTTTATACCGCTTATCCGAGGAAACGGGGATCCCCGTCGCCGCGACGAATGACGCGCATTATCTCACCAAGGCGGACAGCGAGACCCAGCGGATCCTGACCTGCATTTCCACGGGAAAAACCCTCGACAGTCCCGATTCGCTCAGCTTCCCGACCGACGAATTCTATCTGAAATCGACCGAGGAAATGGCAAGGCTCTTTCCCGAGCACGCGCTTTTGAACACGGTAAAGATCGCGGAGCAATGCAATGTCAGCTTTGAATTCGGGGTTACGAAGCTCCCCTATTTTAAAATCGAGGGTACGGACGATAACGAAGGATATTTCAAGCGTCAGATCGCGGCGGGGCTTCGGAAGCGGTACGGGGAAGTCCTCTCGGACGAGATCAGTGAGCGCGCCCGCTACGAGATCGACACGATCGTTCAGATGGGTTATGTGGATTATTTTCTGATCGTCGCGGATTTTATTTCTTTTGCGCGGTCAAAAGGGATTCCCGTCGGTCCCGGGCGCGGCTCCGGGGTCGGGAGTATCTGTGCCTACGCGCTGGAGATCACCTCGATCGACCCGCTTCGGTATCAGCTACTGTTTGAGCGTTTTTTGAACCCCGAGCGCGTCAGTATGCCCGACTTCGACGTGGATTTTTGCTATCGCCGCCGACAGGAGGTCATTGACTATGTCGCGGCGAAATACGGAAGCGATCATGTCGCGCAGATCATTACCTTCGGAACACTTGCGGCAAAGGCGGCGATCAAGGACGTCGGGCGGGTCATGGGGATCCCGTATGCCAAGGCGGATATGCTCTCAAAAATGATCCCGTTCGGACCGAACGTTACGATCTCGGGCGCGATGGCGGAAAATAAGCAGATGAGAGACACGGTTGACGCCGACCCGTCTCTGCGGCGGCTGATCGAAAACGCGCTGAAGCTGGAGGGAATGCCCCGCCACGCTTCCATGCACGCGGCGGGCGTAGTCATTACGCGTGATCCCGTCACGAGTTATGTTCCGCTGACAAAAAGCGGCGAATATATGGTAACGCAGTATCCGATGGGAACGCTTGAGCAGCTCGGGCTTCTGAAAATGGACTTTCTTGGGCTCCGGTACCTGACGATCGTGGACGATTGCGTAAAGCTGATCCGGCAAAGGAAACCCGATTTTTCGCTTTCGGCGATCCCCGAAAATGACGAGAGCGTTTTTGAAATGCTGACCGCGGGAGACACGAACGGCGTGTTTCAGTTTGAAAGCGCGGGAATGAAAAGCGTTCTCGCGCGCCTGAGACCGACCTCGATCGAGGATCTGATTGCGGTGATCTCGCTTTACCGCCCCGGACCGATGCAGTCGATCTCCGCCTATATCAAAAATAAGCACCACCCCGGACAGATTACGTACCGGACGGAGCTGCTCCGCGAGATCCTCGAGGTCACTTACGGCTGTATCGTTTATCAGGAGCAGGTCATGCAGATCTGCCGGAAGCTCGGCGGCTATTCTTACGGGCGGGCGGATCTGGTGCGCCGCGCCATGGCGAAAAAGAAAAAGGATGTTATGGAAAAAGAGCGGAACGCTTTTATTTACGGAACGGATACGAACTGCGGCGCGGTAAAAAACGGCGTGCCGGAAGGAGCGGCCGCCGCGATCTTTGAGGAAATGAGCGCGTTCGCGACCTACGCCTTCAACAAATCCCACGCCGCCGCCTATGCTTTTCTGTCCTATCAGACGGCATATCTCCGGAAGCATTATTATAAGGAATATACCGTCGGACTGCTTTCAAGCATTTTGGAAAGCCCCGATAAGCTTACCGAATATGCCTCGGATCTGAAAAAGCATGGGGTATCGCTGCTCCCGCCCGATATTAACGCGAGTATGCTGTCCTTTACCGTAGAGGGAAACAATATCCGCTACGGGCTTCTCGCGGTGCGGAACGTCGGACGAAACCTGATCGGCGCGGTGATCGCCGAGCGGAGCGTCCGTCCGTTTACCGATCTTTCGGACTTTTTAACACGCATGAACGACCGCGAGCTGAATAAACGCGCGGTGGAATCGCTCATTAAGGCGGGCGCGTTCGACCGTCTCCCGCAGAATCGACGGGAGCTTCTCGAAAACTACGAGGAGATGTATGCCGCCGCTTGTGAAAACAGAAATCGGAATTTAAGCGGGCAGATGGGCTTTTCCGATTTTGTGGAGGTGCAGCCGAGTACGGTTCGGATCAAAAAGTCGGAAAACTTCCCGCCGATCCGGCTGCTGCGGCTCGAGAAGGAGGCGCTCGGCTTTTATGCGACGGGACATCCGCTCGACAGCTACGGGCAGTATATCCGGATCAACGGTTTTATGACGGCGGCGCAGCTTATGCCTGATCGGGAAAAGCCCGTTTTTGACGGACAGAAGGTGAAGATGCTCGTTCTTACGGCGGAGCGCCGCGCACACATGA
Source organism: uncultured Ruminiclostridium sp. (assembly GCA_964456025.1). GTDB lineage: Bacteria > Bacillota > Clostridia > Oscillospirales > Ruminococcaceae > Ruminiclostridium_E. Next base: position 21,548 of record CAYVZH010000020.1, read on the forward strand.
CGAAAAAAGGCGACGAGATGTGTTTTGCGCTTTTTGAGGACGCGACGGGTACGGTTGAGGGCATTTTTTTCAGCGACGCATATGCGAAATTCCGTCCGCTTCTGAATCGGGCGGAGATCCCGCTTGTGATCGACGCGTCGGTTTCCCTCGGGGACGGCGAGGAAAAGCCGAAGCTGATCGTAAACAACGCGGAAAGCGCGGAGGATCTCCTTCCGACGGAATATAAAACGCTTTATGTGAACGTAAAAAGTACGGAAAAGGAGAAGATCGCGGCGGTAGCGTCCGCGGTGCAGAACGAGCCCGGGGACGAACAGATCCGTCTTTGTTTTTCGGACACGCGGGAGGTAACGCGAATCAATTGCGCGCCAAACGTAAATATTACAAAAGAACTTTTGACGAAACTGGCAAAAATTTGTGGAAAAAGTAATATTATCTTAAAATAACCCCCGAAACGGCTAAAATCCTCTTGACGTTTTTTGCGTTTTTGTGTAAAATATAGAGTAGCGTGTAGTATTATATAATTGTCGTTCGGCAATGGAAAGGAACGGTCAATATGAAAAAAATCGGTGTTTTAACAAGCGGCGGCGACGCGCCGGGCATGAACGCGGCGATCCGTGCGGTCGTACGCGCGGGGATCCGGAAGGGCATGGAGGTTTACGGCATTTACCGCGGTTATAACGGACTCATTAACGGAGCGGCAAACGACGGGATCAAGCTCCTAGACGTAAGAAGCGTTTCCGATGTGATCCAGCGCGGCGGAACGTTTCTGTATACGGCGCGGTGCGCGGAGTTCCGTGAGGAACCGGGTATTTTAAAGGCGGTAAAGACCTGTCACGAATTCGGGATCGAGGGCATGGTCGTGATCGGCGGAGACGGTTCGTTCCGTGGCGCGGCGGATCTTTCTGCGCACGGGATCCCCTGTATCGGGCTTCCGGGAACGATCGACAACGATATTGCCATGACGGAATATACGATCGGCTACGATACGGCGATGAACACGGCGATGGAGCTGATCGATAAGCTCCGCGATACCGCTTCGTCGCATGACCGCTGCTCGGTTGTCGAGGTTATGGGAAGAAGAGCGGGTTATATCGCGCTGAATACGGGAATTGCCTGCGGCGCAACCGCGATCATTACGACCGAGGTTCCGTTTGATCTTGACGCGATCGTCGAAAAGATCAATAAGACGCATACCAACAATAAGCATCACTTTATCGTCGTTATTTCCGAGGGAATCGGAAACGCGCAGGAGATCGCGCGGCAGATCGAGGAAAAGACGGGCGTTGAAAGCCGCGCCACGATCCTCGGTCATGTTCAGCGCGGCGGCGCGCCGACCGTCCGCGATCGTGTGGAAGCGAGCAAGATGGGCTATTACGCCGTCGAGCTTCTCGAAAAGGGAATCGGGAACCGCGTTGTCGGCTTAAAGGACGGGCAGGTCATCGACGTGGATATTCAGGAAGCGCTTCAGATGAAGAAGGAATTTCCGAAGGATCTTTATACGATCGCGGACGAGATCAGCTTCTGATCGAAGCAGGAAGGTTTAACAGAGTAGGGGATCGCGCGTTAAGTGCATGGCGGACGGAGAGTTGCCGCCGTGACGAAAAGCCGTACATAGATGTACAGCGCTTGCGGTGCGGTTCTCGCATCTCGCTGTGCATAAATTCCGGTATTACGAACAAGCTATTTTGCCGGTTCTTTTCACTTATCCGAATTTTATGTATTAGCGTAAAGGAGGATAAGGAATGGTTACGAATTTACTGCGGTTTTTTAAACGGTCGGCGAAGGAGCTTACCGATCTTCGGAGCGTTACGGCGATCGGGGTTTTGCTGGCGGCGGCGGTCGTTCTGGACGGCTTCGGCTCTATTCGGCTCGGGGAGTATATAAAGATCAATTTTGCGTTTCTCCCGCTTGCGCTGGTCGGAATTTTATTCGGGCCGGTCTCCGGCGCGGCGGCGGGATTCTTAACGGATCTGATCGGGTATCTGGTGAATCCGATCGGGGCGTTTATCCCCGCGTTTATGCTGATCACGGCGCTGGAGGGATTTATTTACGGCGCGGTGCTTTATCGGCTGAAGGCGGAGAAAAGCGTGGTGGTTTTGCTTCGGATCGTTCTTGCGAGGCTGCTCGTATGTACAATCTGCAATCTGACGCTGAACACATGGGCGCTGTACGGCTTCGGGATTATTTCCGCGGCAAGCTTTACGGCGGCGTTTACGGCGAGGATCGCCACGAATGTGATTACGTTTTGTCTCGGCTCGTATATGATGATGGCGGTCTTGCCTCCGCTTCGTCATTTTTATGAGCTTCATATCCGCCGTGCTTCGGGGCGGCAGGTATCCTGATTCGGAAAGGAAGGGAAAATCCATGGATCGTTTGGGTGTGATCGGTACGGGAAATATGGGCTCCGCCATTATACGGGGCGTTTATAAAAGCGATCCGGAGATTGGGATCCTCGCTTTCGATAAGGACGCCGAAAAGCTGAAAACGCTTCCCGTCACGGTTTGCACGGACGAAAAAAGCGTGGTGGAAAAAAGCAAGTACGTACTCTTATCGGTAAAGCCGCAGACGCTCGGCGAAGTATTGGATAAGGTCGCGGGCGCGGTAACGGCGGATACCGTATTTATTTCCATTTGCGCGGGTATTTCCGCTGAATTTATCCGTTCGCACACGGTTCCTTTCGCAAAGGTGGTTCTGGTTATGCCGAATACGCCGATGATGCTCGGGTACGGCGCGAGCGCCGTTGCGCGGGGCGAGGGCGTTTCGGACGAGGAATTTCTGTTCTCGAAGTCTTTGTTTTCCTGCTGCGGGATCGCCGAGGAGATCCCGATGGATAAAATGAAGGAAATTATCTGCATTAACGGAAGCTCTCCCGCTTTTATTTATCTTTTCGCAAAGGGCTTTATGGATTATGCGGCGGAAAGCGGGATTGATTCCGGCGCGGCGCTCCGTTTGTTTTCCGCTTCTCTTTGCGGGGCGGCGGAAATGCTGACGCGTTCGGGGATGACGGCGGATCAGCTTATCAAGCAGGTTTCTTCCCCCGGCGGTACAACCGTTGCGGGACTTGAAAAGCTTTATGAAGGCGATTTTGTGGGGGATATTGTTTCCGCTTGCCGGGCTTGCACCGATCGGGCGTATGAATTGGGAAGTTAAACGTTAAATACGGGTGAATTGATTTTCACCCGTATTTTTGTGTGTATTTTCCGAAAAATCCGAAATATTGCAAAAAGATATTGAAAAAATGCTTCAAATAGTGTATAATAAAATGAATATAGCCTTGTTCGATTTGAGATAAAAATGGGAGAAAGTAAGGTTTTGTATGAATATTTTATTGAAAAACGGATATGCCGTTGACAGCAGGAACCGCTTTGAGGGAAAGCGCGATCTGCTGATCTGCGGCGGAGTGATCGGGGAGATCGCCGAAGAGATCGACTGTGAAGCGGATCAGGTGATCGACTGCGGCGGACTTGCCATTCTTCCCGGACTGTGCGATATGCACGTGCATTTTCGTGATCCGGGGCAGACGCATAAGGAGGATCTTTTCACCGGAGCCGAGGCGGCGGCGGCGGGCGGCGTGACCGCGGTCGCCTGTATGCCGAATACCACTCCCGTCTGTGATTCTCCCGAGGTGATCCGCGCGATCGTCGAAAAGGCGAAAGCGGCGAAAATAAAAATCTATCCCGTCGGCTGTATCACGAAGGGACTTTCGGGCGAAGAACTTTGTAATTTCAGGGAGCTTCGCGAGGCGGGAGCGGTTGCCGTTTCCGACGACGGAAGACCCGTGCGGAACGCGAGACTGATGGGAGAAGCCATGCTCAGGGCGCATTACGCGGGACTTCGCGTGATCTCGCACTGTGAGGATCTCGATATTATTAACGGCGGGATCATTAATGCGGGGAAAATTGCGCGGCAGCTCGGAGTAAAAGGAATGCACCGGTCGAGCGAAAATATCATTACCGTGCGGGAAATTCAGCTTGCGAACGATCTGGAAATGCCGATCCATATCGCGCACGTTTCAACGAAAGAGGTTGTGACCCTGCTTCGAAATGCCATTAAGTTCGGCGTAATGGTCACGAGCGAAACGGCGCCGCATTACTTCACCCTGACCGAGGATAGTCTTCTGAGCCGCGACGCGGATTACCGAATGAACCCGCCCCTGCGCTGTGCTGACGATGTGGAGGCGATCACGACGGCGGTCACGGACGGAACGATTGACTGTATCGTGACCGATCACGCGCCCCATACGGCGGAGGAAAAGGCGGATTTTCTGACCGCGCCGAACGGGGTCGTCGGGCTTGAAACATCGCTTGCCGTCACGCTGACGCGGCTTTATCATACGGGAAAGATCGGACTTCGGCAGATCGTAAAAATGATGTGTGAGACTCCGCGCAGACTGCTCGGCGTCGAGGGCGGAAGCTTAACGCCCGGAGAGCCCGCGGACATTGCCGTCGTCGATCTGAATGAAGAATGGACGGTCGATCCCGAAAAGCTTCACTCCAAGTCAAAAAATACCTGCTTTAAGGGCATGACCCTGAAGGGGAGAGTAAAATATACGTTTGTAGACGGAAATCCCGTTTATCGGGACGAAACGGAAAGGAAGGATTAAATTATGTCATTTGACAGAATGATCGAGAACATCGTCAGAACACAGAATCCGACGGTCGCGGGGCTGGATCCGAGGCTTGAATACGTTCCCGCCTATATTCGGGAAAAAGCCTTTGAGAAGCACGGCGAGACGCTGAAGGGCGCGGCCAAGGCGATCCTCGAATTCAATAAGGGACTGATCGACGCGCTTTGCGGGATCGTTCCCGCCGTAAAGCCGCAGGCGGCTTATTACGAGATGTACGGCGTTCCGGGCATGAAGGCGCTTTACAAAACGCAGGAATACGCCCGTAAAAAAGGAATGTTCGTGATCACGGACGGAAAGCGAAACGACATCGGCGCGACCATGGAGGCGTACGCTTCCGCTCATCTTGGAACGGTCACGATCGGCGAAAACGAGTTTTCTCCCTTTCCCGCGGACGCGCTTACCGTAAACGGTTATCTTGGGACGGACGGGATCAAGCCGCTGATCGAAGCTTGTCAAAAATACGACAAGGGGATCTTTATCCTCGCGAAGACCTCCAACCCTTCCTCGGGCGAGCTTCAGGATCGTCTGGTTGACGGGGTTCCGATTTATAAGCACATGGGGAAAATGACCGAGGAGTGGGGAAAGCCGCTCATGGGAAAATACGGATACAGCGGCGCGGGGATCGTCGTCGGCGCGACCTATCCCGAACAGCTTACCGAGCTTCGCGCGGAGCTTCCGAACACGTTTTTCCTGATCCCCGGCTACGGGGCGCAGGGCGCGGGCGCGGCGGAGCTTTCCGGCGCGTTCGACAAGAACGGTCTCGGCGGGATCGTGAACAGCTCACGCGGCATTATGTGCGCGTACAAAAAAGAGGGCTGCTCCGAGCGGGATTACGCGGGCGCGGCATACCGCGAGGCGGTTCGCATGAAAAACGACATCATGTCGGTCGTGAAAGAGATCCGGCTGCCGTAAATTTTGGCGCGGTCCGCGTTTTTGAAAGACTTCGCGGGTTTTACGCCTGCAATAAAAACGGCACAAAAACAGTGATGTTACGAAATATATACATATCATTACGGAGGACGCAAATGGATTTTGCAAACGGTAAAAAGGCTTTTCTGATTTTGGCGGACGGGACGGTTTTTGAGGGAAAATCGTTCGGCGCGGCGGGGACGGTAATGGGTGAGATCGTATTTACGACGGCGATGACCGGGTATGTGGAAACGCTTACCGACCCGAGCTATTGCGGGCAGCTCATCACGCAGACCTTTCCCCTGATCGGGAATTACGGGACGAACGACGCTGACCGCGAATCGAACGGGAGCGTCGTGTCGGGGTACATCGTGCGGGAGCACTGCGAAGCGCCGTCGAATTTCCGCTGTGAGGGGACGATCGACGCGTTCCTGAAAAAATACGGGATCATCGGGCTTTACGATATTGATACTCGTCGTTTAACGAGGATCATTCGCGAGATCGGCGTTATGAACGGTATGATCACCGATCGGGAAGATTTTAATAAGGAACAGGCGCTTGAGGAAATCCGGTCGTTTCAGGTCGGACGCGTCGTCCCGAGGGTGAGTGTTCAGAAGGCGGAGCGTTATCCTGCCGAAAACGCGCGGTTTAAGGTGGCAATGATCGATTACGGATATAAGCATAATATCCGCAATGAGCTGGTAAAGCGCGGCTGTGACGTAACGATCTTTCCGTACAATGTGACCGCCGAGGAAATTTTAGCGTTTGCGCCCGACGGGATCATGCTGTCGAACGGTCCGGGAGATCCCGAACAGAATCCCGAATCGATCGAAACGCTCCGTAAACTGATCCCCGAACGGATTCCGACCTTTGGCATCTGTCTCGGTCATCAGCTTCTCGCAATCGCAAACGGGGCGAAAACGGTAAAGCTGAAATACGGGCACCGCGGGGAAAACCAGCCGGTGACCGATCTCGAGCTCGGACGGACGTTCATTACCTCGCAGAATCACGGATACGCGGTGATCGGCGATTCGATCCCGCCCGAGGCGGGAAAGATGAGCCATGTCAACGCGAACGACAAGACCTGTGAGGGAGTACGCTATCGGAACGCGCCCGCCTTTACGGTTCAGTTTCACCCGGAGGCCTGCGGCGGTCCGCAGGATACCGCGTATCTGTTCGACGAGTTTATTGAGTTAATGGAGGGTAAGTAAATGCCGTTAAGAAGCGATATTAAAAAGGTGCTTGTCATTGGCTCCGGTCCGATCGTGATCGGACAAGCCGCCGAGTTTGACTATGCGGGGACGCAGGCGTGCCGCGCGCTGAAGCAGGAGGGGCTTGAGGTCGTTCTGGTGAATTCCAATCCCGCGACGATCATGACGGACAAGCACATGGCGGATAAAATTTATATCGAACCGCTGACGCTTGACTGTGTAAAGCGGATCATCAAGATTGAAAAGCCCGACAGCATTCTTTCCACGCTCGGAGGGCAGACGGGTCTTACGCTTTCCATGCAGCTTGCCGAAGAGGGATTTCTCGCGGAAAATAACGTAAAGCTGCTCGGCGCGAATCCCGAAACGATCCATAAGGCGGAGGACCGTCAGGCGTTTAAGGACACGATGGAGGCAATCGGAGAGCCCTGTATTCCCTCGAAGGTCGTGGAGACGGTAGAGGACGCGATCTCCTTTGCGGAGGAGATCACCTATCCCGTCATTGTCCGTCCCGCGTTTACGCTCGGCGGAACGGGCGGCGGAATCGCAAATAATCCCGAGGAGCTTCATGAGATCGCGACAAACGGGCTTCGGCTTTCTCCGATCACGCAGATTCTGGTGGAAAAGTGCATTTCGGGCTGGAAGGAGATCGAGTTTGAGGTGATCCGTGACGCGAAGGGGAACGTCATCACCGTCTGCTCCATGGAAAACTTCGACCCCGTCGGCGTACATACGGGCGACAGCATTGTTGTCGCGCCCGCGGTAACGCTTTCCGATAAGGAATATCAGATGCTCCGCACGGCGGCGCTCAATATTATTCAGGCACTGAAGGTCGAGGGCGGCTGCAACTGTCAGTTCGCGCTTCACCCGACCTCCTTCGAGTATGCCGTGATCGAGGTAAACCCGCGTGTATCGCGCTCCTCCGCGCTCGCCTCCAAGGCGACCGGCTACCCGATCGCAAAGGTCGCGACAAGGATCGCGATCGGATATTCGCTCGACGAGATCGTGAATCAGGTTACAGGGAAAACATACGCCTGCTTCGAGCCGACGATTGATTATCTGGTCGTAAAGTTCCCGAAATGGCCGTTTGATAAATTCGTTTACGCGAAAAAGACGCTCGGAACACAGATGAAGGCGACGGGTGAGATCATGGCGATCGGTTCGAGCTTTGAGGCAGCCATGATGAAGGCGGTCCGTTCGATCGAGCTGGGAATGGATACCATGACGAAGCCCGCGTTTACAACGCTTTCCGATGAGGAAGTGGAGCAAAAGCTTCACGATGTGGACGTAGACCGCTCGTTCTGCATTTTTGAAGCCTTAAAGCGCGGGATCTCCGTTGATCGAATCCATGAGATCACCATGATCGACCGCTGGTTTATCAGTAAGCTGAAAAATCTCGTCGAACTGGAAAAATGGCTTTCGGACGGAAAACTGACACAGGAAAAATACAATACGGCGAAGAAATACTGCTATCTCGACAAGACGATCGAAACGATTTCGGGACAGCGGCTAGACGAATGCGGAATTAAGAAAAAGACCGCGGTCTATAAAATGGTTGATACCTGCGCGGCGGAATTTTCGGCGGAAACCCCGTATTTTTACAGCACCTTTGACGATGAGAACGAAGCGGCGGAGTTTATCGAGCAGCACCCGACCGATAAAAAGAAGATCATTGTTTTCGGTTCGGGTCCGATCCGGATCGGGCAGGGGATCGAGTTCGACTACTGTTCGGTACACTGTGTCTGGGCGCTGAAGGAAATGGGCTACGAGGCGATCATCTGCAACAACAATCCCGAAACGGTATCCACCGATTTCGATACGGGCGACCGCCTTTATTTCGACCCGCTGACCTTCGAGGACGTGGACGCGCTTCTCGCGACCGAGAAGCCCTACGGCGTTGTCGTTCAGTTCGGCGGACAGACGGCGATCAAGCTTACGAAGCATTTGCAGGAGGTCGGCGCGCGGATCCTCGGTACCTCCGCGGAAAGCATTGACGCGGCGGAGGACAGAGAGCTGTTTGACGAGCTTCTGGAACGCTGCGGGATTCCGCGTCCCTCGGGCGAGACCGTGTTCACGACCGAAGAGGCGGTACAAATTGCCGAAAAGCTCGGGTATCCCGTTTTGCTGCGTCCCTCTTACGTGCTCGGCGGGCAGAACATGATTATAGCGCACTGCGACAGCGACGTTGTGGAATACATGGACATTATCACGCAGACAAAGCTTGAAAACCCCGTCCTGATTGATAAATATTTAATGGGAACGGAGGTCGAGGTGGACGCGATCTGCGACGGAACGGATTTCGTGATCCCGGGGATCATGGAGCATATCGAGCGCGCGGGCGTTCATTCGGGCGACAGTATTTCGGTTTACCCCGCACAGACGCTTTCCGAGCGTACCCGCCGGACGATCATTTCCTATACCGAACGCCTCGCGAAGGCGCTGAACGTCATCGGTCTGGTAAATATCCAGTATGTCGTTTATAACGGCGAAGTCTATGTAATCGAGGTCAATCCGCGTTCCTCGAGAACGGTTCCGTATATTTCAAAGGTAACGGGCGTTCAGATGGTGGACGTCGCGACAAAGATCATGCTCGGTCACAGCTTAAAGGAGCAGGGCTTTGAAAGCGGACTTTATCCCGAAGGGGATTATGTCGCGGTAAAGGTTCCTGTATTCAGCTTTGAAAAGCTGCATGATGTGGATACTCAGCTTGGACCCGAAATGAAATCGACGGGCGAATGCCTCGGGATCGCGCGGACCTTCCATGAAGCGATTTATAAGGGACTGATCGCGGCGGGCTTCCGGATGTTCGATAAGGGCGGCGTGCTGATCTCCGTCCGGAACGAGGATAAGCCGGAGATTATCGAACTTGCGAGCCGTTTTGAAAAACTCGGCTTTGAGATCTACGCGACGAGCGGAACCGCTTCCACGCTGAATCGAAATATGATTGCCACGAATTTCACCTATCGCGTGAACGAGGGGCAGGAGCCGAATATTATCTCACTTCTCGAAAGCGGAAAGATCAATTACGTGATCTCGACTTCCGAAACGGGAAGAAAGCCCGCGCGGGAAAGCGTAAAGCTGCGCCGGAAATCCGTCGAGCGCTCGATCGCCTGCCTTACGTCAGTCGATACCGCGAACGCGCTTGTTTCCTGCCTTGAGATGAACGAGTCAATCGACGGGGTTGAAATGGTGGATATTACGACGATATAAGGATTGTTAGATATGAAACTGGGAAATATGAAGGTGAAGCGGCGGTATTCGCTGATCTGGCTTCTGGTGGATCTCTTTTCGGTGGCGGCGTTCCTGTATATCGGGCTGATCGTTTATACCTGCGCCGCGGATATTGAGGAACTGAACAAACTGAACCGCACCGATACGAGCCTGTCGTTCATGCGGTGGGAGCCGCTGCTGCTGTGGGTCATTCTGGGCGCGGCGGTCTGGATCGTCTCGCTTTTGCTGATCTTCCTGCCCCGGAAAAAACCAAAGCGGCTTTATGTCAATGAGAAGAACGCCGTAAAGCTTTGCAATACGCTTGATACCGCGATCGCCTGTGTGCGCCTGATTTTGCTGCACGCGCTTTCGGAGGGCTGTTATCTGCACATGAGCGCGATCCTTCAGCGGTTTTCGCTCGATGTGGTACAGCTTCTTTGCGACGCGGGGATCATTGCGCTTATTATCTGGTTTACTTGGATCCGGCTTCGCGGGATCAGTGAAAGCGCGCGGGCGGAGGACGAGGAAAAGGAAAAACGTCAGATCACGATAGATTGATGTTTGTGATTTTGCGAAACAGGAACGGATTTTCCGTTTCCGATCAAGAAAGGAATGGTCGTCATGTCCTATCAATGCGGTCCGGTTCGGCTGATCGAGAAAAAAGCGCTTGCGGCGGAGATTTATTCGTTTGTGGTGCTTTGTCCCGAGATCGCCGCAAATGCGAAAAACGGACAATTTGTTCATATTCTTGTTCCGGGATTTACGCTGCGCCGTCCGATCTCGATCTGTGAGATCGATCGGGAAGCGGGAACGTTGCGGCTTGTGTTTGAGGTTCGCGGAAACGGAACAAAAAAGCTTTCCGAAGTCAATATCGGCGAGGAGCTTGATCTGATCGCGCCGCTCGGCAACGGGTTTTCAGCGGTGGAAACAGGCGGAAAGCGGATCCTTGCGGTCGGCGGAGGGATCGGCGTTCCTCCCATGCTGGAAACGGCGAAGGCATACCCGAACGTCGCGGCGATCCTTGGATTCCGCGATTACCGCCGGGTGATTCTGACCGAGGATTTTGAAAAATACGGGATCAGAACGATCCTTTGCACGGACGACGGGAGCGTCGGACTGCGTGGGACGGTCGCGGCTCCGCTGAAAGATGAGCTTGAAAAAAAAGACGTGGCTGCGGTCTTTGCCTGCGGTCCGCTGCCGATGCTGCGGGCAGTTCAGGCGCTCGCGAAGGAGTATGGCGTATTTTGCGAGCTGTCGCTCGAGGAGCGCATGGGCTGCGGCGTCGGCGCGTGCGTGGGCTGTGTGTGCAGGGTCGTGCGCGGCGGCGAGGAAAAGCTGCTTCGCGTTTGTAAGGACGGACCGATTTTTAACGCGGAGGAGGCGGTGCTGGAATGAAGGATTTGTCGGTAAAGGTCGCGGGAATCACGTTCCCGAACCCGGTGATCGCCGCCTCGGGGACATACGGCTTCGGCGAGGATTACGCGCCCCTGTATCCGCTGAACCGTCTCGGCGGGATTTCATGTAAAGGCACGACCATGAACGAAAAACTCGGAAATCTGCCGCCGCGGATCGCGGAAACGAGGGGCGGAATGCTGAACGCGGTCGGGCTTCAGAATCCCGGCGTCGAGGTGTTTATCGAGCGTCATCTTCCGAGGCTGAAAAAAGAAGGAAACGTTATTATCGCGAACATCGCGGGTGCGGTTCTGGAGGATTACCGGAGCGTTGCCGAGCGGCTCGACGGCACGGACGTGGATATGCTGGAGCTGAACATCTCCTGCCCGAACGTAAAGCAGGGCGGCGCGACGTGGGGGACGACCTGCGCGGGCGCGGCGGCGGTTACGAAGGCGGTCAGAGCGGCGACGAAAAAGCCGATCATGGTAAAGCTGACCCCGAACGTGACCGATATTACGGAGATCGCGCGGGCGGTCGAGGCGGAGGGCGCGGATTGCCTCTCCCTGATCAATACGCTGCTCGGAATGCGGATCGACATCAAGACAAAGCGTCCGGTTTTGCACAATAACGTCGGCGGATTTTCGGGTCCCGCGATTTTTCCCGTCGCGGTAAGAATGGTATGGCAGGTCGCGAACGCTGTCAAGATCGACGTGGTCGGCATGGGCGGGATCACCTCCGCCGAGGACGCGGTTGAAATGATGATGGCGGGCGCGAAGGCGGTACAGGTCGGAACGGCGATCTTCACCGATCCTTATGCGCCGCTGAAAATTATTGACGGGCTGGAAAAATACATGGAGGAACAGGGAATTGAGTCTCTTTCGGAAATTTCGGGAGCGGTTCGTCCGTGGTAACGACGGTTTATCTGGTTCGTCACTGTGAAGCGCTCGGAAACGCGATGGGGACGATCCAGGGAAGTACCGACTGCGACATTAGCCCGAAGGGCGCGCTTCAGCTTGAAAAGCTTGCGCAGCGGTGTCTTTCGATCCCGTTTGACGTGGCGTACTCCTCGCCGCTGATCCGTGCGTTAAAGACCGCGAGAGCGGCGGTCGGAGACCGTTCAATCCCGATTTTGATCGACAACGGTCTGCGGGAGCTTCATTTCGGTTCTATGGACGGGAAAAGGTATGACGAGCTCGGGACGCTTTTTCCGAAAGAGTATGAGATTTTTCAAAAGGATTTTGGGCACTTCCACGCTCCGCGGGGCGAGTCGGTTTCCGAGGTTTATGAACGGACGTCGGAGGCTTTCGAGCGGATCGTTCGGGAGAATCAAGGGAAAGTGATCGGAATTTTTTCACACGGCGCTGCGCTCCGCGCTTTGCTGACGTATCTTCACGGACTTCCTTACAAACGGGCAAGCGAAACCGGCAGGATGGGAAATACGTCGATCTCTTGTGTTCGGATCAACGAGAACGGGGAAAAGACTGTTCTTTTTGAGAATGATTATGAACATATCCAGCATGACGAGAGAACGGCGGTACAACGTATGTGGTGGGGCGAGGAGCGGGAAACGAAGTAAGACAAAGCGAACCGTAAAAGCGCAGCCTGCCAAAAAAAGAAAAAGGAATACAGCGCGAAGACTGTCGGAGCGGCGCGGCAAAAAAAAGAAAACATTCCCAATTCTTGCGGATTGCTCTTGACGAAGCGGAAAAATTGTAGTATAATAAAAAATGAGTTATGATGTATTAAACAAGCAAAGCGCCGCGTTCCGGCGCAAGGTGATTTTGAACTGAGGTGAATTGTTTGGCGGAAAAAATGACGGTCGCGCGGGCAATGGTAAAATGTCTTGAGGCGGAACAGATCCGGCATATTTTCGGGTATCCCGGCGCGGCGATCTGCCCTTTTTACGACGAGCTTCTTTCTTCGGAGATCCGGCACATTCTGGTGCGCCACGAAGTAAACGGCGGACACAGCGCGAGCGGCTACGCGAGAATGACGGGAAAGCCCGCGGTCTGCGTTGCGACCTCGGGACCCGGTGCGACGAATCTGATTACGGCGATCGCGACCGCCTACATGGACAGCATTCCGCTGGTCGTGATTACCGGGCAGGTCAATTCCGATCAGATCGGGCGCGACGTTTTTCAGGAGGCGGATATTACCGGTTCGGCCGAACCGTTCGTCAAGCACAGCTTTTTGGTGAAGGATCCCGAAGAGCTTTGCATGGATTTTAAAAAGGCCTTTTACATTGCGGGATCGGGTCGTCCGGGTCCGGTACTGATTGATATACCGATGGATGTTCAGAAAATGGAATGTGAATTTTCCTATCCCGAGAAGATCGACATTCGTTCCTACCGTCCGAAGGTCGAAGGGAATAAGCTTCAGGTCAAGCGGATCGCGGACGCGATCGAAAAGGCGAAGCGCCCTCTGATCTGCGCGGGCGGGGGTGTATTTACCGCGAACGCGCAGGACGAGCTTCGGAAACTCTGTGAGACTTGTGATATTCCCGTCATCAACACCATGATGGGACTCAGCAGCATGGATATGGCGCACCGTCTGTATTTCGGAATGCTCGGTATGCACGGGGTTCCCTCGGCAAATTATGCGGTCGCGAACTGTGACTTGTTCATTCTGCTCGGTGCGCGCGTCGGCGACCGTGCCGTTACGGCGGTGAAGCAGCTCAGCAAGGTCGATGTGATCCATATTGACATTGATCCCGCCGAGATCGGGAAAAATCTCCCCGCGACAACGCCGATGGTCGGCGATCTGAAAGTGATCTTAAATCAGCTTCTCGGTTGTGTGCAGGAGCAGAAGCATACGGAATGGATCGATGCGATCACGAAAGTGAAAGCGGAGGCGGATTCCGCGGAATCGTCCGAAGAGAATTCCGATTCCGTTAATCCGAAGCAGTTTATCCGTCTGCTGAGCCGCCGGCTTCCCGAGGGTGCCGTTGTGGTCGCGGACGTCGGACAAAATCAGATCTGGACGGCGAACAACCTCTTCCTGCGCAACGGGCGGTTCATGACGGCGGGCGGCATGGGAACTATGGGCTATTCCGTTCCCGCGGCGATCGGCGCGAAGCTTGCGCAGCCCTCCGCTGAGGTATTGGCGATTTGCGGCGACGGAAGCTTTCAGATGCAGTTTATGGAGCTTGCGACGGCGGTTCAGCATGGGGTTGCCGTAAAGGTCATCGTCATGGTGAATCATTATCTCGGTATGGTTCGCGAGGTGCAGGAGAATGTTTACGGAAACCGCCTGATCGCGGTCAGCCTTGACGGAAGCCCGCAGTTTGACAAGATCGCCGAAGCGTACGGGATCGCCTCAGAAACGGTGGCCGATCTTTCGGAAGCGGACGGGGCGATTGAGCGGATGCTAAGCTCCGACGGGCCGTATTTGCTTCAGGTAATGGTAAAGGATACGGAAAAAACGATATTGTGACATTCCGGAAAAAATGAAGATCGAATGGGATAATACATGAAACACACGATTTCTATTTTAGTTGAAAATCAGGCGGGTGTTCTGGCGAGGATCGCCGGGCTTTTCGCGCGGCGCGCCTATAATATCGACAGTCTCGCGGTCGGCGTTACGGAGGACGAAAGAGTTTCCCGTATTACGATCGTCGCGCGGGGAAGCGATTATATGCTCGAACAGATCCTAAAGCAGCTCAATAAGCTGATCGACGTGATCAAGGTCAAAACCGTCACCGAGAAGGAGCTTCTGACCCGCGAGTTGGTTTTGGTAAAGGTAAGCTGTACGCCCGCGCAGAGAGCGGAGCTGATCTCGATTGCGAAGATCACCGAAGCGAAAATTTCCGACATCTCCGTAAGCACGATGACGCTTGAGCTCTCGGATTACGAAGGGAAGATCCGCACGTTTGAAGAGCTTCTGCGCCCTTACGGGATCAAGGAAATTGTGCGGACGGGTACGATCGCGATCCAGCGGGGCAGCACTTCATTATCATTGTAAGAACATGTTCTCATAGGAATAAGCGCACATCTTTTCGGCGTATTTTTCCGATCACTGTGTCAAAATTCCTTGACGGGCGAAAGCCCGCCTGCGTAATTTTTCCTCGTCCTCGAAAAAATATGCTCGAAAATCTGCACGCTTATCCTAGGAGAACAAGTCCTAAAAACGCTGAAAGGCGCAAGAATAAATGCAAAGGAGTTTACAAACATGGCAAAAATTTACTATCAGGAAGACTGCAATCTTTCCTTACTGGACGGAAAAACGGTCGCGATTATCGGCTACGGGAGCCAAGGTCACGCGCACGCGCTCAACTTAAAGGACAGCGGCGTAAACGTTATTATCGGGCTTTACGAGGGGAGCAAGTCCTGGAAGACCGCCGAGGAAGCGGGCTTTAAGGTATATACCGCTTCGGAAGCTTCCGCGAAGGCAGACATCATCATGATCCTCATCAACGACGAGAAGCAGGCGCAGCTTTACGAGGAGAGCATTAAGCCAAACCTCACGGCGGGGAAGGTGCTGATGTTTGCGCACGGCTTCAACATTCATTTCGGTCAGATCGTTCCTCCCGCGGACGTTGACGTAATCATGATCGCGCCGAAGGGTCCGGGACATACCGTTCGCTCCGAATACACGATCGGGCGCGGCGTTCCCTGCCTGATCGCGGTTCATCAGAACGCTTCGGGCAGAGCGCATGACATCGGTCTCGCGTACGCGGCGGGGATTGGCGGCTCGAGAGCGGGCGTTCTCGAAACGACCTTTAAAATGGAAACGGAAACCGACCTTTTCGGTGAACAGTGCGTTCTTTGCGGCGGCGTTACCGCGCTGATGAAGGCGGGCTTTGAAACACTGGTAGAAGCGGGATACGATCCGCAGAACGCTTATTTTGAGTGCATTCACGAAATGAAGCTGATCGTTGACCTGATCTATAAGGGCGGCTTTAAGATGATGCGCTATTCGATCTCGGATACGGCGGAATTCGGCGATTACGAGGTAGGCAAGCGCTTGATCACCGAGGACACCAAGAAGGAAATGAAGAAGGTTCTTTCGGAGATCCAGGACGGTACCTTTGCCCGCAATTGGATCATGGAAAATAAGATGGGTCGGTCGCATTTCAACGCGTGCAGACGGATCGAAGGCGAGCACCAGCTTGAAAAGGTCGGTGCGGAGCTTCGTAAGATGTACGAGTGGAACGACGAAAAGTAAGAGACAAAGCGGCGGACAATTCCGCCGCTTTTTCCGACTTTATGGTTCAAAGACATCGGCTGTATCGTTATCTGATCCATTTCGTTTATCCGAACCGCTGTCCCGGCTGCAACGCGATCATTGAATTCAACGGCGCGTTCTGCAAGAAGTGCGCCCGGGAGCTGATCCCGTATGAAAAGGAGTTTGCGGTTCCGGATACCGACGGCTTCGCGGCATTTTGTGTTTATGAGGGACTCGCGAAAAAGGTACTCCTGCATTTTAAACACGATTCCTGCGGAAATACGGATTATGCCTTTGCCTGCGGAATTTTTGAGGCACTTTGTTCCCGCGCGCTCAGCGATGAAGCTGACATGATCACGTATATCCCGATGCTTCGGAGCGATCTTGAGAAACGCGGGTACAATCAGGCAAGACTGATCGCGCGGGAGCTTCGTTTCCTGCTGAAAGCGCCGTGCGCGGAGCTTTTGGAGAAATGTCGGGAAACGAGGGAACAGAAATCGCTGGACGGCGGCGAACGGAGGGGCAATGTCCGTGGTGCGTTCCGTGCGATTGATCCCGAGGCGGTTCGGGGTCGGAATATCTTGCTGGTGGACGATCTCTGCACAACGGGGAGCACGCTTTCGGAAGCGGCGAAAACATTGAAGGAAGCGGGCGCTTCCAAAGTGATTGTGGCGACGTATGCGAAAACGGTTTTTGAAAGGGAAGAGATGTGAGTATAGAAGGGGTGACTTATGGATTTTTTGGCGATAACCAATCGATATTATTCGGAATGGCTTGGCGAAGCTGATCTTCTGAATATCAATCCTTGTGGAGCTAAATTTATTTATTCGCAGGAGCGAAATAAAACGCAATGCGGTTATTCGCAGCCGTTTGATTTATATGTATTTTATCAGAGCGGCGGAATCATATTTTCTTATGGGGATCGTTGTCTGAAAAAAATTGACGAACTGAAAGAGCGGATTTGCGCCGCCGTGTCAGTAGAAGAGTTAAGTTCTGTACTGAAGAAGGTGTTCGGTGGTTATTGTCAGCACAGTATCAAGTATGTTTTTCGGGAGCTTCCTCAAAAGCTGTGTCTTTCAAGACCTTTGGAGATTTCGGACTACCCGCGGTATTTGGACTTTTTTTCAAAAGTCAATCCAAATTGTAAAAATACGGACTGGCTGTTTGAATATTTTGAGGAAATGGTAAGTGATCGTTTGTGCTGGGGTCTGTTCACAGATGATATTTTAGTAAGCTGTACGGACGCTCCCGATATGCCATTTATGCGGGATCAGGTTCAGGAAATTGGAATAAATACCTTGGAGGGGTACCGAAAAAACGGGTATGCGATTGACGTATGTACCGCTTGTGCCAAAGAAATGATTCAGAGAGGCAAATGCCCTCAATGGTCTGCTTCCGCCGACAATATCGCTTCGCAGAAATTAGCGGAAAGAACGGGTTATGTAAAGCTTGCGGACGTATTGACTGTTACGCTCCCACGTACTTTGGAGTAGGTTTGGATTCCGCATTTCTCTCTCGAAAAGAAGCTAATTCTATGTTTTTACAGAAAATGATTTAATGGGTGAACATAATGAATCTTCAATTTAGAAAGCTCCTACCGCAAATGGCAGAAGAATTTCTGCATTATTTTGAAAATGACGCTTTCCCTGAAAATGATCCGCGCTCAGGCTGTTATTGTTTGGAAAGTCATTTACCGAATGAAAGTGAATATGTCACCGCAGAGGAACGGCGCGAAAAAGCAAAAGAGCTTATTTTGAATGGAATAATGACAGGGTATTTAATTTATGATGATGAGCATATAATTGGCTGGTGTAATGCGGGAGATAAAACAAATTACCTTCCTATCGTTCAAAATAATGAATTTCGGACTGATAACTATGAAAAGGGTAAAATAAAGGTGCTGTATTGCATTGATATTGCTCCGAGTTATCAGGGAAAAGGGATTGCAAATCTTGCAATGGAAAAAGTTTTATCTGACGCAAAAGAAGAAGGATATTCTTATGTAGAAGGCTATCCTTTTGTAGATAGAGACTTTATATGGCAATATCGTGGTCCTGTCAGGTTATTTGAAAAATTTGGATTTGAAATGCTTGAGAAAAAGTCGTGGTTTTATATCATGAGAAAAGCATTATAAATACGGAAGCCTGCCATAAAAAACTATAACGAAAGGAAACGCGAAAAATGAAAATTTTTTACGATTTAAACGGGTCTCTTTATGTGAACATTACCAATCAATGCCCGTGCGCCTGTACCTTCTGTATCCGTAAAAATTCGGATTCGGTCGGCGAAAACGACAGCCTTTGGCTGGAGCACGAGCCGAGCATCGAGGAGATCAAGGACGCGTTTGACGCGGTGGATCATACGAAATATCACGAAGCGGTTTTCTGCGGATACGGCGAGCCGATGTCGCGTCCGTTTGATCTGATCGAAGCCGCGCGGTATATCAAGGAGACGTCGGGAATGAAGATCCGCGTTAATACGAACGGACTGGTTTCCCTGATCCACCCGACCTTTGATCTGTATTCCATGCGCGGGGTGATCGACAGCCTTTCGATCAGCCTGAACGCCTCCGATCCCGAAAAATACGACCGGATCGTCCGGTCGCGCTTTGGGCTTCCCGCGTATAATTCCATGCTGAATTTCGCGATCGTTTCCGCTTCGTTTATCCCCGAGGTTTCCTTTACGGTGGTGGACGTGATCGGCGAGGAGGAGGTCGAGGCCTGCCGCTCGAGAGCGAATGACCTTGGGATCCCCCTTCGGGTGCGCGGCTATATTTCCGATAACGAGGCATATCAATGATGGAAAAGAAAGACGCGGTATTGATCCGCTTAGCGGGACTTGTTCCCGAGTCGATCGTGGACGGTCCCGGGCTTCGGTTTGCGATTTTTGTGCAGGGCTGCCCCCACCGCTGTGAAGGGTGCCACAATCCCGAAACGCATGATTTTCAAGCGGGGCGTGTCGCGGACGTGGATCGAATCTTTGAGAAAATTCAGCAGTATCCGCTGATCCACGGCGTGACCTTTTCGGGCGGCGAGCCGTTCTGTCAGCCCGAGCCGCTCGCCTACCTTGCCGAAAAGCTGAAAGAAAAAGGCTATCATTTGATGTGCTATTCGGGCTATACCTTTGAGGAACTGCTCGGTCGTGCGGAGTCGGATCGGGATACCGAAAGACTGCTCCAATGTCTGGGTATTCTGGTAGACGGGAAATTTGAATTGTCGCAGAGAAGCCTTGAACTGAAATTTCGGGGGAGTAAGAATCAAAGGATCCTCGACGTGCCGAAAAGTATTGCCGAGGGAAGGGCGATTGACGCGGAGATATGAAGATAAAGCATATTATTCTGATTCTGGGCTTCTTATTTGCTGTTTGGATGTCTTTGTTTATTTATTCTGTTCTTGATGTATGGGGACCGGAAAAGAAAGAAGTAAAATTTAACGAGCTTTCAAACGAATCTCAAGCCGCGATTGCTTTAAGCAGTGATTGGCGTCTTTCGGATAACGAGCATATTGAGACGATTCAGTATATAAGATACGGAAACGGTGTTGAAGAAATTATTGTGAAAATAAAGACGGAAGACGTTGCTCAATTTATGGATCGGAATGAAAAAATAAGGAATTATTTATCGGAAATCGATCCGGGCGAACTTGCTACCGGAGACACAGGATATTATTCAAAGGGAAATACGCTGTTTGTAGCAGTCCATATTCGTGATTATTCTATCATCAAGGAAAAAACGGACGAAATTATTTATATCGGGAATCTGGCGAGATCGTTATCCGCTGTTTTTGAAGATACGGAAGCGGTTTCATCGTGATTCACGAGAATTGATATGTTTTAAATTTCAAACAAATTTGATCAAGCGCCGCAGCCCCTGAAAATGACCTATAATAAACGGTATTGCGTGAAAAGCAATACCGTTTTTTTGATATGAGAATTTCTTTAAAGGTACGTCCGTCGGCGGTATTCTCCCGGCGAGATCCCCGTTTCGTCGTGAAAGCATTTGCAAAAATGGCTTTGCGAGGAAAACCCGAGAAGCTGTGAAATTTCGGAAAGCTTCGTTCCTCCCTCGATCAGGTTTTTTGCGACCTCTGTTTTTTCATTTGAATATATCGTGTAAGTGTGACCCCCGTTTCCTTCCGGAAGAGAACCGAAAGACGGCTGCGGCTGTATCCGATTTGCTCCGCGATCTCATTGACCGTAAGCCTTGTATAGATATGATCACAAATATATCCGATCGTTTTTCTTATTTTCGGGGAAACCGACATGCTGCGCAGCCGTTTCATCCGCGCGGTGAATTCGAGCGCCATTTCATCGTTGACCGCATAAACCTCGACGACCGAGCCGCAGTGATCGGCACGGCGGATAAACAGGTCGCTGAGCGTATACGCTTCCTCCTGCGGCATTCCCGCCGCGATACAGCGGCGCGTCATAATGGTACAGTTGACGACAAGGTGATAGATCGCGTTTCTGAGCGGGTTTTCGGACAGGACGCCTTTTTCTGTTTCGACCGTGTCTGTGTGATGGCTGTGTATTTCCCGAAGCCGCAGGATCTCCTCCGTTTTTCCCTCCGCGACGAGATCGTAAAACACGTGCTCCTCGTCATGTGGCGGGTGCGGGGCGGTGCTGCTTTTGGTGTAGTTGATCCGGTATTCGAGATTTTTCATTCGGACACCACCTTTCCAAAATATTATACAACATTTTTGAAAGGAATGCAACAATTCTGATATAAAAAAAAGCCGTCGGGTGCTATTCTTGAGAGAAAGAAGACCGGATTTTTTGAAAGGAGATTCTTGATGAAAAAACAACTGACCGCACTGCTGCTGGCGGCTTCGCTGCTCCTGACGGGTTGTTCCGGGGAGGGTTCCGCCGAAAATACCGACGGTGCGCAAAATACCGCGCAGCCCGCCGAAACGAACCCTGCCATTTCGGAGGAAAATAAAGATCTCCCCGAACTGATGAGTGAAATGACCTCGCAGGAGCTTGTGAGCGGGATCAAAATCGGCTGGAACCTCGGGGATACGCTTGACGTGTGTCAGGCGGATCGTGACGGGGACGGAAAAGTCAACGAGCACGTTGAGGAAGGCGAAGAAGTCGACGAAACGCTCTGGGGGAATCCGAAGGCGACAAAGGAGCTTTTTCAGTCGCTTTGGGACAGCGGCGTGAATGCCGTAAGAATCCCCGTGACATGGCGGGATCATATCGACGAAGCGGGGAATGTTACGGAATCGTGGATGAACCGCGTCCGCGAGGTCGTGGATTACGCCTATGATCTCGGAATGGTTGTCATTATCAATATTCATCACGACGGCGGCGGCGACCCGAATTTCGGCGCTTGGATCTGTCATGCGGCGACGGATTACGAGGGCACGCTTTCGCGGTATAAGACCCTTTGGGGGCAGATCGCGGAATGCTTCCGGGATTACGGCGAGCGCCTGATCTTCGAGAGCATGAACGAGGTCGGGTTTGATTCTCTTCCTTTATCTGAGGCGTATGAGACGCTGAACAATCTGAACCGCGAGTTTACGGAGCTGATCCGTTCCTCCGGCGGAAATAACCCAAAGCGTCATTTGCTGATCGCGGGATATTGGACGGATATTGCGATGACCTGTGACAGCCGTTTTGTCATGCCGGACGACCCGGCGGGAAGATCGATCGTTTCCGTGCATTACTATACGCCGTGGGATTTCTGCACGACCAACATCAAGGACAAGTGGGGAACCGCTTCGGAGCAGCGGCAGATGGAGCAGCTCATCGGGAAGATGAAAACGACCTTTGTGGATAACGGGATTCCCGTGATCATCGGCGAATATGCGGCAAGCGGTGACGACTTCAACAGCTGCATTTTCTTCTGTGAAAAGCTTGTAAAACTGTGCAGCGATTACGGGATCGCAACTTTCCTCTGGGATAACGGGAACGGGCAGGTTGACCGAAAAACGGGGAAGTGGAGAAGCGAAGCCATGCTGAGCGCGCTTCAGCGGGCAGTAAGCGGGGAAGAATATACGCCCGTAAAGCCGGAATAGATTTTTCGCTTTATTTACAAATTTTTTCAAAAAACACTTGCAATTCCTCCGATGATATGATATAATATATCTTACTAATGTAGGAACTGTCAAGAGCCTGTTCACATAAAAGCCTGTGCATGGATTTTTGCGCGAAATTTGTTGCATACGAGGAAAAATTTTTTGGAATACTTGATGTATTTCGGAAAATTTTGACGAAGTATGCGGCGAATTTTGCCAAAAAGACAGGTACAGTGCTTTATGTGAACACGCTCTAAGGAAGGAATGTGAATAATGAGTGTTATTGAAATTATTGCGGCGTTTCTGCTGATTCTTGCGTGTGTGTTTATTGTGGTGATCGTTCTGCTTCAGGAATCGAAGCAGGGAATGTCCAACGTCATTACGGGCGGCGGCAACGATAACTATTACCAGAAAAACAGCGGCAGAACCAGAGAAGCGAAGCTTGCCAGAGCGACAAAAACAGCGGCGATCGCGGTTTTCGTCATTGCGATTTTGGTCAATGTGATCTCCGTTTATTTCAGCGGAAAAGACGAAACAGTTATTGATACGAATCCTTCCGCGGTAACGACGCCGGCGGAAGATACCGATGTTCCCGAAGCAGATGAGGCAGATCCCGATACGGACGTTCCCGACGAGACGGAACCGGTGGAAGACGATGTAACTCCCGAATCATAAGCCATGCGCCTGTGGTCTGTTTGCTGAACAGACATGGAATGCTTGAAAATTACGCGTTTTAAAAATAAAAAGCGGCTAAGCCGCTTTTTATTGTTTGTACAGGATCGGAGAAATTACTCGGAAAGGAAAAGGAAAAATGGAAGAAACACAGGAAAAGCGCCGTCATTTTGAGATCCCGACCTATTCTTATTTTAAGGAAGGGAATTTCATCACGGGGAGCGCCGAGGGCTTTAATTATCGGGTCGATCTGATCGGGGACAGCTTTCACGTCAAGATATGGTTCGGGGAGCTTTGCTCGGATCTGAGCGAAGCCGCGGCGGAAGCGGATTTCCCTGAAAGTGACGGCGGTTATGAAAAAGCGGGGCATTGGATTGACGAGCAGTTTGCGCTTTATCACTGAAATCAGGGCAGCCGCCCCTTCGGAGCGGCTGCCCGTTTTCATTTACTCGGAACAGAAATCTGATTTTTGTACGTTGTATTCTGCGGTGTTGCCTTAAAAAAGTTTATTCACCG